>NZ_JASTLC010000001.1:4601124-5233905 GCF_030499575.1 Streptomyces sp. DG2A-72
GGACGAGCGGCCGGGCCGCGTCATGCACCAGCACGATGTCGTACTCGGGGGGCAGGGCGTCCAGGCCCAGCTTCACCGACTCCTGGCGGGAATCGCCGCCGGGCACGACGAGGAAGTCCGTCCGCTCCGGCAGCGCATGGGCGTCCAGCATGGACTTGACCTCGGCGGCGCCGTCCGGCGGAGCCACGACGACCACGAGGGAGACGGCGCGGGACGCGGCCATCGCGCGCACCGCGTGGATCAGCATGGGGGTGCCGCCCAGCGCACGGAGTGCCTTGGGGGCGCCCGGACCAAGGCGTACACCCCGGCCGGCGGCAGGAATCACCGCGGCAGTGCGTGCGGACGCGGGCGAAGGGCGCGAATCGTCAGACATCGGTTCCTGTCAGGTTTGTGTGCTCGGCCTACTTGGGTATGGCCACACCGTGCCGGGCGCGACGCCTTGACCGGAACCCTTCCGTGACCCTGGTCGAGCCAGCTGCCCGGGCCCGGCACGCCAAGTACGGGGGTCCCCTTCCCCGGCGTATGGAATGCGTACAACATCACCGCACGGTGTCTGCGGTAGCGCTGGGCGCGAACATGCCGCAGCGCCCGGCGACAGGAGATACGTCATCGGGCACCGCGGCATTTCCATGTACTGAGGCAGTACGGCGTGGTTGTCGCCTGCGTCAGGACGCGAGGACCTCGTCGAGCAGGGCCTCGGCCTTGTCCTCGTTCGTGTTCTCCGCGAGGGCGAGTTCGCTCACCAGGATCTGGCGGGCCTTGGCGAGCATGCGCTTCTCGCCGGCGGAGAGTCCACGCTCACGCTCACGACGCCACAGGTCACGTACGACTTCCGCGACCTTGATGACATCGCCGGAGGCGAGCTTCTCCAGATTTGCCTTGTAACGACGAGACCAGTTCGTGGGCTCCTCGGCGTACGGCGCGCGCAGCACCTCGAAGACCCGGTCCAGCCCGTCCTGACCGACCACATCACGCACGCCGACGAACTCCGCATTGTCCGCTGGCACACGCACCGTCAGGTCACCCTGGGCGACCTTCAGCACCAAGTAGGTCTTGTCCACGCCTTTGATCTGGCGAGTTTCGATGGCCTCGATCAGCGCGGCCCCGTGATGGGGATAGACCACGGTGTCGCCAACCTTGAACGTCATGTGACAGGTACCCCTTCCGTGGCTATCCAGAGTAACACGGAAACGGCGGGTTCTGAATGGCGTTTTCGCAGGTCAGGGCATATCTCGGGGCTTGACAACAGCAACAGGAACGTGCTTCGCGGGCCGAGCGGAAGAAGGTATTCGCAGGTCGGAGCGGCTCTCCGGGGGAAGTGAAACGCGCACGTTACACACATCCGGAGCCACCTCCAAGTGGACGAACGTCCCTATATGTCCGGTTCCAAGTGATCGACTTCCGCTACTCCGTTCGGTGCCTGGGGTGGGGTACGTGACGAATCCGGAATTGATCACAGGAATCACAGGAGACCGGCTCGGACGGTCGGTGATCAATTATCAGGGCGGCCGTGCATTCCTTCACGGAAAGTTTGCGCACCGGTGGTTCAACTGTGCCGACGCTATGTCGGCGCGTTGTCGAGGCGTTGTCAGCCGATCGATCTCGGCCACTTATGTGAATGGCCGACGAGCGCCGGTGCAAAGTGACTCGTGAGTCACTTCCGCGGGTACGCCGACTGCCGCCCGGTGAGGGAAGCGGCGCCCTTGGGGAGGGTCGGGTGCGGTCGCGCGGGAACGGGTCGGTAGCCTAAGGCCGCTGACAGACACTTAGGGCGGCTTTACGCGCCCGCCTCGTTCGAGTCAAGGAGTTGCCGCCGCCGTGAGCAGCAGCCTTCGACGCGGCGCCCTCGCCGCCGCCGCCATCGCGTTCTCGATCGCCTCGCTCTCCGCGTGCGCGGCCGGCAACAACGCCCAGACCCTGGAGGTCAAGCCGGACAACGCCGCCACGACCGTCGGGGACATCAAGATCCAGAACGCCGTCGTCATCACCCAGCCCGACGAGGAGTCGACCGGCCCGGCAGCGGTCGCCGCGACCCTGTTCAACAGCGGCGCCAAGGCGCAGACGCTCGACTCCATCACCGTGGACGGCGCCGGCCCCGCCAAGCTGACCGCGGCCAAGGGCAAGAACCTGTCCATCCCGGCCGGAGGCTCGCTGGTCCTCGGCGGTGAGAACAACGCCTCCGCCGTACTCACCGGCAGCCGCGAGGCCATGAAGGACGGCGACGCCCAGAAGGTCACCTTCACCTTCTCCACGACCGGCGACGTGAGCCTGGAGGCCTTCGTCGTCCCGGCCGAGAGCTACTTCTCCAGCTGGGGCCCGACCGAGGTCCCGGCAGCGCCGGGCGCCTCCCCGACCGCCTCCGAGAAGCCGGGCGAGGGTGCCTCCGGCTCGCCCACCGGGTCGCCGACCGGCAACGCCACCCCGACCGACGCCGCCTCCGCGAGCGCCACGCCCACCGGGTCCGCCTCGAACGAGGCCGCCGGCCACTGAGCAGCCGTACGAGAAACGAAGGGCGGGACCTCCAGCGAGGTCCCGCCCTTCGTCGTCGTACCAACGCGGTTTACGGCTCGAACTTGTAGCCCAGACCGCGCACCGTCACCAGATACCTGGGCGCGCCCGGGTCCGGTTCGATCTTGGCGCGGAGGCGCTTGACGTGGACGTCGAGGGTCTTGGTGTCGCCGACGTAGTCGGCGCCCCAGACACGGTCGATGAGCTGCATACGGGTGAGGACCCGGCCGGCGTTGCGCAGGAGCATCTCCAGGAGGTCGAACTCCTTGAGGGGGAGGTCGACCTTGGAGCCGGAGACCGTCACGACGTGGCGGTCCACGTCCATGCGGACCGGGCCCGCCTCCAGGGCGGCCGGGGTCACCTCCTCCGGCTCGCCGCGGCGGCGCAGGACGGCCCGGATACGGGCGACCAGCTCGCGCGACGAGAAGGGCTTGGTGACGTAGTCATCGGCTCCTATTTCCAGGCCGACCACCTTGTCGATCTCGCTGTCCTTGGCGGTGACCATGATCACCGGGACGTTGGAACGACCGCGCAGCTGACGGCAGACCTCGGTGCCCGGCAGGCCGGGCAGCATCAGGTCGAGGAGGACGAGGTCGGCGCCGTTGCGCTCGAACTCGTCGAGTCCGTCGGGCCCGGTGGTCGCGACGGCGACCTCGAAGCCCTCTTTACGGAGCATGTACGACAGGGCGTCGGAGAAGGACTCCTCGTCCTCGACGACGAGCACACGGGTCACGGAAGGACCTCCGGGGCGGGAAGCGGTTCGTACTGGGATGAATCAGATGAGTCAGGGGACGGGACGGCGGGTGCGGACTGTCCGGCCTCGTCGTCGAGGGCGGAGTGGTGCGTCGCACGGTCGCGGGCGACACCCGCCTCCGGCAGCCGCAGGGTGAATGTGGAGCCCTGTCCCTCGGAACTCCACACCGAGACCTCCCCACCGTGCGAGGCGGCCACGTGTTTGACGATCGCCAGCCCGAGGCCCGTACCGCCGGTGGCACGGGAGCGGGCGGGGTCGACGCGGTAGAAGCGCTCGAAGACGCGCTCCTTGTCCTTCTCCGAGATGCCGATGCCCTGATCGGTCACGGCGATCTCGATATGGGCGCCGCCGGACGCGGTCACCTTGCGGGCGGCTATGCCGACGCGGGTGCGGGCGGGCGAGTAGTTGACGGCGTTCTCGACGAGGTTGCCGAGGGCCGCGGCGAGCTGGCCGCGGTTGCCCCAGACATGCAGGTCGGCGGTCCCGCCGGCGGCCATGGTGATCTGCTTGGTGCCGGCCGCGTGCCGGCAGCGGTCGATGGCCTCGGCGACGAGTTCGTCGACGCGGACCGGCTCGGCGTCCTCCAGCGGGTCGTCGTTCTGGACCCGGGAGAGGTCGATCAGCTCCTGGACCAGGTTGGTCAGGCGGGTCGCCTCTATCTGCATACGGCCGGCGAAACGCTCCACGGCCTCCGGGTCGTCCGAGGCGTCCATGACGGCCTCGGAGAGGAGGGAGAGGGCGCCCACCGGCGTCTTCAGCTCATGGCTGACGTTCGCGACGAAGTCGCGCCGTACCGCCTCGATGCGTCTGGCCTCGGTGAGGTCCTCGACCAGGAGCAGTACGAGGCGGGAGCCGAGGGGCGCGACGCGCGCGGAGACGGCGAGGGCCTCGCCCCGGCCGGTCCCTCTCCTCGGCAGGTCCAGCTCCACCTGGCGTATCTCTCCGTCGCGCCGGGTGTCGCGGGCCATCTGCAGCATCGGCTCCACGGCGAGCTTGCCGCCGCGGACCAGGCCCAGGGCGTACGCCGCCGAGCTGGCCTTGACCACGGCGTCCCCCTCGTCGAGGACGACGGCCGAGGAGCGCAGCACGGACAGCACCGTGTCGACGCCCGGCGGCAGGACCGGGTCGGTGTGCAGAGAGGTTCTCGTGGGTCGCTTCTGGTCGCGTTCGCTCCAGCGGAACGCCAGCATGGCGATGACACCGGTAAGTACACCGGCGATCGCTGCCGCTGCGGCGACCGCCGCGTTCACGTCCATGCATCCAGGTTAGGCATGGGATAGTCCATGGCCACAGCCATCGGAGTGCGACCTCGAACACTCGTCGCCCAGAGTTCACCTTGGAGCTAGGGTTGGTTCATTTGGGGTGGCGAAAACGGACGCGTACGGGCCGGAACGTGGAAGCGTGGGGTGCGAAGCGCCGGTTTCAGCAGGACCTGATGCACCGGGCCCGGCCCCCGGCAGCCACTGAAACAGACGTACGAGAGGAACCCTGATGCGGGACGCGTACCACGAGGAACTCGACTCGATCGGTGACGGTCTGGTCGAGATGGCCCGGCTGGTCGGATCAGCGATCGGGCGCGCCACGACGGCGATCCTCGACTCCGACCTGAAGCTGGCCGAGAGCGTCATCGAGGGCGACAAGAAGGTCGACGAGCTCCAGCACGACCTGGAGGCCCGGGCCATAGCCCTGCTGGCGCGCCAGCAGCCGGTGGCGACGGACCTGCGCATTGTCGTCACCTCGCTGCGGATGTCGGCCGACCTGGAGCGCTCGGGCGACCTGGCCCAGCACGTGGCCAAGCTGGCCCGGCTGCGCTTCCCGGAGCGCGCGGTCCCCCACGACCTGCACGCCACCATCCTGGAGATGGGCCAGCTCGCCCAGCGCCTGATGGCGAAGGCCGCCGAGGTCATCATCACCAAGGACGTCGACCTGGCGATGCAGCTCGAGCAGGACGACGACGAGATGGACCTGCTGCACCGCACGCTCTTCCAGCACCTGATGGACGAGAAGTGGAAGCACGGCATCGAGACCGCCGTCGACGTCACCCTGCTCGGTCGCTACTACGAGCGGTACGCCGACCACGCCGTGGCCGTCGCCAAGCGCGTGGTGTACCTGGTCACCGGCGAGCACGCGGACGAGCTCCAGCCCGACATCCAGCCGGACATCCAGCCGGTGACGGGCACCGAGGGCTCCTGAGAATTCGCACGGGGGCGTGCGCCAGAGCCTCCGTGCGCCGTTGATGCGACCGGCTGGGCGGGCATGGAATGGGCACAGGCTCCAGCCTTGAGGAGGGACCATGGCCGAATCCCCCAGCATCTCCGGTACGACACCCGACCCCACCCAGGAACGTCCGACCGAGCAGCCCGCCGAGATCAAGAGCCTGACCTTGATCGGCGCGTGCGGCTGTGGCTCGGGCTGCCAGTGCGGATGCCAGTCCGGCAATCCGTGCCAGTGCGGCTGATCGACCCGTTCTTCGCAGGGGCCCCGGCATCGCGCCGGGGCCCCTGCGCTGGTTGGTACTGCCGTACGGGCGCAGCATGGAAGAAGAGCAGGCGCAGCGCACGGGCGGAGAAGGAGGTGCGAGGCCATGGCTCAGTTCATGGACGTACACACCGGGATGAAGGGCATTACGGCCGAACAGCTCAGGGAGGCCCACCAGGCGGACCTCGCCATCGAGAAGGAAGAGGGCGTCCACTTCGAGCGGGCCTGGGCGGACCCGGAGTCCGGCATCGTCTACTGCCTCTCCGAGGCGCCTTCGGCCGAAGCGGTCCAGCGCATTCACGAGCGGGCGGGGCACAAGGCGGACGAGGTCCACAAGGTTCCGCTGTCGATCTGACCGCCTGATCGCAGCTGTTCGCGCCACCACGGGACACCGGGCGAGGGTACGGGGATGACCTTCGCCCGGCTCCATCTCCTTCTTTTGTCGGGCCTCACATCACCGGTGCCCCGATGGCGAGCAGGTTTCCCTCGCTGTCCCGGAACCAGGCACCGCGTTCGCCGCGGGCGCCGGTGCTCGGGTAGTTGCCCTCGACTTCGAGGATCCCGTCCACGGTCCGTCCGCCGCCGTACAGCGCGGGCATCTCCACGTCCTCGAACTCCACGCCGCGCGCCTTGAGTTCGGCGACGACCGCCTCGATGTCGTGGACCTTCCACGCCATCTGGGTGAAGGTGCCGGGCGGGGATCCCGTCGACTCGAACACGACGAACTCCACACCACCGCTCCGGTACTTCAGCCCGCCGGGCCGCTCCTCCACGGGCTCCAGCCCGAGCCGCTCGGAGTAGAAGCGCCGCGCCCGCTCCAGATCCTGCGCGGGCAGCCGGGTCGCCGGGGTCGCACCGGCCAACAGATTCGTGTGTTGCGCGTCCACTGCGTCCATACGTCCACTGTGCCGCGAGCGGGGCGGGAATGCCGTACGAACGGGGTGGGGCTACCTGCACTCGCGACTCGGTAGGGCACTGCTCACCGCTTGGGACCAGGCGCACGCCGCCCTCCCCGACCCCGAGTGGCGCCATCTGCAGGACGAGATCGTCCACCCGCGCACCACCGAGGCGTTTCAGCGCCTGTGGCACGCAGAGGGCTGGGAGAGTGAGTCGGCGATCTCCCAGCCCTCACGCCTCTTTACGCGCGGGTGCAACTCGGCAGGTGCCGAGCCTGGACCCAGCCCCAGCGGCGGGCGTCAGGTGAGTAGCCGAATACCCATTGGGCCGGGTCGTACGGCCTGCCGTCAGCGCGGCGGCAGGTGGTGCGGGTGATGTGGAAGACCCAGCCCTTTCCGGCGTTGCCGATGGCGAACTTCACGGGCCCGTTGCGCAGCGTCCCGGTCGTTCCGACCTTCACGCTGCCCCTCTTGCGTCCCGGGTCAGGCGTGATGTCCACGAGCTTGACGCGATTGTCACCGCCGGTCGCATGGCGGTGCCGCAGTGCCGGTGCGTAGCCGTTCGGGTCGGGCCGGTTGGCCAGGTCCCGGGGGTGCGCCACCCGAGGGAACTTCCGTGCGACAGGGTCGACCAGACAGCTCTTCCTGATCCACCCCCACCAGGGCGCGGTCTGTGCCCGTTGCCGTGCACCGTCACGGACGAGTGCGTAGCCGCCCGCGGTGTACCGCACGCCGACGATCCTGCTGGCCGTTGACGGGCCCGCCGGCCAGGTCCGGTCGTTGACGCCGCGATGCGGATAGTTCCAATGAACAGCGCATGCCGGGCCGTCGGCCTTCACCTTGGTGGCGTTGGTGTAGTGCACCTTGGGCAGCTGATTCGGCTCCGCCTGAGCCGTCGGACCAACGACGCCGATCGCGAGTGTCGTCACCAGAACGGCCGAGCCGGCAACCGCCGCAGCCCTCGCTTTGCTCCACGCCTGTATGCGCATGGGGAAGCCCCTTCGTCAGGTCCGTGAGTGTTGGCGACCTTCGCCGCGCAGGATCTTCCCGAAGGCGAAAAGCACGTGCCGTGTGCGGAGAACGGGGTCATCCGAATAGGTGAAACGGGGGCCACAGAAGAGCCCCCAGGGTTCTTATGGCACGAGCTCAGACATCACGGCATGCGGAAGCGAAGGGTTGGCGGCCGCCGCTTCTACGACGAGCCAGTCGTCGTCGCCCAGCAGGTCGGCCATGGCCGTGGGCGGCAGGGCGGGATGGGCGGCGGCGATACGCCTTGCCCGCTTGTCCGCCAGGCAGGCGAGCAGGGCCACGGGGGTTGCCTTGCGATGCCGGGCTATCTCGCGGAACGCCTTGTGCGCCGGCGGTTGATGCCGGGCCAAGTACTCCAGCAGTGCCGGCGACGCGTCCGGGTTGGCCGCCACTTTGGCAACGACCTGGACGCCATGGTGGTCGACCATGGCGCGCAGCCGGGTGTCGGAGAGGCCCGGGTGAGGGGCGATGGACTTGACCACTTTCGCGTCGGGGTCGGCGGCCAATGCGTCGACGATCTCCGCCGGTAGATCGCGTCGTTCGGCCAGGAGCATGCGTAGGGCCGGATGCCGTGATTCGGCCAGCTTCTTGACCTCGTCCGGTGATGCGGCAGCGATCCTCGGCAGAAGGGTTGAGCCGATCTTGGTCGCAGTCGCCAGAGAGGGGAGGAGGCCGAGCGGCACATCGGGGTTGTGCGCGAGGCTGCGTCGTACATCTGGATCACGGTCCGCAGCCATCCCGTGCATCAACGCCTCACCGATCACAGGATTTTCGGCGAGTTCGGCCCGGACACCCGGAGACGGATCGGCGGCCAGCCGTGCGCAGACCGGCCGTGGCAGATCGGAGCGGGCGGCGAGTTGCCGACGCAGCAGCGGGGAAGGGTGGTCGGCAAAGCCGACGACGGATTCGGCAGGTGTGGCGGGGTTGCGCAGCGCTTCCTCGTGGAGTCGGTGAACGGTGGACTGGTGCGAGCCGTCGCACGCGGCACCGGGCAGCAGGTCGCAGTCGGGGCGAGGACAGTGCGGACCATGTACGAACGGCGTCGCCTCGCGGTCGCATACGAGGCACCGCTGGGCCGGTGGCAGCCCCTCACCCGTGATCAACATCGCCAGTACGACCGGTGGCGTCGCCTCGTTGGCTGCCACCGCGCTACGCACCTCTGCGTGCGGATGCCGCGCGAGCCGGGTGGCCGTGTCCGGTGTTGTCCACAGAGCGAGCTCGGCGACGACTCGGACGTCCGGGTCGGCGGAGAGCGTCTTGACCACATCGGGCGGAAGGCCCGGGCAGCCGGCCAGCTTCTCCCGGCGCTCGACGACGGGATCAGTGGCGAGCAGGCGTGCCCATTCCGGTCTGCCGACGCCCTCGTCGAGCAGGGCAAGTGCGGCGTGTGGTTGTGTCACCGGGTCGATATCGGCGGCTGTCAGCTTGCCCTTGTACGCCAGCGGCACAGCGGTCTCCTCACCGAGTCCAGCCAGTGCGACCGCCTGCGCATGGCTGAGGTCCTCGCGGCTGGCGAGCGCTGAGGCGACATCGGCGTCCGCCATCCCGATCAGCCGGTCGACCAGCTCGGTCGGCAGGGCCGGATTGGCGGCGAGCCCGCACAGGACATGGTGCACGGGAGCATCCTGCCCGGAGGATGCTCGAAGGGCTCGTGGATTTCTGCCTGCGGGGTCACCGGTACTCCGCTTCCTGCGTGAGCGATGAGTTCGGGCGGCGGATCGGGTCTGCCCTGGCATGACTCGAATCATCGCCGACATCTCGGTGTCCCTCGACGGCTTCGTCACCGGTCCCGACCCCGGCCCGGACAACGGTCTGGGCACCGGCGGTGAGGCCCTGCACACCTGGGCGTTCTCCGACGACCCCGACGACCGCCGGGTCCTGGGCGAGGCGACCGCCCGCTCGGGCGCCGTCGTCCTCGGCCGCAAGCTCTTCGACGTGGTCGACGGGCCGGGCGGCTGGGACGACAGGACCGGCTACGGCGCCGGCGAGGTCGGCAAGCCCGCGTTCGTCGTCGTGACGAGCTCGCCGCCCAAGGCGGTGCGGCTCACCGACCTCGACTGGACCTTCGTCACCACGGGTCTGCCCGACGCTGTCACCGCCGCGCGCGAGCGCGCCGAGGAGGCGGCGTCGGACAGCGGCAAGGATCTCGACGTGGTCCTCATGGGCGGCGGCGCCACCGTTCGCTCGGCGCTCGCCGCAGGGCTGGTCGACGTGCTGACGCTGCACCTCGCACCCGTCGTGCTGGGCGCCGGGACGCCACTGTTCACCGGCGGGCCACCGCGCATGCTGGCGCAGCGGAGCGTGACGTCGACATCGACGGCGACACACCTGACCTACGACGTCCTGCGGTGATCCGATGACCACCATCAACATCGGCGTCGATGAGATCGCCTTGGGTATCGAATCGTTCGGTGACGACGACGCGCCGCTCGTCCTGCTCGCGGGCGCACCGACGATGCTCTCCTGGCCCGACGCGCTGTGCGAGCGCCTCGCCGCCGGCGGGCGCCGCGTGGTGCGCTACGACCTGCGCGACAGCGGAGAGTCGACGACGGCGGACCCGGAAGCGCCCGCCTACACGCTGCGCGACCTCGCCGCCGACGCGGCGGCCCTCGCTGACGCGCTCGGCGGCGCCCCCGCGCACCTCGCGGGGATCGGCGTCGGCGGGATGGTCGCCCAGGTGGCCGCGCTCGACCACCCGGGCGCGTTCTCGGCGCTCACCCTGGCCGGCACCCGCGCGGTTGCACCCGGCCCGCCCGACGACGACCTCCCCGACCATGACCGGGCGACGATGAGCCGGCTGTTCGCGCATCCGATGCCCGACTGGACCGACCGCGAGGCGGTGGCCGGGTTCGCCGCCGCCGGCGCGGAGATCCTCGGCGACGACCCCGTCGCCGCGCGCGCGATCGCCGCGCGCATCTGGGACCGCACGCCCGGCACCACGTCCCCGGTCCAGCTGGCCAACCAGCTGGGCATGGTGTTTTCCAGGCTCGACTGCACACCCCGTTGGCGCGAGCGCCTGCCCGAGATCGAGATTCCCACGCTCGTCGTCCACGGCCGCCGCGACCGGTTCTTCCCCGTCGGCAACGGCGAGGCGCTCGCACGCGAGATCCCCGGGGCACGGCTGCTCGTCCTCGAGGAGGCTGCCACCGCGATCCCCGATGCGGCGGTGGACGAGGTCGCCGAGGCGATACTCATGCTCGGGTAGAGGACGGCGCGGCGTACGGCGTACGGCGTACGGCCCAGAGACGGCCCACGCCACCACAAAGCCCCCTACCAGCGGACAACCCGCAGGCAGGGGGCTTGATCAGTCAGGGTTACTTCTTCTTGCCCTGGTTCTTGACCGCCTCGATCGCCGCCGCAGCCGCCTCAGGGTCGAGGTAGGTGCCGCCGGGGTTGAGGGGCTTGAAGTCGGAGTCCAGCTCGTAGGAGAGCGGGATGCCCGTCGGGATGTTGAGGCCCGCGATGTCCGCGTCGGAGATGCCGTCGAGGTGCTTGACGAGGGCGCGCAGCGAGTTGCCGTGGGCCGCGACCAGGACCGTACTCCCGGTGAGGAGGTCCGGGACGATGCCGTCGAACCAGTACGGGAGCATGCGGACGACGACGTCCTTGAGGCACTCCGTCTGCGGGCGCAGCTCCGGCGGGAGCGTGGCGTAGCGCGGGTCGGAGAACTGGGAGTACTCGGCGTCGCGGTCCAGCGGCGGCGGCGGCGTGTCGTACGAGCGGCGCCACAGCATGAACTGCTCCTCGCCGAACTCGGCGAGCGTCTGCGCCTTGTCCTTGCCCTGGAGGGCGCCGTAGTGACGCTCGTTCAGGCGCCAGGTGCGGTGGACCGGGATCCACAGGCGGTCGGCGGCCTCCAGCGCGAGCTGCGCGGTGCGGATCGCGCGCTTCTGGAGGGACGTGTGCACGACGTCGGGCAGCAGACCGGCGTCCTTGAGCAGCTCACCGCCGCGGACTGCCTCCTTCTCGCCCTTCTCGTTGAGGTTGACGTCCACCCAGCCGGTGAACAGGTTCTTCGCGTTCCATTCGCTCTCGCCGTGGCGGAGGAGGATCAGCTTGTACGGTGCGTCGGCCATGCGTCCGAGCGTAATCGAAGGCTTTGATCGCTTGTGCGTCCGCCCGAAGAGCGGACGGTTGACGGGATCTGTTAATTCAGTGGCCCCGCGCGACAGCGTCCTCGTAAGTTGTGCTCACCGCCTGAGCCGCTTACAGCCAGCTGACTGCCGTGGGGGACCCGATGTCGCTCGCCTCTCTGAGACGCGCCGCCCGAGAAACCGTTTCCGGACTCCCCCGCGAGTTCTGGTGGCTGTGGACCAGCACCCTCGTCAACCGGCTCGGCGGCTTCGTCGCCACCTTCATGGCGCTGTACCTCACGCTCGACCGCGGCTACTCCGCCTCGTACGCCGGCCTGGTCGCCGCGCTCCACGGGCTCGGCGGAGTCGTCTCCTCCGTCGGCGCGGGCGTGCTGACGGACCGGCTCGGGCGGCGGCCGACGCTGCTCGTGGCGCAGGCGTCCACGGCCGTCTCCGTCGCGCTGCTGGGGTTCATGCACCACCCCCTCGCCATCGCCGCCGTCGCCTTCCTGGTCGGCATGGCCAGCAACGCCTCCCGGCCCGCCGTGCAGGCGATGATGGCCGACATCGTCCGCCCCGAGGACCGCGTCCGGGCCTTCTCCCTCAACTACTGGGCGATCAACCTCGGGTTCGCCGTCTCCTCCATGGCGGCCGGCTTCATCGCCGAGTTCAGCTACCTCGCCGGCTTCCTCATCGAGGCGGGCATGACCATGATCTGCGCCATCGTGGTCTTCCTGAAGCTGCCGGAGTCCCGCCCCGAACGCACCGCGGCCGAGAAGGCGGCGGACGACACCGGCCTCGGCACGGTCCTGCGCGACGGCCGCTTCATGGGCGTCGTCGGCCTGTCCTTCCTGGTCGCCCTGATCTTCCAGCAGGGCATGGTGGGCCTGCCGGTGGCGATGGGCGAGGCCGGCTTCACCCCGGCCGACTACGGCCTGGCCATCGCCGTCAACGGCGTCCTGATCGTCGTCCTCCAGATCCCGGTCACCCGCTACATCGAACACCGGGACCCCGGACGCCTGCTCGTGATCTCCGCCCTCCTCGCCGGCTACGGCTTCGGCCTCACCGCCTTCGCCGGCTCGGTCGGCGTCTTCGCCCTCACCGTCTGCGTCTGGACCCTCGCCGAGATCGTCAACGCCCCGACCCAGACCAGCCTGGTCGTCCGCCTGTCTCCGGTGCATGGGCGCGGGCGCTACCAGGGCATGTACACCATGTCCTGGGCGGTGGCCTCCCTCGTCGCCCCGCTGATGTCCGGCGTCGTCATCGACCGGTGGGGCGCGGAGTGGCTGTGGGGGCTGTGCGCGGTCATCGGGACGGCGGCGGGGATCGGGTACGGCGTCCTGATGCGGCGGCTTCCGTCACAGGACCCGGCGCCGGAGGCGTCCCCTGCGAAAACAGAGGTCAGCACGGCCTGACTCACGGATGCATCCGCGCCCCCTTCACCGCCTTGTCCACCGCGTTCCGCGGCCCGTACACCGCCAGCCCCACCAGGTCCAGCTCCCCCGTCGGCACGGCGCGCACCGCCGCCCGGTTGTCGCGGTCGTTGCCGGTGGTGAAGAGGTCGGAGGTGAAGACCGCGCGCGGGAGGGAACGGGACAGCACGCGCGCGTGGGCTGCCGTCAGGGTCTCCTTGGTGGCCTCGAAGACCAGGACGGGCTGACGGAACATCGGCAGGTACAGGACGCCGTCCGCGTCCTCGTAGGGCTCGCCGATCACCTCGGGGAGCTGGGCGCCCAGGCCGCTGACCAGGAACGCGGTGACGTTCAGGCGCTGCCAGGGCTCCAGGTCGTCGCGCAGGAGGACGGCGATCTTCGTGTCGAAACGGAGGGGTTGCTCGCTCATGCAGTGAGACTGCCGATCGTCGTACGCCATCGTCTTGTACGTTCTTTGCATGGCCACCCGGCGTGACGTCTCCGCCTGGCGCCCGCACGTCCCGGGCGTCGTCGAGGTCTTCCACGCGCACTTCACCGAGTACGCCTATCCGATGCACGTTCACGAGGCCTGGACGCTGCTCATCGTGGACGACGGCGCCGTACGGTACGACCTCGACCGGCATGAGCACGGCACCCCGCACGACACGGTGTCCCTGCTGCCGCCGCACGTCCCGCACAACGGCTCCCCCGCCACCCCGCACGGCTTCCGCAAGCGCGTCCTGTACCTCGACGCGACCCGTCTCACCGACGACCTCATCGGACCCGCCGTCGACTCGCCCGACCTGCGCGATCCCGTGCTCAGGCAGCGTGTGGGCCAACTGCACTCCGCGCTCGCCCGCCCCGGCGACGAGCTGGAGGCCGAGAGCAGGCTGACGCTCGTAGGAGAACGGCTGCGGACCCATCTGCGGGCGCGTTCGGCCGTCGGGGAGCGCCGTGACCCCGCCCTCGCCGGCGACCTGCGCGCACTCCTCGACGCCCGGGTCACCCAGGGCCTCACCCTCGACGAGGCCGCCCGGCTGCTGCACGCGCACCCCGCCCACCTGGTACGGGCGTTCAGCACCGCCTACGGCATCGCCCCGCACCAGTACCTCAACTCCCGCCGTGTCGACCGCGCCCGCGCCCTGCTGCTGCGCGGCGCGAGCCCGGCCGAGACGGCCACCGCGACCGGGTTCTACGACCAGGCCCATCTGACACGGCACTTCAAGAAACTGGTCGGCGTGCCCCCAGGCCGCTATCGCCTCAGCGCGCGCTGAGCGTCGTACAGATTGCGCGGTCGTACGGCGTCCGTGGTGCCGTACCGGACCTTGAAATCAGTCAGTGGGTCGCTCGATCAGATGCATGAACGCATCCAGATTGCGGGTGGATTCGCCGCGCGACACCCGCCACTCGTACTCCTTGCGGATCGCGGACGCGAAACCGAGCTCCAGGAGGGTGTTGAAGGAGCCGTCCGCCGCCTCCAGGACCTGGCCGAGCAGCCGGTCGATCTCGTCAGGGGTGACGGCGGAGAGGGGGAGCTTTGCGGTGAGGTAGATGTCGCCGAGGGGATCGACGGCGTAACTGACGCCGTACAGCTTGAGGTTGCGCTCCAGGAGCCAGCGGTGGACTCCGCCCTCGTTCTCGTCGGGATGGCGTACGACGAAGGCGTTGAGGGAGAGGGAGTGGCGGCCGACGAGGAGGGAGACGGTCGTGGAGAGCTTGCGGGTGCCGGGGAGCTTCACGACGTAGTTGCCGGGCCCGGGGCTCTCCCACTCGAGTTCGGCGTCCCCCAGGAAACCCTCGATGACCTGCGCTGCCTTCGGTGCCTCAGCCATGGTGGGAGCGTACGCGACGGCGGTACGACTGGGTCGCCGCCGTGTAGACGTCCGCCGTGGCGGCGGCCGCGGTGTCCCAGCCGAAGAACTGTGCGTGCCGGGCGGCTGCCGCGCCCATGCGTCCCGACAGCGCGGGGTCGTCGGCGAAATCGCCCAGCACGCGCGCGTAGTCGACGGGGTTGTGCCCCTGGACGAGGAATCCGGTACGTCCGTCCCGTACCGCCACCGGGAGGCCGCCGACCGAGGCCGCGAGCACCGGCGTGCCCGCCGCCTGCGCCTCGATGGCGACCAGGCCGAAGGACTCGCTGTAGGACGGCATGACCAGCACGGAGGCGGCCCGGAACCAGTCCGCGAGCTGATCCTGGCCGACGGGCGGACGGAACCGTACGACATCCGCGATCCCGAGCCGGGCAGCCAGCTTCTGCAGGCCCTCGGGCTTGGCGAGGCCGCTGCCGCTGGGTCCGCCGACGACGGGGACGAGGATGCGGGAGCGCAGCTCGGGGCGCTCGTCGAGGAGGACGGCCACCGCGCGCAGCAGCACGTCGGGCGCTTTCAGGGGCTGGATGCGGCCCGCGAAGAGCGGGATCAGGGCGTCCTGCGGGAGGCCGAGGCGGGCGCGGGCGGCGGCGCGGCCTTCGGCGGGGCTGAAGCGGTCGAGGTTGACGCCGGGGTGGACCACGGCGACCTTGTCGCGCTCGGCGGCGTAGTGCCGTACCAGCTCCTCGGCCTCTTCCGCGGTGTTGGCGATGAGGCGGTCGGCGGCGGCGACGATCTGGGTCTCGCCGATGACGCGGGCGGCGGGCTCGGGGGTGTCGCCGTCGGCCAGGTTGGCGTTCTTGACCTTGGCCATGGTGTGCATGGCGTGCACCAGGGGGACGCCCCAGCGCTGGGCGGCGAGCCAGCCGACGTGGCCGGAGAGCCAGTAGTGCGAGTGGACGAGGTCGTAGTAGTCGGGGCGGTGGCCGGCCCAGGCCTGCATGACGCCGTGGGTGAAGGCGCACAGCTGGGCCGGGAGGTCTTCCTTGGCGAGGCCTTCGTAGGGGCCCGCGTCGACGTGCCGGACGAGCACTCCGGGGGCGAGTTCGACGGTCGGGGGAGGGCGGCGGTGGTCGCCCGGGTGAAGATCTCCACCTCGATGTTGATGGCGGCGAGGCGCTGCGCCAGCTCCACGATGTAGACGTTCATGCCGCCGGCGTCGCCGGTGCCCGGCTGGTGGAGCGGTGAGGTGTGCACGGAGAGCATCGCGACACGGCGGGGACGGCGGCGCAGCCGCGGGTGCGCGGCCGGGGAGCGCCGTCCGAGCCTGCTGACGTACTGGCTCACGTGGCGTTCCTCCTTGGTCCGGGCATGCCTTCGGGAGGACGTGCGGGCCCTCCAGAGGAGGAACACCGGACGATGGCACTCCATTTCCGGTTTCGGGTTCTTTGCCGAATCATTACCGGTGGTCGCTCAACCGTTCGAGGCTGAAGCGCGTTCGCATACCCTCGTAGCCATGACATCCCGCGCAACCGCCCGCCCCGTGGGAACGGTGACGCGCGGGACCACGAACCCGAACCGGCTCCGCCGCATGGACCGCTGGATCGCGGCCACGCACGGCACCGAACTGCGCCGCGGCGCCGAACCCGTCGCGGTCGACCTCGGCTACGGCGCGGCCCCCTGGACGGCCGTCGAACTGCTCGGCCGCCTCCGTACGGTCGCGCCCCGCGCGCGTGTCGTCGGCGTCGAGATCGAACCGGCGCGGGTCGCGGCGGCACGGCCGTACGAGCGCGAGGGGCTGGTGTTCCGGCACGGCGGGTTCGAGATCCCCATCCCCCAGCGGCCGTTGCTCGTCCGCGCCGCCAACGTGCTGCGCCAGTACGACGAGGACGAGGTCGCCGCGGTCTGGGAGCGGCTGTGCGCCCGGCTCGCGCCCCGGGCGGACGGCTCCGGCGGCGGACTGCTCGTCGAAGGCACCTGCGACGAGATCGGGCGGCGGCATGCGTGGGTGGCGCTCGGTCCGGAAGGGCCGCGCACGGTCACGTTCGCGGCCCGACTCGGCTCCCTGGAGCGGCCGTCGGACCTCGCGGAGCGCCTCCCGAAAGCGCTCATCCACCGCAATGTCCCCGGCGAACCGGTCCATGCCTTCCTGCGCGACTTCGACCGAGCCTGGGCCGCCGCCGCGCCCTACGCCTCCTACGGCGCCCGCCAGCGCTGGATGCGCGCGGTGCGGGATCTGACCGCCGACTGGCCGGTGGCGGACGGGCCGGTGCGCTGGCGGCAGGGTGAAGTGACCGTGCGCTGGGCGGCGTTGGCGCCCAGGTTCTGACGGTTCGGGGACACAGGACCTGACGGCTTGGGGCACAGGACCGGACAGGTTTCCCTCTCGTTTCCCCGAGCGGCCGGGCGACCGGGAACGATCTCTGGGAGTCGTTCGTCACAAAGGCGGGGAGATCGTCGTAGCAGCGGTCGAATGGGGGAGAGAGTCACTGCCTCTGTCGTTTTGTGCCCTGTCGTGGCACGATCCCCGGGTGTCCGTAAGTTACTGACGGTAAATCAGTTTGGGGGCAGTGGTATGGGTACGGGCAAGCGGGGCCTGATCTCGGCGGCCGTGACCGTGGTCTGCGCGGTCACCGTGCTGGCGGCAGCACCCGGCATGGCATTCGCCGCACCGACCCCCACGCCGACTCCCTCGGCGTCCGCTTCCTCGACTCCGGTCACGAACGCGCACCTTGAGGTCGTCCGCGAGAAGATCGACAGGCTCTACCGCGAGGCCGCCGTCGCCACGGACGCGTACAACGCCGCCGAGGAGAAGGCCAAGCAGCAGTCCGCGGATATCGTCGACCTGGCCAACAGGATCGTCCAGGGTCAGGCGAGGCTGGACGACCTCAAGAAACGCGCCGGCGCCGCGGCCCGCGCTCAGTACCGCAGCGGCGGGCTGCCGGACGAGGCGCAGTTGATGCTCAGTGACGACCCTCAGGAGTTCCTGGACGGCGCGGGCCGCGTACTCCAGGGCGAGCGCGCCACCAAGGCCCTGATACAGGAAATGACCCGCACCCAGCAGGACTTGGAGCAGTACGCCAAGGACGCCTCCGCCCAGTGGAAGAAGCTGGAGGCCAACCGCAAGGCCAAGGCGACCGCCCAGAAGAAGATCAAGAAGCAGATCGCGGCGGCCGAGAAGCTCGAGTCCGAGCTGGAGAAGGACGAGAAGAAGCGCCTCGCCGAGCTGGAGCGCCAGGCCGCGTACGAGGCACAGACCGCCTGGCTCGACACCGGCGTCCTCGACGACGTCCAGGGCAAGGCCACCGAGGCGGGCAAGAAGGCGGTCGCGTACGCGACGGCCCAGATCGGAAAGCCGTACGAGTGGGGCGCCGAGGGCCCGAAGACGTACGACTGCTCGGGCCTGACCTCACAGGCCTGGCTGGCGGCCGGCGATGCGATCCCGCGCACCTCGCAGGAGCAGTGGAAGCGGCTGAAGTCGGTCGACATCAAGGACATGCTCCCCGGCGACCTCATCATCTACTTCGACGACGCCAGCCATGTCGCGATGTACATCGGCGACGGCGCGATCGTCCACGCCCCGCGCCCGGGGCGGACGGTGACGATCGCGGGCGCCGGGTCGATGCCGATACTCGGGGTGGTGCGGCCGGGGGCGTAAACGTCCCGTATGCCCCATGCATCACCGCACGTC
This sequence comes from Streptomyces sp. DG2A-72, assembly GCF_030499575.1. Lineage (NCBI taxonomy): Bacteria > Bacillati > Actinomycetota > Actinomycetes > Kitasatosporales > Streptomycetaceae > Streptomyces > Streptomyces sp. DG2A-72. The sequence goes on from NZ_JASTLC010000001.1 coordinate 4,619,774, forward strand.
CGTTTCGTGACCCGCGCCACGTGACCTGCCCCACCTGACACGACAGTTCAAACCTCCGCGGACGTGACCTTCGTCATCCCCACCTCGTGGTCGCCCTGTCCAACTGCGGTACGGAAAGCGGCATATGACAGCGGCCGAGTGCCGAGCGGCGTGCGTCACACCATTCCTTTACGGCGTCGACTACCGCTATGGTCCCGGTCGGTGGGAGGACTTCCTCGTCCTCCTGCCATGCCCTCGGGGGGAGGGAAGGAACCCAACACAATGCCCGTACCCGTACCGCGGCAGAGAGCTATCCCGGCCGTGGAGAGTGGTCAGGCGCCGGCCGCGTCCACAGTGCGCGGCCCCTCCAAGCAAGAGGCCCCGCGCACGGCAGAGCCGGTCGACAACCCGAGCGGCAGTGCCGCGAACAACCTGACCCTGCTGGTGATCGAGGACGATCCCGGCGGCTCGCCGATCGTGCCCGAACTGCTCGATTCCTCCGGCAAGCCGATCCGCATCCGCACGGCCCGCAATCTCACCGAGGCCGAGCGGCTGCTGACCGATGACGTCCACTGCATCCTGCTCGACCTCGCGCTGCCCGCGCCCGGCCGGGCCGGTGACGACGACGAGCTGGCCGTACTCAAGCACGTCCTGGAACTCGCACCCCGGCACGCCGTTCTCGCGCTGACCGCGTCCGGCGACACCGAGCGCGCCGCCGAGGCGGTCCGGGTGGGCGCCCAGGACTACCTCTTCCGGGATGAACTCGACGGCCGGCTGCTGAGCAGGGCGATCCGGTACGCCGTGGAACGGAAGCGTTCCGACACGGCCGAGCGGCGGCTTGCCGAGGGCCGGATGCGGGCGCAGGAGAACCGGCGCCTGGAGCGCGGCCTGCTGCCGACGCCACTGCTGGAGGGTTCCTCGCTGCGGTTCGCCGCCCGATACCGCCCGGGGCGCTCGCGTGCGCTGCTCGGCGGTGACTTCTACGACGTCGTCCGCACGCCGGACGGCACGGTGCACGCCATGATCGGCGACGTGTGCGGGCATGGCCCGGATGAGGCGGCGCTCGGTGTGGAGCTGCGCATCGCCTGGCGGGCGCTGACCCTGGCGGGGCTGTGCGGGGATGAGCTGCTCGGCACGTTGCAGCAGGTGCTGGAGCATGAGCGCTCCGACGAGGAGATCTTCGCGACGCTGTGCACGGTGGATATCGCGCCGGACGGACGGCGGGCGGGGTTGTGCCTTGCGGGGCATCCGGCGCCGCTGGTTGCTCGGCCGGGGCGGCCTGCGCGGTTGCTGCCGTATGACAACAACGGGCCTGCGCTCGGGCTGCTGCCCGGTGCGCGGTGGCCGCGGATGCAGGTGGAGCTGGGGCGGGAGTGGAGCCTGATGCTGTACACCGACGGGCTGATCGAGGGGCATGTCGGTGAGGGGCGGGAGCGGCTCGGTCAGGACGGGATGGTGGATCTCGTCCGTCGCCAGCTCGGGGAGGGCTTGCGCGGGGAGGCGTTGTTGACGGCCGCGGTCAATGAGGTGCGGCAGCTCAATGGTGGTGAGCTGACGGATGACGTTGCCGTGTTGCTGTTGGATCGGGCCGGCTGAGCGGGAACTCGCCGTTCAGCTCCGCTTGTACGCCGTCTACCGGTCCGTTGTGGCTGGTCGCGCCCACGCGGCGGAGCCGCAAATTGATACAGCCCCGCGCCCCTTTTGGGGCGCTTCGCTCACCGTCCGCCGTTGTACGGGCCGTACGGGCCGTCGCTGCTCGAACCCCTCCTCGGGCGGCCGCCTCCGGGGAGGCTGCGGATCGCCGGGCGGACGTCGACCATGTACACGATCGTGGCGATGAGGCCGATGATCGGCAGGAACGACAGGATGTTGAAGATCAGGTTCACCACGAAGGCAAGCCCGAGGATGATCAGCCAGAACGGCTTGGTCTTCTTGTCGGCCGCGCGATAGGCGTCCTCGCGGCGCGTAGCCGCGTCGAAGAGAGCGAAGCCGCTGAAAAGGATCAGGGCGACGCTCAGCAGCCACATGAACCCTGCGAACCCCTGCATCAGCACAACGTCCACCACCCGACTCGGTTAGTCCCTACGCGGTCACCGTACCCGTAACCGGAAAGCCGCTACCCGCAGAACGGGCCGAGCACTCAAGGAGTGCCCGACCCGTTATCGCACGGCGGACGGAACGACCCGCCCGTCTCCGCCTGCCCTACTTGGCCGGCGGCGTCGTCTTCTTGGCCGTGGCCTTGCGGGCGGCCGGAGCCTTCTTCGCGGTGGTCTTCTTCGCCGGGGCGGGCTCGGCCTTGGCCTCGGCGGGCTTCGCCTCGGCCTTGGCCTGGCCGGCTTCCTTGACCTCGACCGGCTCGGCCTTGGGCTCGACCGCGACGGCGAGCTCCTCGATCCCCTCGGCGGTCTCGCCGCGCCAGGTCTTCACGGCCTGCTCGCCGCGCTCGGCGACCTTCTCGTAGGTCTCGCGGGCCTTGACGGCGTACTCGGCGGCGACGCCGACCGAGCGCAGCGCGATGTCCTGGGCGGTCTCGCCGAGCTTCTTCAGGTCGGCGTCGAGGGTGCTGCCGAGCTTCTTGATGTCGGCGTCCAGCGAGCCGACGAACTCGTTGACCTTGGTCTGGACGTTCTCCTGCGTCCCCTTGACCCGGGCGCCGACCTCCTTGGCGCGGGCGGTGGCCTGCTCCTGGACGGACTTCGGGTCGGTGTTGCGTACGGCGTCGATGCGGGCCGGCGCCTCGGCGCGCAGCTGCTCCACCAGGGAGGGCACCTTCTTGGCCTGCTGGAGGGCCAGGTCGGCGGTGCCGGCGGCGAAGTAGAGCGGGGTCGGGTCGCTGAGGGTCTTACGGAGGTCTTCGGTGATGGCCATGGTGATGGTCCTCCCGGGTCGCGTGCGCTTGAGGGTTTTGGGTCCCGCGGGTCAGTCGGCGTGGTGCTGGGTCACGTCAGCCTGCCGACTGCTGCGGGGCGGCGTCGCTGCCGCCGGCCTTGCGGGTGCCGCGTACGGCGGTGTCACTGTGTCGGGCGTCGTCCTGAGCGTCGTCATCCTGAGCGTCGTCCGCTATGCCCCGAGGGTCCGCGTCCATGTCCTGAGGGTCCGCGTCGGCCGCCCCGTCGCGGCTTTCCTCCACCGTGGCGCCGGTCTCGAACCCGTTCTCCTTGCGGAAGGACTCGTAGACCTGGAGCAGCACCTGCTTCTGCCGCTCGTTCAGCGTGGGATCGGCGAGGATGACCGCACGGGTCTCCACCTCGTCCCGGTCCCGCTCGGCGTCGAGGATCCCGGCCCGCACGTACAGCGTCTCGGCGGAGATCCGCAGCGCCTTGGCGACCTGCTGCAGCACCTCCGCGCTCGGCTTGCGCAGCCCGCGCTCGATCTGGCTCAGATACGGATTGGACACCCCGGCGGCGTCGGCGAGCTGCCTGAGCGACAGCTGCGCATTGCGCCGCTGCTCGCGCAGGTACTCACCGAGATTGCCGACGTTGAGCGATGCCATGTCCCCACCTTGCAACACCTCCGCTAACTATTGCAAGCACCCGCTTGCAATAGTGCGCCACACCACGCCCGTTCGGCCCAACTAGGCGGCCTGACTGATGTCCGGTCTCTGCCGACCTGGCGAATGTCCGCTGTAGTTGGCGAGCTGCACGCCGGTCGTCTCGGCGAGCTTGGCGAAGTTGGCGAACGTCATACGCAATGGCGCAACAACGCAGAGGTGCACGCGGACGGCGTGTCCGTCGCGGACGCCATCAGCAACGAGTAGCCCGGCTCCATGCGGCCCGGGCTACCCGTTGAGTCGACTGGCTATCGAGATTGACAAGCCCAAACCGTCGGTCAGCGTGAGCACCCGGGCCTGAGGAGGCCGTGGTCCGCGAGTTGGACCGTTTCCGCCTCCCTTGCTTCCTATGGATTCAGGGCAGCCAAGTGGAGGGTAGGACGACTGGCCCAGAAGCAGTGCCGACGGCAGCGAGCAGCCCAGAGGGCGCAGGACCCGTCGCGTTGGTGAAGGACACCTCACCGTCGCCGAAGAACCTTGCGCTACGAAAGGACACCTCGCCGTTGGAGAACCTCGTGTCGCTGAACGACACCTCACCGCCGGAGAACGTCGCGTCGATGAAGCCCACCCTGCCGCCGGAGAACGCCGCCCCGACGAACGACACCGAGCCGCTGGAGAATTTCGCCTTACCGAACCACACCATGCCGCCGGAGAACACCGCACGACGGAACGACACCTCGCCGCCGGCGAACACCGCGCCGAGGAAGGCCACAGAGCCGCCGTCGAACGCCGCATCGCGGAACGACGTCGTGCCGCCGGAGAACCTCGCGTCACCGAACGACACCTCGCCACCGGAGAACGTCGCGCGGTCGAAGGACATCGTGCCGCCGGTGGACACTGCGCCGTGGAATGACACCGTGCCTCCGGAGAACGCCGCGCGTCGGAACGACACCGCGCCGTCGGAGAACGCCGCGGCGAGGAAGGACACCCTGCCGCCGGAAAACCTGGTGTTACCGAACGACACCAAGCCACCGGAGAACGTCGCACGGTCGAACGACACCCTGCCGCCGGAGAATGTCGCGTCGTTAAAGGACACCCTGCCGCCGGAGAACCTTGCGCCCTCGAAATCCATGTTGCCGTCGATGGTGACGCCAGTGAGATCGAGGTCACAGCCTTGCCAGGAGCGGTGGGTTCCCTTAGGGCGTCGGTAGTGGTCGCCGATGAGGCGCAGGATTGTATGCCGGACCTTGCGGAGGGCCAGGTAGCGGTGGTGTTCTTCCTGGTGTGCGGGGTCGTCGCCCGGGTCTGGGGTGAAGGGGAGCTGGAGGTAGGCGCACAGAACATCGATGCATGTCTGGCGCAGATTGTCGTCGGGGGCGTCATCGGCGAGGCCGGCCAGGGCATGGACGCCACCGAGGCGGACGGCCGGAGAGTCCGAGCCGAGCTTGTCGACAGCCTGGGAGAAGCGCTCGGTGTGGAGCCGGGTGGCTTCGCGGTGAGCACCAGCCTCGTCGACGCGCTGACGGCGGTAAGCGACGACCAGGGCGACGAGCGCGCCGACCCCAGCAACCACTCCGAAGGAGAGCTTCACCAAATCGAAGAGCGTCTTCGCGTCGAGCTTCGCTGTGGTGTCGATCTCCTGGAAGTCCAGTAGGTACACAAAGCCGTAGAAGACGCCTCCGGAGACGAGGACCGCGGCCACGAAGGTGACGGACAAAGCCCGGCCGACCCTCCACAGTCGCAGCTCTCGATCATGCGCAGTTGAGCGCGGCCGCCGGTTCAGTGTCATGACGATGGAGACAAAGCTTCGAAACATGCGGTTGCAGAGGATACGAGGACGATTCCGCCCCCTGCTCGTCATGCGGCCGGGGCCTAAACACCCAGCCGGCGCCAGCGGGGGGGCAATCCGGGTGCAAATTACGTGATACCAAACTGCACTCTCTTCGCGGTTCTTACTCAACCCCCAATGTCCGTTCGAGCTGGCGAGCCGTGCATCACTCGTCTCGGTGAACTTGGCGAAGTTGGCGAACGGGTTGGTCGGGGGCTCGTCACCGTAGCTGTGTGGGTGCTGTTTTGCAGGTGGTGGCCGGAGGCGCACCGGCGCCGGGGGACGGGTTCGAGGTGGCGTACGTGGACCGCCTTGGGAGCGAGCACCACGTAGATCTGTACGACGCCGCCGAGGTGCGGTTCGAGGTCTGCCGTCCGGTGAGGTCGTTTCCGTCGTGGAAGGGGCAGCACAACTATCCGGGGCTGTGGTGGTCGTCGACGTTGGGCCAGCATGTCGGTTACGAGTCCTGGCTGGAGCGGGATCACGCGATGCTGCTGGACTTCGACCGCCGGGTCACGGGGTTCGCGTCGCAGCCGATGTGGCTGTTCTGGATGGCGGGCGGCCGTCGCCGGTCGCATGCTCCGGACTGGTTCGCGCGGCGGGCGGACGGCACCGGGCTGGTAGTGGACTGTCGTCCGCTGGACCGGATCAAGCCGCGGGACGCCGAGGCGTTCGCGGCGACCGAGCGGGCTTGCCGCGAGATCGGATGGGAGTTCCGCCTGGCCGGGGCTCCGGACCCCGGTGGAGCTGGCGAATGTCCGCTGGCTGGCGGGCTACCGGCACCCACGGCACCGGCTGGCCCCTGTAATCGACCGGCTGCTAAACGTCTTCGCCCGGGAGACGCCCCTGCGGGTCGGTATTGAACGGGTCGGCGATCCGATCGCGGTTCTGCCGGTGCTGTTCCATCTGCTGTGGTCGGGCTGCCTGGTGACGGACCTGTCGGTGGTGCTGGGCGAGTACGCCCTGGTCCGGCGGACGGAGGCGACGTGATGACGGCGGGGGTGTCCAGACCAGGAGTGATTCGGGTCGGTGACCGGGTGCTCTTCGAGGAGGGCGAGCACACGGTGGTCGGTATCGAGGGCGTCACGGTGCGCCTGCACGGCGCCGACGGCCGGGACCAGGCCCTGCTGCTGCCCTTCCTGCTGGCCTCGGACGGGTTCGCACTCGTCGGCCTGTCCGGTGACGAGACGGAGTTCGCGTCGGCGGGCGTGCTGGAGTCGCTGCCGCCGGAGGCGGTGGCCGAGGCCCGGTTCTGGGAACGGCATGTCTCGGAACTGGAGTGCGGACTGCCTGCGGACGCCGCACCGGGAACCCGTCCCCGGCCGGAATACGACCCGGCCCACACGATCCTGGCCGAGCGGGAGCGGGCGAAGTCCGCTGAGATGGCCACGCTGGGGCGGCCGGTGGGTCGGCGCACCTTGCAGCGGATGCGGGCCCGCTACCGGGCCCAGGGGCTGCTGGGGCTGGTGGACCATAGGGCGATGCGGTCCTCGTCCCCGACCGGACGGGCCGACCAGCGAGTGATCGACGCGATCGTCCGCGCGATCGGTGAAGAGACCGACACCTCCACCGGCACCCGGTCGCGGCTGATGCGGCGGGTCGAGCAGCTCCTGGAGGCCGGGCACGGGGCCGGGGGCGGTGGCGATGCCGTCCAGGGCGGCCTTCTACCGCCTGGTCGAGCAGCTTTCCACAGGGCGGCACACCTTCAGCGCGGCCACCACCCGGCGGCAGAACGCCAACCGGCCCACAGGACCGTTCACCCCGACCACGGCCAGCCGGCCGGGCGAGCAGGTCCAGATCGACACCACCAAGCTCGACCTGATGGCCGTCCTCGACGACGGCACGGTCCGCAGGCCGGAGCTGACGATCGCGGTCGACATCGCAACGAGGACGATCTGCGCGGCGGTGCTGCGGCCGGAGAGCACGAAGGCGGTGGACGCCGCCCTGCTGCTGGCGAAGATGCTGGTGCCCGAAGTCATGCGCCCCACCTGGCCGCAGGCGCTCGCCGCGTCGGCGTCCCGGCTTCCGCACGCCCGGCTGCTGGAGATCGACGCCCGGTTCGAGCACGCCGCCGCGAAACCGGTGATCATCCCAGAGACCATCGTCACCGACCACGGCGCCGTCTATCTCTCGCAGACGTTCACCGACGCCTGCCAGCGCCTGGGCATCTCCGTCCAGCTCGCCCATCCCGGCACCCCGACCGACAAGGGCGTCGTTGAGCGCACGTTCTCCTCGATCAACACCCTGTTCTGCCAGCACGTCGCCAGCTACACCGGACGGGACGTCAGTCGGCGCGGTGTCGACCCGGCCCGCAAAGCGGCCTTCAGCCTGCCCGAACTCGACGACCTGCTCCAGGAATGGGTCATCCACTGGCAGATGCGCCCGCACGACGGCCTGGTACGCCCCTTCCTGCCCGGCCGGTCCCTATCGCCCAACGACGCCTACGCGCTCCAGGTCGCCACCAGCGGCTATCTGCCGATGCCGCTGGGCCCGTCGGACTACATCGAGCTGCTGCCGGTGACCTAGCGGGTGATCAACGACTACGGCATCCGCATCGCCCACCGCACCTACGACGCACCGGAGTTGGCCGCCTACCGCAGGCAGTCCTCCGGTGTCGCGGTCCAGCGCGGCAAGTGGGAGGTCCACTACGACCCGCACGACCTCAGCCACGTGTTCGTACGCAATCACCGCGCGAGCGGCTGGATCACCGCCGACTGGACGCTGCTGCCGCTGGTCGCCCGTCCGTTCTCCGACGCGCTCTGGCGCCAGGCCCGGCGCCAGGTCGTCGAGCGCGGCCTGGACGGCGACGACCAGACCGCCGTCGCCAGGGCGTTGGACGCCCTGCTGCGACGCGCCGGACGCGCAGCGGGCGAACCGCCCGGCGACGTTCCGCCGCCCCGGACGGCCACCCCGCTGCGACCGGCTGCCGAACCCAGTGAGGACGGCATCGACAGCGAGGAGAGCGCTACGACGGAGCTGGCCAAAGTGATCCCGTTCGGTGTCTTCGACCCCTTCAGCGAGGAGGACTACCGGTGACCGATGGAGACCCGGCCGACCGCGAGTTCCCCCTGACCACGAAGGAGGGGTGGAGCCGCTTCGTCCAGCACGTCCCGGTCACCGCGCCCCAGCTGGACCGCCCCGCGCTGCTGGCCCTCAGCGACATCGAGCGGGAGCTCTACGACGAGGCCAGAGCCGAGCACCACACCCAGCTGTTCGTCGCGAAGACCCCAACCATGATGGAAGTGATCCGCACCGGCCGGGAGCTGACCCTCCTCAACCGCCGCCAGGTCTCCGCCCGCCGCGGCCTGATCGTCTCCGGCGAGGCCGGCACCGGCAAGACCACCGCGATCACCCAGCTCGGCAAGGCCCACGAACAGCACATCCGCCGCCAGCTACCCGCCGACTGCGGGCCCCGGCTGCCCGTCACCTACGTGACCGTCCCCCCGGCCGCCACCCCGAAGATGCTCGCAATCGAGTTCGCCCGGTTCCTCGGCATCCCGCTGCTGAGTCGCATGAACCAGACCGAGATCACCAACACGGTCTGCGAGGTCCTGGCCAAACTGCGCTGCGAACTGGTCCTGGTCGACTTTACCGACCGCAGGTAGAGCCGCCCGTGATGTCCGTCTGGGCCTGTGACGTGGGTGTCATGGGCTCGTTTACCGACTGGGACCGGGACGTCGGTCATGTTCCGGAGTCGGTACGGAGGACGAGTGGTACGGCACGTGGTGGTCGGGGACTTGAGGGTCCAGCAGATCGAGCGGAAGGACGGGCGGCGGTCATGGACGATCGTGTGGCCCGAGGGCACCGTTCATCCGGAGGCGGACCGGTTCCTGCGTGAGCACGAGGGCTCGGGGACGCAGAGGACATACGCGTACTTGCTGGTGGACCATCTGCGGTGGCTGGAGCGCGAATGCCTGGGCTTCGGAACTGTCCAACTGCGGGACCTTGAGCGGTACATGGGTCTCGTGGGCGCCGAGGTCCGCATGCCCCTCGGCGAACCGTGGCGGTTGGGCAAGCGCCCCTACGGGCGGTCCGCGCTGTCGACCGCCGCCGCCTGCTTGAAGGGCTTCTACCTGCACCAGGCGTCCCTCGGTATCAACAGCGAGCTCGGCAAGAAGCTCGACAAGTCCCGGCTGCCCTCGCGAGTGGACCGCCGTCGCTCGTTCCTCGGACACGTGAAGTCCTCGCTGCCCACGAACTCGCTCGCTCCGAAAGGCCCGCACCGCAGGCACCCGAAGATGCTCCCCGACGGCGCCCGGGAGAAGCTGCTGGAGGTCGTGAACGCCGCCCGGGACCGGCTGGTGGTGACCTGGCTCGCCGACGGCGGGCTCCGGATCGGCGAGCTCTGCGGGCTGCACTTGGTCGACCTGCACCTGCGCGAGAACGCGGCATGCAACGAGTGCCGCACCCCGCACGTTCACGTCTGCCACCGTCCCGGCAACCCGAACCGGGCCGAGGCGAAGACCAAGGAGCCCTGGAAGGTCGAGGGCGGGACGGTGACCGGCGGGCTGATCAAGCGGGTCAGCCCGGCGATGGTGCACACCTACTTCGAGTACGTCACCACGGAGTACCCACGCGGCGCCGGGCACGGCATGCTCCTGGTTCAGCTGCACGGCGCGGACATCGGGCAGCCGTGGGCGCCGGTCGGGGCCCGCCGGATGCTCGGCCGGGCCGGGAAACGCGCCGGACTGGGCGTCGTGAAGCCCCATGCCTTCCGGCACAGCTTTACCTCGGCGGTCCTCGATGCCGCGGACGGCAACACGCTGATCGCCCGGGACGCGGGCGGCTGGGCCTCAGCCGCGATGGTCGATGAGGTCTACGGGCACGTCGATGTCCACGACCCCGTGTTCGATGCCGCGCTTCGTACCGTCTGGGGTGAGGACCGGTGAAGCGGGTGGAGTTCCTGCGACCGCTCTACGCGGAGCGTCCGGACCGGCAGGAGCGCGACCGGCTGGAGATTCTCACGGCGCTGATCAACGCGCCGTCCTTCGATCCGGTCTTCCGCAACGACATCATGCGGATCCCGCGCGGTCACGCCATCTACCGGTGGGAGTGCGTGGTCGCCGGCTGCGAGCGCGCGCGGGGCGGCGGGGATCTGTGCTCGATCCACCGCCAGGAGTGGGCCCAGGCGCGGGAGCGCGGGATCGGCAAGGCCGCGTTCATCGCCGCGGCCCAGCCGCTGGGTGCCTTCGCCTCGCGGGAGGACGCGGTCTGCCGGATCTGCCCCGAGCGTCCTGCCGATCGTCATGACCTGCGGCTGTGTCAGCGTCACCGCAACCGGTGGAAGCTGCACCGCCAGCAGCGCGGCGAGGACGCGGACTTCGCCGACTGGGTCAGCCACCAGCAGGTTTTCCCGGGCTACGGGCCCTGCGTGGTGGTGGTCTGCCCCTCGCTGGCCGACTCGCCGCTGGGGCTGTGTCCCGGGCACGAGGCCCACTACCGCAAGCAGGGGCGGCCCGGCGGGGCGAGCCTGCCGGACAGTTGGTGGCAGCGCTACGAGCACCACGGGGCACCGGTGCCGGTCGGCTTCGGCGACGAGGAAGCCTTCCGCTCCTGGTGCCGGCGGGAGACCGTCCTGCCCTGGCCGGGGCAGCTCAACCTGCGCGGCCTGCGACCGCTGGTGCGGGCTGAGCTCCAGTGGGGATGTTCGTGCACACCCAGCGTCCCCGGGCGAGCCGCTGGGACCTGGGCTGGCTGCAGAAGCTGGTGACCATCTGCCGGACCGACAACGTGAACTCGCTGATCGATCTCGACCTGCAAAGCTGCAGCCAGTTCACCGGCGGCATCGCCAAGGAGATCCTCCACGAGCTGCGTCTGGTCTACTTCACTCCCGAGCAGGCCAAGGAGAGCGGCTTCCTGGAGGTCGAGCACTTCGGCGTCCGCTTCGCCCATCGCAGCGGCCATATCGATCTCAGCGGCATCCCGCAGCGCTGGCTGCGGGACCTGACCTGGGACCATCTCGCGGACCTGCTGAGATCGCCACGCTGCCCCCGCACCGCCGGTGTCCTGGACGACCTGCGCCGGGCCGCACTCGAACTCGGTGTGTTCCTGGAGCTCGACGCACCGGGCGGTGGCCATGACCCGACCGTGCTGCGGAGCGAGCACGCACAGCGCTTCGTCGCCGATCAGCGCCATCGCGAACGCGACGGCCTGCCGTCGCTGGCGGTCAAGCGCGCCGGCGGCTCTCCCAGCACCATCACCCTCATCACCCGGAGCATCGTCTTCAACGCTGCCCGGCGGCTGCTGCGGGAGGCGATGGACAGCGGGGCGGCCGAACGCCTCGGTCTGAGCCGGGAGTTCATCACCGCCATGCCCGCCGCAGGCGCTTCGACGGTGCGGGCTCGCCGCCCGTTCCCCGACGAGGTGGCCCGCGCCCTGGCGGACGAGGAGAACCTCGCCCGCCTGGCTGGCAGCGACACCCTGGACCTGGGGATGCGCGACATCTGGGAGGCGACCGTCATCACCGGCCGGCGCATCGGCGAGGTGCTGAAGCTGCGGTGGGACTGCCTGGGCCGCTACGGCGGACTGGCCATGTTCTGGCACGACCAGACCAAGGTCGGCAACTACGACGCGGCGATCCGTATCCCCGAGCGGCTCTACGAACTGCTCGCCGAGCGGCAGCGCAAGACCTTGGACCGCTTCACCGCCGAACGCGGCTACCGCCCGACCGGCACCGAACGCGCCCGGCTGGCGCTATTCCCGACCACTCACCGCAACCCGGACGGCACCGTGTCCCTGACACACCAGTGGTTCTACAGCCGCTTCCGGCCCTGGGTCGACGGCCTCGACCTCGGCCACTACGTCCCCCACCAGGCCCGTCACACGCTGGCGACCAGCCTGCTGCGGGCCGGGGCGAGCCTCTCCCACATCCGCCGCTACCTCGGCCAGGTCTCCGACCGCATGGCCGAGCACTACGTCCACCTGACCAGCGATGATCTGGAGAACATCCTCCAGCACGTCTGGGTCGCGGGCCCCGGCACCGCCCGCCCCGGCGAACTCCTCGCCGGGGAGTCGACCCCGCTCACCCGCGAGCAGGCCCAGGCCCTCGCCATTGATCTGTCCCGCCGCAGCACCCCGGCCGAGGGCGGGTTCTGCACCTTCCAGCCGGTTGTCGACGGCGGCGCCTGCCCGTGGAACCTGGACTGCCACAACTGCGACAAGTTCGTTCTGTCCGGCGCCGATCTGCTCTACTGGCGGCGCAAACGCGAGCAGTGGCGGCTGCTGGCCGAGGGCGCCCCGGACGACGCCACCGCCGACTACCTCCACCGGTACTTCGAGCCCACCGCCCACGCGATCGACGGCCTGGAGAAGGCCCTGGCCGGCCTGGGCCTCCTGGACGACGCCCTCGCCCTGGACCTGCGCAAACCCCAGGACTACTTCCAGCGCGTCTGGTCCACCGCCTTCCGCGCCGCCGATCTGGCCGAGGCGGGCAGCGATGAGCAGAGCGAGTACAGCGATAGGTACACAGCCGACGACGACCCCGAACGGGACATCGCATGAAGACCGCCACCGTTCCACAACCCCGCACGGCCGCCGCCCTGGCAGCCCGGCGTCACAAGACCGAAACCGCTCTCCAGCGGGTCCACGAGGCCATCGCCCATCTCCGGCGCGAGAAGGCCCAGGTCAGCGTCGCCGCCGTCGCCCGCCGCGCGAACGTCTCGCGAACTTTCCTCTACGACAACCCCGAGGCCAGAGCCGCGGTCGCCTCCGCCATGGCCAAGGCCGGCGAACGACGGACCCAGATGCTCGCCGAGCAGGACAACGAGCGAGAAGCAACCTGGCGCGAGCGGGCCCTGAACGCCGAAGAGGGCCTCAAGGCCGCTCATGCCGAGATCCTCACCCAGCGGACCCGCATCGGCGAACTCCTCGGCCAGATCCGCGACTTGCAGGCCGAATGGACCGAAGAAGCCGTCCAGCGGATCACCACCGAAAACACCACCCTCAAACAGCGGGTCCGCCAGCTCACAGCCGACAACCGCACCCTCGACGAGCGCCTCAAGGCCGCCCGCTCCAACCTCCGCTTCCAAGACCGACGCGTCGCCGACCTCGAAGCCCAGATCGCCGACTCAACGGTGCACTGAATCACCTCGGCCAAGTTCAGACGGCGGTCTCACCGGTCTTGGCCGGTGAGACCGCCGTCGCCGAGGCGAACGCTGAGCTGGGAACCCAGCTCCCGGAAGCCCAGCGCAAGTGCCACACGCTTTGACGGATGAGGCCGTGCTCTCCATTGCGGAAGCAGCCCGGCGTCAAGTGCATGCGCCACCGCCGCAGACGCCACGACCCGCGCCAGCCCCCGGCCTCGATGCCCCGGCGCAACCAGCACACTCAGGTGAGCCACCGACTGCGGCCAAGCCTGATAGCCGGCCGCTGCAACCACGTCGTCACTGTCGCGGAGGACGAACGCGGGAGAGGTGATGTCCTCCAAGCCGCTTTCGCCGGCGTCCTCTTCACCAGCGCAGGCCAGGAGTGCGGCCAGCTCATCGTCACTGCACACCGCCTCCTCGACAGCGGCACCTCCTTGCACAGGCAGGAAGTCGGCGCGGTCGAGATATAAGAGGGACGCAGGACCAAGTACGTCGAGGACAGGCAACACCTCACGCAAGCGGTCCTCGTCGACGAGCTCCTCATCGGACAACTTGCTTGAAGCGCTCGCCATCAGCTTGCCGGCCTGCACGCTCGGCACGGTGACGATGCCGGCGCCGCCGAGGACCACGATCCCTGTCCACAACGGCGGACACAACCGCGAGCCAGGAGAGACCACAACGTTCGCCCCGCCCGAGGAGAACTCCGCTGGATTCACCGCCAGGTCTGTCCACAGCTCCCGGGCCCGGTCAAGCAAGAGATCGCTAGTCATGGCCGTATCGTGTCGGGCCCCACGCCCCTGGACGACTGATTTACAACGGGACAGAGGCACCCGGCGTCCTCGCGCCGCGACGCCTCGCGCACCACGTTGCCGCTCGCGGCACGACGACCACACGAACGAGCGACAACAACGCCCCCAACGCACCGTCACGGACATGTAGTCTATGAATCGTCGCAGTTCAGAGCCGGTCCACGAGCTCCTGCGGTCGGTAATGTCGACGAGATCCACCTGCTCAACCACGCGACCATCGCCGGAGAGGACCTATCCGACCATCTGAAGTACTTCACCGAGCACCTGCCCGCGACCTTCGTCTATGCCGGCATCAACGTCGAGAAGTCCGGCCTGTTCACCGGCATCCGCGGCAAGCAGCTGGCTGGCCGCTGCATCATGGTCCGCACGGGCCGCTTTCCCTGCACTGCCGAGTGGCGAGCGCTGGTCGCCTCGCTGGAGAACACCCTGCGCCTGCACCGGCACCAGGCCGGCACCCTGGTCAAGCAGTCGAAATACCTGCATCAGAGAACCGGCGGCATGATCGGAAGTCTTTCGCACCTCATCCGGGCTGCGGCCATCTCCGCCATCCTCGACGGCAGCGAACACATCACCAAGACCAGTCTGCGGGCCGTGCGCATCGACCACAACAGCGAGTCGGAAGGCCCGCCCGAGCCTCCCAGGGCAGTCGGATGAGCGCGCGGTTCGATCCCGTTGTCGTCCGGCCGCTGCCGCGTCCGCTCAAGCCCTTCCCGCAGGAGACTGAATCCTCGTTCCTGAGCAGACTAGCCGCGGCGAACGCTCTGCCCGTCCAACGCTTGCAGCGGCCCTCCCTCTGGCTGACGTCCCGGCTGGATCCGATCGACCAGCTCAGCGTCCTCAGCGGACAGTCCCGCACCACGATCCAGTACGCGATTCCCCGCTGGGAGAACAAGTCGTGGAACGTCTCGAACGGGCCCCTCGCACTCACTCCTCGGTGGGCGTGTCGGCGCTGTGTCGCCCGCAGGACCGGAAATCCACAGCAGGACGTCATGATCTGGATGTCGAAGCATCACGACCATGTCTGCATCCCCCATCGTCTCTGGATCGGCCGCGCCGTCGACAGTGCGGCAGGACAATACGACCTGGCTGACCTGCCTGAAGTCGTCCAGGCCCAGCGGCGGCACTACCGGCTGTTACGCCGCTACGGCCCCGCAGTGATCGCTGCCTGCTATGAGCGATGCTCCACCTTCTGGCACAGCCTTTTTCAGCGGGGCTACCGCCTGAGCGATCGGGCAGAACGGCTCCGGCGGATGTCGCCGAACGACCGCCAAGTCCGCCCTTGGCAACCACAGCGATACGCTGCGGTCTATCCCGAGATCGTCGAAGCCATGTCGCTCTACGCATCTTCGCACTGGCGCAGCCTCGCACTGGGCGAGGAGGAGCAGACGAGACTGTTCAAGGCGGAGTTCCATCGACGTCTGACCCAAGAACGCTCTCTTCGCACCACCGCAAGACACTGGTTTCTCACCGAGATGATCACGACCGCATGGCGCATCGAACTGGCCATCAAGTCCGCAGAGGTCAAGGAATCCGCAGCCCAAGTCGATGAGAACCGGGCGCACTTGCCCGGAATTGAGTGAGACGCGACGCCAGGCCACAGCATCCGAGACCATGGCAGCGTGATCGCCATTTCAGGGCGCTGATGGAGGTATCTGCCATGTCCGACCTCGACAGCCAGACCGCCTACTGGGACGCCGCCGCGGCGACCAAGACGTTCACGCACCCGCTGCACGTGCCATGGCTGGACGGCGTCGACCGACATGCCGCGATCCTCGACTACGGCTGCGGCTACGGCCGGACCATGGAAGCCCTCGACGAGCAGGGCTTTACCAACCTCACCCACCAGGGATGATCTCCCAGGCCCACACCTTGCACGCCACGATGCACTTCGCCGTGCTGGACGCACCGTCGATGCTGGCCCATCCGGACGCGAGCCTCGACGTGGTCCTCCTCTTCGCGGTGCTGACCTGCATACCCGGCGACGACATCCACTCAGACGGACAACTGACAACCCACAAACACCGTCAGAGCCATCCTTGCGAAAACCATTGGTGCCCGGCTTGCTCCGTTGATGGACTGACGTCCTACCGTGAGTCTGCCGCGTGACGGAGGTAGTGGTTGTGACAGGCTATGACGTGCTTGCCGAGGTGTACGAATGGCTCATCTCGGATGCAAAGTTGCCTCCAGCCGAGTTCGCTGCGTCGTTCGACGACGTCCTCAATCTCCTGCCGTCGAACGCTCACGTCCTCGACTGTTCGTGCGGAACCGGACAGTTGGCGGTTGGCCTCGCCGGTCGTGGCATGCAGGTTGTCGCAACTGACGCCAGCGAGGCGATGGTTCGTCGGACTGCAGAGTTGTCTGAGGAGTTCGGGGCATCCGTCCGGGCCGTACGGGCGAACTGGGAAGAGTTGCCCGACCATTTCCAGGACAACACGTTCGACATGGTGTTCTGCGTTGGCAACTCGCTTCACCATGCCGCGGGCGCGACAGGCAGGGGTGCTGCTCTGGAGTCGATGTCACGGCTTCTGCGTCCCGGCGGGCGCTTGGTACTCACATCCCGCACTTGGGAACTCGTGAGGGCCAGAGGTTCCCGGCTGGAGATCAGTGACCGACTCGTCCGCCGGAACGGTCGCGATGCCGTCGTGGTCTACCGCTGGGAGATTGCGGCGCATTGGGAGGAGGAGCACCACATCGAGATTGCGATCGCGCAAGTTGATGCGACCGGGTTGGTTCTTGTCCGCTCGGAACTGCTGTCCTGCTGGCCCTACCGGTACGAGGAACTCGAAGTCGAGCTGCACCGGGTCGGACTCCAAACGGAACTGAGCACGTTCGATCTTGAGGCCGAGAACTACATGGTGGTCGCGAGCAAGGTATAAACACCGGACTCTCAGTCCCTGGCCGGACCGCGCGGTTGCTCGCAGGACGCTTGCGCCCTCTCATCGGTGCGGGTTCAAGTGGTCAACGCAACGCCTGGGACGAGGAGTGCTCGTCGATCAGACGGCGGTAGATCCGGGGTGACGGTGTGGCGCTGTTTCCTGGTCGCGTCCAGATCAATGAGCAGGATCTCGTCGATCAGCAGCGTGAACGGATCCAGCTTCGACGGCCGCGCCGAAGCGGTTGTCGTGCGTGGCTGCGGCCAAGCCGAGGTCAGGGCCTTGTTGACCGTGCTCCAGGTGACGCCGTACTTGCACTGCAACGCCCGGTTCGACATGCCATCGCGGGAGTCGCGCCGCAGCGCGGCGTACAACTCGACCTTCGACTGGCCAGGCGGCATCGGGGGTGCTCCTTTACTGAGCACATCCAGCTTGACACCGCAACCCCGATGGTGACGTCAGAATTCGCGAACATCTTTCTGGGCCATCACCTGGTGCCGTCAGCTTTCACGAACAACTGACGTCACCAACTACTGACAGAACCAGCCGCCGAATCACCGTCGCCACCATGAACGGGAACGAGTCAAAGGGAATCCAGATCTTGGCTCGTCGAGGTCACCCCTGCTGACCGCCGGCATACGCCGAATGCCGCCCCGGCGGGACAACCTCGGCCGACGCATCCCAGGCAAGGCACCGGTCAGCGCGTGACGATGCAGAAGGGATGTCCAGCAGGGTCGGTGAGGACCCGCGCCTTGTCCCCATGCGGCTGGTGATCCGGCTTTCCCGCACCCAGTTCCAGCAGCCGGGCTTCGGCCTCGTCCAGGCTCTCCGCGACCTTGAAGCAGATGTGAAGCTGCTGGGGGACGATCTGGCCAGGCCAACTCGGAGCCCGGTAGTCCTCGACCCGCTGGAAGCCTATGAAGAGCCCGTCCTCACGGTTGAGACCGGCGAACTCGGCGTCCGACTTCGGGTGTGGTTCAAAGCCGGTGGCCTGCTGATAGAACGCCGCCAGAGCCAGCGGATCAGGGCAATCCAGCGTTATCGCGACCAGTTCCATCTGCAGGGGCATGAGACCTCCGAGCCGATCAGTGGACTTCCATGCACGCCATAGAGGCGGCTGCCTACCGTTGAGCGGGACGAGGAGAGCGCGTTCGTTCCACTCAACCGTAAGCACAGCAGGTCAGGGCCTCCACATGCCAACAGTTATCTGGGACAGGACACCAACTAGGCGGCCTGACTGTCCATTCCCGGTCTATCTGCGATTTCCCACCGGGTCTGCGATGTGAAGTGAGCGGGTCCCGGACGACCTGCGCAGCGAGCTACCCCGCCCAGGCCACCTTCCCGCGAAGGCAATGCACCCGATCCGGCTGTTGCACCTGGCTCGGGGAGAGCACGACGCGGTGCCGCATCCGATGTTCACGATCGCGCCTTGAGCAGGCAGGGCGTCGACTGTCAGACGGGTCAGGGTCTGGCGGATGGGGGCGTACCTGCCGGTGGACAGGAACCGGTTTCGGACCTGGACCATGGCCGCGTCGTCACCGCTGGTGGCGCAGACACCCGTCAGGAGGCTGATGTAGCCCTGACGTGCGATGTCGCGTGGACCGTCGGCCAGCACAGTGAGCCGCGGCCGGGTCGGAGACGGGCGCGGCACACCGGGCAGCGCAGCAGGTCGAGAAACGGTTCGAGGGCAGGGTGAACCAACGCAGGCACGAGACACTCCTGGCAACGGCGAGGGAAGAGACCGTGCCTGTACGCGCTCCGAGAGGGTGTTAAGTCCCGTTCCTGGTGATGTGGTGTCGCTCGTTCGTTGGCGATCGGGCGGTTCTTCTTTCGCGTCATGTCGTGTGCATGATGGGGTTGCGGGTATGGGGCGGATGCCGTACGCCACCGACTTGTCCGACGGGCAGTGGGCGTTGATCGAGCCGCTGGTCACTGCGTGGAAGTAGGAGCGGGTGGCACGGTCGGCGGCCGGGGACTCGTGCTCCTGGGACCTGCGTGAGTTCGTGAACGCGCTGCTTTACCAGAACCGGACGGGCTGTCAGTGGCGGCTCCTGCCACACGATCTCCCGGCCTGGTCGGCGGTGTTCTCTACTTCGCCCTGTGGCGCCAGGACGGCCTTGACCAGCGGATCCAGGAGATCCTGCGCTGCCAGGCGCGGGAGCGGTCCAGACGATTAGGGGACCCGCCCCTGGTGATCATCGACACCCAGTCCGTCCGTGTGGCGGCCGGGGTGCCGAAGGAGACGACGGGACTGGACGCGAACAAGAAGACGCCCGGCAGGAAGCGGCGACTCGCCGTCGACGTGCTGGGCCTAATCACCGGTGTGGTGACCCTCGCCGCGAGCGCGCACGACAACGAGGCCGGCATCGCCCTGCTGGACCAGGCGGCCGAACGATACGGGATGCGCCTGGGAAAGGTCCTGGTCGACCAGGGTTTCAAGGACGCCGTGATCATCCACAGGGCGGTGGAGGACATCATCGTCGCGGTGGTCCGCCGAAACCCCGAGGCCGAAGACAAGGGCTTCGCGCCGCAACCGAAGCGGTGGGTGGTTGAGCAGGTCAACGGCACCCTTACGCTGCACCGGCGCCTCGCCCGCGACTACGACCACCGGCCCGACAACGCGGCCTCCCGCGTCTACTGGGCCTCCACCGCCGGCATGCTCCGCCGCCTCACCACCCCTGCCCCCACCTGGCGGGACGACATGGAACTGGCCGCGTGAACGTCCACGAACTCCTGCGGCTGCTGCAGACTGAACACGACGGGACCGCCCAACGAGCCGACAGCCTGCACGAACAGATCGAACGGCTCACCACCGCCCTCGCCGAGACCGAAGCCCACCTGACCGAGCTCACCGCGACCCGCGAGGTCATCGACGGACTCGCCCCTCCCGACCACGCAACGGCCCCCGCGGAGACCACCACCGTCTACCAGCACATCGTGACCACGTTCAACGAGCACCCCGGGAAGGTGTTCCACGTCCATGACCTGCACGAGCACCTCAGCCTGCCCACCAACGAGCCCTCGATCAACGTCACCCGCTCCCGCCTGGGACGACTCGTCCGCCAGAGACTCCTCGAACAACCCGGACGAGGCCGCTACCAGAAACAGACTTAACGCCCTCTGAAGGCCGGGGTATCCGCGAAGGAGAACCCGATGACCGCCCTCTGGAGACGCGCAGTCACTTCGCAGCGATCACCCCGGCTCAGCCGGGTTCGCCACCCGTCCTGGGCTGGGACGCCGAGGCAGGCAGCCCATCTTTGTGCACAGCGTGCGCGCCGAGGCACCCGGTTGCATCAGCCAAGCCCCGGCGGGCTGTTTGGCTGGGGCTTGGATCTGGGTGGCTGCACCGCCTGCAGTCCTTGCCGCTCAGAGGTGCGCCCGCACGAGGCTGAGGCTTTGTCCGGGGACCCGAGTCTTCTCGGCGGTGCGACGGCTCGTCGGAGCGGATCCTCCATCATCGGCTGGGCTCGTCGCCTCACGCTGTGCTTCGGCGTCTGCGTAGCGGGAGTGCGCGCGGATGATGTCGGGCATGCGTTCGTTGGGTCGAAAGTATGCGGTCTCCCACATCGCATCCGAGATCCACAGGTTCCAGGTCTTGAGCAGCAGTCCCAGCTGGAGTGAACTGACGGTGTTGCCGCGTCGGGGGCGGGCGGGGTTTTGGAAGTAGCGGCGAACGACCCACCGGGGGTCGGCTGTGTCCAGGTGCGCTCCGGAGATCAGCCCTTGGAAGAAGTCGTTGGCCTTCGGGGTGTTACCGCCGTCCCGGTGGACCAAGTATGCGCAGGCCAGTGATGCAGCGGGGGCGGAGTAGACCCCACTCCTGAGCGCGGCCATGAGAGGCAGGAAGTTGGGAAGATCTGAATAGGTGTCCTGGAAGAAGCGCACGATCTCGGCGTTGGTGTAGACGACGGACCGCCATGCCGGCCAAGCAACGTTTCCGCGTTCGACATCGTAGAGCTGGAGCAGCCGGACGGTGGAGGAGATGTTCTTGCCGTGCCGTTCGACGCCGACGCTTGACAACGCGGTGGCCGCTGAGCGCGCCTTGCCGCAGTCCATGATCGTCGCCGCCGCATGGGGAACGTCCCGTGCGATGAGGAAACTGCGCGACACCTGACTGATGATCACCGCTTCGAGACGGTGCTGCCCCTGCAGCGCCGCCCCGTGCTCGCACAACGACAGCACATCCGGGTTGTAGTCGTCCCAGCTTCCGCTGGACATGTCACGCGCAAGCCGCTCAGCGTACGAGGAATCCAACTTGCGCGGATTACAACCGTGCCGCCGGGTCTGCTCCAGAATCTTCGCTGCCGCAGCAGGGGTAATTGTCTCGCGCACCGGCTCGGGCAGAGGTGCGAGGACGGACATGCTCTCGTCGTTCACGGGCGGACTCCGGTTGACTACGGGATAAAGACGATGAGGGGATTTCCGTGGTGATGCTTTGCATCCGCGCGGTGTCTTCCCAGCTCACGTCGCTTGACCACATGGCCTTGAGGTATGTGGAGTCGGGCTCCGCCCGCCCGCCAAAGGCTCCGCTGCCCCAAGACGCAGAGAGCAGCGAAGATGGTGAAGGCAAGGCGGGCGGACACCCGTTAGATGCGCGGGGGCCGAATCCCCCTGGGTGCTGTCACTCCGTATGTTCGTGCAGGAACGCAAAGGCTCCGCCGAACGTGCAGGCTCCTGCAGCCAGAGCGGACAGAGGCTGTCCGCTGGTGAGCGCCACGACGCAGCCTACGCTGTTGGCGAGAGTGCACGCCCCGAACAACACAAGCAGCGTGCGCTGTTGGAACAGCGGGCTGCGCCGGACGGCTCTGAGTGGCGTGAGCGCTGGCGATGGGCAGTGGGCGGGGTTGGCACACGACGGCAAGAGGTCCGCCGTATGGGCGATGGGTTCGCCGGGACACCTACGCCGCCACAAGGCGGCTGGTCTTTTGCAACCATGGACCATGTCCGTGTGGATCCTTTCCGAGAGAGCACGGGCAGTGACGGGAGCCTCATGGCAGGGGGCTCCCGTCACGCTTCCATCATCAGGACAGACCACTCAAGATCAACGACTGCTGCCCTGATCGGCCGTGTGGCGTGGGTAGGTGAAACCGGGTGGCGCAACAGAGTCCTCCGCGGCCGCGTTGCCAGGCGGCACTGCTTCCGCACCCGCCCCACCTGCGGGTGCACGCCCCCGGGGACGTCTTCTCGTGACGGTCTGTGCCACACGTCGGAGACCGTGCAACGGGAAGAGCAGGACCCTTCCGGCGTCGGCCGGCGCCGCTCGCCGACCAAGCGCACGCCCGCGCACCCGCTGATAGCGGCTCTCCACAGACCATGAGTTGCCGACCTCATACCGGCATGCGGCTTTCATCCAGCGGCAGATGCGCCTGAATGCCCGCGTTCCTGCCCGATCCAGGATTGCGTCCGGAGGTCCGGCGGCGTGTGGGAACGCGCGGCCCGTCCGTCCTTCTGCTACCGGGCGTGGGCGGCTCGGTGACGTTGACGACATCGGGCATGCACTGGCTGGGCCGAAAGTAGACGAGCTCCCACGTCTGGCCGGTGGCCCACAGGTTCCACGTCTTAATCAGGATCCCCAGGTGATAAACACTGGTCATGTTGCCACGGCGGGGGCGGGAGGGGCCTTGGAAGTAGCGGATGGTGACCCACCGGGGGTCGGACGCATCCAGGTTGGTACCCGAGGCCAGCCCTTCGAAGAAATCGTCGGCTCTCGAGGTGCTCCCCCCGTCTCGGTGAACCAGGTAGGCGCAGGCGAGCGAAGCGGCCGGGGAAGAGGACAGGCCCTTCTTCAGGGCGGTCATCAGAGGCAGGAAAGTTGCGAGGTCCCTGTATGTGGTCTGGAAGAACCGCACGATCTCGGCGTTGGTGTAGACGACGGACCGCCAGGTAGACCACGGGATCTTGTCGCGTTCGACATCGTAGTGTTGGAGCAGCCGGACAGTGGAGGAGATGTCCTTGCTGTGTCGTTCGACGCCGACGATTGACAACGCGGTGGCCGCTGAGCGCGCCTTGCCGCAGTCCATGATCGTCGCCGCCGCATGGGGAACGTCCCGTGCGATGAGGAAACTGCGCGACACCTGACTGATGATCACCGCTTCGAGACGGTGCTGCCCCTGCAGCGCCGCCCCGTGCTCGCACAACGACAGCACATCCGGGTTGTAGTCGTCCCAGCTTCCGCTGGACATGTCACGCGCAAGCCGCTCAGCGTACGAGGAATCCAACTTGCGCGGATTACAACCGTGCCGCCGGGTCTGCTCCAGGATCTCCGCTGCCGCAGCAGGGGTGACGGTCGACCGCTCCAGGCCAGGCAGCGGTGTGGAGGCAAGCACGGGGTCGTCGTTCACAGTCAACTCCGGTGGCGTACTGGCGTATGGCAATCAGGAGACACTTCGCGTGCCGCCCCATCCGAGCAGCTCAAAGATCGCTCTTCCAAACTGACGTCACCCAGTCCAGTGACACCGACGTACGGAAGCACACCGACTTGGCGGTCGGCTGCCCCCAGCCCTGCAGTACACCGTCAACGAAGGCGCATCACGACGCCATCCGATCTGCGACGACGTCGACAGGCCCCGCGGTGACAGTGCATGGCTTTGTCGATGACTACGAACAGCACTTACCGATGAGTTCTGAGAGGGCGTTAAGTCTGTTTCTGGTAGCGGCCTCGTCCGGGTTGTTCGAGGAGTCTCTGGCGGACGAGTCGTCCCAGGCGGGAGCGGGTGACGTTGATCGAGGGCTCGTTGGTGGGCAGGCTGAGGTGCTCGTGCAGGTCATGGACGTGGAACACCTTCCCGGGGTGCTCGTTGAACGTGGTCACGATGTGCTGGTAGACGGTGGTGGTCTCCGCGGGGGCCGTTGCGTGGTCGGGAGGGGCGAGTCCGTCGATGACCTCGCGGGTCGCGGTGAGCTCGGTCAGGTGGGCTTCGGTCTCGGCGAGGGCGGTGGTGAGCCGTTCGATCTGTTCGTGCAGGCTGTCGGCTCGTTGGGCGGTCCCGTCGTGTTCAGTCTGCAGCAGCCGCAGGAGTTCGTGGACGTTCACGCGGCCAGTTCCATGTCGTCCCGCCAGGTGGGGGCAGGGGTGGTGAGGCGGCGGAGCATGCCGGCGGTGGAGGCCCAGTAGACGCGGGAGGCCGCGTTGTCGGGCCGGTGGTCGTAGTCGCGGGCGAGGCGCCGGTGCAGCGTAAGGGTGCCGTTGACCTGCTCAACCACCCACCGCTTCGGTTGCGGCGCGAAGCCCTTGTCTTCGGCCTCGGGGTTTCGGCGGACCACCGCGACGATGATGTCCTCCACCGCCCTGTGGATGATCACGGCGTCCTTGAAACCCTGGTCGACCAGGACCTTTCCCAGGCGCATCCCGTATCGTTCGGCCGCCTGGTCCAGCAGGGCGATGCCGGCCTCGTTGTCGTGCGCGCTCGCGGCGAGGGTCACCACACCGGTGATTAGGCCCAGCACGTCGACGGCGAGTCGCCGCTTCCTGCCGGGCGTCTTCTTGTTCGCGTCCAGTCCCGTCGTCTCCTTCGGCACCCCGGCCGCCACACGGACGGACTGGGTGTCGATGATCACCAGGGGCGGGTCCCCTAATCGTCTGGACCGCTCCCGCGCCTGGCAGCGCAGGATCTCCTGGATCCGCTGGTCAAGGCCGTCCTGGCGCCACAGGGCGAAGTAGAGAACACCGCCGACCAGGCCGGGAGATCGTGTGGCAGGAGCCGCCACTGACAGCCCGTCCGGTTCTGGTAAAGCAGCGCGTTCACGAACTCACGCAGGTCCCAGGAGCACGAGTCCCCGGCCGCCGACCGTGCCACCCGCTCCTACTTCCACGCAGTGACCAGCGGCTCGATCAACGCCCACTGCCCGTCGGACAAGTCGGTGGCGTACGGCATCCGCCCCATACCCGCAACCCCATCATGCACACGACATGACGCGAAAGAAGAGCCGCCCGATCGCCAACGAACGAGCGACACCACATCACCAGGAACGGGACTTAACACCCTCTCGGAAGCCGCCGCCTTAAGAAGAATGAGGCCCGGCATCCGGCCGCCTCAGTGCGGGCGGTGCAAGGAAGATGGATCACGAAACAGGCACACCAAGGAGGGCGACGCTCTACGGCATCGCCCTCACCGTCTCGTGCTTACAGAGCCTGGATGTGCTGGGTCCACATGCCTACACCTTACGAGCCTTACCGAAAGCCCCTCGCCTCGCCTCAGCAGTTAGGAGACACGGCCCAGCGGCGGGGGATCCCGCCGGACTGGTCACCCGGACGAGGGGTTTGGTTCCCATTCGAGCTGCCCAGTCCCTGCAGGTCTGCAAGTGGCATACATGGGGCTGGGTGCGCTGGAGGGGGCGAAGCCGTCACAAGTAGACGCCTTCGAGGTCGGCTGGCGGGACGACCAGGGTGAACACCGGCTGTCGTTGGCGGATGCGGTCTCGGTGCCGTTCGAGGCCGGGCGGCCGGTCCGCGGCTTCCCGTCATATCGCGGGCAACGGCATTTCCCTGGGTTGAAGTTTCCCGGGCCGGTACTGGGCTGCGACCAGCGCCGATTTGGTGGGTTACGAGTCGTGGGTGGAGCTGAGCCACCTGATGCGGCTGGATGCTGAGCCGGAGGTGTGCGGGCTGGTCTCGCAGCCGTTTCGGTTGTCGTGGCGGTGCGGCGGCCGGAGGCGGCGGGTGAGCCACACGCCGGATTACCTCGTACGCCGCCGGGATGGCAGGGCCGTGGTGCTGGACGTGCGTCCGGCAGTTCGCGTACCCGTGCCTCGCCGAAGGCGGGGGCCTGACCGTCGGGCGGCAGCCCGGTCCAGGACAGCGGGTGCCATTCGTGGCTGAGCGGGTCCTGGAAGAACACGCTGCGGCGATCCCTGGGGTCCCGGCGGATGACCCACTTGCCCTTGTGTGCACCGCCGCGGGCGGAGCGCTGGCCGCGGTAGGGGGCCAGGACCGGGCCGTCATACCAAAGTCCGCGGACCTTGACCCCGCGCCGGGCGTCGATCTTCTGGACGTAGTGAACGGGCAGCAGTTCGTAGAAGAGCTCCGGTGAAGGGATCTCCATGGCGAAGCCGGCCTGGGCGAACGAGCCCGCGAACAGGGAGTTCGGGCTGTGGTCGCCGCCGGGGTCCCAGCTGGGTGCGTACTCATCCAGCCTGCGACGTTGCCAGACGGAGACGATCCAGGTGGCGATCAGGTGCTTTGTCTCGTCGATGGTCAGCACCGCGTCGCCGTCCGGGTCGGCGCCGCGGTCAGCTGGGTCGATGCCGGTGTAGCCGGGCAGTTGCTCCAACAGCAGCGACCTGATCGCGCCGAAGGCCCGCTCAACCGCCGCCTTGTCGGTCGGCCGCAGGGTCCGCGAGGGCAGGATGTTGCAGCCGAGGACCCGCTGGACGTCGACCAGGTGGTGGTTGCGAGAGACCGAGCCGTGGTCCGTGGTCACCGTCTCCGGGGTGAAGAACGGCAGGCCGGCGACCTTGTGCCCGGCGAACTCGGCAACCACCGCGGCGGGCAGGCCGGGATAGGGCCGTTCCAGGTCCTCGCCCCAGTCGGAGCGCATGGGCAGCGGCAGCATCACGTCCCGCAGCAGCATCGCGACATCCACCGACGTGTCGGAGACCAGGGTGAGGCGGAAGGCGCAAAGCGAATGCGTGTGCACGTCCATGGCCATGGTGAGGTGAACCTTGACCGGGTCGCCGAACACGCTCTCGCGGACCATCACCGGCAGCACCGTGGTGTCCAGCGAGACCTGTTGCGGGTCAGGACGTTGATGACGTCGCCTCCATGTGCGATGTCGCGTGAGTCGGTGCTGGGAGTTACTGGTTCCGCTCGGTGAGGCGGATGCTGAGGTCCCAGAGCCGCTGCTGAATGCCCGGGTCGTAGGCGTCCGCGTGCGCTTGCGCGGCGCGGGTGCGGTCGTAGAACTCCCCGGTGACGCCTTCGAGTTCCGGGTCGAGGATCAGGCGCAGGGTGGCCGCCACGCCGGTTTCGAGGGAGTCGATGCTGTGGCCGACGGACTCCAGGACCATCTTGGTCGGCATGTACGTGGCCGGGTGCAGGCTGTTGACCGTGATCCGGTGCGGGTCGAGTTGCCGGGCGAGCATGAACCCCGTGGTGATCATCGCGAGCTTGGACTGGCCGTAGGCGCGCATGCCGGAATAGCCGTGCTCGAGGGACGGGTCGTCGAAGTCGATCGGTGACTGGCCGATCGATGCGACGTTGACGATACGGGCCGGTGCGCCGCGGTCGAGCAGGGGCAGGAGCCGCTGCGTCAGGGCGAACGGGGCCAGGTGGTTGGTCGCGAACCGGAGCTCGTGCCCGTCAGCGGACAGCCGGCGGTCCGTGCCGTCGGGTTCCCCGCCGCCGATGCCGGCGTTGTTCACCAGCACCGAGACGCGGTCGGTAAGCCCGGCGATCTCGTCTGCAAGCCGATGCACCTGCGCCAGCTCGGAGAAGTCGGCGCGGACCGTCCTGACCGACGCGGGTGCGTCGGACAGCGAGGAGGCCAGCTCGTCGAGCCGGGTCTTGTCGCGGCCGTGGAGGATGAGCGTGGTCGCGGGCCGGCGAGCGAGCTCGCGGCTGAGCGCGCGGCCCAGCCCGTCGGTTGCCCCGGTGAGGACGATGATCCGCTCGGACATGTCGTTACTCCTTGCCGTGGTGTTCGGTGAACAGGTGCTGGATGGCGGCGACGTCGTCCTCGTCGAGGAGGTGCTCGGTGGCGAGGATGCGGTACCAGATCAGGCCGAACACCACGTCGGCTGCGAAGGCGGCGGTCAGGTGAGCGGGCTTGTCGCCGCGCGCCGCGGCCCGCTCGACGAGGGTCTCCAGGGCGGCTCTGCGCTTGGTCAGGAAGCCGTCTTGGAAGCGGCGCCGGAAGTCCGGATCCCGCTGCGCCTCGCCCATCAGGGAGCGCAGGACGGCAACCACCCCTGGGTGCACCATCAAGGCCGCGGAGTCGCGCAGGAATACGGCCAGCTCGGTCTCGAATGAGCCCCGGTCCGCGGTGGAGACCTTCAGATCGGCCTTGACGGCCAGGGCCTCCAGCAGGACGTCCGCCTTCGTAGGCCACCAGCGGTAGACGGTCTGCTTGCCCGCCCCGGCCCGGGCGGCGATGCCCTCGATCGTGACGGCCTGATAGCCGACCTCGGTCGTGAGCTCGTACGCGGCGGTGAGGATCGCGAGCCTGGTCTGCTCGCTGCGCTTCCGGCCGCGAGCCGGAGTCTTGGCACTGGTCATGGGCCTAACCCTAACCATTCCGAGACGAGACGTCTAGGAAAGTGCTACTCTTCGAGACGTAACGTCTCGAAATAAGGAGTCACCATGCCCACCACGCTCGTCATCGGCGGAACGTCAGGCGTCGGCCTGGCCACAGCCCGGCACCTGACCGCCAAAGGAGACGATGTCCACATCGCCGGACGCAACGAGGAGCGGATGCTCCGCGCGAAGGCCGCCATCGACGGCCGGGTCCACGGTCATGTACTCGATGCCGCCGACGCCCGGGCGGTCGCGTCGCTCGCCGCGCAGATCGCGCCGATCCAGCGTCTGATCATCACCCTCACCGGCAACGGCGGGGCGGGACCGTTCGGGGAACTGCCCATAGACGGCCTGCGGCAGGCGTTCGAGGAGAAGTACTGGCCCACGGTCACCGCGCTCCAGGCCGGCCTCGCTCACCTCAGCAAAGACGCCTCGGTCACCCTCGTCGGGGCGGTCACCGCCCGGGCCGCCATGCCCGGCACGGCCGGCATCGGCTCGCTCAACGCCGCCGTTGAAGGGCTCGTCCAGCCGCTGGCCGCCGAACTCGCGCCCATCCGGATCAACGCCGTCTCCCCGGGCTACGTCGACACGCCGTGGTGGGACGGGCTCGCCGCCGAGGAACGAGAGGGCTTCTTCGCGCAGGCAGCCGCTTCCTTGCCCACCAAGCGCATCGCCACCGCCCCCGACATCGCCGAGGCCATTGTGCTGCTGGCCACCAACCCCAACATCACCGGCACCGTCCTCGAAACAGACGGCGGCGCCCTCCTCACCGCCTGACGCCTCTGCGCTTCCTGCCGAGCCGCCGGCCCCGCCGGGGCCAGGAGGCAGCTGCGTCGAACAGACGACGGCCCGCACACGGAGCTGGGGCACGACCGGCTGGTCGTGCCCCAGCTCCGCGCACCCCACAAGGAGCGCGTTCATGACTCACGCCAACGCGCCCACTGCCCGTCGAGGGCCGTCGACGCCTCATCGAGCGATGCAAGACCCGACCGATCGCCCACGTCGCCGCTGAGACGGGCATCTCCCGCACCTGCGCGTCAAAGTGGGTCAACCGCTACCGCCGCCATGGCGAGCTGGGCCTGCTCGACCGCTCGTCAGCGCCTCGACACCCGCCGACAGCTATGAAAGCCGAGGTCGTGGCCCTGATCGAAGAACTCCGCCGCACTCACACATGGTCCGCAGAACGGATCGCCTTCGAACTGCAAGCCAAAGGCATCGCGATCAGTCGTCGCACCGTAGCGCGACACCTGCACGCGCTCCGACTGAACCGCCGCCGCTTCATCGACCCGAACGGCGAATCGAACCGGAAACCCACGACAGATCGCCGCCCGTCGGCCCGGACACATGGTCCACATCGACGTGAAAAAGGTCGGCCGGATCCCGGAGGGCGGTGGCCGGCGGGTCCATGGACGCGGAAGCAACCAGGCCAAGGCCGTCGAGCACCGCAAGAACGAGGGCGCGCGCGGCGGCTACGTCCACCTTCCCTCCGCCGTCGACGGATTCAGCCGGGTTGCCTACACCGAAGCGCTGCCCGACGAGAAAGTCGCTACCGCCATCGCGTTCCTGCAACGGGCCAGGGCCTGGTACGCAGCCCGCCCACGGCATCACCCGCATCGAACGCATCGTCACGGACAACGGCGCTTGCTGTCGCGCCGGGTGCCTTGCCCGACGATGCGGGCGAAGTCGCCGGAGCGGTAGCAAGCGGCATTGTCGGTGACGACCCGGTGGATCGCGCGCAGGCGGCGGCCGGGGAGGTCGAGGAGTTCGCCGGGGACGATCTCGCGGTCGGGCAGGGCGGGGGAGAGGCCGGGGACGCCGGAGCGGAGGCGGGCGGTGCGCAGGGGCGCGATGTGCTCCTCGGGGGCGCCGACCGCGGTGAGCTTGCCGGTCATGTTGATGCCGTGGGCGGCGAACCAGACCTTCGCCCGGGCGAGGGAAGCAGCAGCCGTCGCGCCCTTCTCATCGCCCAGCGGTTCTGTGTAGGCGAGCCGTGAGAAACCATCGACGACGGAGTGCGGGTAGACGTGGCCACGCTTCGCCCCGGCCGACTTCGCCCGGCTAGCCAGTAGTGCTCCGTTGGGTCGTTGTGGGTCTCGGTGAGCTTGTGCTTCGGTGAGGAAGACATGGGCGGCGGTAAGCACGAACGCAAGGGGCCGGCAGCGGGCGTCGACAGCGAGGTGGATCTTCGTGGTCAGTCCGCCGAGGGTGCCCGTCGCGAAGAGACGCGGATGGCGCCTTTGGCATCAATCTCTTGAGCCCGTCGCCCTTGGCGTCACCGGGGCATCGGATGCGCCGCGGTCAGTCAGCTGTCGGCCCGCCCGGCCCTGCGACCGGCTCTCATGCCGGGAGGGGGATGATTCGGGCATCGTCCGGGGGAAGGCCCGTCGGTAGTTGCTCGGCGACACCCCGATGTGTTTGAGGAAGTGATGGCGGAGGTTGTTCGCCGTGCCGAGGCCGCTCAGCTCCCCGACCTTCTCGATCGGTAAGTCCGTCGACTCCAGCAGGCTTTGGGCCCGTACCAGGCGTTGATTGAGGAGCCACTGAAGTGGAGTTGTCCCGGTGGCTGCCTGGAGTCGTCGGTGGAGGGTCCGCGGGCTCATCGCCGCGCGTTGTGCCAGATCCTCGACCGTCAGGGGTTGGTCCAGGTGTGTACGGGCCCAGTCCAGTACGGGCCCCAGGCTCCCGTCGTCGGTGGTGGGCACGGACAGGTCGATGAACTGCGCCTGGCCGCCGGGGCGGTGGGCGGGTACCACCATCCGGCGGGCCAGCTGATTGGCGACGTGTGCGCCCAGGTCACGGCGTACCAGATGGAGGCAGAGGTCGAGTCCGGCGGTCAGTCCGGCGCTGGTGAGCACATCGCCGTCGTCCACGTACAGCACCGAGTCGTCGACTTGTACCTTCGGGTAGCGCTCGGCCAGTTGAGCGGTGTGCATCCAATGGGCGGTGGCGCGTCGTCCGTCGAGCAGCCCCGCCTCGGCGAGTGCGAACGCGCCGGTACACAAGGAGACCACACGGGCGCCTGCGTCGTAGGCGTTGCGCAGCGCCGTGATCAGGGCTTGCGGCAGCGGCCGGCCCTCGTCGACACAGGGGTCCGGCACCGAAGGCACGATGACCGTGTCGGCACCGACAAGGTCGTCGAGCCCGTAGCGGGTCTGCAGTGACAGTCCGGTCTCGGTCGAAGAGGTGTCTTGCTGACGTTCCCCCGTACTGCACAGCCGCAGGTCGTACCAGGGGTCGGCCAGGTCGGGCTGCGGCTTCCCGAAGACGGTGCAGGGGATGCTCAGTTCGTACAGATCCCATGAGGGGACTCCGACGTTCTCAGTCACGACCACGGCGACAGATCCGGCGCTCACACCCTGAAGGGTATGGCAGGAATTTGGTGGATGCGGGCATCGGTATCACTGTTTCCGTTCGCCACGAGCTGCGAGCGTGGTCCGTACGTGATCAGCCGCGAACGTGCGGGCGTACAAAAGGAGTTGTGGCATGCATGCTGACCGTCCAGCGTTGACTGTCATCGGACTGGGCTCGATGGGCTCGGCGCTGGCCGCCGTATTTCTGCAGCGGGGGTACCAGACCACCGTGTGGAACCGCTCGGCGGACAAGGCTCAGGCACTGGTCGGCCAGGGGGCCCGCCTGGCCGCGACACCCGAGGAGGCGATCGCGGCGAGCCCGCTGATCATCGCCTGCGTACTGGATTACGAGGCGCTGTACGGCGTCCTCGATCCCGTCGCCGCGTCCCTCAAGGGCAAGGTCCTGATCAACCTCTCCTCCGGTTCCCCGGAGCAGGCTCACGAGGCCGCCGCGTGGGCCCGGTCGCACGCCGCCGACTACCTCGACGGCGCGATCATGACCACCCCACCGGGGGTCGGCAGCCCGGAGATGATGTTCCTCTACAGCGGTTCGCACACTGCCTTCGAAGCCCGTCGTCCGGCCTTGGAGTCCCTGGGCGACCCCCTGTACCTGGGTGCTGACCCGGGTCTGGCCTCCCTCTACGACGCTGCCCTGCTCGGCCTGATGTGGTCCACCATGACCGGCTGGCTGCATGGCACCGCGCTGGTCGGCGCGGAGAAGGTGTCGGCCACGGCCTTCACCCCGATCGCGATCCGCTGGCTGACCGCCGTGGCCGGCTTCCTGACCACCTACGCCCCCCAGGTGGATGCCGGCCGTTACCCGGGCGACGACGCCACCATCGACGTGCAGATCGCGACCATCGACCACCTCATCCACGCCGCAGCGGCCCGCGGCATCGACAACGCCCTGCCCGAACTCCTGAAGTCCGCCATGGAACGAACCAAGGCCGCAGGCCACGGCTCCGACAGCTACGCGAGCGTGATCGAAGTCCTGAAGCACCCGGCGGACGACAAATGACCGTGACACCAACAGCTGCCACTCATCCCGCGCCGGACCCGATGACTCCCGCTACCACCGCGCCATGGACGGACCTTCTGGCCGCTGCCACCGACGACTGCCTGGCCGCCCTCCTCGAGGGAGCCGACCAGGACTGGTCACGCCCCGCCCGCGGCCTCGACTGGACCTGCCGCCAGACCCTCGACCATCTCGCCCTCGGCCTGACCGGCTACACCGGCCTCCTCATCGCCCGCCCTGACGACCGCTACACCACCCTCTTCGCCTCACTCGACCCCCAGGCCCCCATCCCCACTTGTCTGGAAGGCCTCCGGATCGCCGCGTCCCTCCTCAGCTCCACCGTCCGCGACACGCCGGCCGAAGCACACGCCTGGCACCCCTGGGGCCACTCCGACGCCACCGGTTTCGCCGCCATGGGAATCACCGAACTGGCCGTCCACACTTACGACATCACCCGCGCCCTCAGCCTGTCCTGGACCCCGCCCGACGGTCTGAGCACCGCCGTCCTCGCCCGCCTCTTCCCCGACGCTCCGTCCGGGCACCGTCCGTCCGACACTCTGTTGTGGTGTACGGGCCGCATCCCGCTTCCCGGCCTGCCCCGGCGCGCGGACTGGCAGTGGGACGGAGCCGTGCGCTGGCTAGTGCTGTGACCGCATAGGTTCGCCGGGTCGGGCCGCGCCGGTGGCTCCTGTTCTGGTTGGATGCAAGGCAACTTGGCGTCGCCGCTGTATCCGCGAGAGACCAGGGGGTCAGCCCAGCGAAGAGGCGGAGGGGCCTGGGTGCGTGGAAGTGATAACAACGAGGGACGCCTTGGTCGGCGAGCGGGCGTTATCCGGCGCGTTCAGCTCGCCCTGTTCGGTCTCGTCGTCCTACTGGTGGGAATCCGTGTCTGGGAACGACACCACGGCGGCGCTTCGAACTCGATCCTGTTCGGTCTGATGGCCGTATCAGCACTTTCCGTCGGGGTTCTGGAGCGCTATCGGTCGAGGATGAGCAAGGAACGTCGATGATCAGTGCTGTGATCGCATAGGTGCGCCGGGTCGATCACGCTGCGGATGCGAGGGGGCGCCCGCCCCAGCGGACGCCCTTCTCGCTTCGGATGCGGGCCCGTTCCTTGCGTTCAGCGGCCAGGATGTCGCGGTGACGGGCGTTGGCGTTGCGCCACCGCAGACAGGCGTGCAGTGCCCGGGTCTGCACGTCCATGAATACGTAGATCGGGGCGCCGTCGGGCCGGGCGGCGCGGATCGATTTCAGCGCGGCCAGCGTGTTGGCGGCGCCCTTCGTGCGGCGATTGACGCCCCACAGGGTGTCGTCGCCGACCGAGTGCAGCCGTGGAAGTAGCGCACTCCGTGGGTGCGGTGACAGGTCGCCGGCACCCGCTCGGGGTGCTTGTGGGCGGCCCAGCCCGAGCCTGCGGTGGGTCGGATGCCGAGTGGGCCGAACTCGTCGAAAGCGAAGACCCGGTCCGGGAAGCGGCCAACGACTCCCTCGATCCGGTCCAGCTTCGCCTCGCGGTCAGGGTCCGGGGATTCCTTCCATGTCTTTGTGCGCTGGAAGGTGACGCCGCGGCGAGCGAGCAGGCAACGTAACGCCTCACGGCCGATGAGGATGACCCGGCCGTGGACTTTGCGCAGGTAGGCGACGAGTTTGCGCAGGGACCAGCGGGTGAAAGGCTGGCCGAGCTTGGGAGGGCGGGTGGTGGCCGTCTGGATGACGAAGTCCTCGTCGTCAGGGCTGAGTCGGCGGGGACGGCCTCCCGCCCACTGAGGGCCCAGACAGGCCAGGCCGATCTCGTTGAACCGATGAATCACATCCCGGACGGTGTCCTCGTCGGCCTGCACCAGCTGGGCGATCACCGGCACGCGGTTCCGGCCGGCGGAGGCCAGCAGCATCATCGCGCGCCGGTAGCGCACCGAACTTGTGCTGCCCCGGCGCACGATCTGCTGCAGCCGTTGACCTTCCTGGTCGGTCAATCTGCGCACACGGACGGGCTCGGCCACCGCGCCTCCGGCGGTCGGATCGGACGTCACCCCACATCCAACCGTCACGACCGCCAACCCGGCGAACCCATGCGGTCACAGCACCAGCGACCTCGGCCTGATCGCTGTCCCGGCCGTGGATCCGCCACCCGCTGCCATCAGAGATCCGGCCGACCTTCTTCACGGCTTCCGGTTGTTCTCACCGCCTGGGTCGATGAAGCGGCGTTCGCCGAGGCCGAGCCGGGTCAGGTGTCGGCTGACAGTTCGCCGGCTGATCACAAAACCGATACTCACAAGTTCGTCGGTGATCCGTTGCACGGACCACTTGTGCTCGCGGCGCCAGGACTCGATCTGCTCGATGACTCATGCTGGAGTCGCGTTCGGACTCAGGTGCGGACTCGACGGCCGGTCTTGCAATCCCGCACCACCGTGTGGCCGCCAGCGATACCCACTTGCCGGCGCATGCGCGAGAGATGCCCATCTCAGCGGCGACGTGGGCGATGGGACGTGTCTGGTACCGCTTCACGAGCCGCCTACGGCCCTCGACGCTCAGGGGCGCATTCGCGTGGGGCACTCGTCGTCCTCTCGAAGTCAGACGACGGCAGGCGCGACACCTATCGTGCGCGCCTGCCGCATTGCGGCCTTTCAGTCCCGCGGTGCGACGCGGATGCGGTTCCCGTCAGGATCGGCTGCGAGGAAGGTCAGCCCGAAGCCGGCATCATGAGGCTCGCGCAGGATCGTGACCCCCTTGGAATTCCACTGCTCAAAGGTCGCGTTGAGCTCGTCGGGTCCACCGTCGATGGCCAGGCAAACCTCACTGGTGCGCGGGACGTCCGGTGACAGATCCTCGAACTGGCCAGACCACAGACCGAGGTCAGCGCCTGGCCCGAGGTCGAAGGTGATGTATCCCGAAGTCTCGAACGAGGGGCTCATGCCGAGGAGGTCGCCGTAGAAACGAGCTGCGGCGGGAGCGTCGTTCACGTAGACGATGGACACGACGGATGTGGTCATGGTTGTTCCTTCTCACAGGCCGTAGGTACGCATCCACCAGCCTGACCGGGATATGCGCCGCATCGTGTCGCAATTCCTGAAAAAATTGGTGTGTGACCCCAGATCGCTTCTTCAGCCTGATGCTGCTCCTCAAATCGAGGGATGCCGTGACCACACAGGAACTTGCCTCAGCGCTCGGGGTGTCCCTTCGAACCATCACCCGAGACCTGAACTGGCTCCGCGACGCCGGTCTGCCGGTGACCGCACACCGGGGCCGCCTCGGAGGCGTGACCATGCTGCCCGGATCCGGGCTCGACCTCACGCGACTCACACCGGGCGAGCGTGATCATCTGTCGCTCACCGGGCTGGATGAGAAGCAACGTGCGGAGCTCAACGCATCGGCCGAAAGCCAGCGCGCGCGCTCCAAGATCGCCGCTACACAGCCACGTCGAGTTCATGAGCTCCTGCCGCTCACCGACGTAGTGCACGTGGACAGCCGTCCCTGGCATCAGGCACGAGCTTCCGGCACGACTCCGGCTTCGCTGATCGGCGCAGTGCGGCGAGGTCGCCGGCTACGGATCGAGTACGACAGCCCACGCGAGTCATGCCCACGCGACCTGGTCGTGGATCCCTACGGGCTGTTCGCCAAGGCCGGCATCTGGTACCTCGTCGCCGACTGTGCCCGAGTGCCACGGATGTACCGACTCGAACGGATCACGACGTGGAGAGAAGTCGACCAGCCACGACGGATCCGCGAGAGCCAGACCCTGGCCACCGTCGCTGCAGCGCTCATTGATCAGTGGGAGCACAACCACGCGATAGAGGTCAGCGCCACCATCGACCAGACCCAGATCGAGCGAGCGCAACGGATCTTTGGCCTACGACTCGTCCTGGACGACGACCATGAAGAATCCGCCACCGGCCGCAAGGTAACGATCCGCTTCCTGCATCTGGAGGACGTGCGAGCACTACTGCCGTTCGGGAGCGCCATCACTGTGCACGGCCCCACCGAAGCCAGGGCTCACCTCCGCGACCTCGCCACCAATCTTGCCCACCACTATGCGCCGTCACCAACGTCCTGACCCGCAACAACTACTCGTCGGCGTAACCAACGTCCTGGCCTCATACAACTAGCACGTAACGACTGGTAGCAGGAGACGCCCGAAGTGCGAAAGGCTCGGGCCTTCGCGCGTGGCTCCTCAGACTCTGCCTCGGTGAGCTCCCGGTTCACCAGCTCTTCCAGGACCTCGTTCATAGTGATGACACGGCGAGCGGTCGCGTCCCGCGAAGTGGTATGGCGGCGTGGAGTTCACGACTCCACAGGTCACAAGCACCGACAGCGCCGACGCCCGAGCAGAGGCCGCTCCGGCGGCCGGGAACAGCATCGACACCACCCGAGGGATCCCGACGGTGCTTGTCGAAGAGGCGGCCGCCGGAGCGAGGTGGTCCGGATTCCTACACCACTTGGCGGGACACCATCCGGCGAGCCATCGGGTCCCGGTTGTTCTGATCAGCGGGACCCCGTCGGCGTCTCAGCCGGTCGGTGCGCCGACGTAGGTGTGGGTGCGGGTGTACGCGGTGAAGCCCAAGGACTCGTACAGCCGCTTGGGGATGGGGTATGCGGCGTCGCCGCGCGAGTAGACGATGGCACGGTGGCCGCCGGCGTCGGCGAAGGCGTGCAGCACCGCGATGCAGACGGCTCGGGCAAGGCCAAGGCGGCGGTGATCGGGGTGGGTACCGACGGGTTCGAACTCACCGATTCCGTTGGTCGGGTCGTACCAGCCTTGGCAGTAGGCGACGACTTCCCCGGTGGGCGAGGTCACGATGAGGTCGTGTTCGGGCCGGTAGGGCCAGGTGTCCCTCATGCGGGCGTGTCGTTCGGTGGTGATTCGGATCGATCCGAAGGCGGCGCGGTGCGCTGCCGCCCGGCCTGCCACGTCGGCATGGTCGCGCTGGGGGTGGATCGAGTAGCCGTCCGGCGGGTGGGGGATGTCCGGCAGGTCGGTGAGGGGGCGGCCAAGGCACGTCATGAACGGGCCGTCGTCGGTCCGGGTGTAGCCGTGCTGTTCCAGTGCCTTGATCAGGTGTGGTTCGGTCTCGGTGACATCGATGCTCAGCGGGCCTGATGCCGTGTGTTCGGCCCAGGCGAGGACCTCGTGAGCCAGTTCCGGGTGCTCCGGGTCGACCTGGAGCATCAAGGTGTCGGGCAGTTCTAACCAGCCCCAGGCCAGCGTCTGGTCGCCCTGGGTCCAGACCGCTGTCGGGCACTGGTCGGCGCGGTCGAGGGCCAGGCACCCGTGCCATGTGAGGTCGCCGATGTGGTGGTAGCCCGTTG
The DNA here is from genome assembly GCF_030499575.1 of Streptomyces sp. DG2A-72. Classification (NCBI taxonomy): domain Bacteria; kingdom Bacillati; phylum Actinomycetota; class Actinomycetes; order Kitasatosporales; family Streptomycetaceae; genus Streptomyces; species Streptomyces sp. DG2A-72. The sequence continues at coordinate 4,657,736 of NZ_JASTLC010000001.1, forward strand.
CCGGAAAGGTGCGGGTGGCCAGGCTCTGCATGGCGCGCAGTGCTGCGGGTCCGGCGTGCTCATGTCGTTGCATCGCGCCATGCTGTCGAACCGGTTTTTGATCAAGCAACGGAGTATCGGTGCTCAGGCCCGTGGGCGTCAGTCACTCACATGAGGCGTTGTGTCCCGTTCTTCCTGCTCAGTCCCGTCGGGCGCCGAGGAGACGTAGTTGAGCCTCGGTTCCGGCCAGGTGCTCGATCCAGGCATTGATCTCTCTTGAGGTGTCCTAGGTGAACGGGTCGAGGTCGACCAGGTCGAAGCGGCGTTTGGTCTGGGTGGCGGCCTGGTCACTGCGGCCGCGCCGGGCGGCGGACAGGGTCCGCTGTCCGCCGCGGGCATCGGGGCGGCCCTCACACAGAAGCCCCGATCCGGGGATGTCCACGCCGATGAGGACGACGGTGGCGTTGAACGACATCAGATCGCGGACGAGGTCGAGGGTGTCCTGGTCGTCCTCGCGGTGCATCTTCAGGCGGGTGATGTCGCGTTCCTTACCAACCGCCGAACGGACGGACCGGATTGCCGTTGGGCTGCAATGACACATCGCATACACGTCCACAACGCATAGCCGCTCGGCGTGCCGTCACACCGCGGTGTCGGCCGGTCGGTCCTGACAGCGAGCCTGGTGGCTGCGGCGGAGACCGCAGCTTGGCAGGCGTGCGTCCGCATGGGGGCGCACGCCCCTGTCCAGCCGGGTCTGGGGCACCGCCCTGGAGGCGATCAGGTCTCCGTGGTGTGCCCATGTTCTTCGTCCCGAGGGCTCGCCCCACTGACCGTCGAGGACGAGGGCTGCGCTCCCGCGTGCCGACGGGCACGGTGTTTGGCCACGTTGAGGCGGTTGCCGCACAGGTCGGGCATGCAGTAACGGCGCCGTCCCGCCTTGCTGGTGTCGACGAACATCCCGTCGCACGTCGGCGAGGCGCAGTGCCGGATGCGCTGGCTGCCGAGGGCGCGCAGTACGCCGAGCAGGCCGGTGCCGATCAGCGCGGCGAGCTCTTCGGCGAGAGAGACGCCGGGGCCGGTCACGATGTACCACTGCCAGTCGCCGTCCGCGTCCCGTTCCAGGAACGGGCGCACGGCCGCGCGCTCGACCAGCGCGTTCGCGCCGTCGGCGACGTGGTCCTCGCTGGTGGACTCCAACAGGTCCCGCACCTCTTGGCGCAGGGCGAGCACCTGTGCCAGGTCCGCGGCCGTCGGCGGGCCGGCCCGCGCCCAGGCGTCCAGCGGGATGTCGTGCTCGGCGAGGAAGCGGCCGAGCGCGGCCGCGTCCACGAGCACATCGCCCGTACTTCTGCGGACCAGGGCGGAGGTGTTGACCAGCTCGGTCGCGACACCCGCCCCCCATGTGTAAGCGGAAAAATTGACTTTCAAGCCTTACTCCGTGCTAAGGTAACTGGATAAAGATGACTATACCCCTTACCGATAGAGGGTTCGTTATGAACACGCGCCCCCAGTCCGTGCCGTGGAAGCTGTACCAGCGTGTCCCGGTCGCTGCCGGTGAGATCGCCACCGCCGTCTTCGGTGAGGGCCCGCCCGTCGTCCTGGTCCACGGCACGCCCGCCTGCTCCTACCTCTGGCGCAACGTCGTGCCCACGCTGGCGCGCCACCACACCGTCCACGTATGGGACTTGCTCGGGTTCGGGGAGTCACGCATCGCGCCGGGCGCCGTCCCCTCCATCGCCCAGCAGGCCCACACGCTCGCGGAACTCGTCGCGCACTGGGGCCTGACGGAGCCCAGCCTGGTCGGGCATGACATCGGCGGCGGGATCGTCTTGCGGGCCCACCTCATCGAGCAGGTCCCGACCGCCGGCATCGCCCTGCTGGACGCCGCCGTGATCGGCCCGTGGAACACGCCCTTCACCGAACACCAGCAGCGATACGCCGAGGCGTACCGCAGGATGCCGCCGGACGTCTTCGCCGACATCATCACCGCACGCCTGCGCACCGCCACCTACCGCCCGATGACCGACGCCGACACCGCGGCCTACCTCGCCCCCTGGACCGGGGCCGAGGGGCAGATGCGGTGGATCGACCAGGTCTGCGCCGTCAGCTTCAAGGACACCCAGGACGTCGTCGCCCGCCTGGACCGCATCATCGCGCCCACCCTCGTGCTGTGGGGCCAGGAGGACCAGTGGCTCCGGCTCGCCGTCGGCGACCGGCTCGCTGCGGCCATCCCCGGTGCCCAGCGCGCGACGATCCCCGGGGCCGGCCACTTCCTCACCGAGGACCAGCCCCAGGACGCCGCCGACGCCCTCGTGGACTTCTTCGGCAGACACCGGCCCTGAGACAGCCGTTCCCGCCCCTCCTCCCGAGCCCTTCCGCGCACTCACCAGGAGGCCGCCCCATGCCAGCCCTCACCCCGTCCTCACCCGCGTCCCCCTCTCCGACTGCCTTACCAGCACCGAAAGCCGCTCCACAGGCCAACGGCACCGGGGCGCCCGCGGTGTCCGCCGGCCGGAAACCGGCCATCGCGCTCGTCGCCGCCCTTCTCGGCTTCCTCGTCGCGACTGAGCACACGGTCCTCCGTGGCGCACGGCGAGGTCCGATTCCCTGCGATCAGAAAGGACCACGTTCATGAAGGCACTGTTCCGCTGGATGCTGCGCATCGCCCAAGACCTGGCCTACGGGATCGACGCCGGTCACGCGATCCGGCTCGGCCTCGAGCCGCGCCCGCGTCGCTTCTCGGCACGACGTCGCATCCGGCACGAGCCGCTCCTGTCCCGTCGCGAGGCATGACACGGCAGGCGCGCCCATTCCGCCCCTGATCGGAGAACACCGTGAACACTGAAGCCTTCCTCGCCTATCTCGACGGAAGACAGATGCGCTGGCGGATGACGCTTGACGACTGCATCGACGGCGCGGGCGAGGACCCGCGCGCCCGGCTCCTCGCGGTCTTCGAGGCCGTGAAGGAGTGGGCCGCCTCATCCTCCGGCTTCCGCAGCTGCGCGTTCGTCAACGCCCAGGTCGAACTGGCCGAGCCGGAGCACCACCCGATCCGCGCCGTCGTCGCGGCGCACAAGCGGGCGCTGCGCGACCGTGTACGGCAGCTGGCCGAGGCGACGGGTGCCCCTGACCCCGGCCTCCTCGTCGACCAGCTCATGCTCCTGTACGAGGGAGCTATCGCTCAGCACACCGCCGGCACGGTCGCGAACGCCGCGGACAAGGCCCACGCCACGGCCCGCCAGCTCATCGCCGCCGCAACCCCTCAGCCTCTGGACGCCTTCTGGGCCGGGACGCAGCGGCCCTGACCCAGTCGGCATGGCCCGCATAGAAACAGAATGCGGCGTGCCCGGGATGTTCCCGGGCACGCCGCCGAGGCCGCGACTGATTCAGCCGACGAGAGTGCGTCAGTCCGCGCCGGGCGGGCGAAGCGTGCCCCGTCAGTTACGAAGCAACCACGAGGACCAGGCCAGACCCCCGCTCGGTGACGGCTATCGCTGCGAGTCACAGCCTGCTGCGACTCGTCACGCCAAGTGTCGTATCGGCGAGCCATCTGTCGTGTGGGCTTGGCGCGGGTGTCGGCACCGTTGAGAATTCCAAGCGCGGGCAGACCGTGCAGGCATACCGCGACGGGCAGGAGGACCAGCTCGACGCGCTGGGCCTGATCCCTGAAGGCCGTGGCGCTGTGGACCACCCGGTATCCGGACGCCGCGTCAACGAGCTGCGGGCGCTGCCCGTGAGCGAGCGTGAGCACCGCACCTTGGACGAGGACGTCGCCCGGGTGTCCCAGCTCAAGCATGCCAACCTCAACGTCCTGGGCCGCCTCTACCCCGGCTGGTGGCACCTTGCAACCCTGCGTGAGCCAGAGGTGGATGGCTTGGGCGAGGATGACGGGGGATCAGGGAATGAAGCGTCCGCTTTCCCCTCACCAGCCGGCTCATGGCGTTCCGGGATATTCGGCGGTTCTAGAACTCTCTTCAAGGGCACTGAGCCCACTTCGGTGTCCAGATCCCGCTGTCGGGGCGGCCGGGGTATGCAGAGGTGAGGTGGCTGCGCAGTGCGGTGAGGGCGGGGTGCGGGTTGTCGGTGCGCCAGATCAGTGAGTGCGGGTAGACCGGGGTCGGGTCGTGCAGGGGGATGCGCCGCAGGTCGTGGCCGGCGGGCCAGACCAGCGGAGTCTGCTCGCTGACGAAGGTCGCCAGCGTCGAGGAGTCCGCGATCGTGTCGAGGAGGTGCTCGACGCCGAAGTTGGGGCCGATCGAGTCGATGGTGAGCCCGAACACGGCGGCGAGTTCGTCGTAGTAGGCGGTCCACTCGGTGCCGGGGAGGTTTCCGGGCATCCAGATCCGGCGCCCGGCGAGCTGGGCGGGAGCGATCGCGCGGGCGGCGGCGAACTCGTGAGCCGGTCCGGTGAACAGGTGCAGCGGTTCGTCGAAGACCGGGGTGGCCTCGATACCGTCGGGGAGCTGCCGGCCCGGCATGCTCACGGCGCGGAAGGTCGCGTCGATCGTCCCGGACCGGACGGCGGCGATGGCCGTGTCGGAGTCGAACAGAGTTACGACATCGAGTTCGGTCTCGGGATACGCGCGGTGGAAGTCGCGCAGCAGACCTGCCACTGAGACCCGGCGGCTGATCACGTCGACGCGCAACGCCCGGCGCCCTGGCCGCACGGAAGCGGCGGCCCGTTCCTCAGCTTGGAGGAGTGCCCTGGCGTAAGGCAGGAACGCCTGCCCGTCGATGGTGAGCCGGGCCCCGCGGGCCGTACGGCTGAACAACTGCACACCGAGGTCCTTCTCCAGCACGGCGATGCGCTTGGAGACGGCCTGAGGGGTGATCGACAAGTTGGTGGCGGCTTCCTGGAACTGTCCCGCGTCTACGGCGGTGACGAAGGTGCGCACGGAGGTGAGGTCCACGCCGACCATCCTAGGCAGACAACCAATCGTTGAGTCTGATCGGCGAAATGGTTGTTTGATTCCAGTACGCCAAGCTCGTTTTGATGTCTCTGGTCAACATGCAGTTTGGCAAGCAGTGCCGAAGGAGGCGTGCTGCCCGGCGGCCACCTACTCACCCCGGAGGCGACCCACACATGCCGGATTCCTTCGTCCACCTGCACAACCACACCGAATACTCGATGCTGGACGGCGCGCAGAAGCTGAAGCCGATGTTCGGCGAGGTGGCCCGGCAAGGCATGCCGGCGATCGCCATGAGCGATCACGGCAACATGTTCGGTGCCTACGAGTTCGCGCAGGTCGCGAAGGGCTTCGAGGGGATCAAGCCGATCATCGGCATCGAGGCGTATGTGGCGCCTTCCTCTCGGTCCGTCCGGAAGCGGGAGTTCTGGGGGCCAGGAGGCCGCCGTGCTGTGAGCCAGGACGGTGAGGGGTCGAAGGACGTCTCCGGTGGTGGCCGCTTCACCCACATGACCATGTGGGCGCGGAACGCCCAGGGGCTGCGGAACCTGTTCTGGCTCAGCACACAGGCCAGCTACGAGGGCCAGTTCCCCGCCGGTAAACCGCGCATGGACCGGGAGCTGATCGCTGCACGGCCGGACGGCATCATCGCCACCACCGGCTGTCCGTCCGGCGAAATCCAGACCCGCCTGCGGCTGAACCAGTACGACGAGGCGAAGGCAGCTGCCGCGGCCTACCAGGAGATCTTCGGCCGCGACAACTATTTCCTGGAGCTGATGGATCACGGCCTGGACATCGAGCGTGAGGTCCGTGAGGGCCTGCTGAGCCTGGCCAAGGAACTGAGCATTCCCCTCCTGGCCACCAATGACGCGCACTACATCACCGAGGACCAGGCCGACGCCCACGACAGTCTGCTGTGCATCGGTGTCGGCAAGAACAAGGACGACCCGAACCGCTTCCGTTTCAACGGCTCCGGTTACTACCTCAAGAGCGCCGCTGAGATGCGCAGCCTGTTCTCGGAGCTTCCACAAGCCTGCGACAACACCCTGCTGATCGCCGAGCGCATCGAGTCCTACGACGAGGTCTTCGACTACGTCGACGAGATGCCGCAGTTCCCGGACGTGCCGGAAGGCGAGACCCAGGAGTCGTGGCTGCGCAAGGAAGCCCTCAAGGGTCTGGCGATGCGCTACGGGGACCCGATCCCCCAGCACGTCCTGGACCGCTTCGAGACCGAGATGTCGGTCATCGGCCCCATGGGATTCAGTTCCTACTTCCTCGTCGTGGCGGACATCTGCCGCCATGCCCGGGACAACAAGATCTCCCTCGGTCCGGGCCGGGGTTCGTGCACCGGCTCGCTCGTTGCCTACGCCACCCGCATCACCGAGCTGTGCCCCCTGGAGCACGGCCTTCTCTTCGAGCGGTTCCTGAACCCCGAACGCATCAACCCGCCGGACGTGGACCTCGACTTCGACGACCGACAGCGCGACCGGATGGTCCAATACGTCACCGAGAAATACGGCGGGGAGTACACCGCCATGGTGAACACGTTCGGCAAGATCAAGGCCAAGAACGCGATCAAGGACTCCTCACGCATCCTCGGCTACCCCTACGCCCACGGCGAGCGGATCACCAAAGCGCTCCCGCCGGACCAGAACGGCAAGCCCGCCCCGCTGGCTGTCATCTTCGACCCCTCCCACGAGCGGTATGGCGAGGCCGGCGAGATCCGGCAGATGTATGACAACGAGCAGGATGTGAAGCGGGTCATCGACACCGCCCGCGGGGTGGAGGGCCTCACTCGCGGCACCGGCGTGCACGCCGCGGCGGTGATCCTTTCCAAGACGAAGCTCACCGACCGCATCCCGCTGCACATGCGTGCCGCAGACGGCGTGAAGATCACCGGCTTCGACTACCCGTCCTGCGAAGCCATGGGCCTGATCAAGATGGACTTCCTCGGGCTGCGGAACCTGGGGGTCATCGACCAGGCCATCGAGAACATCCGCGAGAACCGGGGCGTCAGCCTGGCCACCGTAGATCCCCTGGACGGCGCCCCGTCCACCGTTGTGATCCCTCTGGACGACGCCAAGACGTACCGGCTCCTGGCCGAGGGCAACACATTCGGTGTCTTCCAACTCGACGGTGGCGGCATGCGTGTCCTGCTCAAGCAGATGGAACCTACCCGGTTCGAGGACATCGCCGCGGTCAATGCCCTATACCGGCCCGGCCCCATGGCGGCCAACGCGCACACCAACTACGCGCACCGCAAGACCGGCCGCCAGGAGATCACCCCGATCCATCCCGAGCTGCGCGACGCTCTGGAGCCGATCCTCGGCAACACCTTCCATCTGCTCGTCTACCAGGAGCAGATCATGGGCATCGCCCGGGAACTGGCCGGCTACACCCTCGGCGGCGCCGACCTGCTGCGTCGTGCGATGGGCAAGAAGAAGCCGGAGGTGCTGGCCGCGGAGTGGGACAAGTTCCACGACGGCATGCGCGGCAACGGATACAGCGAGGAGGCGATCAAGGCCCTCTGGGACGTCATGCTTCCGTTCTCCGGCTACGCATTCAACAAGTCCCACACCGCAGGTTACGGCCTGGTCTCCTACTGGACCGCCTACCTCAAGGCCAACTATCCGGCCGAGTACATGGCCGCTCTGCTCACCTCGGTCGGCGACGACAAGGACAAGGCCGGGATCTACCTCGCCGACGCCCGCAAGAACGGCGTCCGCGTCCTCCAGCCCGACGTGAACGAGTCCGTCGCCGAGTTCACTGCCGTCGGCGACGACGTACGGTTCGGGCTGAAGTCCGTACGCAACGTCGGCGACAACGTCATCGAGGCCATCGTCGACGGGCGCCGCCGGAAGGGGAAATTCACTTCCTTCTCCGACTTCCTCGACAAGGCGGACCTGCCCGCACTGAACAAGAGGGCCGTGGAGTCCCTGATCAAGGCCGGTACCTTCGACTCCCTGAAGCATTCACGTAAGGGCCTCACGGCTATCCACGAGGACGCCATCGACGCGATCATCCCCGTGAAGAAGGCGGCAAGCTTCGGACAAGACGATCTCTTCGCAGATCTGAGCGGCGAAGGAAGCGGCGAACCTGCCTTCGGCCTCGATTTCCCCGTCGACGACACGGAGTGGCCCCGCAGGCAACTCCTGGCCACCGAACGCGAAATGCTGGGCCTCTACGTCTCCGCCCACCCGCTGGACGGCGCCGAGCACATCCTCTCCCGGGCACGGGACTGTTCCATCGCCGAACTGCTCGCATCCGGCCGCACCAACAGGGATGTCCAGCTCTCCGGACTGATCACCGGCATTCAGCTCAAGGTGACGAAACAGGGCAATGCCTGGGCCATCGTGAACCTCGCAGACCGTGACGCCGGCATCGAGGTCCTCTTCTTCCCCGCCGCCTACCAGCTCGTGCAGCACGCACTGGCCGAAGACAACGTCATCTCCGTCAAGGGCAAGACCGAAGACCGGGACGGAACCGTGAACATCTTCGGCAGAGAACTCACGGTGCTGGACGTCTCCCCCGCCGAGCACGGCGGGAAGCCCCCCGTGCGGCTTGCCCTCCCCGCCCACCAGGTCACTGAACAGACCGTCAGAGAACTCAAGCGCATCCTTGCGGACCACCCGGGCGACAATCCAGTCCACCTCAGTGTCCGCAGCGCACGCAAGACGACCGTCTACGCCCTACAAGCCGAGGTGGACGCCACCACCGTCGCCTCCGACGTGAAGGGCACATTCGGAGCTGACGCGTGGGCGGGCCTGACATGATGCCGAGGACCGGCGAGACTGCCCCTGTCGAACTGCGGACCTCCGGGACGGCCCCTCCTTGCCCACGCTGCGATACTCCGGTGGTGCTGGTGGCTCGCTACCCACACGCCTGGCGCAACCGGGCCGGACAACGGATCGACGGCCTCAAGGAATCGGTACTCTGCCGATCCTGCGACGCCAATGACCCTGCGGCGGGAGAACTGCTGGCGCTGTTCGCCGCAGACGGCCAACTGAGTGCAGTGCGTCGTGAAGCGTTCGACAAGCTCGTTCATGAGTGGCTGAACGTCATACGCGACCGTACTCCGAACCGCACGGATCTAAGTTCAGAGGAGGCTCGGTGGAGGGCCGGCGAACTGTAGGTCGTCGTACGAAAGCAACTCTCACAAAGGGCTTGACGCCAACGGCTGTTCCACTGTTGCCCGGGGCCGGAATCACAACTGGCCATTGACAGCAGGCGAGTTCGGCTATTGCGACGTTTCGAGATGGATGCCCCCTGGTCGCGATGGTCGACACCAGGTGTGGCAGGCGGTCCGGCATATTGGGTTGCGGAGTCAGACGGAGAGGTCGGCCAGTTCAATGATGGCGCGATCGAGATCGGCGGCGACACCTTGCCGTAGCAACTTGTCGAACAGTGGGTCTCCCCCGGCGGCGAGACGTCGGATGCCCTCGGCATGGGCTTGGGCACGTGCCTGGACCACTTCAATGAACGATGTCCGGCTTCCGGACCAGCCGTAGACGTCAAGGAATCGGTGGAGTCGCCGTGGCCGGGCCGTGAAGTCGGTGAATCCCTCGGCGGCGACAACATGCCGCGCGTGAAGGGGCACCCAGCTGAAAGCGGTGAAGGCGAGGTCCCACTCCCGGCTGACGGGGGCGGCGAAATCCCAGTCGAAGAACCCGACCAGCTCGCCGTCACGCCAAGCCGCGTTGTAGGGGGCGGCGTCGTTGTGTCCGATGATCAGGCCTGGAGCCCACTGGCCACCTTCACGCCAGACAGTTCCCTGCGGTGGGACGAAGTCGGCGACCGCCTCGTGGTAGGCGCGCAACCAGCGGGCCACCTGATCCAGAGTGTCCTCCGCATGAGTCCAGGTCGGCCACGGTTTGGCGCTGCCGACAGTCTCACCCTCCAGGAACGTGAGGATTTCGCGCCCCTCATCATCGATCCCGAGGGGACGCGGTGCACCATCGAATCCCTTGACCGCCAGATGGGCGAGAAGCGCATGAACCGCCGGCGTCCAGGGACCAACGGGCCGACGGACCGTATCGCTCACTCGGATCGCACCGCCGGTGTTGCCACCATCAAGCGTCTCCTCGGTCATTGAAGGATTCTGACACCACCCGCCACCTCCGCCCGTGTCAGCCAAGCCGCTCATGCCAACCAGCCCGAAGACTCGCAGCAGGTGGCCGCTCGGCGCTCACGGGCCGGCGGACGGCTGCCCGCGCGTTCCGGCCGCGCCGGGTCAGACCCCACGGCTTCAGGATCGAGATCACGGTCATGAAGACATAGGCGGACAGGGAGACGATCGGCCCCATCACGATGTCGGTGGTGTCGGGCACGGACCCGGTCTCGGCGACGGCGGTGACCGTGGCGCCCAGACCGGGGCGCAGGGCGAAGGCGGTGGCGGTGATCGTGGCCAGGGTGAGCCAGAACTTGAGGTAGACCCAGCGGTGCCGTGCGAGCCCCCATGGGGTGCCGAGCGACAGCAGCAGGCCGGTGAGGAGCGTGAGGAACGCGACGGGAAGCAGCAGCCAGTCGGCGAACAGCTTCATGGCCCGCACGGATGCCTCGGCGGTCACCGCGGATCCGGTGGTGATCGCGGTGACCGCCAGCGCGAGCAGCCCGAGCGTGAGCCCGAGCCAGCTCGCCGAGGCGACGACATGGACGACAACGGAAGCCCGGCGTGCGGGACGGCTCAGTTTCAGGCTCGGATTCATGTGCATTACGGTGCCGGGAAGGGACGGCGAGGTCGTCTGACAGCGGGAGTAACCGCGCGTACTAGCGTCGGCGTACCGGAGAGGTCCCTCCCGCCCCATCCCGGAGTACCCACAAAAAAGTGGGTACTTGGCAGCGCGCGGCCGTCGGGCGAGGCTGAAGTCGCGAGGTCAGGAGGCGCTGAGCCGGTCCAGGCGGCGGTGGCCCCAGTCGGAGAGGGGAGCGAGGAGTTCGGAGAGTTCACGGCCGAAGTCGGTCAGGGAGTAGACCGTCTTCAGCGGTAGTACGTCGTGCACCTCCCGGTGCACCAGACCGTCCGCCTCCATCTCGCGCAGCGCCTGGGTCAGCACCTTCTCGGTGAGCCCGGGCAGCCGGCGGCGCAGTTCGCCGGGCCGCTGCGGGCCGGATTCCAGCAGCCACAGCAGGGCCGGCTTCCACTTGCCGTCGATCACCGCGATCGCGGCGGTCGCTCCGCACACGTTCGTGTCCTGAGCACGACTGCGCGTCACCCTCGCCCCCTTTGTCATCAATTGCTGCACATTTTACGGGAGTTGAAGCATGTCTTCGTACGACGACCAGTCCGCCGTCACCGTCCTCGGCCTGGGTCCGATGGGCCGGGCCCTGGCCGGTGCCTTCGTCGACGCCGGTCTGCGGACCACCGTATGGAATCGCACCCCGGGCAGGGAACAGGAGCTGGTCGAGCGCGGAGCGTCGGCGGCCGGGTCGGCCGAGGAGGCGGTGGCCGCGAGCCCGCTCACCGTGGTCTGCGTGGTGAACTACGACGCCTCCGACGCGATCCTCCGCGAGGACGCCGTCACCGCCGCCCTCAAGGGCCGTACGGTCGTCAATCTCAGCGCCGACACCCCGGACCGCGCCCGGGACACCGCGGAGTGGGCCACCGCGCACGGCGTCCGCTACCTGGACGGCGCGATCATGACGCCGGCCCCGACCATCGGCACGCCCGACGCGGTGTTCCTGCTCAGCGGCCCCGAGGAGGTCTACGGCGAGCACCGCCCCGTCCTCGACACCCTCGGCGGCACCCACACCCACCTCGGCGAGGACATCGCACGCGCCGCCGCCTACGACATCGCCCTGCTCGACATCTTCTGGACGGCGATGGCGGGCTATGCGCACGCGCTCGCGGTGGCCCGCGCCGAGGGCGTCACCGGTCGCGAGCTGGCGCCCTTCGCGCAGGGCATCGGCGCGATCCTGCCGCCGCTGTTCGAGGAGTTCGCGGGTGACGCGGACGACGGCACCTACTCAGGCGAACTCAACCCGATCACCTCGGCCGCCTCCTCCATGGCCCATATCGTCCACGCCTCCGAGGCCCACGGCATCGAAGCGAGCGTGATGCGCGTCGTGGAGGGCCAGGCCCGCCGGGCGATCGGGCTCGGGCACGGCACGGACGGGTTCATCCGGGTCACCGAGCTTCTGGGCCGCACCGCCCACTGACCCACCGCTGAAGCACCCGGAAGTCCGCGTCGGTCAGCCCGTACCGGTGATCCACGCGATGCAGCAGCGCCCGTACGGGGTGATGGGCGGCCACCCACTCCCGGTCCACGTCGGTGATCTCGTCGTCGACCCAGACGAAGGGCCGCCCGTCCGCCCACGCGACCAGCGGCCGGGTCTTCCAGTGCAGGCCGCGTGGCTTGCCCTCGTCGCCGCCCGGCCAGTCGACCAGCGGCAGCGGGGGCAGGCCGAGCCAGGGCGCCAGGCACTCGTTCGCGTCGTCCATCCAGGTCGTGGCCCACACCAACTCGCAGTCCAGCGCGGTGAGCCGGGCCCCGAGCCCGGGATCGACGCGGGGCAGCAGCGGATGGTCAACGCCCTCCGGCAGCGCGAACCGCGCCTCGTACTCCGGGTAGGGCCAGGTCGCCCCGAACGGGATCAGCGTCCCGTCCACATCGAGAAAGAGGAGCATCGTTCAACAGGATCGGACAAATGCGCTTGCCGCGCATCCTCTCCCCCGGTCAACGTCCCGTCCATGACTGCCGGGTCGGCCTTGTGCCGTGAGCGAGTTGGGTGCCCGGCCTCCGAGTGAGGCCGGCGCGGGCGAGAGGCCCGCCGCTTCTTTTTCTTCGCCGTATCTCCCCGCCCATGCGTCCGCATGGGACATCAGCGATCGAGAGAGAAGTGAGAACACAGACGCATGCCCAACGACTTCAACCAGCAGATCATCGATGAGTTCCGCGCCCACCACGGCGCGGTCGGCGGCTACTTCGAAGGCGCCCGGCTCCTGCTGCTGACCACCACCGGTGCCCGCACCGGCACCCCCCTCGGCTTCCTCCCCGACGGCGCCGAACGCGTCCTGGTCATCGCCTCGGCCGGCGGCTCCCCCCGGCACCCCGCCTGGTACCACAACCTCCGTGCCAACCCCCAAGTCACCGTCGAGAGCGGTGCGTTCACGTATCCCGCGCGGGCCGTCGTCCTGGAGGGCGAGGAGCGGGACCGGGCCTTCGCGCGGGCCGTGGAGGCAGAGCCGGGCTGGGCGGAGTACCAGGAGAAGGCGGGCCGCGTGATACCCGTGGTCGCGCTGTACGAGATCGAGCAGGACGGCCCGCCGAACATCCGGGCAGGCTCCCTCGGCGAGGCGATCAAGGTCATCCACGACGGCTTCCGCCGTGAACTCGCCCTGATCCGCAAGGAGATGGCCGACGGCACCACCCTCGGCGCCCAGCTCCGCGTCAACTGCCTCACCTTCTGCCACGGCCTGCACTACCACCACACCGGCGAGGACATGGGCATGTTCCCGGTCCTCGCCGACCGGCACCCAGAGGCCGCCCCCGTCCTGGCCCGGCTGCGCGAGGAGCATGAGCGGATCGCCGAGCTGGTGGAGGAGTTGCGCGCCGCTGTGTCCGCCGAGTCGGACGCAGCGTCCGCCCACGCCGAGATCGAGCGCCTGGCGACCGAGCTGGAGGAGCATCTGACGTACGAGGAAGAGCAGTTGATCCCGCTGCTGGAAGGCGTCTGAAACCTGGCGGGCGGCCGTCACTCGTCTGCGGGACCGTCGTGGCTGGTCGCGCAGTTCCCCGCGCCCCTTACGGGGCGCGCTGCCGACCCTCCTAGAACGGCAACGGCCGCCCGTGCACCACCTCCAGCCGCGACACCGCCCGTGTCAGGACGACGTACAGCCGGTGCAGCCCCCGCTCCTCCGCCTCCGCGATCGTCGCGGGCTCGACGGCGACGACATGGTCGTACTCCAGCCCCTTGACGAGGCTCGCGGGCACGACGGACACCCGGGCACCCAGCTCCTCCGGCCCGCCCACCGCGATCCCGGCCGCCCCGAGCGCCGACCGCACCCGGTCCACGTCCGCATCGGCGGCGACGACTCCGATGGACCCTTCGCGGTCGAGCGCGGCGCGCACGGCCTCGACGACTGCCCCCGGCAGATCGCCGGACGCCGCCTCCCGAAAGCTCAACTCCCCGTCCCCACGCAGCGACCGGGCGGCCGGCACTTCCACGTCCAGCCGCGCCAGCAGCCGGTTCGCCAGGCCTACGACGGCCTGCGGCATCCGGAACCCGGTGGTGAGCGGCACCACGGCGGCGTCCGGTTTCCCGAGGTGGGCGAGGAGCGCGGGCCAGGATCGCGCGGCCCACGGCGTGGTCCCCTGCGCGAGATCCCCGAGCACGGTCAGCGACCCGAAGGACGCCCGGCGGGCGATGGCCCGGCACTCCATCGGGGAGAGGTCCTGCGCCTCGTCGACGACGAGATGGCCGTACCCCTGGGGATGCTCCATGAGCCCGGCGACCTCGTCGAGCAGGACGAGATCGGCGGCCGACCAGCGTGCGCTTTTCCACGAGCGCGGCGGTCGCGCCCACAGCAGCGCCTTCTGCTCGTCGGCGTCGAACACCCCGTCGGCGGCTCCGGCCAACACATCGGCATCGCTGAGGAGTTCGGCGACGACCTCCTCGGGCCGCACCCGCGGCCATACGGCGTCCAGGTGCTCGCCGATCGCCCGTGCCCGCTCGATCTTCCGCACCCAGGCACCCGGCACCGCCCCCGCACGCCGCTCCGCCTGCGCCCGGATGCGCTCCACGATCCGCGTCCGCACCCGCTCCCGCCCGATGACGTACGGCGGCTGCTCGGCCCGCACGTCCGCGACGATCCGCCCGAGCTCACCACCGGACACCCGCCACCGGTACGAACCGTCCGGAACGGCAAGGGAGTCGGCGCTCTCGACCGACACGCGCGCGTACAGCGCCCGCCGCAGGACGTCGGCCATCCGGACGTCGTGCTTGAGGAGGGCGGCCGGCGGGTCGTCGCTGCCGCTCACCGGCTGCCGGGCGATCTCCTCGATGAGCGTGGACTGGCGTACGCCGGTCTCGCCGAGGGCCGGCAGCACTTCGGAGATGTAGGAGAGGAAGGTGCGGTTGGGCCCGAGGATGAGCAGTCCGCCGCGGCGGATGCGCTGCGGGTGGGTGTAGAGGAGATAGGCGGCGCGATGGAGGCCCACAGCGGTCTTGCCGGTGCCGGGAGCGCCCTGCACGCACACCGACTCGGCGAGATCACCTCGTACGAGATCGTCCTGCTCGGGCTGGATGGTCGCCGCGATGTCCCGCATGGGTCCGACGCGGGGGCGCTCGATCTCGCGGGTGACGATGCCGCTGACGCGGTCCTCGCCGCGCCCCAGGTGCTCGTCCTCCATCCCGGTCAGGTCGGCGGAGTCACCGCGGCTGCCGGGTGCCCATCCGAACCGCCGCCGGACCACCACGTCCTGTGGATCACGGGCGCCGGCCTGGTAGAAGGCCCGGGAGACGGGCGCGCGCCAGTCGACGACGAGGGGCGGGACGGCGGGGTGCTCGGTGATCCGCAACCGCCCGATGTGATAGTGCTGCCCGCCGTGCTCACTGTCGGTCCGGAAATCCAGCCGACCGAAGAACAGGGGCCCTTCAGGCAGTTCACGCATCGCCTTGGCCCGGCTGCGCAGCCGGTGTCCGAGCACTTCGGCGTCGGCACCGGAGGCGGAGACGTCCTCGCCGGTGACGACATGTTCCTGGGCGCCGTCGACCATGGCGGCGAGGGCGGTGCGGCAGCGGTCGTGGTGGGCGCGTTCGCGGTGGAGGGAGTCCTGGAGGGCGGGGTCGGGTGACGTCATTCCAGGAAGCGTACCGGAATAACGCAACCGAGTAACATTTCTTACCGAGTATCAACTTCGGGCGAGATACGGAAAAGCGCCTTCCAACTGCGCAAACGCCCGCTCGGCCGCCGCGATGGCATCCCGCCGCACCTCCCCCACCGACTCCCCTCCCCTGATCCGCCGCCAGTTCTCCTGCGCGAGGATCCGCCGCACGGCCACGATCTGCCCCGCGGCCAGCCGAGCGTCCAGATCCCCACCGAGCGCCTCGGCCAGCGCGGCCTCCGACCGCTCCAGGTGGCCGTACATCCCCGCGACCAGGGCCGGCGTCCCGTACAGCAGCGCATGAAACGCCACCACCTGGGGATGGTCATTCATCCCGGTGATGGGATCACCCCGCTCCAGCCCGTCCAGAAAGTGCCGCCGCAACGCGACAAGAGGTGCCTGGTCGCCCTGACCGACAACCCGCGCGGCCTCGTCCTCGTGATCGGCGATCCGGTACAGGACGAGGTCCTCCTTCGCCGGGAAGTACCGGAACAGCGTCGGCTTGGAAATCTCGGCCGCGGCGGCGATCTCCGCGACGGAGACGGCGTCGAAGCCCTTCTCCAGGAACAGCCGGATGGCGATGTCCGACACGGACTGATACATCCGCCGCTTCTTGCGCTCACGCAGGCCGGACTGAGACATGGGGGTGAGCCTAAGCGAATTCCAAGTTCATGACGCGATGCCGGCGCACGAGCGCCGCCATGATCCTCGCCGGTGTCGGTACCTCCTCCAGCCCGAGTGGCTCGGCCCCTGCGACCAGGACTTTCTGGAGCTTCCGGGTGGCCCCGGGCAGCAACGTCCAGTTGAACTTCGGTCCGGCGCTCAGCGACATCGACGTACGGATGACGTCGGTGAAGACCGACTGGGCTCGCTTGAAGTCGAGGAGCACCGGCAGATCGCTCGCCCATCCGTGCGAACTGCCGGGGCGGACGCCTTCGACGACCCGGCACCATTCCGTGATCATGTCGCGTTCCTGATCGGCCGGGTAGCGCATCAGATACAGATGGGTGGCCAAGTCGTAGAGCGGGTCACCCAGCTGCGCCAACTCCCAGTCGATCGTCCAGAGTCGGCCCTCCCGGTCGACGACGAAGTTCTCACGGTGCAGGTCCCCGTGCAACAGGCAGAAGGGGCGTTCTGTCAGCCCGGACACATGCTTCCTGAGGTACCTGAACGATTCGCTGTTCACATTGAGGTCCTTGAACAGGCGCCCGGCATGCCAGAGGTTGCTGCGGTAGACCCGTTCCTCCATGAAAGCGATCAGGCGATGCAGGAATCCGTCCGTGTCACCGTCGTAGGGACGGTCCTCGGGCAGACAACGTCGTCTCACATCCAGCATGTCCGGGGGGATCCGCACCATCTCCTGGAACAGGTCGACGATCTGGTCGAAGACCACGTCAGGAACGTGCGCGTTCCACAAGAGACTCCGCCCGAGCGTCCGTCCCTCGATGAAGCCCTGGAGGCCCATACCCCCGACGTCGAAGATGTCCGGGATGCTGGCGATCCGTCCCTTCAGCGTCCGCAGCAGGTCTTCCTCCGACACAAAACATCTGCGGTCGAACCACAGGAGCCCGTCGCGCAGCTCCCGGAACTTGACCCTCCGTGTCCCGCCCGGCAACGGGAACACATACGTCTCGTGGTGGTAACCCTGAAGCGGTCCGTGCAGGGGCTGATCCCCGGCCATCTCCTGCGCGCGTCGGCGGGCACGCCCTACGGCTTCGAGTGCGGCGTCGTCACTCCTCATCAAGGAGTCGAGCATAGGAGTTCAGGACCAACTTGGCTCCTGCGCGTCGCAATTCCGCCTCCTTGCGCTCGTTACGGCCGAATCCGACGAATGGAACCCCCGCGCTCTGCGCCGCGTGCACGTCCGCCTCGGAGTCACCGATCATCACCGCTTCAGGGCCGCACAGCTGCAGAGCCTGCAGAGCCTGTTCGACGACGTGGGGGGCGGGTTTCATCCGGTCGATGTCGCTGGTGCGTCCGTGAACCGCGGTGAAGCAGTCCGACAGCCCCTTGGATTCGAGGTAGTAGGAGACGGCCTCAGCCGAGTTGTTGGTGACCACCGCGAGCCGCTGCCCCCGGCGCGCCAGCCGACGGATGAGCTCGTCCGCGCCCGGCGTGAGCTCCGCCCGCCGCACGGCTTCCAACTCGCCCTTGGTCACCTCCCGCTCCAGTGCTCCGACCAGGCCCGTATCCTCACGCCGGCCCCGGTGCACGGCCCGCAGAACAGCGTGCGGGTCCTTGGCCTGCTTCTCTTCCGCTGTCAGCAGGCTCTTCACCCCCGCCTTGGCCACGAGGCATCTCAGCGCGTTGGCGACGGGCCGCGACGAGCCGTTGGGGAACAGCCGGCAGACAGGTCCGTCGAAATCGAACAGGACGCCGCGGGCTTCGTCGAGCAGCGAGCGAACGTCGCTCGCCTCGCCGACCTCAACAAACATGCCGCTCCAGGCTCTCCAGTGACTGCGCCGCCTCGGTGACCGCTTCTCGCCCCGAGGCAGGATCCGCATCCCACCGCAGGGAGGGTGTCCCGCGGATGCCTCTGGGCTGGTCCGCGCCCGGACACCATCCGTTCCCGCCGCCGCTCCGCCGACCGCCGAACCGCTCGGGGTCCTCCTCGGCGACTGGTCTGTCGGCGCCGTCCATGGCATGCCACTCGCGCAACGCGCGCACGGCCGTGGCCTCGTCGACGGGCTCTCTCCCAGGCTCCAGCGCCCCCCAGGCACGGTGCAGCGCACGGCGTACGTGCCCCGCGGCCTCGACGAAATGCCTCGTCTCGGGCTCCGCGGGCAGCGCGAGCGCGGCCCGCATCACGTCCGTGAAAACCGACTGGACGTACTCGAAGCCCAGATAGGTGGCGAGATCCTGGTCGAGGTCGGCCGTCAGCGCCGAGTGCCCGGCCTGCCGCATCGCGTCGGCCCACAACTCGATGGCCAGCTTCCGCTCGAGGGCGGAGTAGCCCATGCGGACGACATGGGTCGCAAGGTCGTGCAGCGGGTCGCCGTACAGGCATAGTTCCCAGTCGAGAACGGAGAGCCGCTCACCGTCCTCGGTGGGCGTCACGATCACATTGGCCCGGTGGACGTCCGTGTGCAGCAGGGTGAAGGGGCGCCGGGTCAGCTTCGGCCTGGAGCTCAGGTAGCGGTCTACCGTGTCGGGCGGGATGTCCAGGGCATTGAAGAGACCACCGAAGCGGGGCCGGTTGTGCCCATGGACCCGCAGTTCGGTGAACGTGGCCAGCCGCTCCAAGAAGCCCTGGCTGTCGCCGCTGTCAGGCCATTCCGCCGGCAGCGGGAGCAGGTCGGCGACCGGCACGTCGGCCAGCCGAGCGAAGAATGCGGCCAGCACAGCGATCCGCTCCTCGCCGACCGGCTCCTGGAGGGGCTCCTCCGACAGGGTGTGCCCGGCGACGTATTCATGGAGCGACCAGTCACCGAAGTCCCAGAGGCAAGACGGGGCGTGGTCCACCCGCTTGCTCACCGCACGCAGCACATCGGACTCCCGCCAGAGCCGGGGAACGACCTCGACCGTCTTGAGAGGCACCCGGAATTTGGCTCGCACCTGACCGGAGTCGAACCCCAGCAAATACGCCAGGGGCTGCCCCAGCGGGAGGATGTGGTTGCTGTTGTGGTGGCCCACGACCACCTCACCGACGGCGCTGTGGCGGCGCATCCCGGCGAAGAAGCGCACCAGCGCTTCCTGAGATCGGTGGGGCAGATGGGGCCACATGGACGGTGAGCATACTGACAGTAGTGAGGCTTCTCACGTTTACCCTCGCGATTCCCAGAATGCGGACACCCGCGCCAGGAAATGGCCGCTACCTGGCGGTTAGCGCCCCGGACCTGCGACTTCAGTCGCCCTTCGGACTCCTTGCGACCAGTTTCCAGTGAGATTCGAACCACGCTCTGTAATCGTCATAGTCAGAATCGACGTCCGCTCCACTACTCTTCTCGAAACGGCGGAGGCTGACGCCGACACCCTTCACATCGATCGCCTCCTTGACCATCGTGCCGTCGTCGAGCCGGAGCGGCGCCTCAACCGGGATGTAGAGCCCCTTGAGCGCATGCGCATCGTTGAACATGTAGAGCTTGAAGTCGGGCGTCCAGCGCACCTTGCGGACCTCGAGCGTGGTGTCGACGCCCGCGGCCTGTAGCCGTTCGCAGTAATCGCCCATCTCCGCCACATGCACACGCACCCTGTTCCGCCAGCGCTCCCGGACCCGTACGTCGTCCTTCGGATCCGGCGCCCGGGGATACAGCAGATCCGCTCCCTCCGAAGGCAGCATCATCCGGACCACCACCCGGCGGGGCGCGAGCTGCCTGGCCTCGACGCGTTCCACCTGCGCCTTGAAATGCCCGACGAGCGACTCGCTGGTGAGTGACACGACGTCCAGTGACACCTCGGGCTCCCCGAAGGCCTCGTCGATGGAGTCGTAGAGGGTCGGCTCCCCTTGGGAGTCGCGCGTACCGGGCAGCCGAACCACGACGCTGCCACTGCCGCGCCTGGTCTCGATGTAGCCCTCTTCGGCCAGCTGACCGAACACCTTCTGGACGGTTTCCCGCGAGACGGCCAACTCCTCGGCCAGCTCACGCTGAGTCTTCAGCCTGGCGCCTACCGTGTACGTCCCATCCCGCAGCCGCGCCATCAAGTGGCTGCGTACGAAGCGGAACTGACGCCCGCCGCCCTCGTCACTCTCCGAAGCCCTCACACGCAGAAGCTACCGCCTCCAAGCCACCTTGGCGACCACTTACCGTCAACAAACCCCAACTTTTGGACGGCTGGTTAGCGGATCAACCAGACCGGGAACAGTCCACTCAGGGACAACCAGTCCAATTGGCTGGCAGGTTGTCGACAGCTTGATGGGGGGACCCGTGGAAACGACAGAGCGCACGAAGTGGCCCGAGGTGCCGATGAGTTGCCCGGTCACTGAAGTTCAGCGGGTGGCACGGAAGCGGACCGGGCGCCGACCTCAGCTGGCCACCTTGACGCGGCCAATTGGACTGCGAACGGTCATCAAAGTGTCGCCCGCCTTCCTTGTCGCTGTGACCTTCCTGCTGTTGACACTGCAGGCCTGAGGAGTGAGAGGACGGAGGTCAGGGATGCTGCTTCACGGCACGCACCGCGTCCAGCAGCGGCTCCAGCGAGCCCAGGATGTCCCGCTCCGGCACGCCGGCATGCCGCATCTTGCGGACGGCCTTCGCGCTACTCGCGTAGCCCAGGAACCGGACGCCGACGGCGCGTGCGGCCGTGTAGTCGGAGTCGGAGTCCCCGATCATCAGCGAGAACTCCGAAGCCGCTCCCATCGCCAGCAGGGCACTCTTCAGGGTCGCCGGGTGCGGCTTGAGGAGGTGCAACTGCTGCGTACGACCGTAGACATGGGGGGCGAAGCAGGAGTGCAGGCCCCTGTCCTCCAGATACTTCGCCACTGTGCGGGCCGAGTTGTTTGTCACGATGGCCAGCCGTGCTCCGACCGCCACCCAGGTGTGGATCAGCGGATCGGCGTATTCCGTCGGCCAGGCACCGCGCGCGGCCCTCAACTCGTGCTGGGTGAGGTGCTCTTCGAGCTCGATGATGAGGTCCGTGCCAGGGTGCCGCGCGGCGAGCGTGCTCAGCACACCGTGTGGATCCGGACTGAAACGTTCCTCCTCGGTGAGGAGGCTGTCTCGTCCCCGATCCACCAGCCACTGCACCTGAGCTCTGGCTATGTTCACGGCCGGGTAGCGGGCGAACAGCCGGCAGATGGGTCCGTCGAAATCGAAGAGGACATGCCGTGTGCCCGCGACTAGTTCCCGAAGTTCCTCGGCATCTCTCGCCACCAGGTGGGGCCGTCCAGTCTCAGGAGTCACTAGGTGAGTGTCTGTCGAGAAGCGTCCGGATCCCAGTGGGCATCAAAGCAATTCTTCGTGTCCTGCACGAACTGCGCCTGCTCTCCTCCTCTGTCACGCCGGAACTCGAACAACAGGGAGCTGAACCCACTGACGTCGTAGACGTCGAACTTGCCCTTCTCGGGCAGGTCTTCGTAGGTGCGTCGGCCGACCTGGTAACTGCCCTGCAAAGCCACCGCGCCGTTCAGCACATACTGCTTCACCGACGGCACGAACCTCAGCGGCCGGAAGGTCACCTTCGCATCGACGCCGTGGCCCTTCATGACAGTGGAAAGGTAGTAGTCCATCAGCTCCCGCTGATTGGTGATCTGCTGCTTCAGCTTCTCGTGCACATCAGCTCGCAGCTCCGGTCGATCCACCGGATCCGGGTAGGGAAGCACCACATCGGGCCCCGGCAGCAGACACCGCACATCGACGGACTTGGGATGCACCTCGCGCCGTGCCACGGCCGTGCACATCTCGCCGATGGCCCACATCAGGGTCTCCGCCGTGAAGCAGATGGCATCGATGTGCACCTCGGGCTCCCGGAAGGCCTCCTTCAGATAGGAGACCAGGGCGACCCGGGCCTTCCTCGACGACTGCTGCGGCTCCACCGGGACTTCGGCCACGTTCGGAGGGCTGCCCTTCCCCACGTTGGTGAGCAGCCCGTCCTTCTGGAGTGCCCGCATGGCCTGGCGTACGGTGCCGCGCTCCACACCGAACTGCTCGGCGAGCTCACCCTGGGTGGGCAGGCGCTCCCCCGCCTTGAGCTCACCGACTCGAATCCGCTCCCGCAAGTCGTCGGCGATCTCCTCGGGCGACGTTCTGTTGCCATTCACTGCCACGTTCTCCTGGTTCACGACCGGTCAGGGGAGAGTCAGGTCCGTAGTGATGGTTTCCCAGAGGGCGTCGAACCACTTCTGGGACTGCTCGACGAAGGCGGCGTCGCGCTGGCCGGCCCGCTGGACGAAGGAGAAGAGGAGGGATTCGGTGCCCAGGGTGTCGTACATGTCGAGGGTGCCGGTATCCGTCGACTCTTCCCTCCGCGTGATCATGTAGTACGCGATCAGCGCCTCGGCGCCATTGAGCAGGTACAGCTTCACCGGCGGGGTGAAGGGCAGGGCGCGGAAGGTGACGTGCACGTCGATGCCGTGCGAGGAGCGCAGGGCCAGCAGGTTGTGCCGCAGGACCTGGCCCTGTGCGTTGCGCATGGACAGCCAGCGGTCGTGCACCGACTCGTCGTCACCGTCGACCGGCGCCGGGAACGCGAGCGTGATGTCCCGGGAGGGCAGCAGGATGCGCACGTCGATCGACTCGGGGCGCACCATCCCCTCATGGATCCGGCGGAGCGGCAAGCTCAGGGCCAGTATCAAGGTCTCGGCGGTCAGGCAGGCCGCGTCTATGCGCACGTGCGGCTGCGAGAACGCGTCTGCCAAGCGCGGCGCCAACCCGACCATCGTCGGCTGGGGCCCGTCCAGCACCGGTGCCGGCTTGGCGACACGGGGTGGGCTGCCCTTGCTGACGTTGCTCAGGAGACCGTCGTCCTGGAGCGCCCGGAGGGCCTGGCGCACGGTGCCGCGCTCCACGCCGAACTCCTCGGCGAGGTCCGCCTGGGTGGGCAGGCGGTCCCCCGCCTTGAGTTCTCCGCCGCGGATCCGCTCCCGCAGGGCGTCGGCGATCTCCTGGGGCGAGAGTCTGCTGCTGCCGTTCACTGCCACGTTCTCCTGGGTCACGACCAAACGCTACAACTCCGTTCCATCTATGTGGAGTTGCCTGCGAGTTGTTTTGATATGGCTACCAAGTGGGAACAACATAGTCAAAGTTGGTTGCCAACTTGGTTAAGTTGGCGGAAGGTTTGCCTCCACGATCCACCCCCCATGACCGTCCGGTCCGCCCAGGAAGCCCGAAGGGGGAAACACCGTGCCTGCCCTCGCCCTCATCTCCGCAGTGTTCGTCGTCGGCTTCGAACAGATGGTCCAGTGGAAGTACGGCGCCACCGGCATCCTCGGACTGCTGCTGCTCACCATCGGTATCAAGGCCAAGAGTCCGGCGCTCAGCTCCATCGGCGCCGTCATGCTCGCCGTGCTGGTCGCAGGGCCTGCTCTATGAGGTCGAGCGCGCAGCAAGCGCCCCTGTGGGAGACGTCAGCTCGTGAGCACCAGCTCCGAACTGATCGTCTCCCACAGTGCGTTGAACCACAGCTGGGACTGCTCCACGAACGTGGTGTCACGCAGGCCGCCGCCCTGCTCGAAGGCGAACAGCATGGACTGGGAGCCCTCGGCGTCGTACATCTCCAGTTGCTCGTGTTCGATCTCCTGCTCGCGTCGCGTGAGCGTGTAGTACGCGAAGAGCGCCTCCGCGCTGTTGAGCAGGTACAGCTTCACGGGCGGGGTGAAGGGCAGGGCGCGGAAGGTGACGTGCACGTCGATGCCGTGCGAGGAGCGCAGGGCCAGCAGGTTGTGCTGGAGGACCTGGCCCTGGGCGTTGCGCTGGGAGAGCCAGCGGCGGTGCACGGAGTCGTCGTCGGTGGGGTCCACGGGCGCCGGGAAGGCGAGTTCGATGTCGCGGCTGGGCAGCAGGACACGGACGTCGACCTTGGCCGGTTTCAACTGCCCGGTGTGGATCTGGCGCAGTGGCTCGCCGATGGCGAGGGTGAGGTTGATCGAGGTGAGGCACAGGGCGTCGATCTCGACGTGCATGCCTGCGAACGCGGCCGCGATGCGGGGGGCCAGCGCCACCATCGTGGGCAGGGGCGGGGCTCCCGGGCCGATCAGCGCCATGCTCAGGTCGGGTGCGACGGTCGCCGGGCTGCCCTTGGAGACGTTGGCGAGCAGGTGCTCCGACTGCAGGATGCGCAGCGCCTGCCGTACGGCTCCCCGCTCGACGCCGAACTCGTCGGCCAACTTGGCCTGGGTCGGCATGCGTTGGCCGGGCTGCAGCTCACCCGACCTGATGCGGGCGCGCAGCTCGTCGGCCACCTCTTGATGTGACATGGGTGGCGCCTGTGACCTCGCCCGTCCATTGACGGCGGCGTGTTTCGGGTCCACGACCAAACAGTACAACTTCTCGCCATCTTGCGTCAGTTCAAAGAAAGGTGGTTATGAGACGCTTCCAAGCGGAGATAAGTACAGTGGAGTTGGTTACCAACTTGAGCAACATGGTCAAGACTCCAAGGGGTTGGCCACCAGGGTCGGATCCTTCGACCAGGTGGACGGTCCTCAGCAGGGTTCCGCCTCACCGTCCCAGGGCGACCCGTCCCGAAGGAGGGACCGACATGCCGCTCGCCGCCATCGTCCTCGCCGCTCTCGCCGTCGCCTTCCAGCAGCTCATCGAGTGGAAGTACGGCCCGATGGGAATCATCGGCTTCGTCGCACTGGCCGTAGGAATCAAGGCCAGGAACACCATGTTCGGCGGTATCGGCGCCGTCATCCTCGTGATGCTGCTCGCCCAGTCCGGCTGAGCACCACACCGGCCGCCCCGCCCAGGATCGGCTGACCGGGCTCCCTTCCGGAGGGGAGCCGGGAGCCCGGCCAGTCTGCACCAAACGCACAGCCACAACTCAACACCGACAACTGAACAGCAGCGACAGCTGCACACAGGCACAGCCACAACTGAAGAGCACAGCTACGGATGAACGGTCAGTCGTCGTCGGCAGGAAGGAGACCTCAGAACATGTCCGGGCACCAAGGCCGCCTGGACGTACGCAGCAGGGCGTCGGCCATCTTGGCGGCGCCCGCTCGTTCTTCCTGGATCCGCCCCAGCGCGGCAAGCCGTACGGCGGACTCGTCACCCAGCCACAGGGCGGCCAACTCACCGACATCGAGCGTGAGTTCCGCGGAGGCGGTGGTGGGCGCACAGCCGGCCCCCTCCGGCGAGGCATCCAGCCGATACCGCCCGCCGCTGAACCCGCCCGCATCCCGTACGTCGACGACGAGCGACCCCTCG
Organism: Streptomyces sp. DG2A-72; assembly: GCF_030499575.1. Taxonomy (NCBI): domain Bacteria; kingdom Bacillati; phylum Actinomycetota; class Actinomycetes; order Kitasatosporales; family Streptomycetaceae; genus Streptomyces; species Streptomyces sp. DG2A-72. Next base: position 4,683,248 of record NZ_JASTLC010000001.1, read on the forward strand.
CCCTCGTACGTCCGCGCCTCCAGGGCCCGTACGACATCGAGGATCCGCACCCACAGCCAGTCCGACTGCCCGGCGATCCGGGCGGCACGCGGATCGGGCAGCAGGAACGGAAGCAGGTCGTCCGGCGCCCGCCATCCGCTCTTCACCGTCGTGATCCAGTCGATGGAGCAGAGGTAGCGCCACAGGGCCCGTTCGGCTCCCGGGGTGGTGGTGATCAGCCAGTCCACCTGGGCGGTGTTGTGCGGCTGCTTGTCGTGCCAGTTGTCGTCCGACCGGTACGACACCAGCCCCTCGACCTCGCCGGCCGCCGACCGGTACACGGCGAAGTGGGGCTCGGTCCACGACTCGTCGAAGCGTACGGCGCCGGTGTTGAGCTGCCACCACAGGTCGTCGCGGCTGACGGCGCCGGGCCGGCTCCGCCGCAGCCGCTCATGCAGCTCGGGGCCCAGCTTCCGCACGTCTTCGCCGTCGACGAGGTCGATACGTCCGCCGTCCTCCGGCCCCGCCCACCGCGGGTCCAGGCCGGCCCGCGGTACGTCGACCGTCCACTCACTCATCCAGGTGGCGGGCCCGAAGCCGTACCGTCCGTAGATCGGATACTCGGCGGCGATCAGCGTCGCCACCACATCGCCCCGCTCCTTCGCCGCGGCGAGATCGTGCGCCATCATCCGGGTCAGCAGACCCCGGCGCCGGTGAGTGGCGGTGACCGTGACGGCCGAGATGGCATCGGCCGGGACCGGCGTACCACCGACCGACGTCAGCTCCTGCGCGGACGACCGGAACGTGGCGACACACCGACCCCCGTCGAAGGCCCCGAGAAAACGCCCGGCTTCGAACCGGCGACGACGGACCTCGACCTCCGCCTCCGGCGGCGTCGGCCGCCGCAGGAACCCGGTGTTCACTGCGCGCAGCCAGTCCGGGAACTCGGCTTCGGTGATCGGACGGACGTCGATGTCGGCGCGGCGGGTCATGGGATCACGGTAGGCATACGACGGTGAGGGTGTCGCGGGGTTTTGCACGCACCGCACGCGCCCCCCGCGTCACGTCCCGCGTCACGTCAGCAGGTCGTCCACCTGCGCCTCCCCCTCCCGGTACCGGCGGGCGATCTCGCCGCTGCAGTCGTCGGCGGTGCGCTGGAGGCGCTGGCGGCGGTGGGAGACCTGCTGCTCGTAGCGGACGAGGCGGCCCATGGCGGTGTTGAGTTCGAGGTCGGTGCGGGCGCCGAGGTCGGAGAGTTCGACCTCGGCGAGCATGTCGGCGGCCAGCTGCCGGTACTCCTCGCTGTGCGGCGTCCCCAGCGTCACATGGCGGGCGGAGGAGCGGTGGCGGGCCGGGGCGTCGGTGAGGATCTCCGGGAGGCGGTCGACGACGGACGCCTGCCCTGCGGGGCCGCGCCGTGCCAGTTCCGCCCGCAGGATGTCGATCCGGCCCTGCAGCAGCCGCCGTACATAGCTCAGGTCCGCCTCGTCCCGCTGTGCGTCCCGGCGCAGTGTGCGCAGCTCCGGCAGGCTCAGCGCGGCCAGGTCGGGCTCGGCCGGCTCGGCGGCCAGCTGCGGCCACAGGCTTGGGCTAGGACTGTCGGTGCGCTGCGTGGGCGGCCGCAGACGCGCGACGTCCGCCGCGCTGACCGTCGGCGGCTGCCCGGTACTCGGTGTGCTCATCTGCCTCAACCGTCCCCTCGACCGGCGTGTGGAAGCATCGTGCCACCCCACGTGGCCAGTATGTGAATGAGTGCCCCCGATCGGCCCCAGATGGGGGGTTAAGGAGCGATACGCAGTAGCATGCAGCCGCCCTCGGGCCGGTTCCGGCCGCAGGGCATCATGGGTGCATGCGTGCAGTGGTGCAGAGGGTCGACGGCGCGAGCGTCGTGGTCGACGGTGAGACGGTCGGGGAGATCATCGGCGAAGGGCTGTGCGTCCTGGTCGGCGTCACCCACGAGGACACCAAGGAGAAGGCCGCCCAACTCGCCCGCAAGCTCTGGTCGATCCGCATGCTGCAGGACGAGAAGTCGTGCGGCGACATCGACGCCCCGCTCCTCGTCATCAGCCAGTTCACGCTGTACGGCGACGCCCGCAAGGGCCGCCGGCCCACCTGGAACGCCGCCGCTCCAGGCGACATCGCCGAGCCCCTCGTCGAGGAGGTCGTCGCCCAGCTGCGCGCGCTGGGCGCAACGGTGGAGACGGGCCGTTTCGGTGCGCGGATGCGGGTGAATCTGACGAACGACGGCCCGTTCACCGTGCTCCTGGAGATCTAGGACCTCAGGGCTCTACGACCGCTTCCTGCGCCGCGGCCGTCGCATCCGCCACCAGCCGCGCATCCACCGGCACATTCCGCTTCACCAGCGCCAGCGCGACCGGCCCCAGCTCGTGATGGCGTACCGACGTCGTGACGAAACCGATCTTGCGCCCGTCGGGCCCGTCGTCCGCGAGCCGGAGCTCCGTGCCGTGCGTCGGCAGGTGCACCTCGCTGCCGTCCAGGTGGAGGAAGACCAGGCGGCGCGGGGGCTTGCCCAGGTTCTGCACACGGGCGACCGTCTCCTGGCCGCGGTAGCAGCCCTTCTCCAGATGCACGGCCGTCCCGATCCAGCCCAGCTCGTGCGGGATGGTGCGGTGGTCGGTCTCGAAGCCGAGGCGGGGGCGGTGGTGCTCGACGCGGAGGGCCTCGTACGCCAGGATCCCGGCCGCCGGGCCGGCCTTCTCGGCGTACGACTCCAGGTCCGCGCGGGGGAGGAAGAGATCACGGCCGTACGCCGTCTCGCGCACGACGACGCCGTCCGGCACCTCGGCGATCGAACCGGCGGGCAGATGGACGACCGCGAACTCGCCCGTCCGGTCGGCGACTTCGACCCGGTAGAAGAACTTCATCGACTCCAGGTACGCGATCAGTGCGTCCTGGGTGCCGGGCTCGACGTGGGCCCAGGTCGTCGATCCGTCGTCGACCAGGTACAGCGCGTGCTCGATGTGGCCGTGCGCCGACAGGATCAGCGCTTCGGTGGCCTCGCCCGCGGGCAGGTCGGTGACGTGCTGGGTGAGCAGCAGGTGCAGCCAGCTCAGCCGGTCCTCGCCGGTGACGGTGACGACACCGCGGTGCGAGAGGTCGACGAAGCCGGTGCCGTCGGCGAGGGCGCGCTGCTCGCGGAACAGATCGCCGTAGTGGGCGGCGACGCCTTCGTCCACGCCCTCGGCGGGGACGGCGCCGGGCAGAGTCAGCAGAGGGCTCTTCATGGGACCAAGCCTACGACCCTACGAATTGGTAGTTGAATTCTTGAGCGTGCAGTCGCGGCACCGGCCGAAGATCGCGAAGTGCTTCATGTCCGTGTCGAAGCCGAACGTCTCGCGCAGCTTGGCGGTGAACTCGGCGGCCACGGAGACATCGGCCTCGATGACGTTCGTGCAGTCGCGGCAGACGAGGTGGATGTGGTGGTGCCGGTCGGCGAGGTGGTACGTGGGCGCCCCGTGCCCCAGGTGGGCGTGGCTGACCAGCCCGAGCTCCTCGAGCAGCTCCAAGGTCCTGTACACCGTCGAAATATTGACCCCCAACGCCGTCTTCCTCACTTCCACGAGGATGTCGTCGGGGGTCGCGTGCTCAAGGGTGTCCACGGCTTCGAGCACGAGTTGCCGCTGCGGGGTCAGCCGGTAGCCGCGCTGCCTCAGATCGCTCTTCCAGTCGGTGCTCACCACACCGACGAGTCTAGAGCCACTTCGGACAAGGCCTACTTGAAGAAGGCGATCCCGTCGTCAGGCATGTCGTCCGGGAGGGCCTTGGCCCAGCGCTCGACGTCCTCCGGGGTGACGACCTTCTTCAGGTGCGCCGACATGTACGGCCGCAGCTCGACCTCGGGGGTCTGCTTTTCGCCGACCCACATGAGGTCGCTCTTCACATAGCCGTAGAGGCGCTTGCCACCGGTGTACGGGCGGGAGGCGCCGGTCCGTGCCACCGCGTCCGTCACGAGGTCGATCTGGGGCTTCTTGTGGGCCAGGTCGCCGTACCAGATCTCGACGACGCCGTCGTCGCGGACCATCGTGACCTCGACCTTGCGGTCGGCGTCGATGCGCCAGTAGCCGGTCTCGGACTCCAGCGGACGGACCTTGTTCCCGTCGTTGTCCAGCACCCAGGTGTGGGACCGGTACTCCAGGAAGTCCCGGCCGTCATGGCTGAAGGAGACCTCCTGGCCGAAGTTGCACTTCTCGGCGTCCGGGAAGTCGTGCACGCCTGCGCCGGCCCAGTCGCCGAGCAGGAAGGCAAGGGGGACCAGGTCCTTGTGGAGGTCGGACGGGATCTCGATCATGAGCGGGGAAATTCCTCGGTGGGGGTCAGCGCTGGCCCTGGTACAGCTTCTTCACGGTCAGCCCGGCGAAGGCGAGGACGCCGACGCAGACAAGGGCCAGCAGGACTTCGAAGAAGATCTCCACGGAATGCTCCTTGGTGAGCGAGAGTACGCGTTGCACAAGACCGGGCCCCAGCTTACGCGGGTGCCCGGCGCACTACGATTCCGGCCATGGCGAAGAAACTCGTGATCAAGGTGACGGCGGGGGCCGATGCTCCCGAGCGGTGCTCGCAGGCGTTCACGGTGGCGGCGGTGGCTGTCGCCAGCGGTGTCGATGTCTCCCTCTGGCTGACCGGGGAGTCCGCGTGGTTCGCCCTTCCCGGCCGCGCCGCCGAGTTCGAACTCCCCCACGCCGCCCCGCTCCCCGACCTCCTCGACTCCCTCCTCGTGGGCGGCCGCGTCACCCTGTGCACACAGTGCGCCGCCCGCCGGGACATCACGGAGAAGGACGTCATCGAGGGCGTGCGGATCGCGGGGGCGCAGGTGTTCGTACAGGAGGCGCTGGGGGAGGAGACGCAGGCGCTGGTGTACTGACCGCATCGACTTCGCCCCCGCCGCCGCGCCGCGCAGCAGCCGGTCCGCCTTCCTACTGCCGCCGCCTCTTCCCGTCCAGCTCGTCCCACCACTCGTCGGACTTCGGGTCACCGGACGGATCGTCCCACCAGCGGTCCTCGGGGCCACGGCGGTTGGCGACCATGGCGGCGAGGGGCGGGATCACCATCGCCACCACGCACATGCCCACGGCCACAGGGATCGACCAGAGGCGTACGACGCCCCACGCCAGGACGAAGAGCGCGATACAGGTCCCCATCATGGCGAAGTACAGGTGTCGTCGCCGTGCGTACACAGGTCCAGGGTAGGCCCGCCATCCTGATTCCGGGCGAGCCCAGCGGGCCACAACCGGCCCCATCAGCCACGCCCACGCCGAAGGCCGACGGACGGAGTCCGGCGCAGGGCCCCGCAGCCTGCGAAGCAGTGCAAGGGGCCCGTCAAGGAGGGGCCACAAGTCCAGGGTAGGCCCGGGAACGCGCAAGGGCCGTACCCCGGGTGTCCAACCCGTGGGGTACGGCCCTTGCGTCGTGCTCAGACCGCGATCGCGACCTCCGCCAGGCCGCCCTGCTGGGCGACGACGGTGCGGTCGGCGGTGGCGCCGCCCGGGACCAGGGCTCGGACGGTCCAGGTGCCCTCGGCCGCGTAGAAGCGGAACTGGCCCGTCGCGGAGGTGGGGACCTCCGCCGTGAACTCGCCGGTCGAGTCCAGCAGACGGACGTAGCCCGTCACCGGCTCGCCGTCGCGGGTCACCTGACCCTGGATGGTGGTCTCACCGGGCTTGATCGTCGAGGCGTCGGGGCCGCCGGCCTTCGCTCCGCACATGTTGAACTCCTTGAGGGGTAAAGGTCGGGGCTTACTTGTTGGCGCCGAGCTCGATCGGCACGCCGACGAGGGAGCCGTACTCGGTCCAGGAGCCGTCGTAGTTCTTGACGTTCTGCACGCCGAGCAGCTCGTGCAGGACGAACCAGGTCAGCGCGGAGCGCTCACCGATGCGGCAGTAGGCGATGGTGTCCTTGGCCAGGTCGACCTGCTCCTCGGCGTAGAGCTCCTTGAGCTCGTCGTCCGACTTGAAGGTGCCGTCGTCGTTGGCGTTCTTCGACCACGGGATGTTGCGGGCGGACGGGACGTGACCCGGACGCTGCGACTGCTCCTGCGGCAGGTGCGCGGGGGCGAGGAGCTTCCCGCTGAACTCGTCGGGCGAGCGGACGTCGACCAGGTTCTGCGAACCGATGGCCGCCACCACGTCGTCACGGAAGGCGCGGATGGACTTGTCCTGCGGCTTGGCCTTGTAGTCGGTCGCCGGACGCACCGGCACCTCCTCGACCAGCTCGCGGGCGTCCAGCTCCCACTTCTTGCGGCCGCCGTCGAGCAGCTTGACGTTCTCGTGGCCGTAGAGCTTGAAGTACCAGTAGGCGTACGAGGCGAACCAGTTGTTGTTGCCGCCGTAGAGGATCACCAGCGTGTCGTTGGCGATGCCCTTCGCCGACAGGAGCTTCTCGAAGCCCTCCTGGTCGATGAAGTCACGGCGTACCGGGTCCTGGAGGTCCTTGGTCCAGTCGATCCGGATGGCGCCTCGGATGTGGTTCTTCTCGTACGCGGACGTGTCCTCGTCGACCTCGACGATCGCGATGTTCGGGCTGTCGAGGTTGGCCTCGACCCAGTCGGCGTCGACCAGGACGTCGCTGCGGCTCATGCTCTTTCTCCTCCGGGGCAGTTGCGGCGGGGCGTGCGAGTGAGAGGGGCGCGCGGTCCAGGAGCCGGACGGCGCACGAATGCCCTGGCAGGGCGGCGGGGAATGCGGAAGGCTGCGCTTCCGCTCAGAAGGTGCGACAGAGCATGGCGGCGACGCGGCACAGGTCTACTGCCCGCCGCTTCGTGAGGTCCGCCTGTCGCTTCATGGGCTTGAGCTTAGGGACGGACGGGTGGGCATGTCACCGGTGTGTCGTATTTTGAGACGCGATCGTCCGGGATGTGGGATGAGGTGAGCGAAGGGGCGGCCACGGAAGGGATTCCGGGCGGACGCGTCCGTCGTCACATCTGCGGTACGGACGTCCGCGTCTCGCCCTTCGGACGGCCCTGGTGACGGCCGCTGACGTCCTACCCGGCGAGCCGGACGTTCGAACCCTTCACCCCGATCTCCACACCGTCCTGCGCGGCCTCGACCCGGTCCAGCTGGATGCCGCCGGGCAGGTCGTCGATCTGCTGCTCGAAGTCGGTGATCTCCCTGACCTGGTTCTCCGCGGTCCGGACGCCGCCGAACGACGGGAGCTTGTCGGCATGCACCTTCACGGTGTTGTCGCCCTCGACCGTGACGGTGCTGAGGACGGAGACCGGCTGGGGCAGCTTCGTGCCGAGCACGGTCGCCTCGACCGAGACCTTGATCTTGCCGTTGCCCCCGTCGGAGAGGCCGATGACGTTCGCGGTGACGCCGGGGGCGATCTGGGTGGGCTCGGACTGGGCGGTCTTCAGCAGCTCGGCGTAGGAGATGGTCGCGGTGCCGGTGGCGGTGGCCGCGGTGGCGGAGCTGTAGTCGCCGGAGAACTCGACGCCCTTCATGTTCGCCTGGAGATCGCCGATACGGATCTTCTCGGAGCCGTCGCCCGTCGGGGCTTCGTAGTCCTTGATGCCGATCTCGACATCGTCCAGTTCGCCGCCGAGGGCCTGGGTGAGGAAGGGGAAGCCCTTGATGGAGACGTCGGGCTTGGAGGCGAGGTTCTCCGTGGTCTGGAGCTTGCCGGCGGCCTCGTCCTCGGCGAAGTTCACGGCGAGGCGGTCGGCGGCTACGAAGAGGCCGCCGAGGATCACGACGACGATCAGCAGTATTCGCAGTGCGCGCATGTTCGGGGTTCTCCACCTCGGCGGTCATCAACGACGACGGTCACTGACGACCGGGTGGCCGTCCTGCGCGAGAGTAACCCCGGGGCAAGGGGTGAACGGGGGATTGTCGATCAGCTGTGACAGTCGGTCGGGTGTGACAGGAGGGGTGCGACCGGGTGTGACAGACGGGACGCCGGTCAGCCCAGCGCACGCCCCAGCAGGTACACCGCCGGTGCCGCTGCCGCCAGCGGCAACGCGACCCCGGCCGTGAAGTGGACGAAGCGGGACGGGTAGTCGTAGCTCGCGACCCGGTGGCCGATCAGGGCGCAGCCGCCCGCAGCCGCGCCGAGGAACGCGCCGTTCGCGCCCAGGCCGGTCATGCCGCCCACCGCGATGCCCGCGCCCGCCGCGGCGAGGAGGGAGACGATCACGGACGCCGGGGTGGGCAGGGGAAGAACCCGGGCCAGGATCGCCACGGCCACCGCCGCGGCGCCGACCGTGACCGCGTCCGTGCCGGCCGCGAAGTAACCGGCCGCGATGATCGACAGCGCCGCCGCGGCGACGGTCGCCATCAGGCCGTACATCCGCTCGTCGGGCTCGGCGTGCGAACGCAGCTGCAGGACCAGGGCCAGCAGCACCCACACACCGAGCGTGCCGAGGATCGCCGCCGGCGCGTGGTCGGCCGCCACCAGCGCGACATCCGCGGTCAGCGCCCCCGCGAACGCCAGCGCGATGCCCTGCCGGGCCGGCCACATCCCGTTCAGCCGGAACCAGCCCGCCGCCGTCACTGCTTGCAGCACCACAAGCGGTACGAGCAGCGCGTACGACCCGATGGCCGCCGTCCCGGACAGCAGCAGCCCCAGCACCGCGGTCAGCGCCGCCGGCTGCATCCCCGGCTCGATGATCGGCGACCGCCCCTCCAGCCGGGCCCGCTGAGCATCGGTGACGCGCGTGTTCCCGACGAGGGTGGCGGGGCCGTAGGCGGGCTCTTCCTCGGCGGAGGTCTCGGCGGTACTGGCACTAAGACCGCTACCGCCTTGGGCAGTCGTCCCGCTGGGGCGATGGGGGTCCCCCCGCTCGAGCGAAGCCGAGAGTGGGGGAGGGTGGGCAAGGCCTTCAGCGCCGGGTGCCGTGTAAGCAGGGGCGTACTGCTCCTGCCCCTGCGGTGGCACGTACGCGCCGGGAACCTGCGTGTCCCACGTCTGCCCCTGCCACTGCTGCGTGTACTGCTGGGCGGCGTGCGGATCCTCGTACGCCTGCTGCCAGTACGGGTCGTACCCCTGCGGGTACTGCCCCTCGTAGGAACCCTCGTGCGGCTGGTTGGTCATCTCACCCTCCTGCGAACGGCGGCAGCACCTCGACCGTCCCGCCGTCGACCAGCCGTACCGTCTCATGCCCGCGGGTCCCCACGGGGTCACCGTCGATGAGGAACGAGCATCGCTGCAGGACGCGCGCCAGTTCGCCGGGGTGTCGCGCGCGCACCGCGGCGAGCGCGTCCGCGAGGGTGTCCGCGTCGTACGGCTCCTCGGCGACCCCGGCCGCGGACTTCGCGGCGGCCCAGTAGCGCACCGTGACCTTGGGCATGCGGTTCCTCAATCAGTCGGTGGTCAACGAAGCCAGGCTAGCCCGCCTTCGCCGCCGCCCAGTCCCCGATCCGGGCCAGCAGTTCGTCCGCCGCCGCGTGCTCGGCGTGGCCCATGCCGGGCTCCAGCCAGAGTTCGCCATGGTCACCGGCGGCAGCGGCCAGCATGTGGGGGTGGTCGACGGGAAAGTAGCCGTCGAGGTCGCCGTGGACGATGAGGAGCGGCGTGGGCGCGATGTGCGGGACCGCCTCGACCGGGGAGAGGGGGACCGGGTCCCAGCCGCGGTGGTAGATCCGGGTCCGGAGTCCGTAGCGGGCGGCCAGCCGGCCTTCGCGGCGGGTCACCAGCCAGTACACGCGCCGCATCCGGGGTGTGCCCCGGTAGTACCAGCGGGCGGGGGCGCTCACCGAAACCACCGCATCCGTTCCCGCTTCCGTGCGCCCCTCGTGCTCCAATCCGGCCGCTGCCGCCGACGTGCCGTACAGCGCCGCATGCCGCAGCACCACCGAGCCGCCCATGGAGAAGCCGACCGTGACCACGCGCTGGTGCCCGAGCTCGCGGGCCCAGGCGACGGCGGCGGCGAGGTCGTGCACCTCGCGGTCGCCGACCGTGGAGACGCCGCCGGACCGCCCGTGGCCTCTGAAGGAGAAGGTGACGACCGCGCCGTGCCGCGCGAACGCCTGTGCCACGCGTCGCACATGCGGCTTGTCCACATCGCCGGTGAAACCGTGCGCCACGACGAACACCACATCACCGGAAGGTGGCGCTCCGGCGTCGTATACGTGCCCGCCCGGCTCGTATACGGCGTCGATCGCCACACCGTCGAACGTGCGCAGAAACGTACGCAAAGACCCCACCGTGTCCGTCTCGGATGTCGGACGGACGGTGGATCGTGCCACATGACCTGCCATGCCAGCGCTCATGTGGGCTATTCTGCTGGACACAGGACTCGGGCAGCGTAGCCCCCGGGTCCTTTTGTGCTTTCGGAAGCGTTGTATACGAAGCGGGAAACTCCAGGTGACCGCGGGTGTACGGGGCCTTTCGGGATCGCAGAGCAGGTGACGTACCGCACAACGTCCTCGCAGGGACCGAGGAGGAACCAGACGTATGAGTTCTCTGCTGCTCCTGACCAATGCCCTTCAGCCGTCGACGGAGGTGCTTCCCGCACTCGGCCTGCTCCTGCACAACGTGCGGGTCGCCCCGGCCGAAGGCCCCGCCCTCGTCGACACCCCCGGTGCCGACGTCATCCTGATCGACGGCCGCCGGGACCTTCCGCAGGTGCGCAGCCTCTGCCAGCTGCTGCGCTCCACCGGCCCCGGCTGCCCCCTCATCCTCGTCGTCACCGAGGGCGGCCTCGCCGCCGTCACCGCCGACTGGGGCATCGACGACGTACTCCTCGACACCGCCGGGCCGGCGGAGGTCGAGGCGCGGCTGCGGCTCGCCATGGGCCGTCAGCAGATCGTCAACGACGACTCCCCGATGGAGATCCGCAACGGCGATCTGTCGGTCGACGAGGCGACGTACTCCGCCAAGCTCAAGGGCCGGGTGCTCGACCTCACCTTCAAGGAGTTCGAGCTCCTCAAATACCTCGCGCAGCACCCGGGCCGTGTCTTCACGCGCGCGCAGCTGCTCCAGGAGGTCTGGGGCTACGACTACTTCGGCGGCACCCGGACCGTGGACGTCCATGTACGACGGCTGCGCGCCAAGCTCGGACCCGAGCACGAGTCGCTGATCGGGACCGTCCGGAACGTCGGTTATCGATTCGTTACGCCGGAGAAGGCGGACCGCTCGGACCGCTCCTCCGACGAGGCGAGGGCCAAGGCGGAGCAGCCAAAGCCGGAGGATGCGGACGAGACGGCCTCCCTGGACGCCACCGAGGTATCGGCCGAGGCATAGCGGACCTGTGGGCGGGCTCGCCCGCCCACAGGGGCCGCACAGACAAGCATCTTTACGCCCTGCCCAGAGCGGGTCCATCCGCGTAGACTCCGCGCGTGGCCAAGGTGACTCGGGATGATGTGGCACGACTGGCGGGTACCTCCACCGCGGTCGTCAGCTATGTCATCAACAACGGACCCCGGCCGGTTGCCCCGGCCACGCGCGAGCGTGTCCTCGCCGCGATCAAGGAGCTGGGCTACCGGCCCGACCGGGTCGCCCAGGCTATGGCGTCGCGGCGCACGGACCTCATAGGCCTGATCGTGCCGGACGCGCGTCAGCCCTTCTTCGGGGAGATGGCGCACGCGGTCGAACAGGCCGCGTCCGAGCGCGGAAAGATGGTGCTCGTCGGGAACTCCGACTACATCGCCGAGCGCGAGGTCCACTATCTGCGGGCCTTCCTCGGTATGCGGGTCTCCGGCCTGATCCTGGTCAGCCACGCGCTGAACGACAACGCTGCCGCCGAGATCGACGCCTGGGACGCCCGGGTCGTGCTGCTGCACGAGCGCCCGGAGGCGATCGACGACGTCGCCGTCGTCACGGACGACCTGGGCGGCGCCCAGCTCGCCGTACGCCACCTCCTGGAGCACGGCTACGAGTACGTCGCCTGTATGGGCGGAACCGCCGAGACCCCCGCGGTCGGCGACCCCGTCTCCGACCACGTCGAGGGCTGGCGGCGCGCGATGGACGACGCCGGGCTCTCCACCGAGGGACGGCTGTTCGAAGCGCCGTACAACCGCTACGACGCCTACCGCATCGCCCTGGACATCCTCTCCGGGCCGAAGCGACCGCCCGCGATCTTCTGCTCCACCGACGACCAGGCGCTCGGCCTGCTGCGCGCGGCCCGCGAGCTGCGTATCGACGTGCCGGGCGAGCTGGGCGTCATCGGCTTCGACGACATCAAGGAAGCGGCCCTCGCCGACCCGCCCATGACCACGATCGCCTCGGACCGCCCGGCCATGGCACGGGCGGCGGTGGACCTGCTCCTGGACGACGGCCTGCGGGTGGCGGGTTCGCGGCGCGAGCGGCTGAAGGTGTTTCCTTCGCGGTTGGTGGTACGGCGGTCCTGCGGCTGTGAGGCATGACGGGCCCTTGATGAGGGTTGTCTGCCCTTGATGAAGGTTGTCTGAGAGACCTCGCCAAGCCGCCAGAGAGCCCTTTACATCGGGCGAACGAGGTTCTCGCGGCGTTCTCAGGGAGCACTCAGCCAGCTCTCATCGAGCGGCGACAAGCTCTGAGACATGACCGAGAGCATCCGCCGCAGCGGCGAGTACGAGCACCCCAGCGAGGGCGACCAGCAGCAGTCGACGTACGCCCAGCAGCACGCCTCCTCCCCCGTCAACCCGGAGTGGCCGCCTCCGCCGGCGTACCAGCCGCCGGTCACCGTGGAGCCCGGGACGACCGTGTGGCCGTCGCAGGCCGCGCACGCCTCGGCACCGGCCGGGTTCGCGGCGGACGGTGTGGGTCAGGGTGGTCATGGCGGTGACGGCGGGGGCGGTGGCACGGCGGTCTTCACGGCCGCCCCCGCTCCTTCTGCTCCGAAGAAGCGGCGTACCCGCGGCCCGTTCGCCCTCCTGGCCGCCGTGGCGATCGTCGCCGCGGCCATAGGCGGCGGCACGGCGTACGGCATCCAGGAGCTGACCGGCACCGACACGGTGACCTCGTCCAGCGCCAGCACCAACGTCGTACCGTCCAGCCAGAAGGGCACGGTCGCCGGGGTCGCCACGGCGGTCAGCCCGAGCATCGTGGAGATCAACGCCACCTCCAACTCCGGTGAGTCCACCGGCTCCGGCGTGATCATCACCAGCGGCGGCGAGATCATCACCAACAACCACGTGGTCTCCGGCGCCTCGTCGATCAAGGTGAGCACCAGCGACGGCAAGACGTACGCCGCGAAGGTCGTCGGCACCGACAGCAAGAAGGACCTGGCGCTGATCAAGCTGGACAACGCCTCCGGCCTCAAGGCGGCGACCCTCGGCAACTCCGCCGGGGTGCAGGTCGGCGACACGGTCGTGGCAATCGGCTCCCCCGAGGGCCTGACCGGCACCGTCACCAGCGGCATCGTCTCCGCGCTCGACCGGGACGTGACGGTCTCGACGGACGAGAGCCAGGGACAGCAGGGCGGTGGCGGCGGCCAGTGGCCGTTCGAGTTCGGCGGCCAGCAGTTCAACGGCGACACCGGCTCGTCGACGACGACGTACAAGGCGATCCAGACGGACGCGTCCCTGAACCCCGGCAACTCCGGCGGCGCCCTGATCGACATGAACGGCAACATCATCGGCATCAACTCCGCGATGTACTCCCCGACGGACGCGACCTCCTCGACCGCCGGCAGCGTCGGCCTCGGCTTCGCCATCCCGATCAACACCGTCAAGTCCGACCTGGCCACGCTGCGCGCGGGCTCCACCGACTAGGAGTACGGCATGATCAAGCAGGTTTCGCACACGGTGACCGGCGCCGACCCGGCCGGTTTCGCCCTGGCCGTCGAGGTGGCGTACGAGCTGCACGCGCCGGTGCCGCGGGCGCCGGAGGTGGCGGCGAGCGGCGCCCGGACCCGCCGTACGGCGTCCGCGTCCCGCACCCATCGCCGTACCGTACGAAGCTGAAAGCGTGCGACGCTGAGATTCGTCAGCCCCACGTCCAGACGTCCCACGCCCCGCGCGTCCGTCCGCATCGAGGAACCGAGCCCATGAGCCCCGCCGATGGCGACCGTGACCCCCAGCGCATCCTGATCGTCGACGACGAGCCGGCGGTACGCGAAGCTCTCCAGCGCAGCCTCGCCTTCGAGGGGTACGACACGGAGGTCGCGGTCGACGGCGCGGACGCGTTGGAGAAGGCGACGCTGTACCGGCCCGACCTGGTCGTCCTCGACATCCAGATGCCGCGCATGGACGGCCTCACCGCCGCACGCCGCATCCGCGGCGCGGGCGACACGACCCCGATCCTCATGCTCACGGCTCGCGACACGGTCGGCGACCGCGTGACCGGCCTCGACGCCGGCGCCGACGACTACCTCGTCAAGCCCTTCGAACTCGACGAACTCTTCGCCCGCGTCCGCGCGCTGCTGCGCCGCAGCACGTACGCGGCTGCGGCTGGGGCGGGTGCCGCCCAGGACGACGAGGCGTTGGCCTTCGCCGACCTGCGGATGGACCTGGCCACGCGTGAGGTGACGCGGGGTGGGCGGCCGGTGGAGCTGACCCGCACGGAGTTCACGCTCCTGGAGATGTTCATGGCGCATCCACGCCAGGTGCTGACCCGCGAGCAGATCCTGAAGTCGGTCTGGGGCTTCGACTTCGAGCCGTCGTCCAACTCACTCGACGTGTATGTGATGTACCTGCGCCGCAAGACGGAGGCGGGGGGCGAGCCGCGGCTCGTGCACACGGTGCGTGGGGTGGGGTATGTGTTGCGTCAGGGTGGCGCCGAGTGAGCAAGGTTGTACGGCGGTTCCGGTCGCTGCCGATTCGGGCGCGGTTGGCGATGCTGGTTGCGGCGGCGGTGGCGTTTGGGGTGGCGGCGGTTTCGGTTACCTGTTGGTTCATTGTGCAGGGGAAGCTGTATGAGCAGGTCGACGACGACCTCAAGAAGGCGTCGATGAGGATGCCCGGGCAGCTCCAGGACGCTCTCAACAGCTGCACCGAGACCCCGTATGGCAATGGGATCTTCCGGAACACCTACTCCCAATTGGTCCAGGAGGACGGGACCGTCTGCATCCTCCAGGACTCCGCGGCAACGGTGAAGGTCGCTGGGGCCGACAAGGACGAGATCAAGGACGGGGACACCGGCAAGATCTACTTCCGCAACGGTACTGCCGGGGACGGCACCGATGTGCGTGTGCTGGTCCGGCCACTGGGCGCCACCACCACCGCCACCGGGGACACCGGACCCAACGTCGGGCTCGTCGTAGCCGTATCCCTGAACAGCACCCAGAAGACGCTCAACGAGCTCGCCCTGATCCTTCTCCTCGTCTCCGGAGTCGGAGTAGTCGGCGCCGGAGCCGCGGGCCTGGCCGTTGCCCGCGCAGGCCTGCGCCCGGTCGACAAGCTCACCGAAGCCGTCGAACACGTAGCCCGCACCGAGGACTTGACCGTCCGCATCCCGGTGGAGGCTGACGCCGAAGACGAAGTCGCCCGCCTCTCCCGCTCCTTCAACTCCATGACATCCTCCCTGGCCAGCTCCCGCGATCTCCAACAGCAGCTCATCGCGGACGCCGGCCACGAACTCCGCACACCCCTCACCTCCCTCCGCACGAACATCGAACTCCTCACCCGCAGCGAGGAGACCGGCCGCCCGATCCCGGAGGCGGACCGCAAGGCACTGATGTCCTCGGTGAAGGCACAGATGACCGAACTGGCGGCCCTCATCGGTGACTTGCAGGAACTGTCCCGCTCGGAGGGCCAGCGCGGCGAACGCGTCCAGGTGATCTCCCTGGAGGACGCGGTGGAGTCGGCCCTGCGCCGGGCACGGCTCCGCGGCCCGGAGTTGACGATCACGGCGGACCTTCAGCCCTGGTACGTACGGGCGGAACCGGCAGCCCTGGAACGCGCCGTCGTCAACATCCTCGACAACGCGGTGAAGTTCAGCCCCGAGGGCGGCACGATCGAGGTCCAGCTTGCGTCCGGCGTCCTCACGGTGCGCGACCACGGCCCCGGCATCCCCGCAGAGGAACTCCCCCACGTCTTCGACCGGTTCTGGCGCTCCCCGAGCGCACGGGCGATGCCGGGCTCGGGGCTGGGACTGTCGATCGTGGCGCGGACGGTGCAGCAGGCGGGCGGCGACGTGACGCTGGGCCACGCGGAGGGCGGCGGCACCATCGCGACCGTACGACTGCCGGGGGCGCCAACGCCTCCGCCGGAGAGCCCGGCCAGCGCTTCCGGGTGACTCGGGGCAGCCGGATGCCCTGGCTGAGCGGTGCGTACATCGGCGGCGGTGAAAGCCGTGGCTGTCGCTGCCTACAATTGGCAGATTCGGGCCAGCCGCCACGGCCGTGACCATGCCCCGCACAGGTCGCGAGTGGCCCGGATCTGCCAGTCGCGAGACCGCTTCACCGCTCAACTCGCGACGGCAGGATCGCGACGATCCGATTGCCCGGCGTCTCCACGCCGCCGCCAGAAACGCCCTGACAGGACGGCCGGGCACCAGTCGGAGACCGCTGTTCTCAGGGCTGCTCTGAAGCTGCTGGGTCCCTGTGACGCCTTCGTGCTCACTGCTGCCAGCATCTCCCCCACTTCACGATCAACGAGTACCTGAACGACGTCGTCCCGTTGTGGGAGCCGATCGGCCTCTGGGAGACCTTCCGGGGCTGGTGCGGTTACGCGCAGGCCTCCACCTGGTCCATCAAGGGCGAGCCCGTCCACACCTCCGAGTGGACCGGCAACCACGGCACGACGGAGGACAAGGTGACCTTCGTCAGCGGCTACAGCACCAAGACGTCCGTCAAGAAGAGGACAAGTGGCAGGAGAACCTCGACCCAAGTCCTGCGCGAAGTAGGTGCTTTGCGGAGTGGGCCTGCGTCGAGCCGGCCCGCTCCGCATCACGGCCCCGGACGGTCGCGTCTGAGCACCAGGCCGGCGAACGCGGCGATGCTCGCGCCGAAGACCCCGGCCGCGAAGCCGGGGGCGTCGTGGTCCACCAGGTACTTCGTCAGCCAGAAGACCCCGGTGATGCCCGTGCCCGCGAGCACCGCGCCGAAGATCCGGAACCGGACCTCCACCCGGTCCATCCAACGCCGGTGCTCGTAGTCCGCCTCGATCTGTCTCAGCATCCGCTCGGCGCTGCCCGGCACGGCCGCCTCCCAGGAGGCGGCCTGCTGGTCGAGTGGAAGGTCCTGCCACGAGCTTCTGCTCTCGCCGGCCGGCCCCGGTCCGGGCGTGGGCATGGGGTCGGTCATTCGCCGCCTCCCGCCGCACGGGTCCCGGCCGCCGGGGGCGGGCCGAGCCGGTTGTAGGCCTCGTGCAGATACGCGTCCCGTGTCGGCGGCAGCGGAGGCACGGCCGTACGAGGTCTCAGGAAGACGGCGGCGTCGGTGGCTCCCGCAAGGAGTGCCCTGCCCCGGCGAGGGGCGGCGCCGGAGCCGGTGGCCGTCGTCGTCGCGGTGGGGATCGCTTCCGAAGTCACCGGGCGGCGAACGGCATTGAAGACCGCGGCGCCGACCAGCGGCACCCACAGGCCGAGGAGCCACCACGGGCCGTCGAGTGACGGCAGTACGTCGACGAGAGCGCTGACCAGCGCGGCCACCGGGATTGCGATGAGGACGCCCATCAGCAGCCGGCTGTACTTCCTTCCCCCGGTGAGGCCGATGGAGCTTGCCGGCGGGTACGCCATCTGTGGTGGCGGCGGCAGGTCCAGCGTTCCGAACGCTATCGGTGCTCCCGGCATCTGGCCCGGTGCCTCGGCGCGTGCCCAGACGTCCGGTGGCTCCGCCAACTCCCGCAATGCTTCGGTCACTTCGTCGGCCGTCGGCCGCTGGGTCGGGTCCTTGCCCAGCAGCCGCAGCAGTACGGGGGCGAGCGGACCGGCCCGGGACGGCGTCGCCGGCTCCTCGTGCATCAAGGCATGAAGGACCACCAGCGTGCTCCTGTCACCCTCCACGCTGAAGGGGTTGCGGCCCTCCACCGCCTCATACAGGACGACGGCCAGTGAGAAGAGGTCGGTGGCCAGGGTCAGCCGTCCGCCTGTTATCAGCTCGGGAGCCATGTAGCGGGCTGAGGCGGAGATCTCTCCGGACGATGTGAGCCGGGCCGGGTCCGGCAGAACCGGCATGGCCGGGTCGAAGCCGAGGAACAGAGCCCGCCCCTCCCGGTCGATGAGGATCCTCTCCGCGGTGAGGTGGCCCTGCGTCAAGCCCGCCCTGTGCACGGCGGTCAACGCCTCGAGCACGTCCAGCCCGATCCGCGCCACCCGCCCCGGTGGCAGCGGTCCCGACTCCCGCAGGACGTCGGCCAGCAGGCGGGCGCCCGGAAGATGCGCCATGACGACCCACAGTCCGTCGTGGTCGGACAGCACGTCGAACACGGACAGGATGTGCGGACTGTCCACCTGTCGCGCCAGCCGCCGGATCACCTTCAGAGCCCGCTCCCGTTCCGCGTCGTCCTCCGTCGGCTCCGTGGGCCAGTGGATCCTCCGCACCGTCACGGAGCCGCCCAGCACCGCGTCCTCCGCCGCCCACACCGTGCCGTGGCCGCCCGAGCCGATCCGGCTCGACAGCCGGTAGCGCCCCCCGACCAGCGATTCGGCTCCCTCTGTGCTCCCCGCCACGACCTCACCCCTGCGTCGGACACCAGCCTCGCGTCAACTCCCTTGTACATCCCCAGAGTCCCGCACCCAACACCGCTGCCGAAACAAGCCTCCACCCCCGGCAACCTTTCCCTACGGAGCGGCAACTGATCTCTCGGACCATCCCCCCCGCACGGAACGGATCGCCGTATGAGCGAGCAGCACAGCAAGCCCCGTCACCGCAGAAGCCGGAAAGCCCTCGCGGTCGGCGTTCCCCTCGCCCTCACCGCCGCCGGAACCCTCGCCTACGGCACCGACCTCGGCCTGTTCGGTGAGGACGCGCAGCGCACGGCCTCCGCCGCCGCGCCCGCCTGGGCCTCCGCCACCGCCGACGGCTTCGCCTCGGTCAACTCCCTCGGTCAGAATGGGACTTATGGCGGGCGGGACGGCAAGACCGTCACCGTGAAGACGCTCGCGGACCTGGAGAAGTACGCGACCGCCGCCGAGCCGTACGTCATCGTCGTCGCGGCGACCATCAACATGAATCCCGTCGGGAAAGAGATCAAGGTCGCGTCCGACAAGACCATCGTCGGGGCCGGGACCTCGGGGCACATCGTCGGCGGTGGCTTCTTCCTCGGGTCCGGGGTTCATAACGTCATCATCCGGAACCTCACCATCCGGGACGCCTACCAAGGCATCTGGAACGACAAGGAACACGACTTCGACGCCATCCAGATGGACGGCGCGCACCACGTCTGGATCGATCACAACGATCTGCGGCACATGGCCGACGGGCTCATCGACGTCCGCAAGGACAGCACCAACGTCACCGTGTCCTGGAACAAGCTCAGCCAGAACAACAAGACCTTCGGCATCGGCTGGACCGAGAACGTCAAGACGGACATCACGATCCACCACAACTGGATCCGCGAGACCGAGCAGCGCAACCCGTCGACGGACAACGCCGCTCACGCGCACCTCTACAACAACTTCCTGGAGGACGTGGCCGGGACGGACATCAAGTCCTCGTACGGCAACTACTCGCGCGGCGCGACCAAGATGGTCCTGGAGAACTCCTCCTTCCAGGGCATCAACAACCCCGTCATCAAGGACAGCACCGCGAGCATCGTGCAGCGCGGGAACGTCTTCTCCGGGACCAGTGGACGGAACGAGAGCGGGGGCACGGCCTTTGATCCGAAGACTTACTACGGCTACACGCTCGACCAGGCCGCGGACGTTCCGAAGCTTCTCAAGTCCGGTGCAGGGCCCCGCAGTTCCATCGGCACGACGACCGCCTCGACGACCGCTGCCGCGGCGACCACCCTCACCGTCGCCGCCGACGGGTCCGGCCAGTACCGGACCGTCCAGGCCGCCGTCAACGCCGTACCCGCCAACAACGCCTCCCGGGTCGTGATCTCGGTGAAGCCGGGGACGTACCGCGAGGTCGTCAAGGTCCCGGCCAACAAGCCGCACGTCACCATCCAGGGCAGCGGCGGCAGCCGTAAGGACACGGTGATCGTCTACGGCAACGCGGCCGGGATGCAGAAGCCGGACGGGTCGGGGACGTACGGCACTCCGGGCAGCGCGACGATGTCCATCCAGTCGGACGACTCCCAGGTCCGCAATCTCACCGTCACCAACGACTTCGACGAGGCCGCGAACCAGTCCCTCTCCGGCCACCAGGCGGTCGCCCTGCTGACCCAGGCCGACAAGGTCGTCCTCGACTCGCTGATCGTCAACGGCGACCAGGACACGCTGGAGCTGGAGACCGCGGCGCCGGACAAGCCCGGCCGCGTGTACGTGACCAACTCCTACATCACGGGCAACGTCGACTTCATCTTCGGCCGGGCGACGGCCGTCATCGACCGCTCGGTCATCACGCTCAAGAAGCGCTGGAACGGCACGTCGGCGGGCTACATCACGGCCCCGAGCACCCCGGCCGGCCGCAAGGGCCTCCTGATCAACCGCTCGACGGTCAACGGCGACGTCTCCGCCGCCACCTTCTTCCTCGGCCGCAACTGGCACCCCGGCGGTTCCACGACGGTCGACCCGCAGAGCACGGTCCGCGAGTCCTCCCTCAGCGCCGCGATCAAGTCCACGCCCTGGTCCGACATGGGCGGCTTCTCCTGGAAGGACGACCGGTTCGCCGAGTACAAGAACACCGGCCCGGGTGCGGGCGCCGCGAGCAGCGACCGGCCACAGCTGACCGACGCCCAGGCCGCCGGCCAGGAGGTCGCGGACTGGCTCGGCGACTGGAGGCCCACGGCGTCGTGACCCCCATGGCGTCCGTGGCCCTCGATCTCTCACGTCTCCGTTCGGTACATCAGGTCCGTCTCGTGGGTGACGAAGCCCAGTCGCTCGTACACCGACACGGCTGCCTTGTTGTCGGCGTCGACGTACAGCATCGCGGTCGGCAGGGCCTGCGCCGCCAGATGGCGCAGCCCGATCGTCGTCAGGGCCTTGCCCAGGCCGCCGCCCTGGGCGCCGGGACGGACGCCGAGGACGTACACCTCGCCCAGCCCTTCGGTCGCGTGGACCTTCGTCCAGTGGAAGCCGATCAGCTCGCCCTCGCGCTCCGCGAGGAAGAACCCGGCGGGATCGAACCACGGCTCGGCCATACGGTCGTCCAGGTCCCGCTGGGTGAGGGAGCCCTGCTCGGGATGGTGGGCGAAGGCGGCGGCGTTCACGGCGAGCCAGGCGGCGTCGTCCTGACCGGGGACGAAGGTGCGCACGGTCACGCCGGGCGGGAGGACCGGATCGGGCAGGTCGAGGTCCGTCAACGGCCGCCGCATCTGGCGCAGTTCACGGAACAGGGTCAGCCCCAGCACCTGGGCCAGATGCCGCGCCGCCGAGTGACCGCCGTGCGCCCACACCCGTAGCCGCTTCCCGGACGCGGCCAGCAGCGCCGAGCCCAGCGCCCGCCCGTGCCCGTGCCCGCGGTGCGCGGGATGTACGACCAGTTCGGCGGCCGGCGCCTCCACCGGATCGGTGTCCTCCAGCTGGGCGTAGCCGACGAGTTCGTCGCCGAGGGTGAGGAGGAGATGGGCGATGCCCTCCCGTGCCCTGCCGCGCAGATACAGCCGCCCCTGTTCGGACACCGCCTGCTGCCCGTCGTGGTCCGTGGCCTCCGCCAGCAGCGCGAGTACGGATTCGGTCTGTTCCGGGGAGAGCACGGAGAAGGTCTCGATGGCGCGGGAGAGGGCCGGGTATGCCGTGTCGTCGCTGGTCATGAGTACGAGGGTACGGCGGCAACCAGGTCGTAACCCCGAAAACCCTGTCGCGCTACGCGCGTTGACTTTAGGCTGCCGCCCGACGGGACCACACCTACCTCAGCAGACCCACAGGGGAGCGCATGCCAGCCACATCCCAGCCGCACCACCGCCGCAGACGCCGTACGCACGCACTTCTCGCAGCAGCAGCGGGACTGGCGACCGCCGGTGCGCTGCTCGCGGCGATCCCGGCCGGGGCGGCACCGGACAGCAAGGGGGCGGGCCGCCATCTGCCCGGCCGCTACCAGGACGTCCAGCTGCTGTCCTTCAACGACCTGCACGGCAACCTGGAGCCGCCGTCCGGTTCCTCGGGCCGGGTCACCGAGGTGCACGAGGACGGCACCACGTCGACGATCGACGCGGGCGGCGTCGAGTACCTCGCGACCCATCTGCGTGACGCGCGCGAGGGCAACAGGTACTCGATCACCGCGGCCGGCGGCGACATGGTCGGCGCCTCCCCGCTGATCTCGGGCCTCTTCCACGACGAGCCCACCATCGAGGCGCTGAACAAGCTGAAGTTGGATGTGACGAGCGTCGGCAACCACGAGTTCGACGAGGGCGCCAAGGAACTGGCCCGGCTGCAGAACGGCGGCTGCCACCCCACCGACGGCTGCTACGCGGACGAGGAGTTCGAGGGCGCCGACTTCCCGTACCTCGCGGCGAACGTGCTGGACGAGAAGACCGGCAAGCCGATCCTCAAGCCCTACTGGGTCTGGAAGAAGAACGGCGTCAAGGTCGGCTTCGTCGGCGTGACCCTGGAGGACACCCCGGGTGTCGTCTCCGCCGAGGGGGTCAAGGGCCTGAAGTTCAAGGACGAGGTCGAGACGATCAACAAGTACGCCAAGGCGCTGCAGCGGCAGGGCGTGAAGTCGATCGTCGCACTGATCCACGAGGGCGGGGCCCCGGCTTCTTCCGCGTACAACTACGACTGCGACTCGCCCGGCGCCGGCGACGGCATCTCCGGCCCGATCGTCGACATCGCCAAGAACATCACCCCGCAGGTGGACGCGCTGGTCACCGGGCACACCCACGCCGCGTACGCGTGCACGATCAATGACCCGTCGGGCAAGCCGCGCACGGTCACCTCGGCCGCGTCCTTCGGCCGCCTCTACACGGACACCACGCTGACGTACGACCGGTGGACGGGTGACATCGCCCGTACGGCCGTCAAGTCCGCGAACCACGTGGTCACCCGCACCGTCCCCAAGGCGACGGACATGACCGAGCTGATCGCCAAGTGGAACACCCTCGCCGCACCCATCGGCAACCGCGCGATCGGCCACATCTCCGCCGATATCAGCAGTTCCGGTACGGAGTCCCCGCTCGGCGACCTCATCGCCGACGCCCAGCTGGCATACGGCAAGGAGCTGGACGCGGAGACCGACTTCGCGCTGATGAACCCGGGCGGTATCCGGGCGCCGCTGACCTACGCGGCCAAGGGAGCCGAGGGTGACGGTGTGGTGACGTACGCCGAGGGCTTCGCGGTGCAGCCGTTCGCGAACACCGTGAACCTGCAGGACTTCACCGGCGCCCAGCTGATCCAGGTGCTGAAGGAGCAGGTCAGCGGTACGAACGCCGCGTCGCCGAAGATCCTCCAGCCTTCGTCCGGGCTGACGTACACGCTCGACATGACGAAGGCCGGCGCCGACCGTGTCGTCACCGGCTCGATCAAGATCGACGGCACGGCCGTCGACCCGGCCGCCACCTACCGCGTCGCGACGAACAGCTTCCTCGCGGGCGGCGGCGACGGGTTCCCGACGCTGGGCCAGGGCACGAACGACCTGGTCGGCGCGGACGACCTGACCGCTCTCGAGAAGTACCTGACGGCCAATTCCTCGGCCACGGACCCGATCGCGCCGCCGAAAGCGGACCGGATCACGATCGTGAACCAGATCGTGAGGTAAATCGCATACCTGGGGTAGAGGTTGCGGGTGGGGCCGGTACGCATGTTCGGATGGATCGATGCGTACCCCCCACCACATAGCGACGCATTATCGTTCAAACCCGTACGAAGAGCTGGCCGCTCTCGACGACGGCCCTCTGGAGGAGTTCCTCCGGAGGGACCCCGTCGGATCAGCCGGATCCGCCGGTTCCGTCGGAGATGAGTCCGAGGGCGAAGACGAGTGGTCCCCGCCCAACCACCGCCGTAACGGCCGGCGCCGACGGGGCCGCTTCGCGGGTCTGTCGCTCGGGATGAAGGCGGTGGTGGGAATCGTCGCCCTGGCCGCCTGTCTCACCCTCGCCGACCGCTGGGCGCTGCTGTACGCCGAGCGCAGGGCGGCGGAGGCCCTCAAGGACCGTCTCGACCTGGCGGCGGCGCCCGAAGTCGAGATCAGCGGCTTCCCCTTCGTCACCCAACTCGCCGACGAGCGCCTGGACTCGGTGAAGGTGACCGTGCCCGACGTGGCCGCCGACCGGGTGTCGCTGGCGCAGGTGTCGGCGACGGCGAAGGACGTACGACTGGACGCCGACGGCCCGACGGCCGTACGCGGCGCGCGCGTCCCCGAGCTGGACGGCGACGTACTGCTGTCGTTCGCCGACCTGAACCGTGAACTGGGCGCGTCCCAGGTGACGTTCACCGGCGAGGGCCACGACCGGATCAGGGCGCGCGGCACGCTGCCGGTCGCCGGACACGACCTGCGGCTGCGCGCCGAGGCCCGCATCCTGCGGGACGGCGACCGCGGCATCGCGACGCACATCGGCGGAATGCGCCTGGACATCGGGGACTTGGCGACGTACCGCCCGGGTACCGCCGCTTCGGAGGGCCTGCATCTGACCTCCGACGCGGCGTCCCGCCTCGCCCGTGAGACGCGCAAGGCGAAGGCGCTTCTGTCGGTCCCGGCGGTCGTACGCCGCCTGGGCGTGCCGGACTCCGCCGTACGCGAGGCCCTGCGCGACGACTCCAGGCTCGCCGAGCTGACCGGCTCCGCGCGCTTCGCCCGCCAGGCCATGAGCCTCAACCTCATCGACCTCGCCCTCGCCCACCCCCAGCTCCTGAAGCTGCTGGGCTTCGACCCCACTCTCCTGGACGCCCTGCCCCGGCTGACCCGCCCGGTCCTCGCCGACCAGCTGTCGCTGGGGTTCGAGCTGCCGAAGCCGCCGAGCGGGGAACTGCGGCTGCGGGACGTGCGGGTGGAGGAGGACGGGATCAGGGTGCGGCTGGAGGGGTCGGGGCTGTCGATTGGCCAGGTGAGTTCTGGGTGAATAGGTATGAGACGGACGGCCGACCGCAGCAATGGGCACGGATCACCGCCGGACCACGACGACCTCCACAGCGGACGGCCCAGCACGGGCGGCTCAGGCTGCGGCTCCTGAACGCGCCCTCACCCAACGCCTCCGCAGCGGCTCCGCCCCGCACACCCCCCACACCACCGCCGCACCGGCCAGCACCATCGCCCACCGGTCATGCGCGGCCCCCCACCGCTCGTCGGTGACGGACACGAACAGGGCCCAGTCGTCCGGCAGGAGGAGCGGGGCCAGGGCGGCGGACGCGAGCAGGACCGCCGCCACCAGCGTGCCCGGCGCGGGTTCGTCGGAGCGGTGTACCGCTGCCGCCGCCGCTGCCAGCGCCACGGCGAACACCGCGCCCGCCTCCAGGGCGACATCGGCGACCGGGGGCCGGACCGGCCCAGGAACCAGCCACACCGCACCCGCCCACCACACTCCCGCCGCCGGTGCGACGAGCACCGCCCGCAGGGCGTGGCGGATCCAGCGGCGGGTCGGTACCGGTGCCGTCGTGTGCCGGGCGGGGTCGTCCAGGACGAACGCGAGCCCGAGGGCGAAGGCCAGGACGGCGCCCCGGAGGAGCAACAGGGCCCACCAGGCGTTCAGGCCGAGCAGCCGCGGCAACCCCGCGAGCAGCAGCCCTGCCACCGCGGAAGCGCCCAGCACCCGCCACGGCAGAGTGCGCAAGACCGGCACCACCAGCGCCGTCACTCCTCGCACGAGTCGGCGTCCTTCGGTACGTCGACGCCCAGCAGCTGGGCGACCCGGCTGGTCTTGACGCCCGGCGAGGTCAGTTCGGCCCAGTTCGCCTTCACCTTCGCGGTGACGGTGTCACGCGGCTGCTCCAGCAGTTCCCGTACGACGTCGGTGTGACCGGACGTCATGGACAGCGGGTCGGTCGGCGACAGGACGATCGCGGAGCCGGACACGCTGTCGTCCAGGCGGACGTTGCGCAACGACTGCATCGGGTCGTCCGCCCAGCCCAGCGCCAGCCACATGACGGTGACCATGCGGCCGTCGCATATCTCGCCCGCCTCCTTCTCAGTGCCCGTCACCAGCACGGAGGCGACCGCCGCCGAGAACTCGGGGACGCGGTTGCCGCCCCAGCGGGTGCCCACGGTGACCTGGTTCGGGGTGGCCGAAGGATCCAGCGCGGCGTCGCTCTCCAGGCCGTAGCGGGCGTCGATCCGCTGCCGTACCAGCAGTTCGCGGTCTTGCGCGCCGGCGCCGGCCAGCGACTTGACGTGGTCCACGACGTCCGCCCAGGTCTGCGTCCGCGGCACCCACTCCGGGAAGGCGCAGTACGTCGAGCCGTCGTGCCGTACGCAGGTCTGTTCCTTCTCCGGCGTCACCGAGACCCGCTCCCGGGCCGCCGTCAGCTCCGGCGAGATGTCCCGTGCCTGGGCGACGGCGCCGGTCAGTGCCAGGGCCACCGCCGCGGCCAAGGCACCCGCGACGATCGCCTTGCGGCCACCGCTGATCAGCACCGCGGCCAGCACCGTGCACAGGACCAGCCCCGCGAGATACAGAGCGTGCCAGGCGGCCGGGCGGCCCAGCAGGTCGGACGGGAGCGTGTTGGCCGTGTTCTCGCCGACCACGGGCGTCAGCCATCTCGTGCCCTGCCCGCTTCCGACGGGGACCGCGACCATGACGTAGAAGAGGAGGAAGAAGACCGCCGCCAGCGGAGCCACCACCACCGACGCCACCAGCCGCGCCACCAGCACCCCGATCGCGCCGAGCAGCAGCACCGTCAGCGGCCCGACGAGGAGTTCCGCCGGAGAGCCGTGCCCTATCGCACCCGGCTTGAGCGCCTGCCAGGTGAACTGGGCCCCCACACAGAGCGCGGTGAGGACGGCCGCCGGGACCACGGACAGCGCGTGGGCCGCCGTGCGCTGCCAGGGCAGCAGCACCAGCACCCCGAAGTGGCGTTCCGTGTCCTGCCGCCTGGATCTCAGCACCGCCAGGTTCGCCGACAGCAGCACCGCCATGGCGACCAGCAGCGGTGCGCTCTGCGTGGCGCGGTCGGCGTCCTGGAGCGCGGGGAAGGCCTCGCGGTCGCGGTAGACGATCCAGGCGATGTATGCGGCGAAGGCCAGCAGCACAGGGCTGCTCAGCAGCAGCTTGCGCGCCTCGAAGCGGGCGAGGGCGAACACGGCCGCCCAGGTGTGGCGCGGCTCGGTGGTCACGGCGGGCGGGGCCGCCTGCAGCACGGCACTCACGCGGCCACCTCCGCGTGCTCGCCGTCGAGGGAGAGGAGGTAGCCGTCCTCCAGGGTGGGATCGAGGAGTTCGGCGCCGGGAGGCGGGTCGCCGACGTTGCGGTACGTCCCCATCCCCGTCCGCCAGCCCGCCTTCGCGCCCGGCGCGCGCTCCGCGCTGCTCCACACCCGGCCTGCCGCCCGTGCCGTCAGCTCGGCGGGGGTGCCGTCGAAGCGGATGGTGCCGCCCGCCATGACCAGGACCCGGTGGCAGAGCATCGCCACGTCCTCGGTCTGGTGGGTGGACAGCAGGACCGTACGGCCCTCTCCGGCCGTGGCGATCAACTCCCGGAACCGCATGCGCTGTTCGGGGTCGAGGCCGACGGTCGGCTCGTCGAGGACCAGGAAACCGGGGTCGCCGACGAGCGCGGCGGCCAGGGCGACCCGCTGCCGCATACCGCCGGACAGTTTCTTGATCCGCTTGCCGCGTACGTCGGACAGATCGACGCGCTCCAGCACCCGCCGCACCTCCCGGTGCCGTGCGGCACGGTCGGTCAGCTCCTTGAGGATCGCCACGTAGTCGACGAACTCGAAGGACGTGAAGTCCGGGTGGAAACCGGGGGTTTGGGGGAGGTAGCCGAGGTTGCGGCGGACCTCCTGGCGGCCGGAGGCGGTCGACGGGTCGTGGCCGAGGACCGTGAAGGCGCCGCTGTCTGCGGGGACCGCGGTGGCGAGCACCCGCAACAGGGTGGTCTTTCCCGCGCCGTTGGGGCCGAGCAGGCCCGTCACACCCGGCGTGAGGCGCAGCGCGACATCGTCCAGGGCGCGCGTGCCGCCGTAGCGGAGGCTGAGCCCGGAGGCGGAGACGGTGGGGGTCATGCGGCGCTCCCGTGGAAGAGGTCGAAGCGGTCACGGATGAGGATGAGGAGACCGGCGGCGAGTACGGCGACGGCGGCTGCCGTGCTCTGTCCGGCGGCGGTGAAGGGGGCGAGCGGGCCGTCGGCCGTCGCCTGCGCCACCAGCAGCAGCGCGATCCAGCCCCCGCCGACGAGGGACGGCGCGAGCACCGGCCCCAGCCGCGGGGTCAGCGCGAGGCCGGTCGCGGTCAGCGCGAGCGCGGGCAGCAGCCAGGCGAGGGCGCGCAGGCCGTACGCCGGGAGGGCGAGCGTCGCCAGTCCGTTGAGGGCGAGTCCGGCGGTGAGCACGGCGACCGTCCGGATCATCAGCAGCCGGAACCCGTGCACCGGGGAGACGACGGCCATCTCGTACGTCGGGTCCAGCGCGGGCCCGTACGACACCGCGACCCCGGCAAGGGGCAGCAGCGGAGCGAGGGCGAGGAACAGCGTGGGCGAGTCGGTGACCGGGGAAAGGTTCGTCACCAGCACGGTCAGCACGAGCAGCGCGAGGACCGAGCCCAGCCAGGAGCCGCGCATCACCGGCGTCGCCGAGAGCAGCCGCGCCGTGTGATCGGGCACCCCGAGCCGCACCAGCAGCGCCTCGAGCCACCCCGGCCGGGGCGCGT
The DNA here is from genome assembly GCF_030499575.1 of Streptomyces sp. DG2A-72. Classification (NCBI taxonomy): domain Bacteria; kingdom Bacillati; phylum Actinomycetota; class Actinomycetes; order Kitasatosporales; family Streptomycetaceae; genus Streptomyces; species Streptomyces sp. DG2A-72. The sequence continues at coordinate 4,711,884 of NZ_JASTLC010000001.1, forward strand.
CCAGCTCGGCGTCCAGCCGCTCCCAGCCGGCGTCGAGCGCGACCGGGTCGCTGGCCTCGGCGAGCACGGCCCGGCACGGGGCACAGGCGGTGAGGTGGGTGTCGGTGGACCAGAGGACGGGGCCGGTCAGCTCGCCGCGCGCGTACGACCGTAGATCTTCTTCAGGTACGTGCCAGGTCATGCCGACACCTCCTCAATTCGTGTGCGGGCGTGCGGACCCGGGTCGGGCAGGCACCGGATCGGGTCGGCGTCCTGCCGGGCCGTGTGCCGGGCCCGTTGTCCGATCGCCCGCGTCATTCCGGCGCCTGACCCGGTTACGTGCGTCATGCCAGCGCCTCCCGCAGTTGCTTGCGGGCACGCATCGCCCGCGTCTTGACCGTGCCGGGCGGAATCCCCAGCACGACGGCGGCCTCGCGGGTGGTCAGCCCGTCGATGACCGTCGCCTGGAGCACCGCGCGCAGCTCCGGTGAGAGCCGGACCAAGGCACCCGCGAGGTCCCCGTGCTCAACCCCCGCGAGCACGCGCTCCTCCGCGGACGCCTCGTCCCGGTGCCGCAACCGGGCCAGCGCCTGCCGCAGCCGGCCGCGCGCCCCGTCGCCACGCAGCGCGTCGACCAGGCGCCGCGACCCGATGCGCCACAGCCACCCGGCCACATCCCCGTCCTCCCGGTAGCGGGCCTTGCCCCGCCACACCGCGAGGAACGTCTCCTGTACGACGTCGTCGACTATCCCGGCGTCGGCGCACCGGCCGCGCAGCCGGGCGGCGAGCCAGGGCGCGAACCGCCGGTACAGCTCCTCGAAGGCGCGCCGGTCCCCGTCCGCCGCGATGGCCCGCAGCAGATCCCCGTCGCTTCTCGTTTCGCTCACGTCTCCTCATCGCACCGGCGTCACGGATCGGTTCACACCATCGCCCATGACGTTCCGGCTTGACTTTCGGGACGGCCTTCCACCACCCTTTCACTACTTAATTAGTGAAAGGGGGTTGTCCCATGGTCGAGTACCGCATCGACCGGCACAGCGGCGTGGCCACCTACGTCCAGATCGTCCAGCAGACCAAGCAGGCGCTCCGCCTGGGCCTGCTGGAGCAGGGAGACAAGCTCCCCACGGCCCGCGAGGTCGTCGAAGCCACCGCCATCAACCCCAACACCGTCCTCAAGGCCTACCGCGAACTGGAGCGGGAGGGCCTGGTCGAGGCGCGCCGGGGCCTGGGCACCTTCGTCCGCCGCGGGCTGAGCACCACCCCCGCCGACTCCCCCCTGCGCACCGAGCTGGGTGCCTGGGCGGACCGGGCCCGCGAGGCGGGGCTCGGGCGGGAGGACGTGGCCGCACTCTTCACCGCCGTACTCGACACACACTTCGCCGCAGGCGAGAAGCACCTCCAGGGAGACCCGTCATGACCGACACGGCCATAGAGGCAGCCGGGCTGGGCAAACGGTTCGGCAAGCGCTGGGCGCTGCGTGACTGCACCGTCCGGCTGCCCGCCGGACGCGTCTGCGCGGTCGTCGGCCCGAACGGCGCCGGCAAGTCCACACTGCTCGCCCTCGCCGCCGGGCTGCTGGCCCCGACCGAGGGCACGGTGAGCGTCCTCGGCGGAACTCCGGCGGCGGCACGCGCGCGTGTCGGCTTCGTCGGCCAGGACAAGCCGCTGTACCCGCAGCTCACGGTCGCCGAGACACTGCGCATGGGCGCCGATCTCAACCCCGGCCGCTGGGACCTTCCCACCGCCGAGCGGATCGTGGCCGCTGGCGACCTCGACCCGAAGTCCCGGGTGCGCTCCCTCTCCGGCGGCCAGCGCACCCGTGTCGCGCTCGCCCTCGCGCTGGCCAAGCGGCCCGAACTGCTGCTCCTGGACGAGCCGATGGCCGACCTCGACCCGCTGGCCCGGCACGAGCTGATGGGCGTCCTGATGTCCCAGGCCGCGCAGTACGGCACCACGATCGTGATGTCCTCGCACGTGGTCGCCGAGCTGGAGGACTCCTGCGACCACCTGCTGCTGGTCGGCGGCGGCCGGGTCCGGCTCGCGGGCGAGCTCGACGAGCTGCTTCAGGTGCACACGCGCGTGTCGGGTCCCGCCGACACCTCCCTCGCCCCGCACCACACGGTCGTCGAGTCCCGTACCACCGGCCGCCAGCTCACCGCGCTGCTCCGCCCGTCCGGCCCGCTGCCCGACGACATGCGCACCAGCGCCCCGTCCCTGGAGGAGCTGGTCCTCGCCTACCTCCGCAACCCGCAGGCCGACAGCCAGGAGACCGCCGCGTGACCGCCCTGACCGCTCCCGCCCCGACTCCGGCGCCCGCACCCCACCTGCTGCGCTGGCTGATACGACTCCACCGGCCCGCCCTGTACATCTGGGCGGCACTCCTCGTCGTCACCGCCGCCACGCTCCTGTGGCTGGGCGGCCCGCTCACCGACGACGCGGCGGCGGCCTGGCGGGAGTACAGGGCCTGCCAGACGCCCCAGTGCGCGTACGACCAGGACGCGATCATCCTTTACAAGGACGTGTACAACTACGCGACCATCGCCGTCCTGGCGATCCCGTTCCTGATCGCCGCCTGGGCCGGCGCCTCGCTGATCGGCCGTGAACTGGAGAACGGCACCGACCGGCTGGCCTGGACCCAGTCCGTCTCCCCCGCCCGCTGGCTCGCCGCCAAGCTCGCCGCACCGGCCGTCCTGGTCACCGCCGGCACCGGACTGCTCGTCCTCCTGCACCATCTGGCCTGGTCGACGGGAGAGGGCAAGATCGACACCGCCAAGCCCTGGCACGACTCGGCCACCTTCTTCGCGGGCGGCCCCGTCACCGTCGCCCTCGCCCTGACCGGCCTGCTCGTCGGCGCCCTCGCGGGCCTGGTGCTGCGCCGCTCACTCGCCGCGCTCGGCGCGGGCGCGGTCGCGGTGGCCGGGCTGTGGTTCGCCGTCTGGCAGGCGCTGCCTCATCTGTGGCCGACGGCCTCGCGGCTCAGCAGCCTGCGCGACGGCCCGTCGCTGGAGGGCATGGCGGTCGACTATGGCCTGGTGACCTCGTCCGGCGACCGCATCGCCGACCCGGGCTGCGGCGGCACGATCATCCCGGAGTGCCGCCCCGTCATGGAACGCCTCGACGCGACCGCCTACTACACCGACTTCCACCCCGCCTCCCACTACTGGCCCCTCCAGCTCACCGCGACGGCCATCGTCCTGGTCGTTGCAGCCGCAGCCACCTTGATCGCGTTCCGGCTGGTCAGGCACCGTACCGGCTGACGCGTCGTGATGCGCATACGTCCCTGAGAGCGGGTAGGGGCGTATGCGCAGGGCTTCGTGCTGCCCTTCGTACGGAAACCCGGGGGAGGTAGACGCCCGGGAGCCGCCCCCCGCTATCCCGCACGTCATGTCGCCGTAACCATTGGTTCAGGCGGGCTTGCGACGCTCAGCGAATGAACCAAGCCGTGCCAGAGCCTTCGACGCCCGAGGAGGGCCGTGCGAGGAACGGGGAGAGCAGACTGACCGTCGCCGCCCTGCCTCCCGCGTCCTCCGACGCGCCCGTAGCGCTCCCGGCGCGGAACAATGGGTTCATGAGTCAGTCGAACACCCAGGCACAGGTCCAGCATGCCCAGCCGTCCGTCGGTTCCATAGCCGCGCACCGGCCACACACGGTGTCCGCCGCGGTGTCCGACCTGGAACCCGACATCGATGCCGACCTCGACGCCTACGAGGAGGCCCCGTACGACGGGCCGCAGCTGCCCCAGGGCCGCTTCCTCGACCGGGAGCGGAGCTGGCTCGCGTTCAACGAGCGGGTCCTGGAGCTCGCCGAGGACCCGAACACGCCCCTGCTGGAGCGGGCCAACTTCCTGGCGATCTTCGCCTCCAACCTGGACGAGTTCTTCATGGTCCGGGTGGCCGGTCTGAAGCGCCGTATCGCCACCGGTGTCGCCACCCGGTCCGCCTCCGGCCTGCAGCCGCGTGAAGTGCTGGAGATGATCTGGGCCCGCGCCCGCGAGCTGATGGCCCGGCACGCCGCCTGCTACCACGAGGACGTCGCCCCCGCGCTCGCCGAGGAGGGCATCCACCTGGTCCGCTGGGCCGAGCTGACCGAAAAGGAGCAGGCGCGCCTCTTCACCCTGTTCCGGCACCAGATCTTCCCGGTCCTCACGCCCCTCGCGGTCGACCCGGCGCACCCCTTCCCGTACATCTCCGGCCTGTCGCTGAACCTGGCCGTCGTCGTACGCAACCCCGTCACCGGCCACCGCCACTTCGCGCGCGTGAAGGTGCCGCCGCTGCTGTCCCGCTTCATGGAGAGCTCCCCCGGCCGGTACGTCCCCATAGAGGACGTCATCGCCGCGCACCTGGAGGAGCTGTTCCCGGGCATGGAGGTCCTGGAGCACCACGCCTTCCGGCTCACCCGGAACGAGGACCTGGAGGTCGAGGAGGACGACGCCGAGAACCTCCTGCAGGCCCTGGAGAAGGAGCTCATGCGGCGCCGCTTCGGGCCGCCGGTGCGCCTGGAGGTCGAGGAGTCCATCGACCGCGAGGTGCTCGACCTGCTGGTGCGGGAGCTGAAGATCAGCGAGGCCGAGGTGTACCCGCTGCCGGGCCCGCTCGACCTCACCGGCCTCTTCCGCGTCGGCGGCATCGACCGGCCCGAGCTGAAGTACCGCAAGTTCGTCGCCGGCGTCCACCGCGATCTCGCCGAGGTCGAGTCGGCGTCCGCGGCCGACATCTTCGCCGCGCTGCGCAACCGGGACGTGCTGCTGCACCACCCGTACGACTCCTTCTCCACCTCCGTACAGGCGTTCCTGGAGCAGGCGGCCGAGGACGACGACGTCCTCGCGATCAAGCAGACCCTGTACCGGACCTCCGGCGACTCCCCGATCGTCAACGCGCTCATAGACGCCGCCGAGGCCGGCAAGCAGGTCCTCGTCCTGGTCGAGATCAAGGCCCGCTTCGACGAGCACGCCAACATCAAGTGGGCGCGCAAGCTGGAGGAGGCCGGCTGCCATGTCGTCTACGGCCTGGTCGGCCTGAAGACGCACTGCAAGCTGTCGCTGGTGGTCCGCCAGGAAGGCGACACGCTACGGCGGTACTGCCACGTCGGCACCGGCAACTACCACCCGAAGACGGCCCGCCTCTACGAGGACCTCGGCCTGCTCACCGCCGACCCCCAGGTCGGCGCGGACCTGTCCGACCTGTTCAACCGGCTGTCGGGATACTCGCGCCGCGAGACCTACCGACGGCTGCTGGTGGCCCCCAAGTCCCTCCGGGACGGTCTGATCGCACGGATCGACAAGGAGGTCCAGCACCACCGTGCCGGATGCCCCGCGTTCATCCGGATCAAGGTCAACTCGATGGTGGACGAAGCCGTCATCGACGCCCTGTACCGCGCGTCCCAGGCGGGCGTGCCGGTCGACATCTGGGTTCGCGGCATCTGCGCGATCCGCCCCGGAGTGGCGGGCCTCTCGGAGAACATCCGGGTCCGCTCGATCCTCGGCCGCTTCCTCGAGCACTCCCGGGTCTTCGCCTACGGCAACGGCGGCGAGCCCGAGGTGTGGATCGGCAGCGCCGACATGATGCACCGCAACCTCGACCGCCGCATCGAGGCCCTGGTGAGGGTCACCGACCCGGCTCACCGCGCCGCGCTCAACCGGCTCCTTGAGACCGGCATGTCCGACACCACCTCGTCCTGGCATCTCGGCCCGGACGGCGAGTGGACCCGGCACGCCCTCGACGCGGACGGCCAGCCCCTGCGGAACATCCAGGAGATGCTCATAGACGCCCGGAGGCGCCGGCGTGGCACAGCAACACCTTGAACCGACGGACCCCACGGCCGGGCTGACCGGGGATGCCCTCGCGGGCTATCTGCGCGCCCAGGCCACGGAGTTCCTCCGTGCACTGCGGCTGCACCGGGAGACCGGTGGCTCGGCCAACGGCTCGGGCGCGGGCTCAGGCTCGGAGGAGGCCGTCGACGCGGCGCGCGCCCTGCGCCGCTCGGCCCGCCGCATCAGCGGCAGCCTGCACACCTTCCGCCCGCTGCTCGACCCCGACTGGGCCGAGGCCATCCGCCCCGAACTGGCCTGGCTCTCCGGCACGTTGGCGATGGAACACGCGTACGCGGGCCGCTTGGAGCGGCTGCTGCTGGCGCTGCATCGGCTGTCGGGGGCGGTGGGAGGCCTTCCTGGACAGCCGTCCGATGCCACCAGTGAGGTGGCTGCGGGCAGGCGTGCCGCCGGGGCGGCGTCCGTCTCGAAGAAAGCGGCACCAAGCCAAGCCGGTCCCCCGAGCGGCCAGCCCACGGAACGCGGCAGCCTCACCGTGGGCGCCGCCAAAGCAGGCGCCCTGCTGGAACGCCAGCTCACCCTCGCCCGGACCCGGGCCCACTCCACGGCCCTCCAGGCCCTCGGCTCCTCCCGCTTCCACGCGGTTGCCGACAACATCGCCGTACTGGCCAGCGACGTCCCGCTCACGCCGACCGCCCCCACCGCCGACCTCCGCCCCCTCGCCGCCTCGGCCGAGGAGCGCCTCACCGACGCGATCGCCGCGCTCCCCCTGATGACGGCCGGCAGCCCGTACAACGCGGAGGCGCTGATCCACGGCCTCTCACCGGACCCGGCCCCGCACCCGCAGGACGCCCCCTGGCACCAGGTCCGCCTGCTGCTGCGCCTGCACCGCTACGCCCTTGAGGTCCTGCACGGCGAGAAGGCACCCGTGGACGCCCGCTTGCTCACCTCGGGCCAGGCACTCAACCGCCACCGTGACGCCTCGGAGGCGGCAGCCGCCGCGGCCGCCGCGGCGCGCACCCCGCGTATCGCCCCGGCGACGGCGTACGCCCTCGGCGTGCTCCATGCCGACCAGCGGCACGAGGTGGAGGCGGCACGTTTCGCGTTCCAGCAGTCATGGCAGAAACAGGCCGTCGGCACGGCCTGACCCGCACGCGCACCCTCGAGGAGGCGGTGGAGCCCCGGTGACTCACACGAACGACGGCATCGTCCAGGCAGCAGGCTGCGTCCTGTGGCGCCGTTCGCCGGTAGACGGTGAGCTTGAGATATGCCTCGTGCACCGACCGAAATACGATGACTGGTCCCACCCCAAGGGCAAGCTGAAGCGCGACGAGGAACCGCTTGCGGGCGCCGTGCGAGAGGTGGCGGAGGAGACGGGCTACAGCGCGGTGCCGGGCGCCGAGCTGCCCACCGCCCACTACTTCACGGCCGGCCGCCCCAAGCAGGTGCGTTACTGGGCGGCCGAGGCCGGACCCGGCACCTTCACCCCCAGCGACGAAGTGGACCGCCTGCTGTGGCTCTCCCCGACGGCCGCCCGCAACCGGCTCACCCAGCCGAGGGACCGCACCCTCGTGGACGCGCTAATGGACGCCCTTCGCCTGGCATAGTCCGGAATCGCCCTGTGTCCACAACGTAAGCCTTCCGTGACCTAACCACACCGACGGCAGGGGTTCACCCTCCGTTCACGCTCGGCCATAAGCGGCTTCACCTGATCTGCCTATTTTCGGCCTTACCTGATGACGGGCGCACCTTGATTACGCGCCCGTTTCAACCAGTCTTTCGCACGCCGCCGATTCAGGACGGCGGCTCCTGGAAGGAACTCCCTCAAGTGAAGCTTCAGCGCAAGAACCGGCGGGCTCTCGCTCTCGGCGCGATCGCGTTCTCCGGCGCCCTGGCCCTCACGGCGTGCGGCTCGGACGACACCGGCAACAGCAACGGCGGCGACTCCACCGCGACCGCCAACGCCGGTTCGATCAAGTGTGACGACGCCAAGGGCCAGCTGCTCGCCGATGGCTCGTCCGCGCAGAAGAACGCTATCGACGCCTGGGTCAAGCAGTTCTCGGCCGCGTGCCAGGTCCAGATCAACTACAAGGGCGGCGGCTCCGGCGCCGGTATCACCGCGTTCAACCAGGGCACGGTCGCCTTCGCCGGCTCGGACTCCGCGCTGAAGCCCGAGGAGATCACCGAGTCCAAGAAGGTCTGCTCCGGCGGCCAGGGCATCGACCTCCCGATGGTCGGCGGCGCCGTCGCCCTCGCGTACAACGTCGAGGGTGTCGACAACCTGGTCCTGGACGCGCCGACGATCGCCAACATCTTCAGCGGCAAGATCAAGACCTGGGACGACGCGGCGATCAAGAAGCTGAACCCCGACGCCAAGCTGCCCAGCACCAAGATCCAGGCGTTCCACCGCTCGGACGAGTCCGGCACCACGGACAACTTCACCAAGTACCTGAGCACCGCCGCCAAGTCCGACTGGACCTACGGCGACGGCAAGGCGTGGGCCGCTCCGGGCGGCCAGGCCGCGTCCGGCTCCTCCGGTCTCGCTCAGGCGGTCAAGCAGACCTCCGGCGCGATCAGCTACATGGAGGAGTCCTACGCCAAGGACATGTCGACCGTCGCCATCGACACGGGCGCCTCCGAGCCGGTCAAGCCCACCTCCGACAGCGCCACGGCCGCCATCGCGGACGCCAAGGTCGTCGGCACGGGCAAGGACCTCGCCCTCGAGATCAACTACAACACCAAGGCCGACGGCGCCTACCCGATCACCCTGGTGACCTACGAGATCGTCTGCGACAAGGGCAACAAGGCGGAGACGCTGCCCACCGTCAAGGCGTTCCTGACCTACATCGCCAGCGAGGAGGGTCAGGGCATGCTCGCCGACATCTCCTACGCCCCGATCCCCGACGACATCATCGCCAAGGTCCGCACCACCATCGCGGGCCTGAGCTGACCTGAGCGTGCGGCCCGGTCCCGCTGAGGGGCCGGGCCGCACCGTCCGGTGCACCGCCGCCATGGAGCCGTACGCCGAGTGTGGCTCCGCAGACCGGAGAACCCGATGGACATAGCCACACAAGACACACCTCCCCCCACGCCCCAGCCGACCGAGGCCGAACGCAAGCGTGCCGCCCGCGGCGCCACCCGCCCCGGAGACCGGGTCTTCCTCGGTCTCGCCCGGGGGTCGGGCATCTTCCTGCTGGCGATCATGACCGCGATCGCGGTCTTCCTCACCTGGCGTGCCGCCATCGCCATCAGCAAGAACGAGGGCAACTTCCTCACGACCTTCGAGTGGAACACGGGAACGCAGCCGCCGGTCTTCGGCATCGCGGTCCTGGCCTACGGCACGGTCGTCTCCTCGATCATCGCCATGGCCATCGCGGTCCCGATCGCCGTCGCGATCGCACTCTTCATCACCCACTACGCCCCGCGCAGGCTGGGCGGCCCGATCGCCTACGTGATCGACTTGCTCGCCGCCGTACCGTCCATCGTGTACGGCCTGTGGGGCGTCATGGTCCTCGTACCGCAGATGAACGGCCTCTTCGGCTGGCTGAACGACTACTTCGGCTGGACCGGCATCTTCTCCTGGGAAGAAGGCGCCCCGCGCTCGATGCTCACCGTCGGCATCCTGCTCGCGATCATGATCCTGCCGATCATCACGAACGTCAGCCGTGAGGTCTTCAACCAGGTCCCGCAGATGCACGAGGAGGCCGCCCTGGCGCTCGGCGCCACGCGCTGGGAGGTCGTCCGTATGGCCGTCCTGCCGTTCGGCCGGTCCGGCGTGATCTCCGCCTCGATGCTCGGCCTCGGCCGCGCACTCGGCGAGACCATGGCCGTCGCCATCGTCCTCTCCCCGGACTTCCTGATCCACGGCAGCCTGCTCGACCCGGGCGGCGGCACCTTCGCCCAGAACATCGCCGCCAAGTTCCCCGAGGCGGACGAGTTCGGCCGTGACGCGCTGATCGCCTCCGGTCTGGTCCTGTTCGTCATCACCCTGCTGGTCAATGGCGCGGCCCGCATGATCATCGCCCGCCGCAAGGAGTACTCGGGGGCCAACGCATGAGCACCGCAACCGTCAGCGACAAGCGCCCCGGCTCCCTGCAGGGCGGCCAACTGCCCAAGTGGGCCCCGTGGGCGATCGCCGCAGGCTCCCTCGCCGTCTCCATCGGCCTCAGCCTGGCCGCCGGGATCGACAGCAAGGTCCAGTGGGGTCTGATCGCCGCGATCCTCTACGTCCTCGGTACGTACGTCATCGCCGCGCGCGTCGAGAACAGCCGTCAGGCCAAGGACCGCATCGCGACCTCGCTGGTCTGGGTCGCCTTCCTGGCCGCCGTGGTACCGCTCGCGTCCCTGATCTGGTCGACCATCGAGCGCGGTGTGAAGGTCCTCGACGGATACTTCCTGACCCACTCGATGGGCGTCGTCGGCAACTCCGAGCCGGGCGGCGGTGTCTACGCCGCCATCATCGGCACCCTGGAGCAGGTCGGCATCGCCACCCTGATCGCCGTGCCGGTGGGTGTGCTCACCGCGATCTACCTGGTGGAATACGGGCGCGGCAACCTCGCCCGGGCCGTCACCTTCTTCGTCGACGTGATGACCGGTATCCCGTCGATCGTCGCCGGTCTGTTCATCCTCAGCATCCTGCTCGCCTTCGAGCTGGACTTCTCCGGCTTCGCCGGCGCCCTCGCGCTGACGATCCTCATGCTGCCGATCGTGGTCCGCTCGACCGAGGAGATGCTCAAGCTCGTCCCGAACGAGCTGCGCGAGGCGTCCCTGGCGCTGGGCATCCCGAAGTGGCGCACCATCTTGAAGGTGGTCCTGCCGACCGCGCTCGGCGGTATCACCACCGGCATCATGCTGGCGGTGGCCCGTATCGTCGGCGAGACCGCGCCCGTGCTGCTGGTGGTGTTCGGCAACCCGTTCATCAACAACAACCCGTTCGAGGGTCCGCAGGCGTCGCTGCCGCTGTACATCTACCAGCAGTACACGCTGAGTGCCGGCTCGGATGCGGGAGTCAACCGTGCCTGGGCCGCGGCCCTCACGCTGATCGCCTTCGTGATGATCCTGAACCTGGCGGCCCGCGGCATCGCCCGCTGGAAGGCGCCGAAGACCGGTCGCTGACGCGGCCATACAGCGACCGATCTCAGATTTCCCGAAAGAAGCAGTGATACCCATGGCCAAGCGAATTGACGTAAGCGGGCTCAACGCCTATTACGGCTCCTTCCGCGCCATCGAAGACATCTCGATGACCGTCGAGCCCCGTTCCGTGACCGCCTTCATCGGCCCCTCCGGCTGCGGCAAGTCCACGTTCCTGCGCACGCTCAACCGCATGCACGAGGTGACACCGGGCGGCCGGGTCGAGGGCAAGGTCATGCTCGACGACGAGAACCTGTACGGCAGCGGGGTCGACCCGGTGTCCGTGCGGCGTGAGATCGGCATGGTCTTCCAGCGTCCCAACCCGTTCCCCACGATGTCGGTGTACGACAACGTGGCGGCCGGCCTGAGGCTCAACGGCTCGTACAAGAAGTCCGCGCTGGATGACGTCGTCGAGAAGTCCCTCAAGGGCGCGAACCTCTGGAACGAGGTCAAGGACCGCCTGAACAAGCCGGGTTCGGGCCTGTCGGGTGGACAGCAGCAGCGCCTCTGCATCGCGCGCGCGATCGCGGTGGAACCGAACGTGCTGCTGATGGACGAGCCCTGCTCGGCCCTCGACCCCATCTCCACCCTCGCCATCGAGGACCTGATCGGCGAGCTGAAGGAACGCTTCACGATCGTCATCGTGACGCACAACATGCAGCAGGCGGCCCGCGTCTCCGACCGCACCGCCTTCTTCAACCTCGCCGCCGTCGGCCAGCCCGGCAAGCTCATCGAGATCGACGACACGGAGCGCATCTTCTCCAACCCGTCGGTCCAGGCCACCGAGGACTACATCTCCGGCCGCTTCGGCTGACAGACCCCTCGCGGTGCTGCATGGCGGTGCCACCGCGAGGCCGATAAGGACCCGCCCCCTGGCTCCCGGGGGGCGGGTCCGTCGTCGTTGCACTACTGCGTAGCCTGCGGGGCATTCGTACCGCCGCCCCAGCTGCGGGCATTCGTGCCGCCCAGGGCGGCACGGGTGGGCGCAGGCGGCACCCCGCAAGCGCCGGGCTGCGCACCCCACCCCCGCAGCAACCCCCACCCACGGACCCCCTACAGAAACGCCAGGTTCACAACCCCATACGCCCCCGCAGCCACCACCGCAGCCGCCGGCATGGTGATGAACCACCCCAGCACAATGTTCTTGGCAACACCCCACCGCACGGCGTTCACCCGCTTCGTCGCCCCAACCCCCATGATCGCCGAAGTGATCACATGCGTCGTGGAAATCGGCGCCCGGAACAAAAACGCCGTAGTGAACATGATCGACGCCCCGGTCGTCTCCGCGGCAAACCCCTGCGGCGGATCCAGCTCAATGATCTTCCGCCCCAGCGTCCGCATGATCCGCCACCCCCCGGCATACGTACCGAGCGACAGCATCACGGCGCACACGATCTTCACCCACACCGGAATCGGATCGCCGTAGTCCTCGACATCGGCGATGACCAGCGCCATCACCACAATGCCCATGGTCTTCTGCGCATCCTGCAGACCGTGCCCCAGAGCCATCCCCGCCGCGGACACCGTCTGCGCTATCCGGAACCCCCGCTTGGCCTTGTGCGGATTCGCCCGCCGGAAGATCCACATGATCGCCGTCATGGCCAGATATCCGACGACCAGCCCCACCACCGGCGACACGAACATCGGAATGACGATCTTCTCCAGCACCCCGTCCCAGTAGACGGTGGTCCCACCCGCCAGCGCGGCCCCCACCATGCCACCGAACAACGCATGCGAGGACGACGAGGGCAGCCCGTAGTACCAGGTGACCAGATTCCAGGTGATCGCCCCGATGAGCGCGGCGAAGAGGATCCCCATCCCCTTGGACCCCTCGGGTGTCTGAATCAGCCCTTCACTGACCGTCTTGGCGACCCCGCTGCCCAGAAAGGCCCCGGCGAGATTCATCACGGCCGCCATCACCAGCGCGGCCTTGGGAGTCAGCGCACGCGTCGACACCGACGTGGCGATGGCGTTGGCCGAATCGTGGAAGCCGTTGGTGTAGGTGAAGAAGAGCGCGACCAGGATGGTCACGACCAGCGCGAAGGTGTCCATGGCGTGGGCTCAGGACTCCTTGACGGCGATGGTCTCCACCGTGTTGGCCACATGCTCGAACGCGTCCGCCGCCTCTTCCAGCACATCCACGATCTGCTTGAGCTTCAGCACCTCGATCGCGTCGTACTTGCCGTTGAAGAGATGAGCAAGAAGCTTTCTGTGGATCTGGTCGGCCTGGTTCTCCAGCCGGTTGACCTCGATCCAGTACTCGGTGAGGTTGTCCATCGTCCGCAGACTCGGCATCGCCTCGGCCGTCAGCTCGGCCGCCCGCGCCAGCACCTCGATCTGCTGCTCGACGCCCTTGGGGAGTTCCTCCACGTTGTAGAGGACGACGAGGTCGACGGCCTCCTCCATGAAGTCCATGATGTCGTCGAGGCACGAAGCGAGTTTGTAGATGTCCTCACGGTCGAACGGCGTGATGAACGAGGAGTTCAGCTGGTGGAAGATCGCGTGTGTGGCATCGTCACCCGCATGTTCCGCGGCCCGCATACGCTCTGCGATCTCGGCCCGGCCGGCGGTGTCCGCCCCGAGCAATTCCATCAGGAGTTTCGAGCCCGTGACGATGTTGTCCGCGGACGCGGCAAACATGTCATAGAAGCTCGTCTCCCTGGGGGTCAGACGAAAGCGCACGTGGGGTCCTCGGGATGCTTCGGTTTCGGACAGGCTGATGCTAGGCACATCATCCGGCCATGGCTAACGGGCCGTCCCCCAGTGTCGCCCATCGCGCAGACTGATCCACACAGGGGCGTAACAAGGCTTCGGTCCTGGCTTCTGCCTGTGGCATTGGCCAACAGCCCTATACCCAGCAAAGTTCGGTACGATATACCCAGTAGGGGTATATGTGTCTGGAGGACGCGATGACGACCACCGAGGCCGGCGCGGGAGTGCCCTCCGAGGCCACCCCGGCCGTGGTCACCGACCACGACCGCGGGATCCACGGCTACCACAAGCAGAAGGACGAGCACCTCAAGCGCCTGCGCCGGATCGAGGGCCAGATCCGTGGCCTGCAGCGCATGGTCGACGAGGACGTCTACTGCATCGACATACTCACGCAGGTGTCCGCCTCCACCAAGGCCCTGCAGTCCTTCGCCCTGCAGCTCCTGGAGGAGCACCTGCGCCACTGCGTCGCCGACGCCGCCGTCAAGGGCGGCGAGGAGATCGACGCAAAGGTGGAGGAAGCAACGAAAGCGATCGGCCGCCTGCTACGTACGTGATGTTCCTCGCGCTCCAAAGCGGGGAACTGCGCGACCAGCCACAGACAGCAACCGCCACCAAGCGGAGCGCTTACGTACGATCACGTGTTTCGGCCACTTTCAGCACCTCGTCGATGCTCTCAAGGCTGAGCCGGTCCTCGGCGGCGGACGCCGCGATGATCAGGTCTCCGCACAGCTCGATCTCGGCGAGGGCCACGTGGTCCTGGACTGCCGTACCGCCGACCGGAGCCACGTGCATCACCTCTTCTCTGCCGTCACCGACTTCCTAGAGTAGGGAGCGGCCTACACAACGCGCATGGCACGGAAGGGCTAGTTCTTGACGCCCGTCATGCTTCCGCGCACCTTTCCGCACGGCTTCCCCGTAGGCCCCCGCTCACTCCTCGGCGATCTTCCCGGCGTAGATGTCCCCGGCCGCCGGCAGTTCTACGTCGACGGGGGCCCCGAAGTCGTACAGCAGCGTCGTCGAGGCGACCGCGACGGTGTTCTGCTGCTGACCGTTGACGAAGCTGAACCGGTGCCGGATCTTGCGGATGCGCCCCTGTTCGTCGAGGTAGACATCGAACGGCACGGTGGCCCTGGCGAACCCTTTCGCCGCCGCGGTGAGCGCTTTCTGGTTTCCTTCCGAGGCCTCCCGCGCCGCCTGCGCGAGATCGGCGGTCCCCCGGTAGTGCCGTACGGCGGTCCCCGCGACCTCGGTCTCCCCCACATACGTCGCCGTCCGCGTCCCACGCAGCAGCTCGGCGGCGGCGAACGGGTCCGTGACGCCGCCGGTGACGAGGTTGCCGTCGGACAGCGTGGCGGTGTCCACGCGCACCCATTTGTCGGCGGGCACCCCGGCCCCCCGGTTCTTCATGTACAGCGCGCCGGGGGCGAGGAGCTCGGTGATCGACCGGTGTTCCCGGCTCCCCGCCGGATCCTGCGGAAGCAGCACCTTCAGCCGCCCGAGCTGCCGGGAGAAGTCGTATACCCCTTCTCCCCGGATGGTGACGCGGGTCCCGCCGGTGGCCATCTCCATGGACGTACGGGCCTGGGCACTGCGGGCGTCCACCAGCCGGTCGGCGGCCCGGTGCAGGGCCTCGACGGGGTCGGCGGCCGCACGCGCATCCTCCGCGGCGGCACCGCCGGAACACCCTGTGGCGCAGGCGCAGACCATGAGTCCCGCGACCCCCGCCGCTGTCCGCCACTGTCGCCGCTGCCGCTCCGCCATCGCCTGCCTACCCCCAGCCGCTACGTCCGTCACGGGCCCCCTGTCGTTCCGGATAACGACGCGTCGGTGGCCTCGTCACGCTGGCCGAAGACGGACGGCGAGCAGAGAAACCGTTTACCCGCGCTGGGTACCGTGGAGGACGTGGCGCACCACGACGGCCTGCATTCCCGTCAGGCACACCCGGAACATCGGACAACAACAGTTGACCAAGGCAAGTTCTGCACAGCTCGTTGCAGCTGTGGCTGGCGCGGCCCGGCCCGCAGAGCCCGCAGCCAGGCCAGGACGGACGCGGAAGGGCACGCGAACGCACCTGGGTAGTAGCGCAACCGGGTAGTGACGCCATTCCGGCAAGTCGGGCTTACTCCGGCATCCTGTCCTGTGACATGACCGCGTTCTTGTTACAGGACAGGATCTGTGGAACCCGTGACTCCGGGGTCCCGTCTCGCTCCACGGAAGCCGACGGGAGGCGCACATGGAACGGCGTACGTTCATCGGAGGCGGCGCTGCCGCGCTCGCAGGGTTGACGACAGGTGCGTGCAGCGGTGGGGGCACATCGGGCGCGGCCCGCACCACCACCACGAGCATGTCCACCTCCACCGGCGCCATGCCCGCCGCCGCCAAGAACTGGTCCGGTCTGGCCGAGGGCCTGGACGGCACCCTGGTCCGCCCCGGCGAGCAGCAGTGGAAGGCGGCCCACCAGCTCTACAACACCCGCTTCGACAGCTTGAAGCCGGTCGCGGTGGCGTACGTGGCGCACGCGGACGACGTCCGTACGGCCCTCGCCTACGCCCAGGCCCACGACCTCCGGGTGGCGATCCGCAACGGCGGCCACTCGTACGCGGGCTGGTCGTCCGGCGACGGCCGGCTGATCGTCGACGTGTCGAAGCTCAGCTCGGTCCGCGCGAGCGGCGGTTCGGCCGTGGTCGGCGCCGGCGCCAAGCTGATCGACGTCTACCGCTCCCTCACGGCCAAGGGCGTGACGATCCCCGGGGGCTCGTGCCCGACGGTGGGAGTCTCGGGCCTCACCCTGGGCGGCGGCCATGGCGTGGTCTCCCGGGCGTACGGCCTGACCTGCGACAGCCTCACCCAGGCGACGCTGATCACGGCGGACGGCAAGCAGCTGACGGCCAACGCCTCCGAGAACAAGGACCTGTTCTGGGCGCTGCGCGGCGCGGGCAACGGCAACTTCGGTGTCGTGACGGAGCTGCGGTTCAAGACCCACCCGGCCCCGCAGGCGGTGTCGGCGCATCTGAGCTGGCCGTGGTCGAAGGCGGCGGCGGTGGTACGGGCCTGGCAGGAGTGGGGTCCGAGCCGGCCCGACGAGATCTGGTCCTCCCTGCACCTGGCCAACGCGGCGGGCGGCACACCGACCATCTCCGTCTCGGCGTTCTCCCTCGGTACGTACGGCGAACTGCAGAACGCGGTGGACCGACTGGCCGACCGAATAGGCTCCCCGGCCACCAGCGTCTCCCTCAAGCGCCGCTCCTACGAGGCCTCGATGGAGCTCTACGCAGGCTGCTCGTCCTTCGCGTCGGACGCCCAGTGCCACCTCCCCGGCTCCACCCCCGGCCGTTCCTCCGAAGGCGCCCTGAACCGCGAGACATACGCGGCGAAGTCAGACTTCTTCGACGCCTCACTCTCCACGGACGGCATCCAGCAGCTCCTGTCCCAGCTGACCTCGGTCCGAGGAGGCGCCGGCAGCATCCAGCTGACGGCCCTCGGCGGCGCCGTCAACCGCGTCTCCCCCACCGCCACAGCCTTCGTCCACCGCCGCTCCCGCATGCTGGCCCAGTACGTCGCCTCCTGGCGAGCAGGAACCTCCGGCACGGCATCCCAGACCTGGCTCACCTCGGCCCACACCGCAATGCAGCCGTACGCCTCCGGCGCGGCCTACCAGAACTACACGGACGCAAGCCTGAGGAACTGGCGCAAGGCGTACTACGGGGATGCGGCGCCCCGCCTCCAGCAGCTGAAGAAGCAGTACGACCCGAAGAGGTTCTTCACGTACCCACAGGCGCTGTAGATCGCAGGGCTGGTGAGCGCCCCAAAGGGGCGCGGGGAACTGCGCGACCAGCCACGACGCACCCGCAGACGGCGACGCACCGGCCTACCGGCGGAGCGCTTACGCGGCGAGGTCCCGCTCAGCAGCGTCCGCCGACTCAGCCCGCGCCCCCGGAATCACAGCTTGCTCAGTCCCCCCGGCTCTCCCTCGCCCCCGGATCAGCCACGCCCCCCGACCGGACCCCTCAGCCGCCTTCATCACCGGCGTCAGCAAAGCCGTCGCAAGCGGCGACAGCAGCAACACCACAGCCGTACCGAGCGCAAATCCACCCACCACGTCCGTCGGATAGTGCACACCCATAAGAACCCGGCAAAACCCCTCGGCGAAGGCCAGCAAGATCCCCGCAACACCGAATTTCCTGTTCGCGACGAACAGCCCGACCCCCATGGCCATGGCAATCGTCGCGTGATCGCTCACAAAGGAGAAATCGGTCTTCCCGCCCACCAGAACGTCCAGCCCCTGATGGTCGAGAAAGGGCCGGCGCCGCTCCACAAATCCCCGTATCGGCACATTCACGAGCACCGCGATCCCGGCGGCGAGCGGCGCCCACACCAACGCGGCGACAGAAGACGCCACGTCCTCCCCACCCCGCCGCCGCACGGCCCACCAGCACCAGAGCACCAGCAGCACCATCGCGATCAGCAGCCCGAACTCACCGAGGAATTCCACACCCCGGTCGAACCACCGGGGCGCGCCCTTGGCCAGGCCATTGATGTCGTAAAGCAGGTCGACGTCGGGGTTCGACCCGGATTCGGCGAGTCCAGCCATGGTGCACGGCCCCTTCGTCGTCTCTCCCCGGCGTACCTGCGCGCACGCCGAACTGCCACCCCCGTGGATGTAGATCCGCTTCCGCCAGACGTCCGCTCGGCTACGCCACCAGGAACGCACGGCTCCTGTTAATACGTTCCACACTCCACCGAATGATCACGCAGACGTTATCGAAGAGAGACTCATCACCGCAGCTCAGGGGGGTGGTTGACGCTCAGTTCAGGGATCGGTTCAGGCCAAGTCGGCCAGGGTTTCCCATTCCGCACCGGCCGCTCGCCGGTCAGCCTCCGACGTACTCCGCGAGGTGCTCACCTGTGACGGTGGAGCGATCCGCGACGAGATCGGCGGGGGTTCCTTCGAACACGATTCGGCCACCGTCGTGCCCGGCGCCGGGTCCGAGGTCGATGATCCAGTCCGCGTGCGCCATGACCGCCTGGTGGTGCTCGATGACGATGACGGACTTGCCGGAGTCGACGAGCCGGTCGAGGAGGCCTAGCAACTGCTCGACGTCGGCGAGGTGGAGGCCGGTCGTCGGCTCGTCGAGGACGTAGACGCCGCCCTTGTCGCCCATGTGCGTGGCCAGCTTGAGCCGCTGCCGCTCTCCGCCGGACAGCGTGGTGAGCGGCTGGCCGAGGGTGAGATACCCGAGCCCGACGTCGGCGAGCCGGTCGAGGATCGTGTGCGCGGCGGGCGTACGTGCCTCGCCGGCGCCGAAGAACTCCTCGGCCTCGGTCACCGACATCGCCAGCACCTCGCTGATGTCCCGTCCGCCGAGCCGGTACTCGAGGACCGACGCGTCGAACCGCTTGCCCTCACAGTCCTCGCAGGGGGTGGCGACGCTCTGCATGATCGCCAGGTCGGTGTAGATGACGCCGGCGCCGTTACAAGTGGGACAGGCGCCCTCGGAGTTGGCGCTGAACAGCGCCGGCTTCACGCCGTTGGCCTTGGCGAAGGCCTTGCGGATCGGGTCGAGCAGTCCGGTGTACGTCGCCGGGTTGCTGCGCCGGGAGCCGCGGATCGGCGTCTGGTCGACCGCCACCACGCCGTCGGCGGGGATCGAGCCGTGCACGAGCGAGCTCTTGCCGGAGCCGGCGACGCCGGTGACGACGGTCAGCACCCCGAGCGGGATGTCGACGTCGACGCCCCGCAGGTTGTTCGCCCTCGCGCCGCGGATCTCCAGCGCGCCCTTCGGCGTGCGCACCGTCTCCTTCAGCGCGGCCCGGTCGTCCATATGGCGCCCGGTGATGGTGTCGGAGGCCCGCAGCCCGCCGAGGGTGCCCTCGTAGCAGACGGTGCCGCCCGCCGTACCGGCGCCGGGGCCGAGGTCGACGACGTGGTCGGCGATCGCGATCGCCTCCGGCTTGTGCTCCACGACGAGCACGGTGTTGCCCTTGTCCCGCAGCCGGAGCAGCAGGTTGTTCATCCGCTGGATGTCATGGGGGTGCAGGCCGGTGGTGGGCTCGTCGAAGACGTACGTGACATCGGTGAGCGAGGACCCGAGGTGGCGGATCATCTTGACGCGCTGCGCCTCACCGCCGGACAGCGTGCCCGCGGGCCGCTCCAGCGAGAGATAGCCGAGGCCGATCTCCACGAACGAGTCGAGGCTCTGCTGCAGCGCGGTGAGCAGCGGAGCCACCGACGGCTCCTTGAGCCCGCGGACCCATTCGGCCAGGTCACGGATCTCCATCGCGCAGGCGTCCGCGATGCTGATCTTCCCGATCTTCGACGCTCGGGCACCCTCGCTGAGCCGGCTGCCGTCGCACTCGGGGCAGGTGGTGAAGGTGACGGCCCGCTCCACGAACGCCCGGATGTGCGGCTGCATCGCCTCCTTGTCCTTGGACAGGAACGACTTCTGGATCTTGGGGATCAGCCCTTCGTAGGTGAGGTTGATGCCGTTGACCTTCACCTTCCTCGGTTCGCCGTAGAGGAAGTCCTGCATCTCCTGCTTGGTGAAGCTGCGGATCGGCTTGTTCGGGTCGAGGAGGCCCGACTGGGCGTAGAGCCCCACCGTCCACTGGCTGTCCGACTTCCAGCCCGGGATGGTGAACGCGCCCTCGGCGAGCGACTTGGAGTCGTCGTAGAGCTGCGTGAGGTCGATGTCGGAGACCTTGCCCCGGCCCTCGCAGCGATTGCACATCCCGCCGGTGCGCTGGTACGTCGCCTTCTCCGCCTTGGTCTTGTTGCCCCGCTCCACGGTGATCGCACCGGCTGCCTTGACCGTGGCGGTGTTGAACGAGTACGCGCTGGGCGGCCCGATGTGCGGCTTGCCGAGCCGGCTGAAGAGAATCCGCAGCATCGCGTTGGCATCGGTGGCGGTACCGACGGTGGACCGCGGATCGGCACCCATCCGCTGCTGATCCACGCTGATCACGGTCGTCAGCCCATCGAGCACATCGACCTCGGGCCGCGCCAGATTCGGCATGAAGCCCTGCACGAACGCGCTGTACGTCTCATTGATCAGCCGCTGCGACTCCGCCGCGATCGTGTCGAACACCAGCGAACTCTTCCCCGACCCGGACACCCCGGTGAACACCGTCAGCCGCCGCTTGGGTATCTCAATACTGACGTCCTTGAGATTGTTCTCGCGCGCACCGTGCACACGGATCATGTCGTGAAGGTCAGCAGCGTGCAGCGTCATCGTGTCTCCAAATCAAGGGACGGTACAACAGCGCCCCGATAGGGGCGCGGGGAACTGCGCGACCAGCCACAACGGCCCCGCAGACAAGCAACGACCAATCGCGGCACTCACCGTGGAGCGCTCAACTCACTTCACTTCCTGGATGCGGACCATGTTCCCCGCGGGATCGCGAAACGCACAGTCCCGAACCCCGTACGGCTGCTCGGCAGGTTCCTGAACAACCTCCGCCGCATCACTGCCCTGCACCTTCTCGAACGTCCCGTTGAGATCCCGCGTGGCCAGCAGAATCCAGCCGTACGTCCCCTTGGCCATCATCTCGGCGATGACGCGCCGCTCATCATCGGTGATCCCAGGGTCGGCGGCCGGCGGCGCCAGCAGGATGGACGTATCCGGCTGCCCGACGGGCCCCACCGTGATCCACCGCATCGTGCCCTGTCCGACGTCACTGCGGACCTCGAAGCCGAGGGCGTCCCGGTAGAAGGCCAGCGCGGCCTCCGGGTCGTCCTGCGGAAGGAAGCTTGTGTGAATGGTGATGTCCATGGACGTCACGCTAGCGGCGGCTCACCGGCGCCGCTTCTCGATTCCTGACAGGCCTGGTCACCTGTTTCGCCACGCACGCCGGCAGCCCCTCCGTCGCGCTCGCCGCGAGCCGCCGGTAGGTGCTCGGCGGCATGCCGACCAGCTCGGTGAAGCGCGTACTGAAGGTGCCCAGCGAGGCGCAGCCGACCTCGAAGCAGACCTCGGTGACGCTGAGTTCGCCGCGGCGCAGCAACGTCATCGCACGCTCGATGCGCCGCGTCATCAGATAGCTGTACGGCGACTCCCCGTACGCGGCCCGGAACTCCCGGCTCAGATGCCCGGCCGACATGTGCGCACCGCGTGCCAGCGCCTCGACGTCCAGCGGCTGCGCGTACTCCCGGTCGATCCGGTCGCGGACCCGGCGCAGCCGCGCCAGATCGCGCAGGCGCTGTTCCGGGACGGGCGGAGGGCTGGTCACATCCGAGAGCCTACGACGCTCATCCCTGCCCCGTCAGCGCCAGCGCCTTCCCACCGTCCTCGGTGACCCGCGTCGCCCCGAAGTAGTCCGGGGTGTCGATCGGGTCGAACCGGATCACGGCCCCCGGCCGGGGCGCGTCGATCATGTACCCGCCGCCGACATAGATCCCGACGTGCCGGATGGCCCGGGAATTGGTGAGGTCGTCCGAGAAGAACACCAGGTCCCCGGGCAGCAGCTCCGCCCGCGAGGGATGCGGCCCGGCGTTGTACTGATCGTTGGCGACCCGGGGCAGCGTGATCCCGACGCTCTCGTACGCCGCCTTGGTCAGCCCGGAGCAGTCGAACCGCCCTCCCTGGTCGGCGGTCCCGTTGCCGCCCCACAGATAGAGCGTGCCGAGCTTCTTCTGGGCGTAGTCGATGGCGCCGGCGGCCTGCTTGGAGGGGTCCACCCGGGAGACGGGCGCCGCGAAGCTGTCCTCGAGGGTCGTGATGGTCTTCACGTAGTTCTGGGTCTCCGAGTACGGCGGCACGCCCCCGTACTTGATGACCGCGTACGCCCCCGCGTTGTAGGCGGCGAGCATGTTCTTCGTCGCGTCGCCCGGCACGTCCTTCACATACGACGCGAGCTTGCAGTCGTACGAAGCGGCCGACGGGATCGCGTCGTTCGGATCCCACACATCCCGGTCCCCGTCCCCGTCCCCGTCGACGCCGTGCGTGGCCCAGGTCCCCGGGATGAACTGCGCTATCCCCTGCGCCGCCGCCGCGCTCTGCGCGCTCGGATTGAACCCGCTCTCCTGATACAGCTGGGCGGCGAGCAGCGCGGGATTGATCGCGGGGCACATGTTGCCGTACTTCTGCACGAGCGGCTGATAGGCGGCGGGCACGGCCCCCTTGGCGAGCGTCTTCGCGCCTCCGCCGACGCCATTGGCGAGGTTCCCGGCGACGATGTAGACACCCACGACGAGCAGCATCACGAAGCTGAGCCCCGCCGCGAGCGCGGCACCCGCCACGATCCATGCCTTACGCACCGTCAACCGCCCCTCGCCCACCGGGTGTCCGCCCGCGCCAGTCTAGGAGCTTCCCATCTGGGACGGGCCGCAACCGGCAGCCTTGCGATACAGCGCCGCCGCCTCCGCGCGGAAGACCACGCTGTACGACACATCAACCGTTGCCCCGCCCCCCTCGTGCCCACCGAGGACCCCCACGACCTGCCCGTCCCCGTTCACCCACGGACTCCCACTCGTCCCCCCACTGAAGCCGGGGCATGCGATGCGTTGTTGCGTACGGCTGTGAGGGCGCGGCTTGTTGGTACAACTGATCGGCACTGCACGGGAGTTGGGATACCCGGTGAGTGTCACGGCGGTGGCCCCGGTGGCCGTACCGGCCATGAACCGGTTTCCACCGACGGCATCCTCGACGGCCTCCCCGTCCCGACGCTCCACCACCGCGAACGCCACATCACTGTCCTCGTCCCGCCCGTCGGCCCACCCCCGGGACACGAACCAGCGCCCGACCTTCCACACGCCGTACGGAGTACGCCCGTTCCGGTAGCCCGGCGCGAACCCGACGTCCACGGCGCTCCCCCGCATGCAGTGCGCCGCGGTGGCGACGAGATCGCGGCGCGGGCTGTGCACGACGGACGCGGTACAGAAACGCCGACCGCCCACGATCAGCGCGCCGACCCGCACGACGGGCGCGGTGGGCGCGGCGACGACGGTGACACCGAAGGGACCCGAGCCGTCACTCGCGGCCGCCGTGGAGGCGGAAGCGAGGGCGAGCAGAGCGACGACGACAGGGAGAGCGGAACGGGGAGTGCGCTTCATCGAGGACATCGAGGGCCACTGTGTCCGACCAAGGTGAGAAAAACGTCAGACGCCGCCCTCGCGACCCTCGTCCCCTCTGCTCCGGCGCGGTGAAGTGCCGTACAGCGGGAAGCCGTCGGTGGAGACCTCGATACCGAGCGGCTCGGGCAGCCGCACGGAATCTCCGAACTTGCCGGGCAATATGTCGCGATAGGCGCCGTTGTCCGGACGGGTGTGCAGGGCCCAGGTGCCGTTGCGGGGGTCGATGACGAGGAGGACGGGGACCCCGGCGACGGCGTACCAGTCGGCCTTGTCGCGGATCTCGCGGGACTTCTCGGAGGGGGAGATGACCTCTACGGCAAGCGCCGCATCCTCTGGGGCCGCTAGCCAGTCATCCTCCTCCACCCACTCGATGGGCAGGATGATCAGGTCCGGCGTTACGTAGTCGTCGGGGTCTTCCGGCAAGGCGATCGAGGACATCTCGAAGGCTCCCAGCCCTTCGGGAAGAGCGCCGTCGAGCTGCCGACGAATCCAATGCACCACGCCCGCGTGTTTGCCACGCGGGGTCGGAGACATCACGAGTTTTCCTCCCACGATCTGCACCCGCAGACCCGTCGCGTCCTCAATCTTCTCGGCGATCTCGCGCAAGTTCCCCGGACGGGGTCGCGGATACATCCAGGCGCCTGGTGACACGGACATGGCTCGCTGCCTCCGTCCTTCCACCTCTGCGGCATCCACGGCTGCACGAGCGGGTTCACTGGGAGGTCCGACATCCCGCTCGACGTCACATTCACCGTACTGTGCGGGCTTCCTGCGCCGCTGCTCAACCTTGGCCACGCCACCCCTCCTCCACGCTCCGAGCACGTCCCACTACGTTAGGTCACGCCACTGACACTCGGCCCACAGCAGCTTCCCGCCCTTCGACGCGCCGAGCTCCCGCAACACGGAGGCCCCGACGGAGTCGGCACACGCGCGTACGAGGTGCAGGCCGCGTCCGGATTCGGCATCGTCCGGCGGTACGACGACGGTGGCGCCGTCGGTCGTGAAGCCGGGCGGGACACGGGGGTCGGTGTCCCATACGGCGACCCGGAGGCGGTCGGATTCCATCGGGCGGACGCGGAGGGCGTAGGGGCCGGTGGTGTGGAGGTGGGCGTTGGTGAGGAGTTCGGAGGCCATGAGTTCGGCGGTGGGGATGACATGGGTGAGCCCGTGGGCGGCGAGGACGGTACGGAGGGTGACGCGGGCGATACGCGGGGCGCGGGGATCGTGCGGGAGGTGGAGGGTGTAGGACCAGGGCGGGGATACGGTGGACATGGAAGTCTCCGATCACTGAGGGGAGTTGGGGCCTCACTACGAAGGTAGCGGGCTCCGGATATATTCTTCTCCCAAACCCGGGGATACTAAAAGCATTCACCCGTGTAGGTGACGGCAGCGTGCAGGGAGAGACGGGGATGCCCGTGAGGACCAACCCAACGGGACGTCAACTCCGGCTTGGCGCCGAGCTGCGCAAGCTGCGCGAGCGCGCAGGCCTGACCTCAACGCAGGCCGCGGAGTTGCTCGGAATGAAGCAGGCGCAGGTCAGCAACATGGAAACCGGCCGACTCGGTGTGAGCGCCGAGCGCGTACGCACACTGGCCTGCCACTACGACTGCCCGGACAAGGCCCTCGTCGAGGCGATCGCCGGGATGACCGGCGACCGCAAGCGCGGCTGGTGGGAGGAGTACCGCGAACTGCTCTCCCGTCCGCTCCTCGATCTGGCCGAACTGGAGCACCACGCCCGGTCGTTGCGCGACTTCACCACGGCCCGCGTTCCCGGACTGCTCCAGACACGCGAGTACGCACTCGAGATCTTCCGTCAGGCGGTCACCGAACTCTCGCCGCCCGACATCGAACACCGCCTGTCGTTCCGCATCAAGCGCCAGGCGATCCTCTTCCGCGAGGAAGAACCGACACCGTACGAGGCGATCATCCACGAGGCGGCTCTGCGCATGAAGGTCGGCGGCTCCGCGGTTGCGCGCCAACAGTTGCAGCACCTGCTCGACATGAATGACCGAGACCACGTGACCCTGCGTGCCGTCACCTTCGACGCCGGGGCCTTCCCGGGATCCGGCCAGTCGATCCACTACGCGCGCGGCCCGGTACCGCAGTTGGACACCGTCTATCTCGACCAGGCCCACGGCCTCGCCTTCCTCGACGCCGAGGCACAGTTGCACAAGTACCGCACGCTGTTCGACCGGATCGAGGCTGTCGCGCTCGCCCCGGAGAAGACTCAGGACCTTGTCCACAACGTGATGCGAGAGCTGTGAAGGACATGCCCATGACCCCGCGCTGGCAGAAGTCGTCGTACTGCTCCGAGGGCGCCTCCTGCCTCCACGTGGCCACCGCCACCGAAACGATCCATCTCACCGAAAGCAGCGACCCCACCCGCGCGATACTCACGGCCACCCCCACCGCCTTCGGCGCCCTCCTCCTCGTACTCAAGAAGGAAACCCGTGCCTGACATCCCCCCGAACCTCACCTGGGAACGCGCCGCCCCACCCGACGCCACCGGACCCGGCCCCTGGATCGAGATCGCGTTCGGCGAAGGCGACGACGGCGACGGCGACGGCGATACCCCCGTCTACATCCGCGAGACCAGCGCCCCGGACAACGTGGTCACGACCAACCGCCGCAAGTGGGACGCTTTCGTGCTCGGCGTGCAGGCGGGCGAGTTCGACCACTTCGTAGAAGACGCGTAGACCCGTGACAGCGCGCTGCCAAGCCTGCGGGCGAACGATCGACAGCACCGGCGGCCCGGGGCGGACCGCGTCGTACTGCTCGCAGGCGTGCCGGCAGCGTGCCTACCGCGAGCGGCGGCGGCCGGCCGGTGTTCCCGCCCAGGAGCTGGTGTCGGACATCGGGGAACGACTGACCCGGCTGCGCCTGGAACCCGCGCTCGCGTTCCAGGCCGACGTAGAGGCCCTGTCGCCCCGGTTCGCCCAGCTGCGGCGTCTCGCCCGTGAGGCACACGAGGCCGCCGAAAACGTCACACCCGCCGACGTGACGAAATCCGGCGAGGACGACACCCTCACCGTCCTCATCGAGGCCCACCGGCGTGAGCTGCGCGTCCACTGTTACCGCCTGCTCGGCTCGTACGACGAGGCCGAGGACCTCACCCAGGAGACATTCCTGCGGGCCTGGCGGGCCCGCGAGACGCTGGACGGCGTCGAGAACCCGCGGGCCTGGCTGTACAAGATCGCCACCAACGCCTGCCTCGACTTCCTGCGCAAGCAGAACCGGCGCCCGGCGCCGTACGAACCCGTACCCGGCATGGACTCCGGAGACGGCCCGCCACCCCCGCGGCTGCCGTGGCTGCAGCCGTTCCCGGACGATCAGCTGCCCGAGGCACCCGCGCCGCAGCACGAGCCCGACGAGCAGGCCGTGGCGAGCGAGACGCTCGAACTGGTCTTTCTCACCGCCATCCAGCAGCTCCCGCCACGCCAACGGGCCGCGGTGATCCTGCGCGACGTCGCCGGATGGTCGGCCCAGGAGACCGCCGAGCTGCTGGACACCAGCGTCCCCTCCGCCAACAGCGCCGTACAGCGCGGCCGTTCGGCGCTGCGGCAGGCGTTGCCGGGGCGGCGCGAGGACTGGTCGGCCCCCGCTCCCGGCGCCGAGGACCTGGCGCTGCTGGAGCGCTACCTGGACGCGTTCGCCCGGACCGACATCGACGCCATGGTCGAGCTGGTGCGCGAGGACATCGTGCTCACCATGCCGCCGAACCCGTTCTGGTTCACCTCGCGGGACGCGATGTTCGCCTTCGTACGGCCGAACCTCGATCCCGCGTCGCCGACGTTCGCCGGGCACTGGAGGGTCCTGCCGGTGCGGGCCAACGGCCAGTTGGCAGTCGCCGGCTATCTGCAACGGCCCGGGACCAGCGTGTTCCGGGCGCAGCTCATCGACGTACTGCGGGTCGCAGAGGGCCGTATCGCCCAGATCACCACCTTCGAACCGCATCTGTTCCCCGCGTTCGGACTGCCGATGACGCTCTGATGGCGCTCTGATGGCGCTCTGAGGATGTCGCGCTGCCGCGATGAGTTTTGCCGGCCCGCACGTCCCACGGAGTGACGGGCGCACCTGGCGCCCCCAGTCACGGAGGCGAAGAACCATGCTGAAGAACAAGGTCGCGGTCGTCTACGGCGGAGCAGGCTCCCTCGGCGCGGGAGTCGCGAAGGCATACGTACAGGCGGGGGCGCGGGTGTTCCTCGCCGGCCGTACGGAGGACACGCTGCGGAAGGCCGCCGCCGAGGCCGGTGCCGAGTACGACGTGCTCGACGCGCGGGACGAGGAAGCCGTCGAGTCCCATGCGACGTCGGTCGTCGAGCGGGCAGGGCGGATCGACATCTCCGTCAACCTGGTGCCGCGGGGCGACTTCCAGGGCGTACCGCTGACCGAGATGTCGGTCGAGGACTACACGCGTCCGGTGACTCAGGGGATCACCTGCCAGTTCATCACCGCGCGGGCCGCGGCGCGCCGGATGGCCGCACAGGGCTCGGGGGTGATCCTCTCCCTGGACAGCGGGTCCGCCAACGGCAGCCCGATGATGGGCGGCACCGCCGCGGCCGACGGCGCGATCGACGCGCTGATCCGCCAGCTCGCCCAGGAGGTCGGCCCGGCCGGCGTCCGTGTCTGCGGGATCTGGACGGCCGGTGTCACCGACAGCCTGACCCCCCAGAAACTCGCCGCGGCAGGCGCTCCGGCCATGGACGAGGCAGCGGTGGACGGCATTCGCGCCCACCTGGACAGCCTGCGAATGACGAAGCGCTCGCCGCGCATCGCGGACATCGCCGCCCTGGCGACGTTCCTCGCCTCCGACGCCGCTGCCGCCATCACGGGCACCTGGATCAACGCGACCGCCGGAATGTTCGCGAGCTGACAGGGCGCATCACGGCACCCCTCGTATCCAGCATCGAGATCGCCCGGCCGGTTCACCACGACCCGGCGCGTCCGGCGCGTCGAGCGGACGTTCACTCAGGAGGTGACCGAGTCCCGGCAGCCGGCCCGCTGGAGCGCGCGTGGCCTGGACGGGCCGCTCCGCCCGTCGATGACCATCACCGTCGAGCCGGTCGCCGACGGCACCGCCTCCCGCATCACCTTCGCCCTCGACTTCGAGCCGCACGGCATCGGCGTACCGCTGCTGCCGCTGGTGCGGAGGCAGGCCGCGAAGGGGACGCCGATCAGTTACCGGAATCTGAAACGGAGGCTGGAGAGCGGGGTGTGCGAATAGCCGGCCGGGCCGCCCGTCCTCAGGCCGTCAGTTCCGTCTGGGCGGGCGCGCTGGAGACGGTGTCGTGGCGGATGTACCACTCGGTGGACAGGAACCGTTCCCGGACGGCCGCCGGGAAACCGGCGAGCAGGCCCGGGGCGGCGCCCCTCTCCACCTCACTGCGATGGGCCAGTACGGCGGCCCACTTCCGCTCCAGCCAGGGGCTCACGTCGACGGTCGCAGTGATCAGCTCGTCGGGGACCGTCTTCATGGCCTTGCCGACATGCGCGAACTCGCTGAGCGCCCCGGCTGCCGAGTCCGGGTGCGTGGCCAGGTAGAGGGCGCTCGGCCGCCAGGGTTCACCGGCCTCCGGGTAGAGCCGCTCCAGCCCGGCCGCCTGGACCGCGAGCGTGGTCACCCGGTGGGTGTGCACATGGTCCGGGTGACCGGTCACCCCGCCGTACGCATCGTGGGTGACCACGATCTCCGGGCGGAACTGCCGGACATGCGCCACCAGCCGCCCCACCGCCTCGTCGAGCGGCGCGTCGCACAGCCGCGCCCGGCCAGGAGCGGACGCCGGCACCCGGGCGTCGGCATAGCCGAGCATCCGCGGCCCACCGGCACCCAGGATCCCCAGCGCCTCGGCGAGTTCCGCACCGCGCCGGGTGCCCTCGGCCCAGGTCGCCGTCACGACGGCGGTCCGGGCGCCCGCGGCGGCATGCCGGGCGAGCGCTCCACCGGAGAACAGCGACTCGTCGTCCGGATGAGCGAAGACCCCGAGCAGACTCGGCACCGACACCGGCATCGGCCGACCACCTCCCATGAGCACCCATACTCATGTACGACACCACGCGTCCCGGCAGACTGTGGGTTCCGCAACACACTGTGCGTTCCGCAATACATCGACAGGGGAGCGAAGTTGAGACGGACGAGTCGTGCTCTGGCCGTGACGGCGCTGGCGGCCTTCGGGCTGACGGGGGTGGGGGCGGGTCCGGCCGCCGCGTCGAACGACGGCCTGCTGCCCCATCCCGGTCCGGAGGGCCTGGTGTGGGTGGACGAGCGGACGGGGGACGGCGGTGTCGTGTCGGGAGGCGCGTGGCGGGGGCTGCCGACCGTGCTCACGGTGGCCTGCGAGGGCGGCGGCAGCGTGCGGGTGACGATGGAGTCGCAGGACGTGCAGGTCGCCGCGTTCTCGGTCGACTGTCCTGCCGGGACGGCGGGGGTGGGTTCGGTGACCCTGCCCGCCGGCGTGGTTACGGGGTCTTTCGGTGTGGGTGTGGACGCCTCGGCGGACACCCTTCGGTGGGCGCTGACCGTGACGCAGCCGGAGGGGTGACGGCGTAGCGGTCGGTCCCCCTATCGCTGGGCGGCCGGCTGCCTCAACGGCCAGGTCACTCCGGTCAGTTCCTCCGACACCGTCCACAGGCGGCGGGCCTCCGCCGGATCGCTCGCCGCCTGTGTACGGCCCACCAGCGTCGGCGTGCCGCGCATCTCGCCCAGACCGTCCGGTCCGACGTAGCTCGCACCCGGCAGTTCCTGCGTCGCCGCGTACAGCGTGGGCAGGGCGCCCGCGCGGTCGTCCTGGGCGAAGAACCTGTTGCCCAACGCCATCCCGGCGCGGGCGATCGGGTTCGCCGCGTGGCTCTGGAGGTTGGTCGCCGCGTACCCGGGGTGGGCCGCGTACGCCCGTACCGACGAACCCGACTCCGTCAGCCGCCGCTGCAGTTCCAGTGTGAAGAGCAGGTTCGCCAGCTTGGACTGGGCGTAGGCCCGGCGCGGCGTGTACCCGGCCGTCAGATTCAGGTCGTCGAAGGCGATGGTCACCGCTCCCCAGCGGTGCGCGCCCGACGACAGCGTCACCACCCGGTCCTGGACATACGGCAGCAGCAGGTTCGTCAGGGCGAAGTGGCCCAGATGGTTCGTGCCGAACTGCGTCTCGAAGCCGTCCCGGGTCCGCTGCCGCGGCAGCATCATCACGCCCGCGTTGTTGATCAGGACGTGGATCGGGTCCCGCCATCCGTCCGCGAAGTCGCGTACGGACTGCAGATCGGCCAGGTCCAGCCGCCGCACCTCCGTACTCCCGGACACGGTCGCCGCTGCCGCCCGCCCGCGCTCCAGGTCCCGTACGGCGAACACCACATGCGCCCCCACGCGGGCCAGCGCGTCCGCCGCGGTCAGCCCGATGCCGCTGTTGGCACCGGTGACGACGACGGTGCGGCCGGTGAGGTCGGGGAGGTGCGTGACGTTCCACTTGTGGGTCTGCTCGCTCTTCTTCTCAGCCATGCCTCGAATGTAGGCGGTGCCCACAATGCTGTCAATGTCAACAAAGATGGCATCGCCAACAAAGCTGACGTCGCCTACATCGAGTTACGATGAGCCCCATGCCCGCAGCCAGCCGCCCTTACCACCACGGAGACCTCCGCTCCGCCCTGCTCGCCACCGCCGAGCGCACGCTGCGGGAGAAGGGCGTCGCCGAGCTGTCCCTGCGCGAACTGGCCCGCGAGATCGGCGTCAGCCACGCGGCCCCCGGCCGGCACTTCAAGGACAAGCAGGCCCTGCTCAACGCCCTCGCACTCAGCGGATACGAGCGGCTCGCCCAGGCCCTGAACACCGCCGACGACCCCGCGCAGCCGCTCCAGCCCCGGCTCACCGAGCTCGCCCGCGCCTATCTCCAGTTCTCCATCGGCAACGCCGCCCTGCTGGAGCTGATGTACGCCCGCAAGCACGAACCGGACGCCGCCGAGCAGATGTCCGCCGGCGTCGACCGCACGATCGGTTCACTGGCACGCGTCCTCGCCGACGCCCAGCAGCGCGGCGAGATCATCGCGGCGGACCCCGAGCACCTCACGCTCTTCACAGGCGCCGCGCTCCACGGACTCGCCTCCATGACGGCCGCCGGCCTGCTCACCCCGGAAGGCGCCCTCGACGGCGTCGACGAGCTGGTCCACCACATGCTGCACGGCCTCAAGCCCCGCTGACGGCACGTCACCTCACCGTCAGGCCGCGGCTGCTCAGCCGCGGCCCGTTCGTACGCCCGGGCCGGCGGAGGATAGCCTTCACCCGGAGAACATCCTTCCGCGCGTGATCGCAAGAGAGGTCAACGACGGAGCCACACGAAGGTTCCGCCCAGGCCTCATTGCCCGGCGTAATCTGCCGTGATACACAGAGTGACCGTACGAGCTATTTGTACGAATCCCGCCCATCAATGACGCCAAGTCGACATACGACAGCGGAATTGTCGGCGAGAATGAGGCCTGACCTCTGCGCACCGCAGGGGATGCGGAACTACCCAACAGGGGCGGTGACTTACATGCTCTTTGCGGCCGACAAGGGAGACATCAACACCATCATCGGCGGGATCGCTCCGGACTGGGGCCCGTTCGGGGCACTGGGGGCCGAAGCGAAGACGATGATCCAGGTCGTCATGGCGGTCGCCATCCTGCTCTGCCTCGGCATCGCCATCTGGGGCGCCGCGAAGCAGCGCATCGGCGCGACAGCGCTGCGCGACACCTTCAGCGCGGAACAGGGCAAGGGCCTCATCGTCGCCGGCCTCACCGGAGTCTTCATCATCGGCTCACTCGGCACACTCTTCACCATCGTGTACGGCATGGCCGTCTAGCGACCTGCCCCTCCGGGCGCCGGTCCGGTCCCCCTCCCCCCTACCCCACCCGCCCGTCGTGCCCCCGGCTGAGGTTGCGTTTCCCTGATGTCCCTGATGTCGAGTCACCACACCGCGCCCGTGCGGGAACCAGCACGGCTACCGTCGTACATCTACGCGGTCCGCTATGACTTCGAGGGGGCGTACGGCGCATGAGTCTCGGAGACGAGCACGAGCCCTCCGGGGGTTACGGCGGCACGGGGCACACCCGCACGCGGCTGCCCGAAGGGGACGGCAGCGGCGACGTGTACGGCGGCGCGAGGCGCGGCCCACGCTCCTCCTCACGGAGCCTGGTCACGGTGGTCGGGGTGGTTGTTCTGCTGATTGCCGCGATCGCTTTTGCCAACCGCGGAGGGGACGATTCCTCTTCGGGTGGCGGAGGAAGCGCGGACAAGCCGGAGGCGGCCAGTACGGCGGCGAGCGGTGTACGCCCGGTCCAGACCGAGGTGGGCGGGATTCCGTCAGGGTTCGCACATGATCTGCAGGGGGCGGAGAGCGCGGCGGCCAACTATGCGGTGACGCTGGTCTCAGCCGACATCCTCAAGCCCGCCCGCCGCGCTGAGATCGTCCGGCAGGTGTTCGTCGCCGACCAGCAGGCCACGCTGACGGACAAGTTCAACAGGGCGTACTCCCAGGAGTTCCTCAGAAACGTCGGTTTGGACGAAAACGGCAACCCGAGCGAAGGCAACACCTACGTCTCGCGCACCATGCCGATCGGCACCAAGGTCACGAGCTACGCGGACACCACGGCAACTGTGGAGGTCTGGTGCACGGGCGTATTCGGCACCGCAGGGGAACGCTCGACCACCCCGGTTACCAGCGACTGGTTCACCATGACACTCCAGCTGCGCTGGGCGGACAGTGACTGGAAGGTCGACAGCTTCTCCCAGAAGGACGGGCCCACGCCCGTTCCCGGCGACGACAAGGCGTCCAGCGCCGACGAGATGGCCAAGGCCGTCCAGGAGTACGGAGGCTTCACCTATGCCCGGTAAGCCGCGCCTCGCACTCGAGGTCGCCGCCGCAGTCGCCGCCGTACAGACCGCCGCAGTACTGCTGGCAACCCGCGCCGCAGCGGCACCGACGCCCACACCGACCCCCACACCGTCCGCCAACAACTGCGACCTCCTGTCGGGCCAGGCCAGGCAGATCTGCGAAGGCGACTCCGGCGGCGGCACCGGCGGCGGCTCCACCCTCAACGACCCCACCTCCACCCTCGACCCCCTCTCCTCCCTGGCCAAGGGCTGCGCCGACGCCGCCGCCTGGACCGTCAACAAGCTCAGCGACGCCGTACAGGACACAGCGAACGTCGACTTCACCAACGCCAAGTTCCTCCAGCAGTACGCCGTCGTCTTCGCGGCGTCGACGATCCTCACTCTGCTCCTCTGGCTGCTGGCCGTGGCCAAGCGAGCCGTGCGGGGCGTCCCCCTCTCCACGGCGATCGGCGAAGCCATCGGCTTCCTGTGGCTCACCGTGCTGGCGTCCGCCTTCACGCCCCTGATCCTGTACACGGTCGTATCGGCGACGGACGGCGTCACCGACGTCCTCGCAAAGGCCACCGGCGATCAGACGGACACCTTCTTCGGCACCTTCTCCGGCGCCCTGGAGAAGGGCGAGGACATCGGCGGCGGCCCGATCATGCTGATCGTCGTCTCGCTCGTGTCCATCCTCGCCGCCGGCGTCCTATGGCTGGAGCTGGTCATCAGAGCCGCCCTGCTCTACGTCGGCGCCCTCCTCGGCACCGTCGTCTACGCCGGCCTGGTCGACAAGAACCTGTGGGGTCACGTCCGCCGCTGGGCCGGGATCATGATCGCGGTGATCCTGGTGAAGCCGGTGATCGTGATCGTGCTCGGCCTCGCCGGCGCGCTGTCCACCGACGACGGCCCCGACGCCTTCTCCGCCGTCGTCTCCGGCCTCGCCATCATCCTGCTGGCCATCTTCGCGTCGGCGATGATCTACCGCTTCGTCCCCGGCTTCGGCGACGAGATCGCCGGCTCCCGCAACAACCGCATCATGCAGGGCGCCGAAGGCAAGGCCGCCGCGGTCATCAGCTCCCCGGCGACCCTGGTCGCGCAGGGCATCAAGACGCACAGCTCAAGGGCCGACAACAACGGCGGCGGCGGCAACCAGGCCAACACCCCCCGCCCCGCGAACCCCGCCTCCGGCGGCGTCGCCGCGCACAGCACGCGCAACTCGAACGGCGGCGGATCCGTCCCCTCCGCCGCACCCGCCCCCCGTTCGGGCAGCAACGTCAACACACCTCACGCCAGCAACACCCGCAACAGCAGTACCAACCGCACGGGAGGTGAAGGGCGTTGACGACCGAGTCCCACCTGTCCCATCCGGTCACGCCCCGCCGTACATATCTGATCGGCCGCGCCCGGCCGAACGCGATCGTCGGCCGGAATCGTGAGACCGGTGAGATCGCGCTGATCATCGCGGGCGCGTTCCTCGGCATGATGTGCGGCCTCCTCGTCCCCGTCCTGTCCCTGCGCATCGTGCTGCTGATGGGCTTCCCGATGCTCGCGCTGGCCGCGGTCTACGTGCCGTTCAAGCGCCGGACGTTCTACAAGTGGTACGAGATCAACCGCACCTACAAGCGCACCCTCAAGCAGGGCACCGTGTACCGCTCCAGCGCCATGGAGGCCGGCATCCGGCTCGACGGCCGTGAGATCGAGGTGGGCCCGCCGCCGGGCATCGGCCGTATCACCTGGCTGGCCGCTCCGTTCGGCCCCGACGAGATCGCCGTACTGCTGCACGCGGACCGCAAGACCGTCACCGCCGCCATCGAGATCGAGGGCCCCGGCGTCGGCCTGCGCGACAGCGAGGACCAGGAAGCCCTGGTCGACCGCTTCGGCACCCTGCTGAAGCACGTGGCGAACGGCGACGGATTCGTCACCCGGCTCCAGATGCTCGCCCGCACCCTCCCCGCCGACCCCGACGCGCACGCCAAGGACGTCGCCGTACGCGGCGACGACCGTGCACCGGGCTGGCTGGCACAGTCGTACGACCAGCTCCAGTCGATGGTGTCGACGAGCAGCGAGCAGCACCGCGCCTACCTCGTCGCCTGTATGCACTACTCCCGCGAACTCGCCGCCGAGGCGAACGCCATGGCACGCGCGGCACGCCCGCACGGCGGCAAGGCGGACCGGGACGCGGGCCTCGCGGTCGTCATGGCCCGTGAGCTGACCGACATCTGCTCCCGGCTCCAGGAAGCCGACATCCGCGTACGACAGCCGCTGGGCCAGGGCCGTCTCGCCTCGCTCATCCACTCCATGTACGACCCGGACCACCCCATCGACCACATCCAGGCGATGACGAAGCGCAACGCCTGGCCGGCCGAGCTGGACGCGATGGAGCCGACGTACCTGCAGGCGAAGACCCGCGAGTCCTCCACCCGTGCGCCCTGGTGCCACGCCACGGCCTGGGTGAAGGAGTGGCCGATGACCCCGGTCGGCGTCAACTTCCTCGCCCCGCTCCTCGTCCACACCCCGGACGTCATCCGAACGGTCGCCGTGACGATGGACCTCGAGCCCACCGAGGTAGCCATTGAACGCATGCTGACCGAAAAGACGAACGACGAGGCCGAGGCGTCCCGCCAGGCCAAGATGAACCGCACTGTCGACCCGCGCGACATCGCCTCCCACAACCGTCTCGACCAACGGGGAGAGGACCTCGCGAGCGGCGCGGCCGGGGTCAACCTGGTCGGCTACATCACCGTCTCCTCCCGCAATCCGGAAGCCCTGGCGCGCGACAAGCGGACCATAAGAGCCTCGGCCGGGAAGTCGTACCTGAAGATCGAGTGGTGCGACCGCGAGCACCATCGCGCCTTCGTCAACACACTGCCCTTCGCCACCGGCATCCGGAGGTAGGACCTGATGCGGGATCCGCTGTCCGTCCTCACCGACGCCTTCACGTCCTTCCTCTTCGGCAAGGTCGAGACGACCCGCCTCCCGGTGCGCACCTCCACGGGCCAGGCCCAGGCCGTCTACCTCCCCACCGCCGCCCCCGGCCTCGGCGACTCCGGCGTGATCATCGGCCGCGAGGTCTACTCCGGCAAGGGCTACATCTACGACCCCTTCCAGCTCTACGGCCAACAGCTCCCCGCCCCCCACTGGCTGGTCCTCGGCGAGTCCGGCAACGGCAAGTCGGCCCTGGAGAAGACGTACGTCCTACGACAACTGCGCTTCCGCGACCGCCAGGTCGTCGTCCTCGACGCCCAGGGCGAGGACGGAGTCGGCGAATGGAACCTGATCGCGCAGGAGCTGGGGATAACTCCTATCCGGCTGGACCCGATGGCGGCCCTGGACCACGGCATCCGCCTCAACCCCCTGGACCCCGCGATCACCACCACGGGCCAGCTCGCGCTCCTGCGCACGATCATCGAGGTCGCGATGGGCCACGGCCTGGACGAACGCTCCGGCTTCGCCCTCAAGGTCGCCCACGCCTACGTCAACGAGACGATCGTCGAACGCCAGCCCGTCCTCACCGACATCGTCGAGCAGCTACGACACCCCGAGCCGGAGTCGGCCGAGGCGATGAACGTCGACATAGACGACGTACGGGCGTGGGGCCTGGACGTGGCGCTGGTGCTGGACCGCCTCGTCGACGGTGACCTGCGCGGCATGTTCGACGGCCCGACGACGGTCGGCATCGACCTGGACGCCCCGCTGATCGTCTTCGACCTGTCCCACATCGACCGCAACTCCATCGCCATGCCGATCCTCATGGCGATCGTCGGCGTCTGGCTGGAGCACACCTGGATCCGTCCCGACCGGAAGAAGCGCATCTTCCTGGTCGAAGAGGCCTGGCACATCATCGCCAGCCCCTTCGTGGCCCAGCTCTTCCAGCGCCTGCTCAAGTTCGGCCGACGGCTGGGCCTGTCCTTCGTGGCCGTGGTCCACCACCTCTCCGACGTGGTGGACGGGGCGGCGGCGAAGGAGGCGGCGGCGATCCTCAAGATGGCATCGACACGGACGATCTATGCCCAGAAGGCCGATGAGGCGAGGGCGACAGGCCGGGTACTGGGTCTGCCGAGGTGGGCCGTCGAGATCATCCCGACGCTCACTCCCGGCATCGCGGTGTGGGACGTCAACGGCAATGTCCAGGTCGTCAAACACCTGGTCACCGAGACGGAACGGCCCCTCGTCTTCACCGACCGCGCGATGACCGAGTCCGCCACCGACCTCACGGACGACGCCCTGCGCGCCGCCGAGCTGGAGGCGGAGGAACGAGCGGCGGCCTTCGTGGAACAACACCTGGGTGACCTGGACGGCTCTTCGGAGTCGACGGTGGCGTAACGGCGTGAG
This sequence comes from Streptomyces sp. DG2A-72, assembly GCF_030499575.1. Classification (NCBI taxonomy): domain Bacteria; kingdom Bacillati; phylum Actinomycetota; class Actinomycetes; order Kitasatosporales; family Streptomycetaceae; genus Streptomyces; species Streptomyces sp. DG2A-72. The sequence goes on from NZ_JASTLC010000001.1 coordinate 4,749,708, forward strand.
AAGAGCGTGAAATGAGACACGACGACCGCAACCGCCATCAGGACGCCCAGGGCGGCATCCCCGACGGCCTGCTGATCGGCATACTCGCGTTCCTCCTCGGCGTGACCCTGCTGATCTGGACAGCGGCGGGCCTGGCCGGCGTGTTCTCCCACGGCGCCTGGCCGGAAGCGGTGACCTTCACCCGCACCCCCCTCGCCATGCGCCACCTCATCGCCCATCCTCACGACATCACCGGCGCCTGGCCCGACACTCCCGCCGCCCAACTCTCCGGCTACGGCCTCTTCTGGGGCCTGTTCATCGGCCAGCTGATGATCGTGGTCGTCCTCACGGTGTTCGTGATGGGCACGGTGGCGAGATGGCGGGTGGTACGGGCAAACAGACGAATGGAACGGACGGCACCGGTGCCGGAACCCACGGTTCAGGAGGTCCCGATGCCGCGCGCGGAACCCGAGCCGAAGTCGCTGCCTGAGCCAGCGGTGGTACCGCGCGAAATGGCGCCACCGGTGGAATCTGCACCCTTCTCGGCCAACGGTGACCGGGTGGGCGGATGGGAAAAGATCGTCGTGGCCCCCAGGGAAACCCGCCAGACCACCGCAACCCAAGCCGTACGAGACGCGACAGGCCCCACCCTGGTCGTCACGTCCAACCCTTCCGTCTGGCAGGACACAAAAGACCCCCGAGCCAAACTCGGCCCCGTTCTCCTCTACGACCCCACGCACCTCTGCGACACCCCGGCCCGCCTCCACTGGTCACCCACGGCCGGCTGCGAGGACAAGGCGACGGCGGTCGCGAGAGCCGCGGCCCTGCTCGGGCCGGTCCGGCCGACCGCGAAGATCGACCAGGCCGTGGCCGACACCGCCGAAACACTCCTCCGAAGCTATCTGCATGCCGCCGCCATCGACGGCCGCACCATCCGCCACGTCCACCGCTGGTCACAGGGCATGCAGATCCAGGACGCCGTACGAACTCTCCGTACGAACCCGAAGGCAGCCCCGGGAGCCGCCGGCGAACTGGAGGCAACCCTCACGGCGCATCCCGAACGCAGGGACATGGCACAGGAGTTGACCACCAGGGCCCTCTCCGCCCTCTCCACGATCAACGTGCGTGAGACCTGCACACCCAACCGAAGCGACGCTCTCGCCCTGGATTCCTTCGTCGACGAAGGGGGCACGCTTTATGTGGTGGGTGAATCCATCGAGGACCCCAGGACCAGTCCCGGCGCGATGCCCTTCCTGACGGCCCTCGTCTCCAGCGTGGTCGAGCGCGGCCGGCGCATGGCCGAACGGTCATCCTCCGGTCGCCTCGACCCACCACTGACGCTCGTCCTCGACGACGTCGCCGCCGTGGCTCCACTCCCCCAGCTCCCGGAGCTACTGGCCACCGGAGCGGACCGGGGCCTGCCCACCCTGGCCCTGCTCCGCTCCCGGGAACAGGCCCGCACCCGCTGGCCGCACGACGAACTCCCGGTCTGACGTCACCGCGCGCCGTCTGACATCACTCACGCTCGATCGCGAACTCCAGCTCCCACTCCCCGTTGGCCTGCGCCAACGGCACAGTCACCCCGGTCGGCACAAACCCCACCTTCCGGTACAGCCGCTGAGCCCGCTCATTGTCCTCATGCACAATGAGCCGCACCCGCTCGGCACCCTGCGCCCATGCCCACTCCAGGCCGGCGTCGAAGAGCACCTCGGTCAGCCCGATGCCACGGTGATCAGACCGCACGAACACCGCGACCACATGCCCCTGCCTGCGCTCGACGGGAAACCCGGCCCAGTCCGTCACCCCGGCCTCCTCCATCAGCACGGTCAGCGTCCCCACCCACTCCCCGTCCGGCCCCTCAGCAATGATCTGCTGCGCACCCGACGCTCCGTCGGCGCTCGAAGCGGCCCGCTCCCGCCAGAAGGAGTCGGGATGCGCTGCGGCCTGCTCGTAGGTCTCCAGGAAGGCGAGATGCGCCACGGGATCCTGCAAGGAGAGAAGCCGCAGGGCCTTCACCGCGGGCCATTCGTCGGCACGTATGGAACGGACCTTGTAGTTCATGCCTGCCACCGTAGCTGAACGCAGAAAACCCCCGTACCGGTTATCGGTACGGGGGTTTTCTCAAATTTTGTTCGGCGGTGTCCTACTCTCCCACAGGGTCCCCCCTGCAGTACCATCGGCGCTGTAAGGCTTAGCTTCCGGGTTCGGAATGTAACCGGGCGTTTCCCTCACGCTATGACCACCGAAACACTATGAAGTTCCAACCGGAAACATGACACGGTCGTTGCCTCAGAACTAACACAGTGGACGCGAGCAACTGAGGACAAGCCCTCGGCCTATTAGTACCGGTCACCTCCACCCCTTACAGGGCTTCCAGATCCGGCCTATCAACCCAGTCGTCTACTGGGAGCCTTAACCCCTCAAAGGGGGTGGGAACACTCATCTCGAAGCAGGCTTCCCGCTTAGATGCTTTCAGCGGTTATCCCTCCCGAACGTAGCCAACCAGCCATGCCCTTGGCAGAACAACTGGCACACCAGAGGTTCGTCCGTCCCGGTCCTCTCGTACTAGGGACAGCCCTTCTCAATGTTCCTGCGCGCGCAGCGGATAGGGACCGAACTGTCTCACGACGTTCTAAACCCAGCTCGCGTACCGCTTTAATGGGCGAACAGCCCAACCCTTGGGACCGACTCCAGCCCCAGGATGCGACGAGCCGACATCGAGGTGCCAAACCATCCCGTCGATATGGACTCTTGGGGAAGATCAGCCTGTTATCCCCGGGGTACCTTTTATCCGTTGAGCGACGGCGCTTCCACAAGCCACCGCCGGATCACTAGTCCCGACTTTCGTCCCTGCTCGACCCGTCGGTCTCACAGTCAAGCTCCCTTGTGCACTTACACTCAACACCTGATTGCCAACCAGGCTGAGGGAACCTTTGGGCGCCTCCGTTACTCTTTAGGAGGCAACCGCCCCAGTTAAACTACCCATCAGACACTGTCCCTGATCCGGATCACGGACCCAGGTTAGACATCCAGCACGACCAGACTGGTATTTCAACGACGACTCCCCCTGAACTGGCGTCCAGAGTTCACAGTCTCCCAGCTATCCTACACAAGCCGAACCGAACACCAATATCAAACTGTAGTAAAGGTCCCGGGGTCTTTCCGTCCTGCTGCGCGAAACGAGCATCTTTACTCGTAGTGCAATTTCACCGGGCCTATGGTTGAGACAGTCGAGAAGTCGTTACGCCATTCGTGCAGGTCGGAACTTACCCGACAAGGAATTTCGCTACCTTAGGATGGTTATAGTTACCACCGCCGTTTACTGGCGCTTAAGTTCTCAGCTTCGCCCCGTCGAAACAGGACTAACCGGTCCCCTTAACGTTCCAGCACCGGGCAGGCGTCAGTCCGTATACATCGCCTTACGGCTTCGCACGGACCTGTGTTTTTAGTAAACAGTCGCTTCTCGCTGGTCTCTGCGGCCACCCCCAGCTCAAGCAGCAAGTGCTCTCACCAGTGATGGCCCCCCTTCTCCCGAAGTTACGGGGGCATTTTGCCGAGTTCCTTAACCATAGTTCACCCGAACGCCTCGGTATTCTCTACCTGACCACCTGAGTCGGTTTAGGGTACGGGCCGCCATAAAACTCGCTAGAGGCTTTTCTCGACAGCATAGGATCATCCACTTCACCACAATCGGCTCGGCATCAGGTCTCACCCCATGAGAGTGGCGGATTTACCTACCACTCGGGCTACACCCTTACCCCGGGACAACCACCGCCCGGGATGGACTACCTTCCTGCGTCACCCCATCACTCACCTACTACCAACTCGGGTCACCGGCTCCACCACTTTCCATTCCCCGAAGGGTCCGGAACGGCTTCACGGGCTTAGCATCACTGGATTCAATGTTTGACGCTTTACAGCGGGTACCGGAATATCAACCGGTTATCCATCGACTACGCCTGTCGGCCTCGCCTTAGGTCCCGACTTACCCTGGGCAGATCAGCTTGACCCAGGAACCCTTAGTCAATCGGCGCACACGTTTCCCACGTGTGAATCGCTACTCATGCCTGCATTCTCACTCGTCAACCGTCCACAACTCGCTTCCGCGGCTGCTTCACCCGGCAGACGACGCTCCCCTACCCAACCCAGCAGGCGTTAGCCCTTATGCTGGATTGACACGACTTCGGCGGTACGCTTGAGCCCCGCTACATTGTCGGCGCGGAATCACTAGACCAGTGAGCTATTACGCACTCTTTCAAGGGTGGCTGCTTCTAAGCCAACCTCCTGGTTGTCTGTGCGACTCCACATCCTTTCCCACTTAGCGTACGCTTAGGGGCCTTAGTCGATGCTCTGGGCTGTTTCCCTCTCGACCATGGAGCTTATCCCCCACAGTCTCACTGCCGCGCTCTCACTTACCGGCATTCGGAGTTTGGCTAAGGTCAGTAACCCGGTAGGGCCCATCGCCTATCCAGTGCTCTACCTCCGGCAAGAAACACACGACGCTGCACCTAAATGCATTTCGGGGAGAACCAGCTATCACGGAGTTTGATTGGCCTTTCACCCCTAACCACAGGTCATCCCCCAGGTTTTCAACCCTGGTGGGTTCGGTCCTCCACGACCTCTTACAGCCGCTTCAACCTGCCCATGGCTAGATCACTCCGCTTCGGGTCTTGAGCGCGCTACTAAATCGCCCTGTTCGGACTCGCTTTCGCTACGGCTTCCCCACACGGGTTAACCTCGCAACACACCGCAAACTCGCAGGCTCATTCTTCAAAAGGCACGCAGTCACGACATACAAGCAAGCTTGCATGCGACGCTCCCACGGCTTGTAGGCACACGGTTTCAGGTACTATTTCACTCCGCTCCCGCGGTACTTTTCACCATTCCCTCACGGTACTATCCGCTATCGGTCACCAGGGAATATTTAGGCTTAACGGGTGGTCCCGCCAGATTCACACGGGATTTCTCGGGCCCCGTGCTACTTGGGTGTCTCTCCAACGAGCCGTTGACGTTTCGACTACGGGGGTCTTACCCTCTACGCCGGACCTTTCGCATGTCCTTCGCCTACATCAACGGTTTCTCACTCGTCTCACGGCCGGCAGACCGTGAAAGAGAGATCCCACAACCCCGTATACGCAACCCCTGCCGGGTCTCACACGCATACGGTTTGGCCTCATCCGGTTTCGCTCGCCACTACTCCCGGAATCACGGTTGTTTTCTCTTCCTGCGGGTACTGAGATGTTTCACTTCCCCGCGTTCCCTCCACATACCCTATGTGTTCAGGTATGGGTGACAGCCCATGACGACTGCCGGGTTTCCCCATTCGGACACCCCCGGATCAAAGCCTGGTTGACGACTCCCCGGGGCCTATCGTGGCCTCCCACGTCCTTCATCGGTTCCTGGTGCCAAGGCATCCACCGTGCGCCCTTAAAAACTTGGCCACAGATGCTCGCGTCCACTGTGCAGTTCTCAAACAACGACCAGCCACCCACCACCCCGGACCTACGATCCGAGTTCACTGGGGCCGGCACCTGAAGGAAATCATTCCCTCAGACACCCAACAGCGTGCCCGGCACCCTCGCCCCTCCTCGTTCCGTTCCACGCCGAAGCAGTACTGGGAAGAGAAGCAGGTCAAGTGTGCCGAATAATCAACGTTCCACCCATGAGCAACCAGCACCGGACGTACGCCGGTGTACTGGCCTCTGGACAGCCTTGCGGCTGCCTAGAAGTGCTCCTTAGAAAGGAGGTGATCCAGCCGCACCTTCCGGTACGGCTACCTTGTTACGACTTCGTCCCAATCGCCAGTCCCACCTTCGACAGCTCCCTCCCGTAAACGGGTTGGGCCACCGGCTTCGGGTGTTACCGACTTTCGTGACGTGACGGGCGGTGTGTACAAGGCCCGGGAACGTATTCACCGCAGCACTGCTGATCTGCGATTACTAGCAACTCCGACTTCATGGGGTCGAGTTGCAGACCCCAATCCGAACTGAGACCGGCTTTTTGAGATTCGCTCCACCTCACGGCATCGCAGCTCATTGTACCGGCCATTGTAGCACGTGTGCAGCCCAAGACATAAGGGGCATGATGACTTGACGTCGTCCCCACCTTCCTCCGAGTTGACCCCGGCGGTCTCCTGTGAGTCCCCATCACCCCGAAGGGCATGCTGGCAACACAGGACAAGGGTTGCGCTCGTTGCGGGACTTAACCCAACATCTCACGACACGAGCTGACGACAGCCATGCACCACCTGTACACCGACCACAAGGGGGCGCCTGTCTCCAGACGTTTCCGGCGTATGTCAAGCCTTGGTAAGGTTCTTCGCGTTGCGTCGAATTAAGCCACATGCTCCGCTGCTTGTGCGGGCCCCCGTCAATTCCTTTGAGTTTTAGCCTTGCGGCCGTACTCCCCAGGCGGGGAACTTAATGCGTTAGCTGCGGCACCGACGACGTGGAATGTCGCCAACACCTAGTTCCCACCGTTTACGGCGTGGACTACCAGGGTATCTAATCCTGTTCGCTCCCCACGCTTTCGCTCCTCAGCGTCAGTAATGGCCCAGAGATCCGCCTTCGCCACCGGTGTTCCTCCTGATATCTGCGCATTTCACCGCTACACCAGGAATTCCGATCTCCCCTACCACACTCTAGCTAGCCCGTATCGAATGCAGACCCGGGGTTAAGCCCCGGGCTTTCACACCCGACGTGACAAGCCGCCTACGAGCTCTTTACGCCCAATAATTCCGGACAACGCTTGCGCCCTACGTATTACCGCGGCTGCTGGCACGTAGTTAGCCGGCGCTTCTTCTGCAGGTACCGTCACTTGCGCTTCTTCCCTGCTGAAAGAGGTTTACAACCCGAAGGCCGTCATCCCTCACGCGGCGTCGCTGCATCAGGCTTGCGCCCATTGTGCAATATTCCCCACTGCTGCCTCCCGTAGGAGTCTGGGCCGTGTCTCAGTCCCAGTGTGGCCGGTCGCCCTCTCAGGCCGGCTACCCGTCGTCGCCTTGGTGAGCCATTACCTCACCAACAAGCTGATAGGCCGCGGGCCCATCCTTCACCGCCGGAGCTTTCAACCCCCACAGATGCCCGTGAGAGTGCTATCCGGTATTAGACCCCGTTTCCAGGGCTTGTCCCAGAGTGAAGGGCAGATTGCCCACGTGTTACTCACCCGTTCGCCACTAATCCCCACCGAAGTGGTTCATCGTTCGACTTGCATGTGTTAAGCACGCCGCCAGCGTTCGTCCTGAGCCAGGATCAAACTCTCCGTGAATGTTTTCCCGTAATCGGGACGACACCACGAGAGCGGAACCGTCGGGCGGAATAAGTCCGACCGTTCACAACGTCCTCGCTGTGTATTTCTTCAAAGGAACCACGACCATCGAAAAAGATTTCCGACGGACGGGGTATCAACATATCTGGCGTTGATTTTTGGCACGCTGTTGAGTTCTCAAGGAACGGACGCTTCCTTCGTACTCACCCGAGAGACACTCTCGCGGCTTTCCTCCGGGCGCTTCCCTTCGGTCTTGCGTTTCCGACTCTATCAGATCCTTTCTCGACCTGATCCCCAGTCAGCGGGGTTTGCCTTCCCGGCCGTTGGGCCGTTCCGACGTCTCAAACCTTAGCGGATCCTCTCGGCGATTCCCAATCGGGCCGCCGATTCCCCATTCGAATTGAAATCGGGCATGCCGAAATCAACCCTGCCGGGAGATCATGCTGATGGTTTGGTTTGCCGCTTTCGCGGCGGGAGGTGCTGTCGCAGAACCGTTACGGCTCCGCGGCAACCCGAAGAACATTACGGATCGGGGAGGAGGCTGTCAAGCGTCGCCTGTCAGATCTTCAGTCGAGGTCCGTGAGACGACCGCCGGCGTCGGGCTGGGCGTGCTCCACCCTGCGCAGGAGTCGGGTGAGGACCTCGCCGAGGGCCGTGCGCTCCTCCGCGGACAGGTCCTGGAGGAGGTCCTCCTCGAAGACCGTCGCGAGGCGCATCGCCTCCAGCCACTTCTCGCGGCCCTCGGCGGTCAGCTCCACGATGACGCGGACGCGGTTGGACTCGTCGCGCTCGCGGGTGACCAGGCCCTCGGTGACCATGCGGTCGATCCGGTGGGTCATCGCGGCCGGGGTGAGGCCGAGTCGCTTGGCGAGGTCGCCGGGGCCCATGCGGTAGGGGGCGCCGGAGAGGACGAGGGCCTTGAGGACCTCCCACTCGGCGTTGCTGATGCCGAGGGCGGAGGTCTGGCGGCCGTAGGCGACGTTCATACGGCGGTTCAGGCGGGACAGGGCCGAGACGATCTTCTCGACCTGGGGGTCGAGGTCCTGAAACTCGCGCTGGTAGGCGGCGATCTGTTCTTCGAGCGTCGGCTCGGTGACGCCAGGGGTCTCGGCCATAGGCGCAGTATCGCACGCGGCCCCTTTGCTTTGAAGTCCTTCGCTATGTAGTCTTTAGCTTCGAACTTTAGTGTTGAAGTCTTCACTCCTGACTAGTGAGAGAGGTGAACGTGACCAGGGCGATGGGTGCAGCGATGCGCCGGATCCATGTGGGCAATGCACTCAGCGCGTTCGGGCTCGGTTTCACCGTCCCCTACCTGTATGTCTATGTGGCGCAGGTGCGGGGACTGGGGGCGATGACGGCGGCTCTCGTGCTCGCCGTGTTCGCCGTGGCCGCGCTGGTCGTGCTGCCGTTCGCCGGGCGGGCCATCGTCCGGCGAGGCCCGCTGCCGGTGCTGCTCGCCGCCCTGATCACCGCCGCGGCCGGTGCGCTGAGCCTGGGGCTCGCCGCCAATGCCACCGCTGTCTTGCTGTCGGCGGCCGGTCTCGGGGCGGGGCAGGCCGTGATGCAGCCGGCGCTCGCGACGATGATCGTGGACTGCTCGTCGGCCGAGACCCGGTCGCGGGCGTTCGCCACGCAGTTCTTTCTGCAGAACCTGGGGCTGGGTGTGGGTGGCCTCATCGGCGGTCATCTCGTCGATGCCACGCGCGTCAGCTCCTTCACTCTGCTGTTCGCGATCGAGGCGGCGATGTTCCTGCTGCTGGTCGTGGTGATGGTGACCGTGCGGATGCCGCACTCGCCGCAGATCGGCCGGGCGCCTGCCGGGTCGGCCAAGGGCAGCTGGAAGCAGTTGCTGTCCAACCGGGCCATGGTGCAGCTGTGCGTGCTGGGCTTTGTGCTGTTCTTCGCGTGCTACGGGCAGTTCGAGTCGGGGCTCAGTGCGTACGGGGTCGAGGCGGCCGGGATCTCGACGTCCGCGCTCGGGACCGCCCTGGCCGCGAACACCGGGATGATCGTGGTGGCGCAGTTCCTCGTTCTGAGGTTTGTGGAGCGGCAGAGGCGGTCTCGGGTGATCGCCGCCGTGGGGCTCATCTGGGCCGTGGCCTGGATCGCGGCCGGGTACGCGGGGCTGGGACATGGCAGTCAGGCCATGGCGACGGCGGCGTTCGTCTCGACGTACGCGCTCTTCGGGCTGGGTGAGGCGATGCTGTCGCCGACGGTTGCCCCGCTGGTGGCCGATCTTGCGCCGAGTGGGCTGGCCGGGCAGTACAACTCCGCGTTCGCGCTGGTCAAGCAGTTGGCGCTGGCGGTCGGGCCTGCGGTGGGCGGGCCCATGGGAGCGTCGCTGCATGCGCCGTACATCGTGACGTTCCTGCTGTTCTCGCTGGGCATCACCTACCTCGCGGTGCGGTTGGGGCGGCAGCTGACGGACGTACAGGATCAGCCGTGGCTGAGGAAGAGCCGGGTGGTTGCCCAGGGTGGGACACCGGTGGAGTCCATCACCGCCTAGTCGCAACGCCGAAGAAGGGGCGCGGGGCTGTGTCGATGTGCGGCTCCGCCGCGTGGGCGCGACCAGCCACAACGCACCCGCAGCCAGCAGCCGCCACTCACCCCCACGGCGCTAGCCCTTCGGTAGGGCGAACTCGCACCACACCGCCTTGCCGCCCCCGGGGGTTCTGCGCGAGCCCCAGTTCGAGGCGATCGTGGCGACGATGGCGATGCCTCGCCCGGACTCGTCGCCGGGTTCCGCGCGGCGGCGTCTGGGGAGGTGGTCGTCGCCGTCCGTCACCTCGATGATCAGGCGCCGATCAGTACGGCGGAGCCTCAACCGCATGGGTGGGATGCCGTGCTGGAGGGAGTTGGCGACCAGTTCGCTGGTCGCCAGGACGCCCAGGTCGTGCAGGTCGGGCGGGAAGCGCCAGCTGGTCAGGACTCCGGAGGCGAAGGCACGCGCGCGTGGGGCCGCTTCTACGCCGCCCAGGAGTTCCAGGGCCGCGTTGCGGAAGAGGTCGCTGTCGGGGCCCGTGCGGGACGGGTGCTGGAGGACCAGGACCGCGACGTCGTCGTCGTGGTCGGCGGTGACGCCTGCCGTGCGGACCAGGCGGTCGCAGACGACCTGAGGTGTGCCGGTCGCGCCGGCCAGGGCACGCTCCAGGCTGGCGATGCCCTCGTCGAGGTCCTCGTTGCGGCGTTCCACCAGGCCGTCCGTGTAGAGGACGGCGGTCGAGCCCGGGCTGAGGGCGACCGTGCCCGACGTGTGCATCCAGCCGCCGGTCCCCAGGGGCGGGCCGGTGGGCTCGTCCGCCCGGACGACCTGGCCGTTCTCGTCGCGGATGAGGATCGGCAGGTGGCCGGCCGAGGCGTACACCAGCCGTCCCTCGTTCGGATCGTGGATGGCGTACACGCAGGTGGCGATCTGGTTGGCGTCGATCTCGGTGGCGAGGCCGTCGAGGAGCTGGAGGATCTCGTGCGGGGGGAGGTCGAGACGGGCGTACGCGCGGACGGCCGTACGGAGTTGGCCCATGACCGCGGCCGCGCGCACGCCTCTGCCCATGACGTCGCCGATGACGAGGGCCGTGCGGCCGCCGCCGAGGGTGATCACGTCGTACCAGTCGCCGCCCACCGCGGCTTCCGTGCCGCCCGGCTGGTAGGTCGCGGCGACGCGCAGGTCGTCGGGCTGTTCGAGGACCTGGGGCAGGAGGGAGCGCTGGAGGGTGACGGCGGTTTCGCGCTGGCGGCGTTCGCTGGCGCGGAGGCGTTCGGCGGCTTCGGCGTGGTCGGTGACGTCGGTGGCGAAGATCAGTACGCCGCCGTCCTCGGTGTCCGTGACCGGGGTGCAGGCGAAGGTGTAGGAGCGGCCGTCGGGGGCCTTGCGGGACTTGACCGTGCGTGGCTTGCCGCTGCGCAGGACCTGGTCGAGGAGCGGGAAGAGGCCGAGTTCGTCGAGTTCCGGGAGGGCCTCGCGGGCCGGGTCGCCGAGGGGGCGGGGGCCGAAGGCCGTCACGTAGGCGTCGTTGACGTAGGCGAGGCGGTGGTCGGGGCCGTGGACGAGGGCGACGAGGGCCGGGACGCGGTCGAGGACCTCGCGGACCGGCAGTTCGTCGACGGCGGGCACGGACAGCGCCTCGTCGGTGAGCTGCTCGGCGCGGGCGGCGGGCACAGAGCTCTCGCCCCGCCGGTCCGAGGGGACCGCGTCGGTCCGCGCTGCGGCGCGGCGCTGCGTTCCGGGGAGCCGGGCGCTCCAGCGCGTGAAGTTCACGAATCCTTGCCTCGTGTAGTCGTCTTCGGCCAGCTCCGGACCCGGCCGGGGGTCTGGGGGGTGGCACCCCGGGGTTGCAGCACTGTGGGTGAGCCTCGTGGGTTCGAAGGGCGAGCAGGTGCTCGTCCTTGGGGGCGGGGACCAGTCTGGCAGGGTGGCCGGCCGGGCCGACATCCGTCAGACGCCGGGCCTGGCGGTGGAGTTCCCGGGTTCGGTCAGGTCGACCCCTTCGGGTCGTCCGAGGGCTTACCTGATGACTTTCCACCGGCCGCGAGTTCGAACTCCGCTCGGGGATGTTCGAGCGAACCGAGGGAGACGATCTCCCGCTTGAAGAGCCCCGACAGTGTCCACTCGGCCAGTACGCGGGCCTTGCGGTTGACGGTCGGCACCCTGCTGAGGTGGTAGACGCGGTGCATGAACCAGGCAGGGTAGCCCTTCAGCTTGCGTCCGTAGACGTGTGCGACACCTTTGTGGAGTCCCAGGGAGGCGACCGAGCCCGCATATTTGTGCGCGTAGGTCTCCAGCGGCTCGCCACGCAGTGAATGCGCGATGTTGTCGCCGAGAACCTTGGCCTGGCGCAGGGCGTGCTGGGCGTTGGGGGCGCACTCCTTGCCGGGGTCGCCGGAGGAGACGTCGGGGACCGCGGCCGCGTCTCCCGCTGCCCACGCGTGCGTGGTGCCCTCGATCGTCAGCTCGGCGGTGGCTTTCAGGCGTCCGCGGCCGTTGAGCGGGAGGTCGGTGGCGGCGAGGATCGGGTGGGGTTTGACGCCGGCCGTCCAGACGACCGTACGGGTCGGGAAGCGCTGTCCGTCGCTGAGTACGGCGACCCGGCCCTCGCAGGATTCGAGGCGGGTCTGCAGGAGCACCTGGATGTTGCGGCGGCGCAGCTGGGTGACGGTGTAGCGGCCCATCTCCTCGCCGACCTCGGGCAGGATGCGGTCAGAGGCCTCGACGAGGATCCACTTCATGTCCTCGGGCTTGATGTTGTGGTAGTAGCGCGCGGCGTAGCGGGCCATGTCCTCGAGCTCGCCGAGCGCCTCGACTCCGGCGTAACCGCCCCCTACGAAGACGAAGGTGAGCGCCGCGTCGCGGATCGCGGGGTCGCGGGTGGAGGAGGCGATGTCCATCTGCTCGATGACGTGGTTGCGCAGGCCGATGGCTTCCTCGACGGTCTTGAAGCCGATGCCGTGGTCGGCGAGGCCGGGGATGGGGAGCGTGCGCGAGATCGAGCCGGGTGCGAGGACCAGTTCGTCGTACGACAGCCGCTGCGGGCCCGTGCCCTCCTCCTCGGTGGCGAGGGTGGTGAGCGTCGCGGTGCGTTTGGCGTGGTCGATGGCCGTGGCCTCGCCGATGATGACGTGGCACTGGTCGAGGACGCGGCGCAGCGGTACGACGACATGGCGGGGGGAGATGTTGCCGGCGGCGGCTTCGGGGAGGAACGGCTGGTACGTCATGTACGGGTCGGGGGTGACGACGGTGATCTCGGCGTCACCCTGCCTCAGCTCCCGTTTCAGCTTCCGTTGGAGGCGCAGGGCGGTGTACATCCCGACGTAGCCGCCGCCGACAACGAGAATGCGCGCACGTTCCTTCACCATCCCATGACGCACCCGGCGCTTGCGTTTGTCCACAGGCTCGGCAATTTGTGTGACCGGGCGCCGGGGACGCCCTTAGTTGGCCGAATTGCCGGAGTGCGGGAAATCTTCGCAGGTCAGCGGGTGTGGGATGGGTAGGGGGTAGGGGCGGAATCAGGACGTATACGACCCGTACTCCGATCGGGGGGCGCTCCGTGCGGAACCTGCCCCTTCTGAATTGACTCCCGCTCAACTATGTTCGTGTGTCAACGGGGTGTAGGGGGATGCGCCTTCGGGTCGGCCAGAGGGCGGCCCGTGATCCGGGTTTGTTCCCAGCGCCTCGCGTCCAATGGCGGGGAGAGTCTCCGGGGGGAGACGTCATTAACCGGGGGAACACTTATGCACATTCAGGACAATCATTGGTCGTCTGCTTCTGCGATCGCACCCGGCGGTGCGATCGGCATGGCGGCAGGCAATGGACGCGCGGACGGAGGGCGGTCGACACCGCTGCGCGTGGACGCACAGCGCAATCTGGAGCACGTACTGCGTGCGGCCCGTGAGGTCTTCGGCGAGCTGGGGTACGGCGCGCCGATGGAGGATGTGGCGCGGCGCGCGCGGGTCGGTGTCGGCACGGTGTACCGGCGCTTCCCGAGCAAGGACGTCCTGGTGCGGCGGATAGCCGAGGAGGAGACCTCCCGGCTGACCGACCAGGCACGGGCCGCGCTCGGCCAGGAGGACGAGCCCTGGTCGGCGCTGTCGCGCTTCCTGCGGACGTCCGTGGCGTCGGGTGCCGGGCGGCTGCTGCCGCCGCAGGTGCTGCGCGTCGGGGTCGCCGACGACGGCTCCGGCCTCGACGAGGCCCGGGTGCCGCAGCAGCGCACCCAGCCGGGGGCCGGAGAGCTGCGGCTGGTCCATGAGGAGACGTCGGCGGTCCCCGCGGACGACGCGGGCGCCACGGCGCTGCTGGAGGTCGTGGGGCAGCTCGTGGAGCGGGCGCGCGCGGCGGGCGAGCTGCGGGCCGATGTGTCGGTGTCGGACGTACTGCTGGTGATCGCGACGGCGGCGCCCTCGCTGCCGGATGCGGCGCAGCAGGCGGCGGCCTCGGCGCGGCTGCTGGACATTCTGCTGGAGGGGTTGCGGTCGCGTCCGGTGTGAGCGCGGGCGACCTGCCGACCTGATCGATACGAGGTGATGCCGGGCGGGGGTGGTGCGCTGCCCCTGCCCGGGCGTCCACGGGACGTGGCGCTGCCGAGGTGCACTCCTGGACGTAGCGCGCATTTCGGGCGGGGCGTTCAACTCCTGCCCATTGAACGTTCGTTGATGCTTCCCCGTTTGGGTGACGGCTAGTACTGCCTCGCGGCAAGTCGCCACGGACGAGTGGATGGGCCGTACTGCCGGGTCCTGACCAAAAGCCAATATGGCACCCTGGCCCGTGTTCGGGACTGGTTGGGCAGGCGGCGGGGGCTTTCCGCGATGAGCGTTGACGGGCGGGACGAGTCACTCGGTGACGGCGAGGCGGAGCCCAGTGGGCTGACGTCGCCGCAGGTGCCGAGCCAGGGCGGGCGGGCGGGTGTACCGCCGGTCGGGGACCCCCCGGAAGGCAGTGTTCCGGCGCAGCGCGACTGGCGTGAGGACGAGTGGCGCGAGGACAGCGTCCTGCCGCCGCCGATCGAGTTGCCGCCCTCCGACGCCGACCTGATCGAGCGGATGCGCTCGGGCGACGACACGGCGTACGAGGAGCTGTACCGGCGCCATGCGGACGCGGTGCGCCGGTACGCGCGCACCTGCTGCCGGGACGCCCACACCGCGGACGACCTCACCGCCGAGGTCTTCGCCCGCATGCTGCAGGCGGTGCGGGGCGGCTCCGGGCCCGAGCACGCCGTACGCGCGTATCTGCTCACCTCGGTCCGCCGGGTCGCCGCGAACTGGACGAAGTCGGCGAAGCGGGAGCAACTGGTCGACGATTTCGCGGTGTTCGCCACGCAAGCCGCGCGGGCGTCCGAGGTGTCCGACGACACTGCATCCATTGGCTCCTTCGGAGCGGGGCTGGAACTGGGCGCCGACGTGCGCGCGATGCACGAGGCCGAGCAGTCCATGGCCATGCAGGCCTTCCGGTCGCTGCCGGAGCGGTGGCAGGCCGTGCTGTGGCACACCGAGGTGGAGGACGAGTCGCCGAGCGAGGTCGCCACCCTCTTCGGGCTGGACGCCAACGGCACGCGCGTGCTCGCCAGCCGCGCCCGCGAGGGCCTCAAGCAGGCCTACCTCCAGGCCCACGTCAGCGCCACCCTCGCCACCGACGAGGAGTGCGCCCGCTACGCCGACCGGCTCGGCGCCTTCGCCCGCGGCGGCCTGCGCACCCGGGCCGAACGGGGCCTGCGCAAGCACCTGGAGGAGTGCGCCAAGTGCCGGGTGGCCGCGGGCCAGATCAAGGAAGTCGCCGGTGGCATCCCCGCCGTCGTACCGATCGCGGTCATCGGTTGGTTCGGCGCCGCCGGCTACGCCAAGGTGGCCGCGCTCATCGCCGGGGGCACCGGAGCGGGCGCGGCGGGAGTCGCCGGTGCGGCCTCGGCGGCGAGCGGCGGTTCGTCCGGCGGGGCAGGGGGCGGTGGCGGTGCGGCTGCCTCCGAGGGGCTGGGTGCGCCGGTCAAGGCGGGTATCGCGGCCGGTGTGGTCGCGGTGGCCGCCGCCGCGGTGGCGCTGGCACTGATCGGCGACGACGAGCCGGCCAAGAAGCCGGTGGCCAAGCCGCCAGTGTCCTCGCCGGCGCTACAGCCCGGGGCGGAGACACCGGCGCCCCCGAAGCGGGAACCCGCGCCGAATCCTCCGATGATCGCGTTCGATCCGCCCCCGACGCCGGCTCCCACGCCCACACCTACGCCTACGCCGACCCCGACCCCGACATCGACGCCCACCCCGAGCCCGACACCCAAGCCCACGCCCACTCCCACCCCGACACCCCCACCGCCCCCGGCCGACTACCAGTGGAGCGACCTGGCGTACGACGTCAGCGGCGACGGCACCGAGCCGGAGATGCGGCTCGGTGAGAGCAGTTGGGTGTGGCAGCGGTACGGCATCTCGATCGCCGACAAGCGGTACGCACACGGCGTGACCGTGCACGGCAGGTCCTCCGTGACCATCGACCTCAACCGTGAATGCACGTCCTACGACGCACAGGTCGGCGTCGACGACCTGACGCTGGGGCTCGGCAAGGTCTACTTCTCCGTCCAGGCCGACGGGGTCCAGCTGTGGAAGTCCGGCCTGATCAAGGGCGGAGACCAGGCGGTCCCGCTCCATGTCGACCTCACCGGACGCAAGACCGTACGGCTGGTGGTCGAGCCGCACAGCCACTTCGACAACCTCATGCTCGCGGACTGGGCGGAGTCGAAGTTCGTCTGCGCGTAGGGCTTACGGCGCCTGCGCGGCCGGGTGACTGAGCACCGCCTCGGCGAGCTCGTCCTGCACATCAACGGGGGTCAGGGCGGTTCCCTTGGTGCGCTCGGCCGCGTACCGGTCGGCGCCCAGGGCGGTGCGGGCGACGGCCTCGGTCCGCTCGGCCACCGTGCGCCCCGGCAGGGGACGGGGGTGGCCCTCGCGCCAGTCCTCGGAGGCGGCGAGCAGGCGGACGGCGCGGGCGTGGTCGCCGAGCGCGGACACGAGATGCGCCGCGTTTTCGGCAAGCTCTGCCGTGACCCATTCGGCGCACCGCCACCCCACAGCCTGGCGCAGTGTGTCCGCGAGGATCGGCAGTCCGTGCCGCGGGCCGGACTCGGCGGCCGTGATCAGTGCATCGAGCGCGTTCAGCGCCACAGTGAACTGGGGCGGCGGAGTGCCGTGCTCCGTCTCCACGCGGGTCGCCTCGCACAACTCACGCGCGCGTGCGAGATCGTGCGCCTCCAGGGCCAGGTGGGCCCGCAGCATCAGGACGAACGCACGGGCGTCCGCCACTCCGTACCGGTCGGCGGCGGCGCTCGCCTCGTCCAGCGAGATCAGGGCGGCGGCGCGATCGCCCGAGCGGTAGGCGATCTCGGCGAGCCGGGCCAGGAGGAACGGCGACTCGGCGTAGGCACCCACCTCGTAGGCCAGCCGCAAGCCCTCGGCGTACTCCTTCTCGGCATCCTCGAAACGGCTGCGCGCCATGGCCGCCTCGCCGCTCGCGCTGCACACCTGGGCCCTGATCCAGCGGTCACCGACGCGCCTGCTGAGCAACCGCACTTCCGCCAGGTCCTCGTCCACACCCTCAAGCCGGCCGGGTGCGTCGACGACCATGTGCGCACGGAACATCAGCAGCACGGCGAGCTCCCAGTCGCCGCCGTACATACGGCAGTTGGCGACCGCCCGGTCCATGGCGGCCCGGGCGTCCACCGAGTTCCGCAGGTAGAAAGCGGTCAGGGGCCAGGCCAGGCCCGGCATCCGGGCAGCCTCCGGACCGCCCTGCTCATAGAAGGCCCGCACGCGCGCGATGTACTCCCGGTACCGCAGATCCTCCACCGCACGCTTCGGCTCGGCCTCGGTCATCAGGAAGAGATACATCATCCTGAGATCCATCCGCAGGGCACGCAGCGGATGCCGGGACTGTCCGTCAGGGGCGGCGAGGAAGGCCTCGACCGGGTCAGGAGCGCCGAGGGGCAAAGCGACGCGCCCCTCGCGGATGCGGCCCGTGGGCTCCCCGTTGCTCGAGCGACCAACCGGACCGCCCCCGCCCACCACATCCACATCCAGGCCCAAGCCCGAATCCAGAGCCGCGCCCATGCGCAGCACGCGCTCGATCCACTCCGCGCCCTCGCGGCGATAGTTGCGCAGGAACCAGAACCAGCCCAGGGCGAGGGCGATGGCACCGGCCTCTGCCTCCTCCCCCGCCACGAGGCCGCGGTGGAGGGCCGCGCGGATGTTGTCCAGCTCGGTCTCCAGGCGGGAGATCCAAGGGAGTTGACCGGCGGAACGGAGCAGGGGCTCGGCCTGCTCGACGAGGGCGCGCGCCCACGCACGGTGCCGGCGCTCGGCGGCCAGGCGCGCCCCGGGGAACTCGGCGGCGCGCTCGACGGCGTATTCGTGGATCGTCTCCAGCAGGCGATACCGCATGCCGTCGCCGCCGTCCCGCTCGCAAGGGGCCGCCACGATCAGGGACTTGTCGACGAGGGCGCCGAGGAGATCCGAGACGGGACCGGTGCACACGGCCTCCGCCGCCGAGAGGTCCCAGCCGCCCGCGAACACGGACACCTCACGCAGCACCGTCCGCTCCCGCTCGTCGAGCAGCTCCCAGGACCAGTCGACGACCGCGCGCAGGGTCTGCTGGCGGGGCAGGACGGTGCGGCTTCCGGAGGTGAGGAGGCGGAAGCGGTCGTCGAGACGGTCGGCGATCTGCCGGGGCGTGAGCAGCCGCAGCCGGGCGGCGGCCAGCTCGATGGCGAGCGGCAGCCCGTCGAGACGACGGCAGATCTCCGCCACCGCCTCCGTGTCCTGGAGCACGGAGGCCGCATCGGGACGGACGGCGGCGGCGCGCTCCGCGAAGAGGCGGTGCGCCTGGTCGGGGACGAGAGGTTCGACCGGGCGCACCGACTCGCCGGGTACGCCCAGGGGTTCACGGCTGGTGGCGAGGATCGTGAGCCCCGGGCAGCGGGTCAGCAGCGTTTCGGCGAGGTCGGCGGCGGCGCCGATGACATGTTCGCAGTTGTCAAGGATCAGGAGCTGACTGCGCGGGGCGCAGTGCTCTACGAGCAGGGCGACCGGGTCGTCCTGCGGGGTCGCCATCTCGGTGGTCATCAGCACGGTCTCGCGCAGACCGAGCGCGCTGACCACCGCGCCTGGCACCGCCTCCGGTTGGTCGAGCGGGGCCAGCTCGACCAGCCACGCCTGCGGGAGCCCGGCGGCGGCTTCCTCGGCGAGGCGGGTCTTCCCAGAGCCGCCCGGTCCGGTGAGGGTGACGAGTCGGGCCCTGTGCAATTCGGAACGGATGGCGTCGAGTTCGGGTTCCCGGCCCACGAAAGAGGTAAGGCGTGGACGGAGGTTGCCCTTGCGGGGCGCCGGGGCCGGGACCGTCGGCTGATCGAGCAACGCCTGGTGCAGGGCGCGGAGTTCCGGGCCGGGATCGGTGCCGAGGCCGTCGGCGAGTGCGCGGCGTGCCGTCTCGTACGCGGCGAGGGCGTCCGCGGACCGGCCCGTGTCGCGCAGGGCGCGGATGAGGAGGGCGTGCAGCGGTTCGTCGTACGGGTGCGCCGCGGTCAGTTCCGTCAGCTCCGGTACGGCGTCCTGGGCCTGCCCGAGCCGCAGCCGTGCCTCGGCATGGGCACGGGTCGCCTCCATGCGCAGGGCCTCCGGGCGGGCCGCGGCGGTCCGGTCCGGGAGGTCGGCGAGGGCGGGGCCGCGCCACAGGGCGAGGGCGTCATCAAGATCACCGGCGGCGGAGCCCGAATCGTCACGGTCGAGTGCGGCCGTGCCCTGTCGTACGAGCCGCTCGAAGACGTACAGGTCTACGTCGTCCTGCGTTGCCGTGAGGCGGTAGCCGCCGGGGTGGGAGGTGACGGCGTCCTTGCCGACGGTGCGACGGAGACGGCCGACGAGGGCCTGGAGGGCGGCCGGGGCGTCCTGTGGTGGGTCGGCCGCCCATACGTCGTCGATCAGAGTGTCGGGGGTGATGATGCGGCCGGGGCGTAGGGCGAGGGCGGTCAGCAGGGCGCGGAGGCGGGGGCCGCCGATGGATACGGGCTTCCCGTCATCGTCTTCCGCCAGCGCAACGCCCAGAATTCCGTACCGCACCGAGCCATTGTCACCGGGACGGCTGTGAGAGGCACGGGCTTTGTGGCGCCCGGGGTTGTCGCGTCACCGGAGCCGGTGCTGACGCCGAGGTTTCGGGATGCGTCGCACCCGGCGCGGTGGCTGGGGCGGGGTGGGTCGCGCAGCCCGGCGCTGACGGGGTGCCGCCTGCGCCCACCCGTGCCGCCCCAGGCGGCACGCATGCCCGCAGCTTCGGCGGGACAGCAGCCCGCAGCTTGGGTGGGACGGCCGCCCGCGGTCGCCACGCGCCCGGATGGCCCGGCGTCCTGCGGCGCATGCCACCACGCACCCGCGGTCGCCCACGGCGGGAAGGGGACGCGGTGGGGGTGTCCGCCCGCAGCGGTTGTCGCGTCAACACGGGCACCCCACCAGCAGACCGAGCCGCGACGTTCCGAGGACGGACACCCCCACCGCGGCCCCGACCCACCACAACCCGAAGGCGCTACGCGCACCCCCACACACCCGCACCCCCGCCGGGAGGCATCGCCACCGAAGCCCCCACCCACTCACGCCCGCCGAGCCGCAGCCCCAGCCCCCAACGCCCGCCCCTGAGGCGCGATCCCAGCCGGTACCGCACGCGTGCGTGCCGGTGTTCCGGTCCAGCAGGTTCCCCTTCGGGCGAGCAGACGGCGGAGCCACAGCTCCAGGGAGACCAGGTCGGCGAGACCGTCCAAGGGCAACGGCTCACCCTCGGCCGCCGCACGGATGGCCTTGCGGACGACGCGGGCCTCGACAAGCCCGGCCTCGGCGAGGAGGGGCGTACCGAAGAGGGACATCAGGGTCTCCGCGGAGACCCGCAGCCCCATACGAGCGGCGGCCGCCGAGGAGGCATGCGAGGGGGCACCCCAGCCCGGCGGAAGATCGGTGACGCCCGCGCCCTCCAGCACCGTACGGAGAATCGCGGCCCGTGCACCGGGCCGTACCCGCAGGGCCTCGGGAAGGGCGCGGCAGGCGCGGACGACCTGGTTGTCGAGGAACGGCGCGTGCAGCCGCTGGAAGCGGACCTCCGCGGCCTGCTCCAGGACCCGAAGGTCCGTGGCCTGACGGGCGAGCGCGGCACGCGCGCGGTAGTCACCGGGACGCTGCCCCGGCCCAACGCCCGAGCGATTCGTCGCTCCCTGCAGGAGAAGCGATACTTCAGCGAGCGCCTCTCCGGTCAGCCACCGAGCGGCAGGCCCCGGTCTGCCCCAGGTGAGCGCGGCGAGGGACGCCCCCACCGCACCTCCGGGTTCGTCGAAGCGCCGACGCAGCAGCCGCTCGGCGAGGCTCTCCAGCCCCGTCCGGTACGGCGTACGGGCCAGCCGCCGGGCGGCGCCGTACACGCGCGCGGGGACCAGCACGGACCCCCCGTCCGCCTTCGCCAGCGCAGCGACCGGCCGCACCAGATACCGCCGCTTGCGGTCCATCAGCAGATCGGCGAGCCGCGCCGGATGCGCGTCCAGGACCTGCCGGGCGCCGTACCCGGTGAAGTGGTCCGCGCTGCCGGAGGCGAGCCGCGCGCGATGCCGGGCCGCCGTCACCAGACAAGGACCCGGCTCATCCGTCAACGGCCCGTCCAGATCGGCATACGGCAGCGTCTCCTCGCCCCCGGCCACCACCACATGGTGCAGCCGGGGATTCGCCGCCAGCGCCCCCGCCCGCTCCAGCTCGGCCTCCCGGCCGCCCACCGCCAGGTCGTTGAAGGTCACGGCCAGCAGCCGCTCTCCCGCCCCCGTGCCATGCCCGAGCACGGTCCCCGGCATCCCCGGCAGCCCGGCCGCCAGCAGCGCCAGCGTCCCCGACGCCGGCCCTCCGGACAGGTCCGCCCCGATCCCCGGAACCGGCATCCCGCGCGCGGCACGCCGTTCGGCGGGCCCCATCCCCGGCACCGGGCCGGGGTCTATGTCGGCGCCGGGCACATGCCGGGGCGCGGACAGACGCGCGCGTACGGCCTCGATGAGCGCGTCGCGCACCGCGTCGACCGCGCGGTCCGGGTCGGCCGAGGGCGCGGCGACGGCGAGGGAGGCGACCTGCTCGTACCCGGCGATCTCCCGCGCCCCGGCGCGCAGGATCAGCGCATGCCCCGGCGGAATACGCCGTACGCCGTCATAAGGGGTGGAGTCATGCAGCGCGGCCGGCACATCCGGGGCCGCCAACAGCGCCGCCAGATGCCCGAAATCAAGGTTGGCCTCGATGAGATCGGCCAGTGGCAGCGCGGCCGTGGCATACGCCGTACCGCCCGCCCAAGGCGTGTGGAACACGGGCCTGGCACCTGCCAGATCACCGCAGACCATGATCCGCCGCCCGACCTGGACGACGGCCGTGTAGCTGCCCGGCCAGGCCGTCAGATGCCGAAGTGCCCCTCCGCGCGCGGCGAACAGCCCGACCCGCAGCTCCTCGTCCGTCGCCCCGCAGGTGCCCAGCACCGCGATCCGCGTCTGCGGGTCGGCCTGCACCACCCGCACCTCGTCCGGGCGCCAGTCGCCGACCGCCCACAGCGGATCGGGGTCGCCCCACAGGAGTTGGGAGCCCACCGGGTGCAACGTCTCGCCCTCGTGACCGGTCGCGCCGGCCGAGCCGGGCTCGACGGCACCCGCGGCGGTGCTGCTCCATCCCACCAACCACCGCATCGACGCCTCCACAGGCTGTGGACAACCAGTGCACCGTACGAACCGGTGCACCATGCTGCCATGAAGGACGCGCCCCAGCAGGGCGGCGGTACCGCTTGCGCTCGGGAAACGCGCCTCTGAGGAGATACCCGGAATCGCCCGAACACCCGCACGGGAGAAGGCATCTGCGACGCGAATGCGCCCCCGATACGCTCCCCAAAAACACCGGATGCGCCCTCAACTCCCATGGTGGGAGGGGTAATCGCCCACAGAGTGAGGGGTCGGTTTTCGGCCAAATCGCCGACGCGGGGACACGCGTGCACACGCTCCGTACATGCCCTGCCCATCGCCGGGCGGGCGCACAGTCCGGGAGGCGGAGTTCGCCTCCCGGACCGGTCCGCCGCCCGCGGGGATGTAGGCGGCGGTGTCCCCCAGCCCGCTGGATCCAGTACAGCGGGCCGACCCACGCATCGTTCATGGAACCGCTCCCCCGATGGCCGGAGAAGAGCGCACGGGCGGGCGCACGGCCACACAGCGGGAGCACGTCACAACAGTCCGTACCTGAACCGCACTTCAGTACGGACCACAATCCCGCCATCCGGAAGAATGCCCCTTAACGCTTGGGATGCGGCGAACTACGCTGGGTTTACGAATGCCGCGTGGTTATGCCAGCGCGGCAGCCGTCTGTGTCGAGGGGTGGCGCATGTCCAGGGAGCAACGCGGGCCGAACGAAAAACTCGGCGCCGTTCTCGCCCTCGCGGGAATCAGCAACGCAGGACTCGCGCGACGCGTCAACGATCTTGGCGCTCAACGCGGGTTGACTCTTCGCTACGACAAGACGTCGGTGGCGCGCTGGGTGTCGAAGGGCATGGTGCCGCAGGGCGCGGCACCGCACCTCATCGCCGCCGCCATCGGCCAGAAGCTCGGCCGCCCGGTGCCACTCCACGAGATAGGCCTGGCGGACGCGGATCCCGCACCAGAGGTGGGCCTCGCCTTCCCCAGAGACGTCGGACAGGCCGTGAAGTCGGCGACCGAGCTGTACCGTCTCGACCTCGCCGGGCGCCGGGCCGGCTCCGGCGGCATCTGGCAGTCGCTGGCCGGGTCGTTCGCAGTAAGCGCATACGCAACGCCCGCCTCACGGTGGCTGATAACCCCGGCCGACAGCTCGGTGGCACGCGACGCGAGCCCGTCCGAGGGCTCCGGGTCACCGCTCAAAGTCGGCCACAGCGATGTGCAGAAGCTGCGGGAGGCCGCGGAGGACGCCAGGCGCTGGGACTCCAAGTACGGGGGCGGCGACTGGCGTTCGTCCATGGTGCCGGAGTGCTTACGGGTGGAGGCGGCACCGCTGCTGCTCGGCTCGTACTCGGACGAGGTCGGCAGGGCGCTGTTCGGGGCCAGCGCCGAACTCACCCGCCTCGCCGGGTGGATGGCCTTCGACACGGGCCAGCAGGAGGCCGCGCAGCGGTACTACATCCAGGCCCTGCGGCTCGCCCGCGCGGCAGCAGACGTACCCCTCGGGGGGTACGTGTTGGCGTCCATGTCGCTCCAGGCGACGTACCGCGGCTTCGGCGACGAGGGCGTCGATCTCGCGCAGGCCGCGCTGGAACGCAACCGCGGCCTCGCCACGGCCCGCACCATGAGCTTCTTCCGCCTGGTGGAGGCACGCGCGCACGCACGCGCGAGTGACGCACAGGCCGCCGGAGCGGCCCTGAAAGCCGCCGAGGGGTGGCTGGAGCGGTCCCGGGAGGGGGACAACGATCCATCCTGGCTCGGCTTCTACTCGTACGACCGTTTCGCCGCGGACGCGGCGGAGTGCTACCGCGATCTGAAGGCGCCCCGACAGGTACGCCGCTTCACCGAGCAGGCGCTGTCGAAGCCGACGGAGGAGTTCGTACGCTCGCATGGGCTGCGGCTGGTGGTGTCGGCGGTCGCCGAGCTGGAGTCGGGCAATCTCGATGCCGCGTGTGAGCAGGGCGTGCGGGCGGTGGAGGTGGCGGGGCGTATCTCCTCGGCTCGGACCACCGAGTATGTGAAGGATCTTCTGCATCGGCTGGAGCCGTATGGGGACGAGCCGCGGGTGGTGGAGCTTCGGGAACGGGCTCGGCCGCTGCTGATGGCTCCGGCGTAAGTGCCGCCCGGCGCTCCGCTTCCCTGCGTTTGAAGTGACTGTCAGTGGCGCAGTGCACTATCGATAGCGGGAGGTGGTGCAGTGCGGCGCGGGAGCGGTTACGACTGTGACGTGCTCGTGGTCGGCGGTGGGATCGTCGGGCTGTCGACGGCGTATGCGATCACGCGGGCCGCGCCGGGGACACGGGTGACGGTGCTGGAGAAGGAGTGGGGCCCGGCCCGGCACCAGACGGGGCGCAACAGCGGCGTGATCCACAGCGGGATCTACTACAAGCCGGGCTCGCTCAAGGCGCGGTACGCGGTGCGGGGCGCCGCCGAGATGGTGAAGTTCTGCGCGGAGTACGGCATCGCGCACGCCGTCACCGGCAAGCTCATCGTCGCCACCGACCGCGAGGAGCTGCCGCGGCTGCACGCCCTTGTGCAGCGCGGCCGGGAGAACGGCATTCCGGTGCGCGAGCTGGGCCCCGCGCAGGTCACGGAGTACGAGCCGGAGGTGCGCTCGGTCGCCGCGATACACGTCGGCACGACCGGCGTCTGCGACTTCGTGGGCGTCGCCCGGCTGCTGGCCGAGGCGTCCGGGGCGGAGATCCGGTACGGCGCGGAGGTCGTCCAGGTGGATCGGCGCCCGACGCTCGGAGTGGCCGTACGGACACGGGACGGGGCGGTCGTACGAGGGCGGGTGCTGGTGAACTGCGCCGGGCTGTACTGCGACGAGGTGGCGCGGCTGACCGGGGACGAGCCCGGGATGCGGATCGTGCCGTTCCGGGGGGAGTACTTCTCGCTGGCGCGGCCCGAGCTGGTGCGGGGGCTGGTGTACCCGGTCCCGGATCCGGCGTTTCCGTTCCTCGGGGTGCATCTCACGCGCGGGATCGACGGGGGTGTGCACATCGGGCCGAATGCGGTGCCCGCGCTGGCCCGCGAGGGGTACGGATGGGGGACTGTGCGGGTGCGGGAGCTCGGTGGGGTGCTGGCCTGGCCGGGGGTGTGGCGGATGGCTGGGCGTCACTGGCGGTACGGGGCCGGGGAGCTGCGGCGGTCGGTGTCGAAGGAGGCGTTCGCGCAGGCCGTGCGGAGGCTGGTGCCGGCGGTGACGCGGGACGATCTGGTGCCGGCTGCGGCGGGGGTGCGAGCGCAGGCGGTGTTGCGGGACGGGACGCTGGTGGATGACTTCATGATCAGGGAGGGGGAGCGGGCGGTGCATGTGCTGAACGCGCCCTCGCCTGCGGCGACGGCTTCGCTGCCGATCGGGCGGGAGGTGGCGCGGAGGGCGTTGGCTGTGCTGGGCGGGGTGTAGCCGTGCGCGGGGTAGCTGCCGGGGGGTGGCTGCCGGGCGGTGGCTGCCGGGGGGTGGGTCGCGCAGCCCGGCGCTGACGGGGTGCCGCCTGCGCCCACCCGTGCCGCCCCAGGCGGCACGACTGCCCGCAGCCAAGGCGCAGCCCAATAAAGCAGCCCGATAGAGCAGCCCAGCACAGCAGCCCAGTAAAATCGACCCCACTGTGTCTGAGACTCACCACGCCCCCGAAGCCGATCACGCAGCCGGCATGTCCATCCGGCACCGCCGCGCCAAGGGGGAGCCGCGGTTCCCCGACGGGCCGAAGGCCGACCCCGCGGGGTCGCATTTCGAGCGGCGGATTCGGAGTTTTCAGCCGCGGCGGAGCAGGGTGACGGCGGGGCAGGCGGATGCGTTGCAGCGGCTGTGGCCCCAGTGGGGGCTGGATATCGACGGGCAGCTGGTCGTCGATCTGACCGAGCTGTTCGGGAACGCGAATCCTGTCGTGCTGGAGATCGGGTTCGGGATGGGGGAGGCGACCGCTCAGATGGCGGCGGCGGACCCCGGGACCAACATCCTCGCCGTCGACGTGCACACCCCCGGCCAGGGCAATCTGCTCAACCTGGCCGACCACCACGGCCTGTCCAACATCCGCGTGGGCAACGGCGACGCGATCATCCTGCTCCGCGAGATGCTCGCCCCCGACTCCCTCGACGGGCTGCGCGTCTTCTTCCCCGACCCCTGGCCCAAGAAGCGGCACCACAAGCGGCGGCTGATCCAGCCGGAGTTCCTCAGCCTCGCCGCGACCCGGCTGAAGCCGGGGGCGACCGTGCACTGTGCGACCGACTGGGAACCGTATGCCGAACAGATGCTCGAGGTGCTGAGCGCGCACCCGGACTTCGAGAACACGCAGCCCGACGGCGGTTTCGCGCCCCGTCCCGACTTCCGGCCGCTCACCCGTTTCGAGGGCCAGGGGCTGGACAAGGGACATGTCGTGAACGACCTGCTCTTCCGTCGCGTACTGCACGAAGGTCTCCAGTAACCTTCCCTCGTTAGGGTCAAAGCCGTGGCCACCAGTCCCCCTTTCCCGCCGCACACCGGCGACCCCGCCGGTGGCACACGGCGGCACGCGCACTGGTGGCAGAAGCGATGGGTGCGCTACGGCGCCCTGATCACGCTCCTCACACTCTCCGGGCTCGTCATCCTCGCCCTGGTCCGCGAACAGACCGGCACGGAGGGGTTCCTGGTCGGTCTCGGGCTGTCCGTGTTCCCCGTGCCGCTGCTGATAGCCGCCTTCCGCTGGCTCGACCGGGTCGAACCCGGCCCCTGGCGCAATCTCCTCTTCGCCTTCGCCTGGGGCGCCTGCGCGGCGGCGCTGATAGCGATCGTCGCCAACAGCTTCGCGACCAGATGGATCGCGACGGCCACCGCGGATCCGTCCAGCGCGGACACCATAGGGGCGACCGTGATAGCGCCGATCGTGGAGGAGTCGGCCAAGGCGGCGGCCGTACTGCTCGTCTTCCTCTTCCGGCGACGCGACTTCACCGGGATCGTCGACGGGGTGGTGATAGCGGGGGTCACCGCGACCGGCTTCGCGTTCACCGAGAACATCCTCTACCTCGGTACGGCCTTCGGGACCGACCAGCTCACCGGCGACCGCGGCATCGCCTCCGTGACCGCGGCGACGTTCTTCGTCCGCATCATCATGTCGCCGTTCGCCCACCCGCTCTTCACCGTCCTCACCGGCATCGGCTTCGGTGTCGCCGCGCTCTCGGCGGACCGGCAGCATGTCCGGCGCGTGCTCGTGCCGCTGTCCGGGCTGCTGCTGGCGATGGGCATGCACGCGATGTGGAACGGCTCGTCGAGCCTCGGCGAGTACGGGTTCTTCGCCGTGTACGCCATCTTCATGGTGCCCGCGTTCGGGCTGCTGACCTGGCTGGTGATCTGGACGCGGCAGCGGGAGCTGAGGACCGTACGGGCCGAGTTGCCCGCGTATGTCGCCGCGGGCTGGCTGGGGCCGGCCGCGCCCTTTGTGCTCGGGTCGATGCGGGCGCGGCGGCTGGCCCGGGAGTACGCCCGTCGTCACTTCGGCAGGCCGGCGGGGCGGGCGGTGGCGCAGTACGAGGCGTACGCGACGTCGCTGGCGTTTCTGCGGCACCGGGGGCGGCGGGGGCGGGCGGGGGCCGACTTCGTCGTACGGGAGCGGGAGTTGCTGCATGAGCTGTGGCAGCGGCGGGGGGTTGCGGGGCCGGCGCTGGACCATGCGGCGCGGGTGGCTGCGCCGCCTTTGCCGGTGTACGGGGCGTATGGGAATGGCGTGCAGTATCCGTATCCCGCGTACAACCCGTATCGGACCTAGCCGGCGTTGCGAGTGGCCCGGCGTGAGGGCTGGGCGGGGGTGGGTCGCGCAGCCCGGCACTGACGGGGTGCCGCCTGCGCCCACCCGTGCCGCCCCAGGCGGCACGCATGCCCGCAGCTCGGCAGCAGGACAGCGGCCCCCGCAGCAGAGCTACCTCAGGGGTTCAACCCCTTGCTCCGCAGCCACGCCATCGGGTCGATGCCGCTGTCGGAGCCGCCTGTGTGGACCTCGAGGTGGAGGTGGGCGCCGGTGACGTTACCGGTGGCGCCGACGCGGCCGATGACGTCGCCGGTGGCGACCTTCTGGCCGACGCTGACGCTGATCGAGGACTGGTGGGCGTACCAGAGCTCGGTGCCGTCGTCGAGGGTGAGGACGGTCTTGTAGCCGTACGAACCGTCCCAGCCGGCCTCGGTGATCGTGCCGCTGTGGATGGCCTTGATGAGGGTGCCCGTGGGGGCGGCGAAGTCGAGGCCGGTGTGGTAGCCGGAGGACCAGAGGGAACCGGCCTGACCGAAGGTCGAGGTGATGGTGTACGAGGAGGTCGGCAGCGCGAACTGCTTGGCCAGCTGGGCGAGCCGCTCGGCCTCCGCCTTGGCCGCCGCCTCCTCCTCCGCCTTCTTCTTCGCGGCGGCGGCCTTGGCCTTGGCCTCCCGCTCCGCCTTGGCGGCCGCTTCGGAGGCCTCCTTCTGCGCGGCGGCCTGCACGGCCTGCGCGGCCTTGCTGTCGACCTGGTCCTGCTGCCGCTCGGCCTGGGCCAGGATCCGGGAGCGCAGCGCCTCACCGGCGTCGGCGGCGGACTGCTCGCTGTCGGTGGAGGTCACACTGACGCTGCTGAGCGCGGTCGCGGTGTCCGCCGAGCCCTCGGCGGCGTCGTCCGAGATGATCGAGCCCACGGACGGCAGGTCGGGCAGGGAGATGGACACCGGCGGCTTGCCG
Source organism: Streptomyces sp. DG2A-72 (assembly GCF_030499575.1). Lineage (NCBI taxonomy): Bacteria > Bacillati > Actinomycetota > Actinomycetes > Kitasatosporales > Streptomycetaceae > Streptomyces > Streptomyces sp. DG2A-72. Next base: position 4,778,830 of record NZ_JASTLC010000001.1, read on the forward strand.
GTGTTGGCGCTGGCCATGCCGCCCGCGCCGACGGCGGCTATGACGCCGACGCCGAGAACCGTGGAGCTGCGGGCGAATGCCCCGTTGCGCTGCTTGCTGACGCGGTGCCGGCCGCGTACGGGACGAATGGACTCCTCGGTGGGGTTCCACTCCTCCAGCGGGCCCTCGTCGTCGGTGCGGTAGCCGCTGTACACAAAGGTGTCGGGCTCGCGCTGACTCGGCACGAAGGGGGCCTCTGGGGCAGGCCGGTTGGACGCCACGTAGGCGTACTCCTTTCCTTCCTTCTCGCCTACCGGGTTAGCTGACGGGTTCGGAGCAGGAAGGTCTCCTACGCGCGTATACCTGCCGTGCTTCCACGGTGGCATCCGCGCGATTCACCCCAAGGTGGTGGTTCCCCGGTTCCCTTGCGGAATTCGGCGCGTGCGCACGGAGCCGACTCTTGTGACGGCTGGGACAACCGCGCTGCGTTATCGAACGTTAATAGACGCGGGGGCCGGATTCCAAGCGGTTCCGCTTGATCGTTAACGTTTTTGCGCAGGACGTAGGGGCCATGACCGGTGAAAATCGGGCGAGTTGACCGCGACGCGGCAGCAACTCAGCAGTCACACCAGCTCTGACGTTGCGTCAGTTGTTACCGGAGCGGGACGGCTCACTCACCTCGGGTAACAACGATCACCAGCATGCTCTGAACACACCGAAGGCCCGGATCGCAATGATCCGGGCCTTCGGTCTTGAGTAGCGGGGACAGGATTTGAACCTGCGACCTCTGGGTTATGAGCCCAGCGAGCTACCGAGCTGCTCCACCCCGCGTCGTTGTGTTCACTAGTCTACGCCATCCGCGGGACACCCATGACCACACGTTGATTCACCCTGCGGGATTGCCCGCGTGGGTGAGGGTCTCCCAGGCGACGAAGAGCCCGTCGGTACCGGCCGGGCGGGTCCGCTCGGCGAGCCTGCGGGCGGCGGGGACGGTGACGTGAAGCCGGTCTTCCAGGTGATTCAGTACGACTTCCAGGTCCGGGCCCATGGTCCTGGCGACCTTGCCGCCGCACAGCCAGGCCGGTGCGGGCTCGCCCAGTTGGTGCCGGGCGTGGAGGGACAGGGCGGCCTTCAGCCGGTCCTTGACCTCGCCGTACAGGTCGACGCCCTGGTGCCAGGCCGTCTCGGCGATGTGGGCGGTGGCGGCGAGGGAGTGGCCGACGTGCTCGAAGTCACGGCAGGTCTCCTGGGTGACGCCGTCCTTGTAGGTCGACTGCTGGAACCAGTACGACCGCAGTCGCTGCGGGGTGTCCATGCCGGAGCCGGGCGGGGTGAGCGGGTGGCGGCCGTCCTTGCGCAGGTAGAAGTAGGCGGGGACACGGTCGCGGAAGCGTCGCAGGGCGTGGTCGAAGGTCTTGTGGTCGTCGAGGAAGACGGCGATCCCGATGGCCGCGTCGGTCGAGACGAGATCCCGGTTTCCGTTGACGTCCAGGACGCGGCGGGTGACCCGGGGGAGGTAGACGGTGCGGAGCATGGTCTCGAAGCGCTGTACGCGGTCGGCGGGCCAGTCGGCGCCGGGTGTGTGCCGCACGATCTCGGCGGCCCGCGCCCAGGTCGATCCGGCCCAGGCCGCCTGGAGTCCGGCGTTCTGCCCGGTGTGCCGCTTCAGCTTCGCCGACCAGCCGTCCATGATCTCCCGGGCCTTGACGGCGTGCTGCCGCTTGCCGGTGACCGTGAACACCAGGGCGTGGGTGTAGGCGGCGATGGCGTCCGTACGCTCCTGGATGCAGCCCCGGCCGGCCATGGCACCGGCCGGGCAGTTCACGGTCTTGTACGGCTCGGCCCGGTACTTGTACGCCCCGTATCTGCTGTCCCGCATGTCGAGGAACGCCTTCAGCCACGGCTGCCTGCCCGCCAGGACGTTCTCTCGTACGGCGTCCAGCTGGGCCTTGCCGACGAGGACGCCGGGGTGGGTGAACTCGGCGTCCGACGGGAGGGAGCGGGCCATGGTGCGCGAACCGTCGGCCGTCCCGCAGGAGGCGAGGAGTGCCGCGACCAGGGGCGGGATCAGCAAAGCCGTCGTCCGTCTGCGCACCGACCCCATCGCCGCCTCCGTGCCGTGATCCACACCCGGTCATTCGCAGCGTGCCCGGTACGGCGACGGGGCGCAGGATCTGATGGGCCGAAGGGGAGTTGAGGTCGGTCCGTCACGCCGGCAGATGACGGTTCGGCGCCTTCGCGCGCTCCTCGTACTCCGGCAGTACGACGACGTCCACGCCGGCCGCTTCCAGCATCCCGCTGCCGTCGGCGGCCACCACGAAGGTGTCCGGCTCGCGCCACGCCGTCACCACGCGCCGTACTCCGGCGTCCAGAATCAGCCGGGCGCACGGCGCGGGGCGGGATGCGCGGTGGGCGCACGGTTCCAGGCTGCTGTACACCGTGGCGGTGGCCAGCCGGGGGTCGGTCGCGTCGAGCTTCGCCAGCGCGGCCTCCTCCGCGTGGACGACCATGTCGCCGCCCTCACGGGAGTGGCCCCGCGCCAGCTCCGTCCCGTCGGCCGCGACCACGACCGCGCCCACGCTGAACGCGGTCGGCGAGGGAGGGCACTGCGCGGCCAGTTCGCAGGCCAGGGCGAGCCAGTGGTGGTCGGCGGCGGAGTCCAGCCGGCCGGCGCCGGGTGCTGTGGGCTCGTAGCGCATGAGCACGACGTCCTCGATTCGCCGTGTCTCCAGCAGGCGGAGGCGGCCGTCCTGATATCCGCCGGGGCCGAACAGCCGCGGCGCCTTGGGGTCGCCCACGAACAGCGGCGCCAGGACCAGCTGCAACTCGTCGGCCAGACCCTGCTGGAGCAGCTGGGTGTGGATGCGCCCGCCGCCCTCGACCATGAGGCGCCGTACGCCGCGCACCTCGTGCAGGTGCTCCAGCAGCCGGCGCCAGTCCAGTTCCGGGCCCAGCGGGAGCACGTCGGCGTCGACCGGCGTCGCGTGCAGGCGCTGGGCGCCCTGGTCCGTCGTATAGACGACCTTCTCGCCGCCCGTGTGCCAGAACTTCGCCGTCGGGTCCAGGTCTCCTGAGCCGCTGACCGTGACCTTCAGGGGGTAGGCGGGCTTGCCCGCGGCCTCCCGTGCCGCTCGGCGCTCGGTGGAGTTCACCAGGAGGCGGGGGTTGTCGGCGCGGATGGTGCCGGCGCCGACGAGGATGGCGTCGACGGAGGCCCGTACCTCGTCGACGCGGTCGAAGTCGGCCGGGCTGGACAGGAGCAGGCGGTCGGGGCCGGTGTCGTCCAGGTAGCCGTCGAGGGAGACGGCGGCGGACAGCAGGACGTAGGGGAAGGGCATCTGCGTACTCCACCTCGGCGACGGGCGGGCTTGGTTCAAGTTTGAAACAAACCTACACTGGATGCATGACGACCCGCTGGCTCACCCCCGAGGAGCAGCGCGCCTGGCGCGCGTACATCGGCGCCGTCCTCCTCGTGGAGGACGCGCTCGACCGGCAACTCCAGCAGGAAGCCGGCATGCCGCACATGTATTACTCCATCCTCTCCGTCCTGTCCGAGGCCCCGGAGCGCAAGCTGCGCATGACCGACCTCGCGGAGCGGCTGAAGATCACCCGCAGCCGGCTGACGTATGCCGTGACGCGCCTGGAGAAGGACGGGCTGGTGCGGCGCGAGAACTGCCGCTGGGACAAGCGGGGCAGCATCGCGGCGCTGACCGACGAGGGGATGACGGTCCTGGAGCAGGCGGCGCCCGGACATGTGGCGACCGTACGGGCGCTGCTGTTCGACCGGCTGACCCCGGAGCAGGTCGGGCAGGTGGAGGAGATCTTCGGCAAGGTCACCGAAGGGTTCGAGGGGGACGCGGCACAGGCGGCACCCGATGACGTGCCGTGGCGGCGGCGGTCGACCAAGCCCTGATCATGACGCGGATCACAAATGCATTGCTTCAAAATTGAAGCATGAGGTAGGGTTCGGGACCGAGGAGCTGCTTCAAATCTGAAGCAGATGTGCCCGAGGACCGGAGTACCCGCATGCCCGACTTCCCCGCCGCCACCCAGCGCTCCCGCGTCCGCGTGCCGCTGCGCTTCGGAGACGGCTACAGCGTCGATGCCGAACTGGTCACCTTCCACGGACTGGCCGACGGCCAGGAGCACGTGGCCGTCGTCCTCGGCGACCCAGGGCCCGTCCCCTTGGTGCGCCTGCACTCCGAGTGCCTCACCGGCGATGTCTTCGGCTCGGCCCGCTGCGACTGCGGCCCGCAGCTGCGCGAGGCGGTCGAGCGGATCGCCGACCGCGGCGGCGTCCTGCTCTACCTCCGCCAGGAAGGCCGCGGCATCGGCCTCTACAACAAGCTCGACGCGTACGCCCTTCAGGACCAGGGACTCGACACCTACGCGGCGAACACCGCGCTGGGCCTGCCCGAGGACGCCCGCGACTACACGGCCGCCGCGCAGATGCTCACCGCCCTCGGCGTCGGCGAACTCGACCTGCTCTCCAACAACCCGGACAAGGCAGGCCAGTTGCGGGACCTCGGCATCAGCGTCCACGACCGCGTGCCGACCGGTGTGTTCACCACCGCCCACAACGTCCGCTACCTGCGGGCGAAGGTGCTCCAGACCCAGCACACCCTGCCGTTGGGCGAACTGACGGAGCGTACGGCGGGCTGACTTGCTGGGATGTGTGCGCCAGGTACGCCAGGACGGTCGGCGTGCCCGTGGCGGACTGCACCAGGCGGCGGGAGCCGTTCCGGGCGCCCTTCTCGGATGACGTCCGCGCCGGGCACTATCGACTCCATGTCCATCGCCGACATCCCCGACATCTCCGACATCCCCGAGGAGACGTCAGGGCAGGACGCCCCAGGGGCGAGCCCGTTCCTGACGATGGGATCCGGCTCCGTGCCGGAGCCGGACCGGTTCAGCTGGTGGGCCGAGGTCGTCGACGAGCTCATGCCGGTGTCGATCAGCAGCGCGCACGCGCCCCGCTTCGAGGGCCGGCTGGAAGCCGTGGGGATGCTGCCGCGCAGCCAGCTCACGACCTTCGTCTTCTCCCCGATGACGGCCCGCCGTTCCCTGGCCCAGCTCCGACGCCAGGATCCCGAGGACTGACTTCATGATCCTCGTCGGAGGGCAACAGCTCCATACGGCTGGAACAGTCCCGCAACGTCGCCTGCCTCGGCTCCGGCGAAATGACCTGTACTCGAGTTTCCGCCCGCTGATCAGCGACTTCCACGACCCCGACCAGCAGTGCCGGATGACGGTGCTGCGGCTGGCGCGTACCGTGCTGCCGCTGGCCGACGGCCGGGCCGACCCCGGCCGCCGGCCGAGCCGCTGCCCACCGCGACCGGTTCCGCGGCGCTGCTCGCCCCGTATCTGACGGGCCTGCCGGACGCCGCCCGCAGCTGCGGACCGGCAGAACTGGCCCGGCTCGGCTCCGTCGCCGTCGACCTGGCCGCCTCCTTGCCGGCCGCGCGGCTCGGCGAGCAGGACGCGCTGCCCGTCGAGACCCGCAAGGCCGCGCTGCTCGCCCGCATCAACGCCTTCATCGACCACAACCTGGCCGACCCGTGGCTGCGCCCGGCGGCCATCGCCGCCCACCACCACATCTCCGTACGCACCCTGCACACCCTGTTCCGCAACGCACCGGAACCCGTGGCCGCCACGGTCCGGCGCCGCCGCCTGCAGCGCAGCCACGCCGATCTGACCGACCCCGCCCTCCGCCACCGCACCATCGGCGAGACCGCGGCCCGCTGGGGATTCCGCAACCCGGCCGACTTCAACCGGGCCTTCCGCGCGGCCTGCGGAGTCTCCCCGAGCGAGGCCCGGGAACGTGCACAGAATGCCAAGGATCTCGGCACGGGCTGCTAAAGACGCGACTGACCAGCACAGGCGACAGTTGGATCACAGCATCCCAGTGACTTCAGGACCGGGGCCGGACGCCATCGAGCACACCCTCGATGCGCGGGAGGACCGCGGGGGGACCCTGGAGGCACTGGGGTGCTTCTTGGCGCACGCGGAGCATCGAGCAGGCGCCGCACACGGCCCGGCGGCGTGTCACAGGACTCATCTTCACGGTTTCTGATCGCGACGCTCGTACACGGTGACCCGCCGCCCGCGGACCTGCTCGTCCGCCACCGCTTCGAAGTACTCCCGCAAAACGGCGTTCTTCACGAGGTCCCGCTTCGCGGATATGGGCCGGGCCACCTCGGGCACATCAGTGACCAGCACTATGCGCCACTGTTCAAGCATGGCCGCCCTGATCCGCTCCGGGTCGGCTTCCTCGCCCTTCAGAGTTCCGGACGCCGTGGGGCTCTGCGCCAGCGCAATGTCCCGCAGACCGGCAAAGGCGTCGGGGGAGACCAACTGGGTGTCCCGCCGGGCCGCCGGTATGAAGACCACCGCATCCCCGGCCCGCTTCAGTTTCCGTACGTTCGCCGCCGCCGACAGGACGTCGTCCACCCGGCTCGCCGGAGACCGTGTGGCCAGGGACTGCGGCAACAACGCCACCACCGCCACTCCGACGATCGCCGGAACGAGCCAGGGCACCGCCCTGGGGAACCGGGGCCCGACCACACGCACTGCCGCACCGATGACCGCGCCGATCAGCAGGGTCAGACCCAGCATGCTGAACAGGACATAGCGGTCCAGGAACAGCGGCTGGACCAGGGACAGACCGAGCAGCCCCAACTGCGGCACCGCAAGGAGCGGCAGTCCGACCGCCGCCACCGACAGCCGGCCCGCCCGCGGCCGGTCCAGCGACGCTCCCAGCCCGCCGATGGCCAGCAGGACCGCCGGGCCGATCAGCGCGTGCCATGTCAGAGGCGGGATCCACGACACCTGCTCGGACTGCGTCCGGCTGAACAGAATCAACGGCAGGACGCCCGCCGTCGCGGCCGTCGCGGCCAACGACCAGCGCGCCCACACCCTCCGTTCGGCCTTCGTCCACATCAGGGTCGCCGCGTGCGCGGGCAGCATCAGCAACGACAGCCAGTTCAACAGCGCACACACCAGGACCACGCCCCCGTACGCGGCCCAGTGCACCGCACGGCCCCTGCCTTGGAGCACGGTCACCAGCAGCAGGGTCGAGATCGCGGACCCGGCCATGACCAGGGCGTACGGACGTCCTTCCTGGAGGTGGAACTGCACTGCGGGCAACAGACCGAGCGCCAGCCCCGCGGCGAGGCCCGCCCTGGCTCCGGCCAGGCGATGACCGATGACCGTCACGCAGGCCGCCGCTGCCGCCACGGCCAGGACAGAGGGGAGTCGCAGGACGGTGGTGCCGGGGCCGAGGCCTTCGAAGAGCGTGTGCATCAGCAGGTAGTAGAGCCCGTGTACGGCATCCACCTGACCCAGCATGTGCCAGATCTCCCCGGCCGATCGACGGGCCACCTGCCAGGTCGCCGCCTCGTCCCGCCACACACTGTGTTGCCGGGAGATGCCCCACAGGCCGAGCGCCAGGGTCCACAGCAGCGGTATCGCCCACGGGGGCAGGCGGCGCCGGAGCACTGATATGCGGCAAGACATGAAGACGTTCGGTCCTTGAAGTGATGATGCGGACCGACGTCACAGTGAGGCGCTCCGGGTCTGATGCAGGCTACGCAAGAGAACGATCTTCAGCGACGGATCAGCGCCGTGAGCATGTTCACTACAAACGCAGGGAACCTCGAACCCTTGACAACCATCAGGCCCCTGCGGCACAACTGATCCCCCGCCTACCAGCCGTAGACGGGGTTCAGCTCGCGCCGAGAACGACCTGGCGTCGTTCAGATGCGGAGCAGGCGTTGGGTGATCTCCCGGTACTGCCTCAGCGCAAGGTGGAGTTCGGCGGATTCCTTTTCGGCGTCCTGGCCTTCGGGGTCCTGGTCCTGCCAGCCCGCGCGGAGGGTACGCCGCTGTTCGGCGAGGGCCTCCATGAGCTGGGCGGTGGCCTCGTCGAAGGCGCCTTCGGCTTCCTCCAGTGACTCACGCGGAGCGTCGGGGAACGTGTTGACGGCCCGTCCGAGGCGCCGGACGATCTTGTCCCGCTCGTCCGGCGGGAACAGCGGTGCCGGGCCGGGCGCCCGGCGCCCTGCGTCGCCACGGGGCTGGTCCGCGGACTGTCGGGCGCGTGTCTGGTCGTACATCATCAAGTGCCGCTTTCCTGTGCGTTGTGCCGGATTTCCGGAGCGGCATGGCTCTGAGCCGTGCCGCCAGTCAACGTTCGGCGTCGGCCTGTGTCAACGCGATGCCGCTTGCGAGCAGACGCGGTTGTTACGCCGGCGGGAGTACGGTGGAGTAAACGAGGGCCCGTGACCCCGGCCGCGCCATCCGCATCCAGGCCGAGGAGTCCCGTATGCCACTCAGTACGCCCACCTCCACGACGGTCGCACGGTCCGACCCCGCCCCGCCACAAGGCTACGACGGGACGTCCCCGTTCCCGCCGGACGGACCGACGCCCCCTGGCGAAGGCGGTGACCGGATGTACGTCACGGTGACGGCGGTGATCGTCGTTCTGCCGTTCGTGGCGCTCGGTCTGGCCGGCTGGCTGCTGTGGGGCAGGCTCATCCATCCCGCCGACATCGTGCTCGCGCTCGTCCTCTACACGATCACGGGTCTCGGCGTGACCGTCGGTTTCCACCGCGGTCTCACCCACGGCGGCTACCGGGCCGTCCGCCCCGTGCGCATCGCACTCGCGGTGGCCGGCTCCATGAGTTTCCAGGGCGATGTCATCGGCTGGGTCGCCACCCACCGCCGCCACCACGCCTTCACCGACCGGCCCGGCGACCCGCACTCGCCGTACCGCTACGGCACCCATCTGCGCGGCCAGTTGCGCGGACTGCTGCACGCGCACGTCGGCTGGCTGTTCCGCAACGACCGTACGCCACCTGAGCGTTACGCCCCCGACCTGCTCGCCGACCGCGACATCCGCCGCATCTCCCGCGCCTTCCCGGCGCTGTGCGTCCTCACCCTCGCCCTGCCCTTCGCCGCGGGCTGGCTCATCGGCGGGACCTGGCTGCACGCGCTGACCGCCTTGCTGTGGGCGGGACTTGTCCGCATCGCCCTGCTCCATCACGTCACCTGGAGCGTGAACTCCCTCTGCCACCTGATCGGTGAGCGCCCGTTCCGCACCCGGCGCCACGACCGGGCCACCAACCTGTGGCCCCTCGCCCTGCTCTCCTTCGGCGAGAGCTGGCACAACCTCCACCACGCCGACCCCACCAGCGCCCGCCACGGCGTCGACCGCGGCCAGCTCGACCCCTCTGCCGCCGTCATCCGCCTCCTCGAACGCCTCGGCTGGGTACACGACGTGCGCTGGCCCACTCCGGCCCGGGTCGACGCCCGCCGCGCCTGACACCGACCACCCACCTCCGTACGGCAGTTGGCAGGAGCCTCCATGACCACCGCACTGCAACCCCCGCTTCCCTCCCACCCCCTCCTGCGCCTGCGACTGGCCCCCCACGGCGCCATGCCCCGACCCATCGACGGAGCATGGTGGCCCCGTTCGTACGACCTGATCGCCGAACTCCCCCGGCTGCTCGCCGGGTTGCCGCGCGCGTGGGGCCACGTCACCAGCGTCACGGTCAACGGGGCGACCTGGTCCGCGGTGCCCGGCCGGATCCTCGTCTCCAACCAGGTCGTACGGCTGCGCAGGACCCTCACGGCATCCGCCCCGCACACCATCGTGCTGCTTGCGCCCGGCCACGGGCGCTGGGACCTGCTGATCGTGCCGCCCGATATGACCGAGGATGCCGCGGAACCGCTCATGGCGGGCGCGGCGGACGGTCAGGCCTGACGCGCGGGATCAGCAGGGCACTGACGGCCAGGCGGTGACCGCGGCGGTCACGTCCCCACGGCGCTCTGCTGATCGGCCTGTCTCGTGGTGGCTGGTGGCCATCAGCCGGGCGGCTGAGGAGGCGCCGGTCTCCCAGGGGGACGACCAGGAGGTCCCCCCGGACTCCGACTCACTTCCGTCGGCGGCCGTCCTGCGCGGACCGGCTGGTCTCCAGCCACGACCGTGCGGGTTCTGCCGCGCGGGCGGTGTCCACGGTGAGGTCGAGGCGCGTACCTGCCTCGGAGCCGGTGGGATAGCTGCGCTGCTCGGTGGCGGCGAAGCAACGGCGGAGTACCTCCGCGACCCGACGGGCGACCTCGGGCGAAGTGGCGACGATGCGGACCTCAGCGTGCCCGTCCGTGGGTGTTTCCGTGGATGGCATGGCTACCTCGGAGTTCGGATGTCTCGTATGAGACGGGCCGGATCTCTCACTCTACTCGGGCGTGCCCCACAGCCCCCGCGGGTGACCGGCGGGCTTCCCGGCCGCCGTCGGACGGGGAGTACCGTGAAATGAGGCAGCTACTCGGTCCTCATTCCGGCAGGCAGGCGAGAGCGATGTCCGAATCCGACTCCCCGCGTGTGACCAGGCTCCTGCCGGACGCCGTCCACCAGGCCGTACGGCCCGGGACCGTTGTCGTACGGCTGGAGACGACACACGAACGGCGGGGAGTGCTCGACGGTGCGTGGTGGCCGCGTTCCCGCGACATCGCCGCCGAGCTGCCGGGCCTGATCACCGCACTGACCGAGTACCTCGGGCCGGTCACTCGCGTCGGCCTGGACGCCGACGCCTGGGAAGAGCTGCCGACGCGGATGATCATCGAAGACCGTGTCGTCCACATCGACTCCTCTCCGGTCGGCGACGACACCGTCCTGATCACCCGGGGTGAGCAGGATCTCTTCTCCCTCCTCGTGATCCCGCCGCACGCGAGGCCCGACGCAGCGCGCGCCGCCATGGCCGAAGCTGTCCGCACGGACAGTGCGACGCAGGCCGAACAGATCCTCATCGACACCGGCACCGACCGAGCGGACCCGGGCGCCACGGAAGGCCCGCGGGCACACCGCGAATAGCCCGTAGCCCGGGAAGCCCGGGAGGCTTCGGAGGTCAGCCGGGGCGGTCCCCGGGCGGGACCTTCGCGGGCGCCGGGATGGCGGCGGTGTCAAAGGCGTCCGCGATGATCCGTGTGGCCAGGTCCGACAGGCGCAAGTGACGGGCGCGGGCGTACGACCTCAACGCGGCGAAGGCGTCCCCGACGGAGGTGTTCCAGCGTTCCGCCAGGACGCCCTTGACCTGCTCGACCAGCACGCGGCTGGCCAGCGCGGTCTCCAGCCGGCTGTTCACGACGTGCGCCTGCTCCAGCGTGCGCTGCTGCAGGATCGCGATCGTGGCCACGTCGGCGAAGGCCTGGGCCAGCGCGATGGCGTCGTCGCCGAGGAGCTGCGATGTGGTCTGGAACAGGTTGAGCGCGCCGACGACGCGGCTGTGCATGCGCAGCGGGATGGCGTGTGTGGTCACGTACCCCGTCTCGCGTGCCTGTGCGGCGAAGCGCGGCCAGCCGACGGTCGCCTCCGCCCACGCCAGGTCGATGTACGCCCGGGCGGTGCCGGTGCGGTAGCACTCGACGTACGGGCCCTGGTCGTCCAGACCCAGGACCTGCACCGCTACCTGCGCTGGCGCAACGCCAAATGCCCACACCGCGACGTGCTGGCCGCCCAGCGCCGTGAGCGCGCCCGCATCCGCAGCGAGAAAGGCATTCGCTGGGGCAGACGTCTCTTTGCCGAAGCAGCCTGACCACACGGTGATTCCTGCTCAGCGCGCATCAGAAGGGCAGGCCCCGCAGGTCCGCACTGATGGTGGGATGAGGCAGGCCGGCCAGGTCGTAGATCATCGTGGTCAGTGGCGAGGACCGCGCGCCGTCGGGCTGCTGGACGGTGACGGGCACGGAGAGCCGGCTCCATCCCAACTGTGTGCAGAGCGGGACCAGAACCGGGCGGCAGAGCAGAATCATCGTCTCGGCGCCGGCCGCTCGCGCGTGTTCGACCGCCACACTGATCACCGTCCGGGCGATGCCCCGGCCCCGATAAGAAGGGTGCACCAGCACACCGCCCAGCCCTGCTGCGCGGCGCGGCAATCCATCGAAGGCCATGTCCCGCAGCAGCCATCCCCCGGATGCCACCGGCCGGCCTTCGGAGACAGCGGTGAGGGTGTGCTGATGGTCGGCCCACACCAGCCCGAGCCCGTTCATCCCGAAGGGATCGGGCAGGCCATCGCGGAGTGCGGATCTGTCATCCGCAGAACCGGGGCCCGGCGCGTGGACCAGCTGGAGGTCCGCACCGGCGTCGTCCGCCACATGCTCCGCAGCGGCCATGGCGGCGGGGTCGAACCGATAGCGCAGACAATGCAGACCACTGGACTGGACAGTCCCGTCCGCCTGGGCTCCCAGGCGGCGCAGTACCGCGATCGAGGCCATGTTGTCGGGCAGGACGAACGCGAAAACGACAGGGAGCGAGAGGCGGCGAAATGCCAGGTCCAGGCACGCGCGGCCCGCCTCGCCAGCGACCCCGCGGCCCTGTGCCCGTGGGTGCAGGGCGAAACCGAGGTCGACTCCGTATTGGGCCCGATTACGCAGTCCCACGCGGCCGAGAAACGCGTGCGTCGCGGCATCCCTGACCGCGAAGTCGCCGTAGCCGTGTCTGGTCCAGTGGGCGACGTGGTCGTCGCACATGGCCTCGGCCGCGGACCGGCTGTCCGCCCGGCCGGTCGCCAGCCATCGCATGACGCTGTCCTGACTGACCACAGCCGCAAAGAGATCGTCACTGTCCTCGCGGCGGATCGGCTCCATCACAAGCCTCTGGGTACGCAGAACAGGTCCACTTGACCGGGTCACTCAGCAACTCCAATCGACCAAGGACCGAAGGACCGAAGGACCGAAGGACCGAAGGAGCGTACCCGGCGACTCTCTTTGGAACGATCGGGAGGCAACCGGTGCACCCATCCGGTCACGGCGCCTACACAGTCACCTTGATCGGCGCAGGTCATGGGCCTATCGAGCTCGCGCTCACGGATTCGACGGGCACCTTCTGCAGAGTCAGATGTCGCGCGTCCGTACGTGCAGGTGACCGGCAACGGGGTATGCGGGCGGTGCCGCGGGCAGGAGCGTGGCCAGTTCGTACCGGCTCTTCTGCGCGACACGGCATGACGCTGTGTTGTCTACTTGGTGCAGGAGTTCAAGGCGCGTCAGTCCGTCACCGGGGAAGGCGGTGAAGGCCCAGTCCGTGACCGCCTGCAGTGCTCGGGGCGCCACTCCCCGGCCGCGCGCGTGTGCCGCGGTCCAGTAGCCGACCTCGGCGGACGAAGCGCCCGTGGTGACGTTCTTGAGGACCACGTGACCAGTCAACTGTCCGTCAGTACCCGGAGCTTGCGTTTCCACGATGGCGAATCCGAAACGGTCTCCCGTCTCCCATCCCCGTTGCTGCTCCTGAACCCACCGTGCCGCGCTCGCCTCGTCGTTCACAGCTGAGTTCGTCCAGCGGCGCAGAGCGTCATCCCGATACAGCTCGACCAGGTCGGGAGCGTCCGCCCGGCTCCAGGGACGCAGCACGAGGGCCGGGGCTGACGGTGTGGCGTCTGCCCTCAGTCGTGCCGCGTTCTTGTCCATCGGTCGAGTGTATGTGGCCACAGTGGCCTTGAGTGCTTCGTCTGGCTGTGCGGCGGGGCTGTGCGGCTGCTGCGTCATCGAGCCGCACGGCACCGATTCACTGTCTACAGGGGCCAGCAGCTGGGGGAGCAGGCGAGCGACTGCTCCAACCACTTCGTCGCTTGCCTCGCGGACGATCTCAACCTCGATGCTCATGCTCCGACCCGGAGAGACACCCAGCAGCTTGGCGATCGACGTGACCGAGCGGCCGGGGTCGGGCAGCAGGTCGCGGGCGGCGCGGATGACTGCCTCGGTGGCAACGGCGGGGTGCCCGCCGACGCGGACGCGAGCCAGGGATGAACTTGGAGGGGGTGCCGCCGAGCACAGTTGTCAGCCCAGGGCGAGCCATCGTATGCCGAGCTGTTCGATCTGCGCGGTCTCTGATGCGTCCAACGGCTCACGGCCGGTGGCTTTGCGCAGGAAATGCGGCTGGCTCCAACCCAGTTTGTCGGCGGCCGCCATCTGCTCTGCGCCGAGAAGCAGCTCCAGCACGGCGTCACCGGCCGACGAGGTGAGCCAGGGTTCGCGTCCGACTGCATCAGCCAGGTCGAGGCCGTGGACGGCGACTTCAACGACTCGGGTGAGCAGAAACTCCGACAAGAGCATGGCGTCACCATGACGCGTGCGCACGGTACGGCCGGCCGGCTGGACCCGGCACAGCCGGTCGACTCGCCGCCAGATCGCGGCGAAATCGCCGGCAAAGGCGGCACCGTCGGACGACCCTGCTGCCCGGTCCTGAGCCAGAGCGATCCGGGCACTGTTGGTCCGGGGTGAGAACCGGTCGTCCGGGCGGTAGTACTCCGCTGCGGAAACCTTGGCCTCGCTCGGTGCCGGGGCGTCCAGCATGCCCGGAAGCCAATCGATCACGACGGACACGTGCCCGAGCAGGTCGCGTACGGTCCAGGGGGTGCAGCGTGTCGGGAGGTTCCACTCGGCCTCGGACAGTCCTGAGACAGCATCAGTGAGCGCCCCGGATTCCCGACGAAACGCTTCGAGCACACGGTCTTGATTCATGCCTGTGACGCTACCAACCGGGTGCAATCGGACACCCGGTTGGCCATGCCGGTTCGCCTGGTCAACCAGCGCGGATCTTCCTCGAAGTCCCATTGCGGAACCTGCGGTTCAGTGCCTGGTGCGACATGTGGGGGCCTGGCCGGCGGTGCACCCCGAACTCACCGGGGAGAGAAGCGCGCCGCTGCGGAGAGGTGTTTGGTCATGCCGAGGCGTTCGTACGCGGCGATCGCCGGCGTGTTGGCGGCATCCACAATGAGCGCGGCCCGTCCGTACCGGTGGACCAGATCGTCCACGACGAAGCCGCAGACGGCCTGTGCCAGCCCGCGGCCGCGGGTTGCGGGGTGAGTGCATACCCCGGCCATGTACCCGCAGCCGATTGCTGACCACGCATCGGCCGCGACCGCCAAAGGCTCCGCGGCTGCGCCGCTTTCCAGGCTGCCGAGGATTCCGGCCCATCGGCGTACGCCGACGCGTCCCGGTTGCGCGTATGAGTCAGGGAAGAAGCGATCGAAGAGTGCCGTAGCTGCTTTCTCCTGTCGAGCTTCCAGCCATTGCACGTCGGCGGGGGCAGTACCGGGCCGGGACGCAGTCTCCATCCAGAAGAATTCGTGGACCGGCACGAGGCCGGGTATCTCCCGCACCACGGCATCGATCAAGGGTGCCTCCGCGAAGGGGCGATAAGACGGTCCGATTTCATCCAGTACTCGCCGCACCAAGGTGATCGCGTCGGTTCGGTCGCCCTGGATCGCAAGCCGATCCCGTTGCGAGAGGTCTGGACTCGCCACCGCCAGGGCACTTCCGTGGCGCCAGGCCCGCACGCCCGGCCCCAGACTGCCGTCGTGCCGTCCCTGGGCGGCCCAGATCGGCCGCCTGTCTCCGGCCGCGGCCTGCTCGATGTCACCGAGTCGTACAAGCTCTTCCACCAGGCGTGCCTTTCCGGAGATTTTCGGCGTTCGTAGTAACTGACGTTTTCTCAGGGGTGATCATTTCCGGATTCGGTTGAGGACGGGTCCGTGCCCACCTCGGCGGCCCGCGGCCCCGTAGCATCGTCGAGCAGTACTTCGACGCGAATGGCACCAGCGCCATTGCCGCCAAGCCCGGTATCTACGTCATTGCCGACAAGGAAACTGACCACGACGCACTGGGCGGAACAGACGGGGGGATTACAGCCACTCGTTGATGGCCGCGACGAGGACGGTCGCCTCGTAGCGGACCGCGAGCTTGTAGTCCCGCGTGGCCACGGCCCGCTGCCTTTTGGGGCGATTGATGCCGCACTCGACCGCGTGGCGAGCCTTGTAGCCCTGCGGGTCGAACTTGGGCTGCCGGCCGCCACGGGAACGACGCCACCTGGCAGGAGTTGGACCGTCTGTGCCGTGTCGTGCCGGATGGGCGTGTGATGCGTACCCGGCACGGCGATCCGATGCTCCTGTCGGAGTTCCTGCTGACGCGGGTGGTCGAGGTTGCCGTGCACGGTCTGGACCTGGCCGACGCCCTGAGGCGCGAGCCGTGGACAACCCCACGGGCCGCGGATGTGGTGCAGGATCTTCTGCTCGGTCAAAACAGTGCGGCAGCCCTGGAGAAGCTGGGCTGGAGCCGGCTTCACTTCCTGCGCAAGGCGACGGGACGTGACCCGATCACCAGGGAGGAAGCGGCGGAAGTCGACCGCCTGGGTATCCGTCGGCTGACGTTGGGCTGAGCCTCGCCTTGCGCCATGATCAGCGCATGACCGAAATCGTGCTGATGTCAGATCCGAGGATCGCGGCGATCCCCGTGGCCGACTGCGGTGAAGAGCTCCGCGATGTCCGGCTGCAAGAGTCCGTCGCCGTCGACCCACGTAAGGAAGACCGATCGGGGGCTTTCGCGCACCTGCGGGACGGCGTCCTGGCCCGTCTTCTGGAGGCCCAGAAGTTGCTCCCGGATGGCGTCTGTCTGCTGTTCATCGAGGGGTACCGGCCGCCCGCCCTGCAGCGTTTCTACTTCGAGCGTTACGCCGACGAACTGCGGGCCGACAATCCGAGCTGGTCCGCGGCCCAGGTGCGCGACGCCGCGAGCCGCTACGTGTCGCCGCCCGAGATAGCTCCGCACAGTGCCGGCGCGGCGGTCGACCTCACGCTCATGTCCGCAGATGGGCGGGAACTCGACATGGGGACGCGGGTGAACGCCAGTCCGGAGGAGAGCGACGGCACCTGCTATACGGACGCCCGCAACGTCGCGCCTGAGGCACGCGACAACCGGCGGCTGCTCGGAGATGCTCTGACTGCTGCGGGTTTGGTCAACTATCCGACGGAGTGGTGGCACTGGTCGTACGGCGACCGGTACTGGGCTCATGCCACTGGCGCAGAGCACGCGATCTACGGGCCGCGAGAGCGGGCTTGAGTCTCCCGTTCCTCAACGTCGGCCACTTGGTCGAGATGTTCGACGCGATCGCCGACGACAACGAGGTGATCACGGCCGAGAACGAAGCCCGCCGCGAGCAGATCGCCCGCTGCAAGCCGAGCAAGCCCGGACGCCCCGTAGGAGCCGAGCGGAAGCTGCTCACGGCCGAACGGGCCAAGCTCGCAGAGATGAAGCCGTTCCGGAAGATCACCGGACCGGCCACCCAGCGGGCGATCCGCCGCACCCTGCGCGCGGCACTGAACTCCGCCATCGCCCAGCAACTCATCGCCTTCAACCCGGCGTCCCACGTCGAGTTGGAATCCGGCAAACGCCCGAAACCCCTCCTGTGGACCGACGAGGGCGTACGGCGCTGGCGCGAGACCGGCGAGATCCCCGGCCCGGTGATGGTGTGGACGCCCTGGCAGTTCGGCGCCTTCCGCGACGCAGCCGAGGGCGACCGCCTGTACGCGATCTTCCATCTCATGGGCACCCGCGGCCTCCGGCGAGGCGAGGCGGTCGGCCAGGACCGGCACGAGATCGACCTCGACGCCGGCCTCATCACACCCGCCAAGGAGATCGTGGTCGACGGCTGGGACCCCTACGAGTCCGGACCGAAGACGGACGGGAGCGCGAACACGATCGCGCTCGACAACCTGAACATCACCGCCCTGCGCGACCACAAGGCCCGCCAGGAGAAAGAGCGCGCCAAGTGAGGCACCGCCTGGCAGAACACCGGCAAGGTGTTCACCAAGGAGGACGGCTCCTGGCTCCACCCCGAGACGGTCTCGGAGACCTTGCGACACTCCACGATCACGCTGACCTCGGACACGTACGCGTACGCGTACACGTACACGTACACGTACACGAGCCTGCTCCCTGAGCTGGACCGCGAAATCGCCGAGAAGGCAGCGAAGCTGATCCCCCGGTCGCGTCCGGCAGCTGCTGATTCGTCCGCCCAAGCGGCACCCGATCCGCAGGCCACGAGCACATCCGCTCACGCAGTGGCTGGAAAACGAAGCAGCGCCCGACCCGACCGAAGCCGACGCAGGCGCTGCACCGCAGGTCAGAGGGGTTAACCCCCGCCTGCAACCCGTAGGCCCTGTGGGACTCGAACCCACAACCAATGGATTAAAAGTCCACTGCTCTGCCAATTGAGCTAAGGGCCCAGGCGATGTTGCCTCCCCGAGCATAGCCGGACACGGCCGGGACTCCGATCGGGTATCGGGGTCCCGGCCGTGCCGTACCGGCAGAGCGAGCCAGGAGTGTCCAGTGGTGTTACGGATCGACCGGTTCGGGCGTGCCCGTGCGGGACGCCTCGCGGGCGATGGTCCGTTCGTGGTCGGGGTTGAGGAACCAGTGCCGGGCCGAGGCCAGCCACCAGGTCGCGGCGAAGCCGAGGACGACGAGGACGGCGACCGGGGCGTAGTTGAAGGTCTCCGAGGTGACCGGGGAGACCTGCGGCAGCATGAACAGGACCGTGATCACGACGACCCACGCCACCGCCACCACTCCGATCGGCCGCGACCAGCGCCCCAGGTGCCACGGCCCGCGCTCGAAGTCCTCGCCCTTCCGCAGCCGCAGCAGCGTCGGGATGACGTAGGCGATGTACAGGCCGATCACCGCGATCGACGTCACCGCCGCGTACGCCGTGGCATTGATCAGGTACGGCAGCCCGAGCAGCAGGGCGCCCGCCGCCGCCAGCCACACCGCCGCCACGGGGGTGCGGGTGCGCGGGTTCACCGTGTGCCAGACGTGGGAGAAGGGCAGCGCGCCGTCCCTGGAGAAGGCGTAGATCATCCGGCTGTTGGCCGTCACCGACGCCATCCCGCAGAACAGCTGCGCCCCGATCACGACCAGGAGCAGCAGCTTGCCCGCCGTCGCGCCGAGCGCGTCGAGCAGGATCTGCGCGGGCGGAGCCCCCGTCGAGGACGTGAGAGCACCCTCGTACGACTGGATCGCGAAGGTGAAGCCGAGCAACAGCACGAAACCGGCTATCCATGACGTCCAGATGGAGCGGACGATTCCCTTCGGGCCCGCCGTCGACGCGTCGTGTGTCTCCTCCGTCATGTGGGCGGAGGCGTCGTAGCCGGTGAAGGTGTACTGGGCCATCAGCAGGCCGATCGCGACGACGTACACGCTGCTGCCCCAGCCCGTGTTGTTCACGAACTCGCCGAACACGAAGGACGCGGACTGGTGCCGGTCCGGGGAGAAGGTGAGTGCGCCGACGATCACCGCCACGCCGAGCACATGCCACCACACGCTCACGCTGTTGAGCAGGCCCACCACCCGCACCCCGAAGGTGTTCAGCAGGCCGTGCAGCACCAGGATCCCCGCGAAGAGGAGGATCGTGCGGCCGGGCGTCACCTCGAAGTCGAACTGCAGGTTCAGGTACGCGCCCAGGAAGGACGCCGCCCCGAAGTCGATGCCCGCGGTCACCGCGACCTGGCCGAGCACGTTGAACCAGCCCGTGAACCAGGCCCACGCGGCGGCCGTACGCGGGGGCGCCAGCCGGTGCGCCCAGAAGTACAGGCCCGCCGACGTCGGGTACGCCGAGCAGATCTCGGCCATCGCCAGGCCCACGAACAGGGTCATCAGTCCGACCGCGACCCAGCCCCAGGTGATCACGGCGGGACCGCCGGTGTTCATGCCGAACAGATACAGCGTCAGACATCCCGACAGGACCGAGATGATCGTGAAGGAGACCGCGTAGTTGGAGAACGCCGACATGCGGCGGGCAAGGACCTGCGTGTAGCCGAGCTGGGCCAATCGCTCTTCGTCAGACAGCCCACTCACTTTGGCGTCATCTGTCATGCCCCCAGCGATTCCCTCGCCGGGGGCATGACACACGTCACAACTTGGCTAGAAAATGGCCCTCGGGAACCGTCAGCAACGCCGGAAGGGCCCGTACGACCGAAGTCGTACGGGCCCTTCCTCACTTCACTCGGCGTCAGCCGTTGCGCTTCCAGCGCGGCTTGTCGTCCCGGCGTCCGAAGGAGCCGGAGCCGGTGCCGGTGCCGGTGCCGGTGCCGCCGCCGCGGTGGTCGTCACGACGGCCGTAGGGGCGGTCGTGGCCGCCGGAGCGGAAGCCCGGGCGGTCGTCGCGGCGGTCGCGGTTGACGGGGCGGTCGCTGCCACGGTGACCGCCGCGCTCGTCACGGCGCTCGAAGGGGCGGGCGGCCGGGCGGTCGTCACGGCGGAAGCCACCGCGGTCGTTGTCCCGACGCTCGAAGGAACGCCCACCGCGGTCGTCGCGACGCTCGAAGGAACGGCCGCCACGGTCGTCCCGACGCTCGTCACGGCGGAAACCACCACGGTCGTTGTCACGGCGCTCGAAGGAACGGCCGCCACGGTCGTCCCGACGGTCGTCGCGACGGACGCCACCTCGGTCGTTGTCCCTACGCTCGTCACGGCGGAACCCGCCACGGTCGTTGTCCCGACGCTCGAACGAACGACCACCACGGTCATCCCGACGCTCGTCACGACGGAACCCACCACGGTCGTTGTCCCGACGCTCGTCGCGACGGAAGCCACCCCGGTCGTTGTCACGGCGCTCACGACGCTCGTACGACGCCGAAGCCTCGGCCCGGTCCACATCCTGGGCGGCCGGCTGCTCGGGCACGGACGCCTCGAGGGCCTCCACCACCGCGGCCTGCGCCTCGGCGACCGCCGCCTCCGGGTCCTCGCCGCGCTCGCGGGCGACCCGGGCGACCAGCCGGTCGGCCTCCTCGCGCAGCTCGGCGGCGCGCCGCTGCGCCCGCTCCAGCTGCTTGGCGAGGTGGGCGACCTCACGCTCGGCCTGCTGCGCGGCGTTGCCCGCGGACTCGGCCTGGACCTCGGTCATCGAACGGGCGCCCGTGATCTCGGCGACCTCGGGCTCGAACGCCGTACCGGAGTTGATGATGTGACGGCCGGCGTCGACGCCCGCGTCCTCCATCAGCCGGAAGATCTGGCGGCGCTGGTGCGGGAGCGAGAGGGAGACGACCGTGCCGGTGCGACCGGCTCGGGCGGTACGACCCGCGCGGTGCAGGTAGTCCTTGTGGTTGCCCGCCGGGTCGACGTTCAGGACCAGGTCGATGCCGTCGACGTGGATGCCGCGCGCCGCGACGTCCGTGGCGACCAGGCAGTTGACGTAGCCGTCCTTGAAGTCGGCCAGCGTCCGGGTGCGCGCACCCTGCGTCATGCCGCCGTGCAGCGCGTCGGCCTTCACACCGGCGTCGCGCAGCTGCTCGGCGACACGGTCGGCACCGAGCTGGGTGCGGACGAAGATGATCGTGCGGCCCTTGCGGGAGGCGATCGCGGCGGTGACCGGCGCCTTGTCCTTGGGCTTCACGACGAGGATGTGGTGCGACATGGTCGTCACCGCGCCCTGGGCGGCGTCCACCTCGTGGTGGACCGGGTCCTTGAGGTACCGGTCGACGAGGGTCTTGATCTCGTTCTCCATGGTCGCGGAGAACAGCATCCGCTGGCCGCCGGCCGGGATCTGGTCGAGCAGCTCGGTGACCTCGGGCAGGAAGCCCAGGTCGGACATCTGGTCGGCCTCGTCGAGTACGGCGATCTGCACGTTCTCGAGGGAGCAGGCGCCGCGGTTGATGATGTCGCGGAGGCGGCCGGGCGTGGCGACGAGGATGTCGACGCCGCGCTCGAGGGCGTAGATCTGGTTGCCCATGGAGGTGCCGCCGCAGACGACCTTCATCTTCAGGCCGACGACGTCGCCGTAGGGCTGCAGCGCGTCCGCCACCTGCATGGCGAGCTCACGGGTCGGGGTGAGAATGACGGCGCGGGGCTTGCGCTTCTCGGTGCGGCCGCCGGCCAGCGTGGCCAGGGCCGGCAGGCCGAAGGAGAGGGTCTTGCCGGAGCCGGTGCGGCCACGGCCGAGGATGTCCTTGCCGGCCAGGGCGTCCGGGATGGTCGCGGCCTGGATCGGGAAGGGGCTGGTCACGCCGTTCTGCGCGAGCTTGCGCACGACGCCCTCGGGGAGACCGAGGTCCGCGAAGGTGAGCTCGGGGGCCTCTACGGTCTCGTCCCCGTTCTCGGGCACGACGACGTGATCAGTACTGGAAATGGACATGCGAATGCGAAACCTTCCGGAGTCTCGTCGGCACGCGCCCGTCAACTCCGTGATTTCGCAATACGACCGCCTCTATGCGGTCAGCCACGGCAAGGGAGAGAACGCGCCACACGGCGCGCTCTTCTATGGCGCCGGGCAAATGAATCAAACGATCTATAACCATACGCACCCACCAGCCCCCATGGCAAACCGCATCCCCGAGAGACAGGTCACACCCTCACGCCGGTGACCCAGCGGTCGGCGCCGGCTCCCGCTGGGCCAGTTGCGGTGCCGTCTCTCCATGCGCCGACGACGACGGCTCGGCGACCGTCGGATCCGGCGAGACGGTCGGCGACGGCGGCGTGGGCGTCGGCTCCGGCGCGACCGTCCGCGTAGGCGTCGGCTGCGGCTTGGTCGGCTCGGGCTCACCCGCGCCGCCCGTCCCGCCGGGCCCACCCGGACGCACCGGCACCGAAGGAGCCCCGCTCCCGGCCGCGGAAGCCGAAGCCGAAGGCCCCCCGGACTCCTCCTCCGACTTGCCCTTGCCGTCCCGCTTCTCCCCGCCGCCCTTCCCGTCCCGCTTGCCGCCCGTCGCCGCCCCGTACCCGGAGCCACCGCCCGACACGGCCGATCCCCCGTCGGGCGCCTCACCACCCCGCTGCCCGGCGGAATGGGACGGCTTGGCGCTCCCGCCCGGCCCGTCGTCACCCACGCTCATACAGCCGGCGGCAGCGGCGACGGCCACGACCGTGGCGGCCAGGCGAACGGGTACGTACAAGGGGCGCACGGGCAGCCACCTCCGGGGAGGGCGAAGAAGTCAACCTGCCCAACTCCCGCCGCCCACAAGAGGACACGCGCAGGACGACACTCGACGCGTCGCTACTGGACACGCGCCGGCTCAGCCGTATCCCAGCGCGTGCAGCCGGGCGTCGTCGATCCCGAAGTGATGCGCGATCTCATGCACCACCGTCACCTCGGTCTCCTCCACGACCTCCTCCCGCGACTCGCACATCCGCAGCGTCGGCCCCCGGTAGATCGTGATCCGGTCCGGCAGCACCCCGGCGTACCACTCCCCGCGATCGGTCAGCGGAGTCCCCTCGTACAGGCCGAGCAGCTCGGGATCGTCCACGGGCGGTTCGTCCTCGACGAACACCGCGACGTTGTCCATCAGCCGCGTCAGCTCCGGCGGGATACGGTCCAGCGCCTCGGCGACCAGTTCCTCGAACTCCTCGCGCGTCATCTCCAGCACAGGGCCATTGTCCGGTACGGAAGGGCCGTAGGAGAGTCACGGCGACGGTATGAGAGTCACCACCGCCCCGCATATCCGCTGCCGGACTTGGGCATACGGGACCAATGGCCGCCCGCGTTCCCAACGTCGCCGCCCTGAACCGCGTACGCCGGGCACCGCGTGCGCTCGCCCGCCGCTACCGTTCCCGCCGCCCGCACCCCGCCGTCGAACTCGTCCCCCAGCCGCACCCCTGGAGCCGCGCCCTGGGGCTGGTCGCGGTCGTGCTGCTGGGCGCCTGGCTGGGCCTGCTGATCGTCGGGAACGTCCGGGTTCCCGTCGGGCCCATGGACACCACCATGACCCTGCGCCCCTCGCTCGCCGGGGGCACGAAGATCAACGTCTCGCCGCTCGGCGCGCTGCAACTGGACAGCCATGTCGCCCCGGTCCGCCTGGACGTGAACGTCGACCAGCTCGACCCGGTCCGCTCCCAGGCCCTCGTCGACCATCCCGAACGCATCTCCGGCCTCCAGGACGAAGTCGCCGAGGACGTCGGGCACGGCACGCTCGACCTCGCCGTACGCTCCTGCGTCGCCGTCGTCTCCGGCGCCACCGCCCTCGGCCTCGCGGTCTACCGCCGCCCCCGCCGCGCCCTCGCGGCCGGCGGCCTCGCCCTCACCCTCCTCGCCGCGTCCGGCGGCACGGCCTTCGCCACCTGGAACCCGAACTCGGTCCTCGAGCCCAAGTTCTCCGGCCTGCTCTCCTCCGCACCCTCCCTGGTCGGCGACGCACGCAGCATCGTCACCGAATTCGACGTCTACCAGAAGGAGTTGGCGCGCCTCGTCACCAACGTGACGAAGCTGTACGACGCCACGTCCACGCTCCCGGCCTACCAGCCCGACCCGACCACGATCCGGGTCCTGCACGTCTCGGACATCCACCTCAACCCGGCGAGCTGGAAGATCATCGCCTCGCTGGTCAAGCAGTACGAGGTGAACGTGATCGTCGACTCCGGCGACACCATGGACCACGGCACGGCCGCCGAGAACGGCTTCCTGGACCCGATCGAGGACCTGGGCGCCCCGTACGTCTGGGTCCGCGGCAACCACGACTCCATGATCACCCAGCGCTATCTGGAGCGTATGAAGAACGTCCACGTCCTCGACGACGGCCGCGCGGTGTCCGTCGCGGGCCTGCGCTTCGCGGGCATCGGCGACCCCCAGTTCACCCCCGACCGCACGAACGAGATCGGCGCCGAGCAGTCGCAGGAACTGGCGGGCGCGCGGCTGGCCACCGCCCTGCGCGACCAGAAGGCCGCCGGAAACCCGGTCGACGTGGCCGTCGCCCATGAGCCGCCCGCGGCCCGCGAGACGGACGGCCAGGTGCCGCTGGTCCTGGCGGGCCACCTCCACCACTCCGAGATGGAGGTCATGCCGTACGGCACCCGTCTGCGCATCGAGGGCTCCACGGGCGGCAGCGGCCTGCGCGCGATCGAGGGCAAGTACCCCGACCCGATCGAGACGTCGATCCTCTACTTCGACCGCGACACCCGCCGCCTCCAGGCCTGGGACGAGATCAGACTGGGCGGCCTGGGCCTGACGACGGCGGAGGTGGCCCGCCACCTCCCGGAGGAGAACCAGCCGGGAGCCGCCCCGACACCCACCCCGACACCCACTCCGACCCCGTCCCCGTCACCCTCCCCCACCCCCGCGACCACATCCCCGTAAACCGTTTTGGCGATACCTCCCGCCATCCCATATGCTTCTCACGTCCCCGACGCGCTGAGAGGCGCCCAGGCGGGCCGATAGCCCTCATCGTCTAGCGGCCTAGGACGCCGCCCTTTCAAGGCGGTAGCACGGGTTCGAATCCCGTTGGGGGCACGCAACACCGTGTGCGACACTGTCGTACGCATCGCTTGGTCCTGTGGAGCAGTTTGGAGTGCTCGCCACCCTGTCAAGGTGGAGGCCGCGGGTTCAAATCCCGTCAGGACCGCTGAGGTTTTCCAGAAAGCCTCGTGACGGCTGGGTAGCTCAGTTGGTACGAGCGACCGCCTGAAAAGCGGTAGGTCGCCGGTTCGATCCCGGCCCCAGCCACAGCCCAAGGGCCCTGCTCAGTGAGCAGGGCCCTTGATCATTTTCGAGCCGTGTCCCATGCGGCGAAGTCTGAGGCCGGTCCGCCGGAAACAAAAGCGTTCGCCACCGATTTCCCCGGGATGAGATCCTGGACCGCGTATGTCTACGCACCCCGCCCCCGGCACCCCCGCCCTCGGCGCCCTCGCCCCCCGTCTGGCCGAACTGTCGCTGCGCGACGCGCACCGGCTCGGCCGGCGGCTCGAAGGTGCCCGCAAGATCCGCAAGCCGGAGGCCCGCGCCGCCGTTCTCGCCGAGATCGAGGCCGAGGTCGCCAAGGCCGAACAGCGGATGGGCGAGCGGCGGGCCCGCGTTCCCGCCGTCAGCTATCCCGAGCAGCTTCCGGTCAGCCAGAAGCGCGACGACATCGCCGACGCCATCCGTGACCACCAGGTCGTGATCGTCGCCGGTGAGACCGGATCCGGGAAGACCACGCAGATCCCGAAGATCTGCATGGAGCTCGGCCGGGGCGTGCGCGGCATGATCGGGCACACGCAGCCCCGGCGGATCGCGGCGCGTACCGTCGCCGAGCGGGTGGCGGAAGAGCTGGACACCCCGCTCGGCGAGGCCGTCGGCTGGAAGGTGCGGTTCACCGACCAGGTCAACCCGGACGCCACCTTCATCAAGCTGATGACCGACGGCATCCTGCTCGCCGAGATCCAGACCGACCGCGAGCTGCGCGCCTACGACACGATCATCATCGACGAGGCCCACGAGCGGTCCCTCAACATCGACTTCCTGCTCGGGTATCTCGCGCAGTTGCTGCCGAAGCGGCCCGATCTCAAGGTCGTCATCACCTCGGCCACCATCGACCCCGAGCGCTTCTCCCGGCACTTCGGCGACGCCCCGATCATCGAGGTCAGCGGGCGTACCTACCCCGTCGAGGTCCGCTACCGGCCCCTCCTTGAGGACGACTCCGACGACGCCGACCGCGACCAGATCACCGCGATCCTCGACGCCGTCGAGGAGCTTCAGGGCGAGGGAAAGGGCGACATCCTCGTCTTCCTCTCCGGTGAGCGGGAGATCAGGGACACCGCCGACGCGCTCGTACGGAAGCAGTACCGCTTCACCGAGGTCCTCCCCCTCTACGCCCGGCTGTCCCACGCCGAGCAGCATCGCGTCTTCCAGCCCCACACCGGCCGCAGGATCGTTCTGGCGACCAACGTCGCCGAGACCTCCCTCACCGTCCCGGGCATCAAGTACGTCATCGACCCCGGCTTCGCCCGGATCAGCCGGTACAGCCATCGCACGAAGGTGCAGCGGCTCCCCATCGAGCCGGTCTCCCAGGCCAGCGCCAACCAGCGCAAGGGCCGCTGCGGCCGTACGTCCGACGGCATCTGTATCCGCCTCTACAGCGAGGACGACTTCGAGGCCCGCCCGGAGTTCACGGACGCGGAGATCCTGCGTACGAACCTCGCGTCCGTCATCCTGCAGATGACCGCCGCCGGACTCGGCGACATCGAGAAGTTCCCCTTCATCGACCCGCCGGACCACCGCAACATCCGCGACGGCGTCCAACTCCTCCAGGAACTGGGCGCGTTGGACCCCACGCAGAAGGACTCGCGAAAGCGCCTCACCGACACCGGCCGCAAGCTCGCCCAGCTGCCCGTCGACCCCCGGCTGGCCCGCATGGTCCTGGAGGCCGACAAGAACGGCTGTGTCCGCGAGGTCATGGTCATAGCCGCCGCCCTGTCCATCCAGGACCCGCGCGAGCGCCCGGCCGACAAGCAGACGCAGGCCGACCAGCAGCACGCCCGCTTCAAGGACGAGACCAGCGACTTCCTCGCCTATCTCAACCTGTGGCGGTACATCCGCGAGCAGCAGAAGGAACGCGGCTCGTCGTCCTTCCGCCGGATGTGCAAGCAGGAGTACCTGAACTTCCTGCGCATCCGCGAATGGCAGGACATCTATACGCAGTTGAGAACGGTCGCCAAGCAGATGGGCATCCATCTGAACGAGGAGGACGCGCCCGAGCAGAGGGTCCACGTCTCACTCCTCGCAGGGCTGCTCTCCCACATCGGCATGAAGGACGTGAAGGACGGCACGAAGAACGAGTATCTGGGCGCCCGGAGCGCCAAGTTCGCGATCTTCCCCGGCTCCGCCCTGTTCAAGAAGCCCCCGCGCTTCGTGATGTCCGCCGAACTGGTGGAGACCAGCCGCCTGTGGGCCCGCGTCAACGCCCGCATCGAGCCCGAGTGGGTCGAACCCCTCGCCGAGCACCTGCTCAAGCGGACGTACAGCGAACCGCACTGGGAGAAGGACCAGGCCGCGGTGATGGCGTACGAGAAAGTCACGCTCTACGGCGTCCCGATCATCGCCGACCGCAAGGTCAACTACGGCCGGATCGACCCGGAGGCCTCCCGCGAGCTGTTCATCCGCAACGCGCTCGTCGAGGGCGACTGGCGCACGCACCACAAGTTCTTCGCCGACAACCGCAAGCTCCTCAGCGAGGTCGAGGAGCTGGAGCACCGCGCCCGGCGCCGGAACATCCTCGTCGACGACGAGACGCTCTTCGACTTCTACGACCAGAAGGTCCCCGAACACGTCGTCTCCGGCGCCCACTTCGACTCCTGGTGGAAGCACAAGCGGCACGAGCAGCCCGACTTCCTCGACTTCGAGCGCGAGATGCTCATCCGGGAGTCCGCGGAGGCGGTCACCAAGGCCGACTATCCGGACTCCTGGCGGCAGGGCAACCTGAAGTTCCGGGTGACGTACCAGTTCGAGCCGGGCGCGGACGCCGACGGCGTGACCGTCCATATCCCGCTCCAGGTCCTGAACCAGGTCACGGACGAGGGCTTCGACTGGCAGATTCCCGGGCTGAGGGAGGAGGTCGTCACCGAGCTGATCCGCTCCCTCCCGAAGCCGATCCGCCGCAACTACGTGCCGGCGCCGAACTTCGCGAAGAGGTTCCTGGACACGGCCGTGCCCCTCCAGGAACCCCTCACCACCACCATGGCCCGCGAGCTGAAGCGCATGGTGGGCGTTCCCTTCACCGCGGACGACTTCGACTGGTCCAAGGTCCCCGACCACCTCCGTATCACCTTCCGGATCGTCGACGAGCGGCGCCGCAAGCTGGCCGAGGACAAGGATCTGGAGACTCTGAAGCTCCAGCTGAAGCCGAAGGCGAGGAAAGCCCTCTCGCAGGCCGCTGCGGCCACCGCCGAACGCCAGGGCGGCGAGTCCCTGGAGCGCAAGGGCCTCACCGACTGGACGATCGGCTCCCTCACCCGCGTCTTCGAGACCCGGCGTGCGGGGCAGCCCGTGAAGGCGTACCCGGCGCTGGTGGACGACGGCGACACCGTCTCCGTACGCCTCTTCGACACGGAGGCGGAGCAGCAGCAGGCCATGTGGAAGGGCATGCGGCGGCTGATCCTCCGCAACATCCCGGTGAACCCGGCGAAGTTCGCGTCCGAGAAGCTGACGAACGCCCAGAAGCTCGCCCTGTCCGCCAATCCGCACGGCTCCATCCAGGCCCTGTTCGACGACTGCGCGATGGCGGCGGCGGACAAGCTGATCGGCGACTTCGGAGGGCCGGTCTGGGACGAGGAGTCGTACCGGAAGCTGTACGACAAGGTCCGCGCCGAGATCGTCGACACGACGGTCCGTACGGTGGAGCAGGTGCAGCAGGTCCTCGCCGCGTGGCAGGCCTGTGAGCGCCGTCTGAAGGCCGTACGGAGCCCCGCGCTGCTGCCGAACCTGGCGGACGTACGGGCTCAGCTGGACGGCCTCGTGAAGCCGGGCTTCGTGACGGAGGCGGGGACGCGGCGGCTGCCGGATCTGATGCGGTACCTGGTGGCCGCGGACCGCCGGCTCCAGCAGATGCCGACGAACGTCCAGCGGGACACCACGCGCATGGAGAAGGTCCACGAGATGCGGGACGAGTACGCGTGGCTGCTGGAGCAGATGCCGCAGGGCCGGCCTGTGCCCTCCTCCGTCCTGGACATCCGCTGGATGATCGAGGAGCTCCGGGTCAGCTACTTCGCTCACGCGCTCGGCACGGCGTACCCCGTCTCCGACAAGCGCATCGTGAAGGCGATCGACGCGGCGGCCCCGTAACCGGTCCCGCACCCTAAGTGAGTTCGACCAGGCGGCGCCCCTCCTGTACAGTCTCTTCTCGCAGCACAACGCACCACCAAGTGCCGCGAAACCAGGTCCTGTGGAGCAGTTTGGAGTGCTCGCCACCCTGTCAAGGTGGAGGCCGCGGGTTCAAATCCCGTCAGGACCGCAGTGAGAAGAGCAGGGCCCGCACCGAACAAGGCTGCGGGCCTTCTTCATGACCCCACGCACCTCAGCAACGCTCGCCACCCTGCCAAGGTGAAGGCGCGTTTCAAAGCCCGGGTCTTCCGACCTGGGCTTTGTTGTGCTCCGGATACTGCCGTGCTCCCGCCCTGCTTCGCGGCGCCCCCCTGACGCTGTCTTGACGTCGTCTCCATCGCTCGGTACCCAGAAACCAAGGGCGCTTCTCGGGCGGTCCTGTGGAGGTGGGGTATGGCGGCATCGGCCAGGCATGAGACGCGGGCGTTGCTTCGTGCGCATCTGGCGGCCGCCTCCTCCTATCGCCATCTGACGCGCCACTGCCCGATCTGCCACCATCTGCTGCGGCTGGCCATGGACACGGCCCCACGGACCGCCCGGGATCCGCAGGAGGCCGTGGAGGACGAAAGCACCTCGCCCGCGTGACGAACGACCGGCTCGACGACGGTCCCGTGGTGGGACGCTGGAACGTGCGGCGCTCAATAGCGCACAGGAGACAGGGGCGACAAGGACCCTGGCATGTGACGGGTGTCACCGGATGAGTTTTTCAAACCCCGGTTCTTACCCTGCTCCTACAACTGTTCAATTTAATATGTGCAATTGCACCCGCCTGAGGCATCTCCCAGAGCTCGCACACAGGAGATCCGACACCCCTCCCCAGACTCCGACAAGGCTGCTCACGGAGCCGGCCGGACCGTTCGCGACAGGGCACAAAAAAGATCGCGCTGGACCCGGCGGAGTCCAGCGCGATCGACGACGCACCCTGTGATGTGCTTCATAAGCTCTGTGGAGCTCGGGCGTGGGCTCCGTTGGGGCAGAACCCGCGTCGTGGTGGAGCTAGGTTTCCGAACGCCTCGGCCAGTGGGGGACCAGCCGGTTTGCCCGGTTTATTCAGTTGTTCAGGCTTCGCTGCGCTGCTGCGGAATGCCCGCGAGCAGAGCACGGACCTCCGCCTCGCGGTAGCGGCGGTGCCCGCCGAGCGTGCGGATCGATGTAAGCTTCCCGGCCTTCGCCCACCGCGTGACCGTCTTCGGGTCCACACGGAACATGGTGGCGACCTCAGCCGGGGTCAGCAGCGGCTCGGCATCAGGGGTGCGAGCGGTCATGAGCGGCCTCCTCGGGAGAACCGAACCTTCTCGGTTCTTTCCTCTAAATTCTGCACCTTGACCCGCGTTGCCCGAAATGGCGGACGCGGGTCGAGTCGGTTATAGGACGAACGGCTTGTCCTCGGCACTACAACTACACCATCTGTCCAGCCGCGTCGGCCAAACCGATGGAATTGCCCCCCAGGTGTTCATCGGCGACGGAAGCCGATGGACCATGCCATAGCGGACAGTCACGCCGCTGTGACGATCAGTCACAGGACGATCAGGAGTCACAAGACCCCCCAAAGCAGGCAATGCAGAGATTCCGCCCACAGTGGAACACGGTAGGACGGAGGGAGTCCTCCCCGGACTCCTTGTCCTATTTTGACATGAGGAGGGGCAAGGGAGGCAAGGGCCGCGTACGTGCGGTCCGTCACGCTTGAGACATAAGCCCGGATCGGGACCAACGCCCCATGTTGACGAAACCTCAGGAACCTCAGGACGAGGACGAAACCCCAAAACGGGCGTCAGGTCAAACGTCAGTTCCCCGACCGCAGGTCAGGCGTCATATCGCCGAACGACGATCAAACTCCGGATGTCAGTTCGCCGACCGCCGGTCCCGCACCGACCGCCACCGCTCCACGAGCCGGCCGTACGCCTCGCCCGCCGCCTCGCCGTCCCCCTCCCGCAGCGCCGCGATCCCCTCGGCCACGTCGGCGGCCGAGTGGTCGTCCTCCAGCTCGCCGGGCGGCAGGGTGTGCACCAGGCCGCCGTAGTCCAGCTCGACCAGCGAGCGCGGATGGAACTCCTCCAGCCAGCGCCCCACGTCCAGCAGGCCGTCGATCAGCGGCCCCTCGTCGATGGTGTCCTTCAGGGTCCTGAGCGCCCGCGCCACCCGCCGCCGGGCCTGCACCATCGGCGTCCGGTAGCGCAGCATCGGCGGAACCTCGCCGGAGCCCTTGTCGAAACGCCGCTCCTCGTCCGCGACCAGCACGAACCAGTGCAGCGGCACCTGCCAGGTCGAGGTGCGGATCCACGGCCGGGCGTCGGGGTTGCGGGCCAGCCAGCGCTCGTAGTCCTGGGCCGCCTGGCGCCGTACGACGGGCGGCAGGACCGCGTCCAGGACGGGCGGCGGCAGCTCCTCGGCGAGATCGCCGAGCGCCTGCCAGCCGCGCAGCCGGGTGCGCCAGGGGCAGACGCAGACCACCCCGTCGACCTCCAGCACGAAGGCGTCGCGGCTCTCGTGCACCGGCACCGGAACGGGCGGCGTGGGCAGCAAGTCGGCCAGCGCGCGGCGGAGTTCGTCCTGGTACGTGGGACGGTCGGGGCTCCGGGCGTACCGCGTCCAGTGGTCGCGCTCCCGCTCAGGGAAGGCGGCCAGCGGTTCGTACACACGCAGATAGGTCGCGTACGGGACGATCACCGAGGACACCTTGGGCACGCCTGCTCCCTCCCCCGCCGTCTGCCAGGAAAACCTGCGAAACCCGCTCACAAACGTGCGGGAAAACTATGCAAATCGTCGCACGGGCGTACTCCGGGAGTAGGTGATCCTGAGCACGTCGCGGTCGGCGGGGCGTAGAGGCTCTAATCTCGTGCTAGCTGCCCCCGCCACCCTTACGGGAGCTCGTCCCAACCGCCGCTACTTACCCAGGAGTCACCACCGTGACCGACGTAACCGGCGCGCCTGCTGATGTACTGCACACCCTGTTCCATTCGGACCAGGGGGGTCATGAGCAAGTCGTGCTCTGCCAGGACCGAGCCAGCGGCCTCAAGGCCGTCATCGCCATCCACTCCACCGCCCTGGGCCCCGCACTCGGCGGTACGCGCTTCTACCCGTACGCCACCGAGGAGGAGGCCGTCGCCGACGCGCTCAACCTCTCGCGCGGGATGTCGTACAAGAACGCCATGGCCGGGCTCGACCACGGCGGCGGCAAGGCCGTGATCATCGGTGACCCCGAGCGCGACAAGACCGAGGAGCTGCTGCTCGCCTACGGGCGTTTCGTGGCCTCGCTCGGCGGCCGGTACGTCACCGCGTGCGACGTCGGCACGTACGTCGCCGACATGGACGTCGTCCACCGCGCATGCCGCTGGACCACCGGCCGCTCGCCCGAGAACGGCGGCGCCGGCGACTCCTCCGTCCTCACCGCGTACGGCGTCTACCAGGGCATGCGGGCCAGCGCCCAGCATCTGTGGGGCGACCCCTCGCTGCGGGCCAGGCGCATCGGCATCGCGGGCGTCGGCAAGGTCGGCCGCCACCTGGTGGAGCACCTGGTCGCGGAGGGCGCCGAGGTCTTCGTGACCGACGTGCGCGAGGAGGCCGTACGGCAGATGACCGAGCGGTACGACACCGTGCTGGCCGTCCCGGACACCGAGGCGCTGATCCGCGTCGACGGGCTCGGTATCTACGCCCCCTGCGCGCTGGGCGGCGCGCTCGACGACGACACCGTGCCGGTGCTCACCGCCGAGATCGTGTGCGGCGCCGCCAACAACCAGCTGGCCCACCCGGGCGTCGAGAAGGACCTGGCCGACCGCCACATCCTGTACGCGCCCGACTACGTGGTGAACGCGGGCGGTGTCATCCAGGTCGCCGACGAACTGCACGGCTTCGACTTCGAGCGGTGCAAGGCGAAGGCGGCCCAGATCTACGACACCACGCTGGCTATATTCGCACGTGCGAAGGCAGATGGCATTCCGCCGGCCGCCGCGGCCGACCGGATCGCCGAGCAGCGGATGCACGAGGCGGCGACGGCGCGCGGACGCTGAGTGCGCCCGGGCCGGTCCGGGAGGTTTGGCCGGTACCCGTCGGTGGGCACTTAGAGAGAACTCTCACTTCCATCGGCGGGTCGACCGCCAGGAAGTGGTTAAAATCGCGGTTGACCAGCGAGGACAGGGCGCCTCGAAGGTCCTGTGCACACGCGGCTGCTGCGGGCGACGTACCGTATGGGCGCGGGCTCAGGTACCGTGGAAGCCCTACGGACCGGCCTCTCCACGGAGAGTCCGTTCCAGATCATGAACGCGTGTCGAGACTCTGGGGCCGTCGAGCCCCGTCACCGAGGGGGTCGAGCCATGGGGCGCGGCCGGGCCAAGGCCAAGCAGACGAAGGTCGCCCGCCAGCTGAAGTACAACAGCGGCGGGACTGACCTGTCGCGTCTGGCCAACGAGCTGGGCGCTTCGACTTCGAGCCAGCCGCCGAACGGCGAGCCGTTCGAGGACGACGAAGACGACGACGACCCGTACGCGCAGTACGCGGATCTCTACAACAACGACGAGGACGAAGAGGACGACGAGTCCGGTCCCACGTCGCAACAACGCCGCGGCGCTTGACTGTCGAGCAGTGCCTGACCCGGTCCTGAGCGGTTACCCGTCGGACCGGGTTTTGCGCTGCCTTCGCAGGCGCCGGCCGGGGGCGCAGTCAGTGTGAATACGCGCCGACCAGCTCCGCACCCGTGGCATGGTCGCCGCGGTCCGTGATCTCGCCGGCCACCCATGCCTCGACACCGCGGTCGGCCAGGGTCGCCAGGGCCACGTCCGACGCTGCCTCCGGGACGATCGCGATCATGCCGACGCCCATGTTGAGGGTCTTCTCCAGCTCCAGCAGCTCGACGTCGCCGGTCTTGCCGACGAGGTCGAACACCGGGGCCGGGGTCCAGGTGGAGCGGTCGACGATCGCGTGCAGGCTGTCCGGGATGACGCGGGCGAGGTTGGCCGCCAGTCCGCCGCCGGTGACATGGCTGAACGCGTGCACATCCGTCGTCCGGGTCAGCGCCAGGCAGTCCAGCGAGTAGATCTTGGTGGGCTCAAGGAGTTCCTCGCCGAGGGTGCGGCCGAACTCGGCGACCTGGGTGTCCAGCGCCATGCCCGCGCGGTCCAGCAGGACATGCCGTACGAGCGAGTACCCGTTCGAGTGAAGACCGGAGGCCGCCATGGCGATCACCGTGTCACCCGTACGGATACGATCCGGGCCGAGCAGCCGGTCGGCCTCCACTACGCCCGTGCCGGCGCCGGCGACGTCGAAGTCGTCCGGGCCGAGCAGACCGGGGTGCTCGGCGGTCTCGCCGCCCACCAGAGCGGTGCCGGCGAGGACGCAGCCCTCGGCGATGCCCTTCACGATGGCGGCCACCCGCTCGGGGTGGACCTTGCCGACGCAGATGTAGTCGGTCATGAACAGCGGCTCGGCGCCGCACACCACGATGTCGTCCATCACCATGGCGACCAGGTCGTGGCCGATGGTGTCGTAGACGCCCATCTGGCGCGCGATGTCGACCTTGGTGCCGACGCCGTCGGTGGCGGACGCGAGCAGTGGACGCTCGTAGCGCTTGAGGGCGGAGGCGTCGAAGAGGCCGGCGAAACCGCCGAGGCCGCCGAGGACCTCGGGGCGCTGCGTCTTCTTCACCCACTCCTTCATCAGCTCGACGGCGCGGTCGCCCGCTTCGATGTCGACGCCGGCAGCCGCGTAGGAAGCACCGGAAGCAGCATGAGTCTCAGACATTGCCTGGGATCTTTCGGGTTGGTTTCTACGTGGCTTACGGGCGACGGATCGCGTCGGCCGCGGCCGTGGCGGCGGGCCCTGCGGCCAGCTCGGTCTCCAGGAGCTGCTTGCCGAGCAGCTCGGGGTCCGGGAGCTCCATCGGGTACTCGCCGTCGAAGCAGGCGCGGCAGAGGTTCGGCTTGGCGATGGTGGTCGCCTCGATCATGCCGTCGAGGGAGATGTACGCCAGGGAGTCGGCACCGAGCGAGGTGCCGATCTCGTCGATGGTCATGCCGTTGGCGATGAGCTCGGCGCGGGTGGCGAAGTCGATGCCGAAGAAGCAGGGCCACTTCACCGGCGGCGAGGAGATCCGGATGTGGACCTCGGCGGCGCCCGCCTCGCGGAGCATGCGGACCAGGGCCCGCTGGGTGTTGCCGCGCACGATGGAGTCGTCGACGACGACCAGGCGCTTGCCCTTGATGACTTCCTTCAGCGGATTCAGCTTCAGCCGGATGCCGAGCTGGCGGATCGTCTGGGAGGGCTGGATGAACGTACGGCCGACGTACGCGTTCTTCACAAGACCCGCACCGAAGGGGATACCGGACGCTTCCGCGTAGCCGATGGCGGCCGGGGTGCCGGACTCCGGGGTCGCTATGACGAGGTCGGCGTCGACGGGCGCTTCCTTCGCGAGGCGGCGGCCCATCTCGACCCGGCTGAGGTACACGTTCCGGCCGGCGATGTCGGTGTCCGGGCGGGCGAGGTAGACGTACTCGAAGACACAGCCCTTGGGCTTCGCTTCCGCGAATCGGGACGTTCGCAGGCCGTTTTCGTCGATGGCGACGAACTCGCCCGGCTCGATCTCGCGGACGTAAGCGGCGCCGCAGATGTCGAGGGCGGCCGACTCGGAGGCGACGACCCAGCCGCGCTCCAGGCGGCCGAGGACCAGCGGGCGGATGCCCTGCGGGTCGCGGGCGGCGTAGAGCGTGTTCTCGTCCATGAAGACGAGGGAGAAGGCGCCGAGGACCTGCGGGAGGACCGAGTGGGCGGCCTCCTCGATGGTCAGCGGCTTGCCGTCCTCGTCGACCTGGGCGGCGAGCAGCGCCGTGAGCAGGTCGGTGTCGTTGGTGGCCGCGACGCGCGGAGTGCGTCCCTCCTGCTTGGGCAGGTCGGCGACCATCTCGGCGAGCTGGGCCGTGTTGACCAGGTTGCCGTTGTGGCCGAGCGCGATGGATCCGTGGGCTGTGGCGCGGAAGGTCGGCTGGGCGTTCTCCCACACGGAAGCGCCGGTGGTCGAGTAGCGGGCGTGACCGACCGCGATGTGACCCTGGAGCGAACCGAGCGAGGTCTCGTCGAAGACCTGGGAGACCAGGCCCATGTCCTTGAAGACGAGGATCTGGGAGCCGTTGCTGACCGCGATTCCCGCGGATTCCTGGCCCCGATGCTGGAGGGCGTAGAGCCCGAAGTAAGTGAGCTTGGCGACCTCTTCGCCCGGAGCCCAGACACCGAAGACGCCGCAAGCGTCCTGGGGGCCTTTCTCACCGGGGAGCAGATCATGATTGAGTCGACCGTCACCACGTGGCACGCCACCGAGTGTAGGCGAGATCGACCACTGGTCCGAATTCGTGAAGAGTGGGCTTGCTTACTCCGCCCGCGCCACGAGGCCCTCGCCGGAGTCGGCCGTGATCGTCAGGGACTTGTGTTTCTGCTGGTAGGAGACCTTGCCGGAGAGGATTTCGGTGAGTTCCCGCTCGGTCTTCATGACGGGCTCCGAGCACACCATGCGTGTGGTCGCGAGAGGGCCGATCTCGATGGTGCCGTCCTTGACGGTGGCCTTGCCGTTGAAGGTGTTGCAGCCGAGGCTGCCGGTGACGGTGTTGTTCTTGGTGAGGGTGAGGTGGGCCTTCGCCTCGGCGGGCAGGGACGCGGCGGCCGAGTCGTCGCTCTTCCCGGACAGCAGGGTGTCGACCGTCCACCGGGTGCCCTTGAGTGCGGGGGCGGTCTCGGCGGTGCCCTCGCGGAGGGTGATGCGGTCGCCCTTGCCGCTGGTCAGGGTGAGGATCTTGGTGCCGTCGCGCTCCTCCATGGCGGCCTTGAGGTTGCCCTCGAAGACGCTGACGAACTTCTCCTCGAACTCCCCAACGGCTCCTTCGCAGCCGATCAGCGTCA
Organism: Streptomyces sp. DG2A-72; assembly: GCF_030499575.1. Lineage (NCBI taxonomy): Bacteria > Bacillati > Actinomycetota > Actinomycetes > Kitasatosporales > Streptomycetaceae > Streptomyces > Streptomyces sp. DG2A-72. Next base: position 4,816,070 of record NZ_JASTLC010000001.1, read on the forward strand.
TCGCGAGGTCGGAGACCTTCACGGTGTCGCCCTCGATCTCGACGTCGGCACCGAAGTGGTTGCAGCCCACCGTGCCGCCGGACTCGCCCCCGCCGGCGTCGGGCTCGGCCGCGCCGGGCTTGAAGGTGATGTGCGCGTCCTCGAGCTCGAAGGAGTCGCCCTCGGGCAGGTCGTACTCCTTGCCGTCGACGGTCACGCTCTGGGGCAGCCAGGTGGTGTCCGCGATGGTCGAGATGTCCTTGGTGTCGCCCTCGCCGACCGCGCCACTGCCGCTGCCGGACTCCGTGCCGCAGGCGGCCAGGACGGCCGTGCCGGCCAGGGCCGCGGCGGCGTACGTCATGTTCTTCGTCGTCCGCTTCATGGCTCTTTGACGCACGGGACGGGCGATGGGTTCGGCCCCGTTATGACTCTGTTGTCATGTGCCCGTCCGTCAGCGAAGCAGCGGCAACAGCGGCCCCAGATCCGCCCGCTCCCCGCTGGCGCTGACCTTGGCGTCATGGACGGCATCCTTCCACTCCACCCGCCCGGTCGCGAGCCGGATCCAGGTCAGCGGGTCGGTCTCGACGACGTTGGGCGGGGTGCCGCGCGTATGCCTCGGCCCCTCCACGCACTGCACCACGGCGTACGGCGGGATCCGCACCTCCGTCGAGCCGCCGGGCGCCTTGGCGGCGAGCGCGTCGGCGAGGAGGCGGGTGCAGGCGGCGAGGGCCTGGCGGTCGTACGGGATGCCGAGGCCGGGTACGGCGGCGTTCAGGTCGTCGGTGTGGACGACGAGTTCCACGGTGCGGGTGACGAGGTAGTCGGCCAGTGTCAGGGCGCCCGCGCTGGTGGGGAGCAGCCGGCTGTCTGGCTCGTCGGCGATGCGGGCGGTGAACTCCCGCTCGATGTCCGCGAGATGGCTGTCCAGGTCCGGGTGCTGCTCGGCCCGCAGCCGGGCCGTGTCGGCGATGTCGTCGGCGGCGTCGGCGATCGCGGGCAGCCAGTCGAACAGCGCCGCGTCCTGCTTCGTCGGCTCCGGTTCGTCGAGCAGCCTCACCACGGCCGCCGGCGCCATCCCCGTGTGCGCCACCAACTCCCGTACGGTCCACTGCCCCAGCCGCGTCGGCAATGCGAGCTGCTCGGGCGTCAACGTGCGTACGGCGTCCCGTACGTTCCCGAACTGCGCGAGCACGGCGGCGCGGATCTTGGCGGGGTCGTAGGTGCGGGGGCGTTTCTTCGCGGGTGGCATGTGATCAAGCCTAGGCAGGCCGTGGTGCCGTCGTAGGTGCTTCGAAGACTTCGCGGTTGCGCGGGACACCGATGCCGCGCCGCTTGCCTCTGGCGGTTGGGCTGGGGGTGCCTGCGGCGGCCTGTGCGGATTCGGTGGGGGTGCGCGTAGCGCCTGACGGTGCGTTGTGGGTCGGGGCCGCGGCGGGGGGTGTCCGTCCTCGGACCGGCGGGTGCCGTTGGCCGGGAGGTGCCGTGTCCTGACGCCGGCCGCTGCGGGCGGACACCCCCCGACACGTCCCCTTCCCGCCGTACGCGACTGCGGGCCCGTGGGGGTTCGCGCCATTCCCGCGGCAGCAGGCGTAGCTGCGGGCAGTCGTGCCGCTGGGGCGGCACGGGTGGGCGCAGCGGCGCCCACCCGTGCCGGGTGCGTGCCCTCGCTCGGGATGCGGTCGGCCGGGCCGTGCGGGGGCTGTCCGGGGCGCTGCCCCAGCGGTTGGCCACGATGAGTACGGCGTAGGCCTGAGGATCAGCTGCAGACCTCGCCAGCGATCGCGGCCAGGACAACGCCACCAGCAGCGGCACGACCCGCCCCGCCGGCACCTCGTAGCGGCCCCGGCCGGTCGTGCCCACCTCGTCCGGCTCGGCGAGCTCGGCCGCCGTGCACCACGCCGTGCCGCCAGTCGTACTGCTCGCCGGTCAGCAGCCGTACGGCGCCGGTGAACAGCACTCCTGCGTCGGCCGCTCCCAGCCCGGCCAGCTGTTCCTCGAGCCCTTGCAGTGCCCAGAAGTCGCTGAATTACGGAACTACGTCATTACGTGCAAGGGCACATACGACGAAGCCCCCGCCCGGTGACCGGACGGGGGCTTCGGAGCCGTACGACTGGTGCCTACTTGAGCAGCGCCGGAATCGTCGCCTCGTGCGCCTCGCGCAGTTCCTCCAGGGAGAGCGCGAACTCGCCCTGGACCTCCACGGCGTCACCGTCCACGACACCGATCCGCGTGACCGGCAGGCCCCGCGCGCCGCACATGTCGTTGAAGCGGACCTCCTCGGAGCGCGGTACGGCGACGAGGGCGCGGCCCGCTGACTCGGAGAGGAGGAAGGTGAAGGCGTCGAGCCCGTCGGGGACGATGAGTCGCGCGCCCTTGCCGCCGAGCAGCGCGGACTCGACCACGGCCTGGACGAGGCCGCCGTCGGACAGGTCGTGCGCGGAGTCGATCATGCCGTCGCGGGAGGCGGAGATCAGGATCTCGGCCAGGAGACGTTCCCGCTCCAGGTCGACCTGGGGCGGCAGGCCACCCAGGTGGTCGTGGACGACCTGCGACCAGGCCGAGCCGCCGAACTCCTCACGCGTGTCGCCGAGGAGGTAGAGCAGCTGGCCCTCCTCCTGGAAGGCGACCGGCGTGCGCCGGGCGACATCGTCGATGACGCCGAGGACCGCGACGACCGGGGTCGGGTGGATGGCCACCTCGCCCGTCTGGTTGTAGAGGGAGACGTTGCCGCCCGTCACCGGCGTGCCCAACTGCTGGCAGGCGTCGGCCAGTCCGCGCACGGCCTCCGCGAACTGCCACATCACCGCCGGGTCTTCGGGCGAGCCGAAGTTCAGGCAGTCGGAGACGGCGAGCGGCTTGGCGCCCGTCGTCGCGACGTTGCGGTAGGCCTCCGCGAGCGCCAACTGCGCGCCCGCGTACGGGTCCAGCTTCGCGTACCGCCCGTTGCCGTCCGTCGCGATCGCGACGCCGAGGCCGCTCGCCTCGTCGATGCGGATCATCCCGGAGTCCTCGGGCTGGGCCAGCACCGTGTTGCCCTGCACGAAGTGGTCGTACTGCGAAGTGATCCACTTCTTGGAGGCCTGGTTCGGGGAGGCGACCAGCTTCAGGACCTGCTGCTTCAGTTCATCCGAAGTCGCCGGCCGCGGCAGCTTGTTCGCGTCGTCCGCCTGGAGCTCGTCCTGCCAGGACGGGCGGGCGTACGGGCGCTCGTAGACCGGGCCGTCGTGCGCGACCGTGCGCGGGTCGACGTCGACGATCTTGCCGCCGTGCCAGTAGATCTCCAGGCGGTCACCGTCGGTCACCTCACCGATGACGGTGGCGATGACGTCCCACTTCTCGCAGATCTCCAGGAACCGGTCGACCTTCTCCGGCTCCACGACCGCGCACATGCGTTCCTGCGACTCGCTCATGAGGATTTCCTCGGGAGAGAGTGTCGAGTCGCGGAGCGGGACGTCGTCCAGGGTGACGCGCATGCCGCCCGAGCCGTTCGACGCCAGCTCGCTCGTCGCGCAGGACAGGCCCGCCGCGCCGAGGTCCTGAATACCGACGACCAGCTTCTCCTTGAACGCCTCCAGGGTGCACTCGATGAGCAGCTTCTCCTGGAAGGGGTCGCCGACCTGGACGGCGGGGCGCTTGGAGGGCTTGCCCGTGCCGGAGGCACTATCAGATGCAGTGTCGAAGGTCTCGGACGCGAGGATCGACGCGCCGCCGATGCCGTCGCCGCCCGTGCGGGCCCCGTACAGGATGACCTTGTTGCCCGCGCCGGACGCCTTCGCGAGGTGGATGTCCTCGTGCCGCATGACGCCGATGGCACCGGCGTTGACCAGCGGGTTGCCCTGGTAGCAGGAGTCGAAGACGACCTCGCCGCCGATGTTGGGCAGGCCCAGGCAGTTGCCGTAGCCGCCGATGCCGGCGACGACGCCCGGGAGGACGCGCTTGGTGTCGGGGTGATCCGCGGCGCCGAAGCGCAGCGGGTCCACGACCGCCACCGGGCGCGCGCCCATCGCGATGATGTCGCGGACGATGCCGCCGACGCCCGTGGCCGCGCCCTGGTAGGGCTCGACGTAGGAGGGGTGGTTGTGCGACTCGACCTTGAAGGTGACCGCGTAGCCCTGGCCGACGTCCACCACGCCCGCGTTCTCGCCGATGCCGACGAGCATCGCGTCGGACTCGGGGGCCTTCTCGCCGAACTGACGCAGATGGACCTTGGAGGACTTGTACGAGCAGTGCTCGGACCACATGACGGAGTACATGGCCAGCTCGGCACCGGTGGGCCGACGGCCGAGGATCTCCACGACCCTCTCGTACTCGTCCTTCTTCAGGCCGAGTTCGGCCCAGGGCAGCTCGACGTCGGGGGTCGCGGTCGCGTGCTCGACCGTGTCCAGAGGCGTCCGGCTCATGCGTTGACCAGCTTCTTGAGGATCGAGGTGAAGAAGGGAAGGCCGTCGGTGCGGCCGGACCCGATGAGGGGCTCGACGGCGTGCTCCGGGTGCGGCATGAGGCCTACGACGTTCCCGGCCTCGTTGCTGATGCCGGCGATGTCGTTGAGCGAGCCGTTGGGGTTGAAGTCCAGGTACCGGAAGGCGACGCGGCCCTCGGCCTCCAGCTTGTCCAGCGTGTACTGGTCGGCGACGTACCGGCCGTCCATGTTCTTCAACGGGATGTGGATCTCCTGGCCGGACTCGTAGTCGGCGGTCCAGGCCGTCTCCGCGTTCTCCACCCGCAGCTTCTGGTCGCGGCAGATGAAGTGGAGGTGGTCGTTGCCGAGCATCCCGCCCGGGAGCAGGTGGGCCTCGGTGAGGATCTGGAAGCCGTTGCAGATGCCGAGGACGGGGAGGCCGGCCTTCGCCTGCTCGATGACCGTCTCCATCACCGGCGAGAAGCGGGAGATGGCGCCGGCCCGCAGATAGTCGCCGTAGGAGAAACCACCGGGGAGGACGACCGCGTCGACCTGGTGAAGGTCCTTGTCCTTGTGCCAGAGAGCTACGGGTTCGGCACCCGCGAGTCGGATCGCACGCTGAGTGTCCCGGTCGTCGAGACTGCCCGGGAAAGTGACGACGCCAATACGAGCGGTCACTTGGCCGCCTCCGCCACTTCTTCCACCTTGACCGTGAAGTCCTCGATCACGGTGTTGGCGAGGAAGGATTCCGCAAGATCATGGATGCGGGCGAGCGTGGCCTCGTCGACCGGCCCGTCAACTTCCAGTTCGAATCGCTTTCCCTGACGTACGTCCGAGATGCCTTCGAAACCCAGCCGCGGCAGTGCGCGCTGCACCGCCTGGCCCTGGGGGTCGAGGATCTCCGGCTTGAGCATGACGTCGACTACGACGCGTGCCACTGGCACTCCCGGTGTTGTGGTGCTGAGCAGGTTCCTACAGTGCCTTCAGACTACCCGCACAAAATTTCTACGCGCGTCGACTTGTAGGTTCCTACGTGACTGCTGTCACGATCCGGCATCGGAAGCCGCCTTCACGAAAATTTCCGGGAAAGATCTCCGATCGACACCCGGATACCCATTGCGCTCGGACACGCGGAAGGATTTAGTCGGTCTTCACAATGCATTGCCGGGCACTGTACAAATGAATTGGCAAAGTGCCGCATGAAGGGACCGATATTCGTGGCGCAGAAGGTCGTGGTCACCCTCTTTGACGACATCGACGGTTCAGAAGCGGCGGAGACGATCGCCTTCGGACTCGACGGCAAGTCGTACGAGATCGACCTGAATCAAGCCAATGCCAAGAAACTGCGTAAGGCGCTCGCGCCGTACGTGGAGGCCGGCCGGAAGCGGTCGCGGTCCGGCAAGGCGTACCGGCAGACCGAGGTCGCCCCCGACCCGGCAGCCGTCCGGGCCTGGGCCCAGGCCAACAAGATGGAGGTACCGGCGCGCGGCCGGATCCCCAAGAAGGTCTACGAGGCATTCAGCGCAGCACAATGAGCCGGGCAAACCAGCCAAACCCCGGACGCGGGGCGGCTTTTCATGCCACGCTGGACGTGTCGGCGCGCGAGCCCTGAAGGCACAAACCCAGCCCTGAGCTGGTGGACCCGGTCAGGACGGGCAGTGACCGCGTCAGACCGGCCGGGCTGTGATGCCCTGCTGCGGGGCATGGCCAACTGCCTCAGTCTTCGCCAGAAGACCGGACGCGTCTGCGCTCGCGGAGACGCAAGCCCGGGCCCTGCTCGGGCACTTGGCCAGTAGAACATCCCCCGGGGTGCGGGTCCTTGCGGCCCGCGCCCCGACTTCTGCCATTTGGACGAGAGCCCGATCCATGGGCTAGAGTCTGGAGCACGCCGCAGGGCACACAACCTGCGGAAACACGCGGGTGTAGTTTAGTAGTAGAACAACCCCCTTCCAGGGGGTAGGCGCAGTGTGCAATTCCTGTCACCCGCTCTGCACCGCCGTCCGGACCACTGCTGTGGATCAGGTAGGCTGGTGCTCGCGCCGATCGGTGAGAGCCGGTCGGATGCAATGCGGACGTAGCTCAGTTGGTAGAGCGCAACCTTGCCAAGGTTGAGGTCGCGAGTTCGAGCCTCGTCGTCCGCTCTCTTTCGAAGACCCCGGTCGATCCGACCGGGGTCTTTTCGCATCTTCGAGCGTTCGCCTGACATTTGTCATGCCGAGTGATGACAGCGTGCACTGCTTCCGGACCCGGTCCGACGGAACGCTGAAGGCATGGACTCAAACGAACACGAGCACGTGATCGAGGTCACCGACCTGCGGCGTGTGTACGGGGGCGGGTTCGAGGCCGTGCGCGGTGTCACCTTCTCCGTGGCCCGCGGCGAGCTCTTCGCACTCCTCGGCACCAACGGGGCCGGCAAGACGTCGACCGTCGAACTGCTGGAGGGGCTCGCCGCACCCGCCGGGGGCCGGGTGCGGGTGCTGGGCCATGACCCGTACGCCGATCGGGGCGTCGTACGACCGCGCACCGGGGTGATGCTGCAGGAGGGCGGGTTTCCGTCCGAGCTGACCGTCGCCGAGACCGCGCGGATGTGGGCGGCCTGCACGAGCGGGGCACGTCCGGTGGACGAGGCGCTGGGGCTGGTCGGGCTGGTGCGGCGGGCCGGCGTACGGGTGAAGCAGCTGTCCGGGGGTGAGCGGCGGCGCCTGGATCTCGCGCTGGCGCTGCTCGGCAACCCGGAGGTGCTGTTCCTGGACGAGCCGACGACCGGGATGGACGCCGAAGGACGCCGGGACACCTGGGAGTTGGTGCGGTCGCTGCGCGAGGGCGGTACGACCGTCCTGCTGACCACGCACTACCTGGAGGAGGCCGAGCAGCTCGCCGACCGGCTGGCGATCATGCACGAGGGGCGGATCGCGGCGGCCGGCGCGCCCGCCGAGGTGACGGCGTCACAGCCGTCCCGGATCTCCTTCGAGTTGCCCATGGGGTACTTCGTCGGGGATCTGCCGCCGCTCGGTGAGCTGGGGGTGAGCGGGCACGAGGTGGACGGGCGCGTCGTACGGCTGCGGACCCAGGAGCTGCAGCGGACCGCCACCGGGGTGCTGATGTGGGCCGCGCGGGCCGGGGTCGAGCTGCACCGCCTCGATGTGCGCCCGGCCTCGCTGGAAGAGGCGTTTTTGGGGATCGCCCGGGAGGCGTCCGACGCTCCCGCCGCCGAGAAGGAGTACGTGTGAGTACGGTGACCACTCCCGCGGGGCGCATGGCCGCCCTCGCCCGCGCCGAGCTGACGCTGCTCGGGCGCAGCAAGGCCACGCTCGTCTCGGCGCTGTTCGTACCGCTGGTGGTGCCGATCAGTGTGCGGTCGGCGTTTCCGGAGGGGGAACTCGAGGAGGTCGGGCTCACCGTCGGGCTGGTGATGCTGAACGCCGCGATCGGTTTCTCGCTGCTGTTCGCCGTGTACTCGGCGCTGGTCGGCGTCTTCACCTCGCGGCGTGAGGAACTCGTCCTCAAGCGGCTGCGCACAGGGGAGCTGCGGGACTCGGAGATCCTGGCGGGTGCCGCGACGCCGGCCTCGGTGATCGGGCTGGTGCAGTGCCTGCTGCTTGCGGTCGGCTGCTCGGCTCTGCTCAATGTCCCGGCGCCCAAGGCCGTGTATCTCGCCGTTCTGGGAGTGCTGTTGGGAGTGGTGATGTGTGTGGCGCTGGCGGCCGTCACCGCCGGCTACTCGCGGACCGTGGAGAGCGCGCAGGTCACCACGCTGCCCCTGCTGTTCATCTCGATGCTCGGCTCCGGCATCGCCATCCCGCTGGAAATGCTGCCCGACCGGCTGGCCTCCGTCCTGGAGCTGCTGCCGCTGTCGCCGGTGATGAAGCTGGTGCAGGGCGGCTGGAGCGGGGAGCTCTCGGCCAGCGAGGCGCTCGGCTCCATGACGCTCGCGCTGGCCTGGACCCTGGTTGCCGTGTTTGCTGTACGGCGGTGGTTCCGGTGGGAGCCGCGGCACTGACGGACGGGAGCGAGGGTATGCGGGGGCCGGAGCGCTGGTGGCGGGGGAAGAGCACGCCGGCGAAGGTGGAGACGTATACACGGTGGTCGTACCACAGCCTCCCGGCGGTCGAGATCGCGACCGCCGGGCTGGCCGTCTTCGGCGACGCGGGGCTCAAGCTCGCGGGGTGGCTGTTCGTGACAGTGTGCGCGCATGCCCTGCTCGGCACAGTCACCGTTGCCCGGGCACTCGACTGGACGCGCGGGCGTCGCCCGCAACCCCTGCGGCTGCTGTGGGCGCTGGGGGTGGTCACGGCCCTGATCGCGGCCGGCGCGCTGCTCCTCGCCGATATCAGCTCTGGCGACTCCGACGCCGACGCCGCGGCCGGCGGCCTCTTCGCCACGGTGGTGATCTCCGGTGTCGGCATCATCGCGCTCGGCATCCGCGGCCGGCGGAGTGTGCTGATGCTTGTGGCGGGTTTCACCGCGGGCGCCGGTCTTGTGGCGCTCCTGCTGGATGCCCCCGCGGGCGCCGCGCTGGGCACGTCCGTCGCGGTCCTGGCCGGGTCCGGCTTCCTCGCCTTCGCGTCTGTCTTCTCCGTCTGGCTGCTCAACGCCGTCTACGCACTCGACGATGCCCGGGAGACCCGCACCCGGCTCGCCGTCGCCGAGGAGCGGCTCCGCTTCGGGCGGGATCTGCATGACGTGATGGGGCGGAATCTCGCGGTGATCGCGTTGAAGAGCGAGCTGGCCGTGCAACTGGCACGGCGGGGGCGGCCGGAGGCCGTGGAACAGATGATCGAGGTGCAGCGGATCGCGCATGAGACACAGCGGGAGGTGCGGGATGTCGTACGGGGATATCGGGAATCCGATCTTTCGGTCGAACTCGCCGGTGCGCAGGGGGTGTTGACGGCGGCCGGGATCGACTGCGAGGTGTCCGGCTCGATCGAGGGACTGCCGGTCGACGTGCAGTCGGCGCTCGGGTGGGTGGTGCGTGAGGCGACGACGAATGTGCTGCGGCATGGGGACGCCGGGCGCTGTGAGGTGTCCGTGCGGATGAGGGAGGGGCGGGTGGCACTGACCGTGGAGAACGACGGGGCCCGTACGGCGTCCGGCTCCGGTGGTTCGGGGCTGGCGGGGCTGCGGGAGCGGCTGGCGGCGGTGGACGGGACGCTGGAGGCGGGACGGGTGCGGGAAGGCGTGTTCCGGCTGGTGGCCGAGGTGCCGGTGACTACGGCTGTGGTCAGTGGGGTCGCTTCATGACCGTCCGGCTGCTGCTCGCCGACGACGAGCACCTCATCCGGGGCGCACTCGCCGCGCTGCTCGCGCTGGAGGACGATCTCCTGATCGTTGCCGAGGCGGCCACCGGACCGGAGGCGCTGGCGATGGCCCGGGCGCATGCGCCGGACGTCGCCGTGCTCGATCTTCAGATGCCCGGCGCCGACGGTGTGAAGGTCGCCACATCGCTACGGACCGAACTGCCGGAGTGCCAGGTGCTGATCGTGACCAGTCATGGCCGGCCGGGGCATCTGAAGCGGGCGCTCGCGGCCGGTGTGCGCGGGTTCGTCCCGAAGACGGTGAGCGCGCAGCGGCTCGCGGAGGTCATCCGTACGGTGCACGCCGGGAACCGTTACGTCGACCCGGAGTTGGCCGCCGACGCGATCTCCGCCGGGGACTCGCCGCTGACCGCGCGCGAGGCCGAGGTGCTGGAACTCGCCGCCGACGGGGCGCCCGTATCGGAGATCGCGGAGCGGGCCGCGCTGTCGCAGGGGACCGTACGGAACTATCTGTCGTCGGCCGTCTCCAAGCTCGGGGCGGAGAACCGGCATGCGGCGGTACGGCTCGCGCGTGAGCGAGGTTGGGTATAGTTGCTCTCGCGCCACGGCGCAGTGCGGACGTAGCTCAGTTGGTAGAGCGCAACCTTGCCAAGGTTGAGGTCGCGAGTTCGAGCCTCGTCGTCCGCTCTGTGTGAGACCCCGGTCGGTTCCTCCGACCGGGGTCTCCCGCGTTCATGCCCAGCTCGTGCCCGTCAGCCGCTCGTAGGCCTCCAGGTACTTGGCGCGAGTCGCGTCCACCACGTGCTGGGGCAGCGCCGGCGGCGGCTGCTCGCTCTTGCGGTCCCAGCCGGACTCCGGCGAGGTCAGCCAGTCACGCACGAACTGCTTGTCGTACGACGGCTGCGGGCGCCCCGGCTGCCACTGGTCGGCCGGCCAGAAGCGGGAGGAGTCCGGGGTGAGGACCTCGTCGGCGAGGACCAGGTCGCCGTTGTCGAAGCCGAACTCGAACTTCGTGTCCGCCAGGATGATCCCGCGGTCACGGGCGATGGCGCGACCGCGGCCGTAGACGGTGAGGGTGGCCTGGCGCAGCCGGGCGGCGGTGTCGGCGCCGACCTGGCGGGCGACCTCCTCGTACGACACGTTCTCGTCGTGCTCGCCGACGGCCGCCTTGGTGGCGGGCGTGAAGATCGGGGCGGGGAGCTCCGAGCCGTCGCTCAGCCCCTCGGGGAGGGCGAGGCCGCAGACGGTGCGGGACTCGTTGTACTCGGCGAGGCCCGAGCCGGTGAGGTAGCCGCGGGCCACGCTCTCGACGGGGATCATCTGGAGGGACTGGCAGATGAGGGTGCGGCCTTCCCATCCGGCGGGGGCGCCGGCGGGCAGGTCGGTGCTCAGGACGTGGTTGGGGATCAGGTCGGCGACCTGGTCGAACCACCACAGGGAGAGCTGGGTGAGGACACGGCCCTTGTCGGGGATCTCTGTCGGCAACACCCAGTCGTACGCGGAGATGCGGTCGCTGGCGACCATCACGAGGTCGCCCGCCTCGTTCTGGTACAGGTCGCGCACCTTGCCGGTGTGCAGATGTACCAGACCCGGAACCTGGAGGGGCTCGGGCTTTTCAACGAATCCGGACACGGTTCCTCCCCGTGGTGATGTCCAAGTGAGCTGATTCTCCCGTATGCGGGAGTGATCTTGGACAGGGGGCTTCAGTCACGTTTGCAGATGCGGTCCAGGAGGTTGGCCGTGGCCCGCTGGATACGGGGGTCCACGTGGCCGGGGCGGTCGAGAGCCGGGGACCAGGCGAACGTTCCGGACGCGAAGACCAGGGCGCCCGAGGGGGCTCGGTAGAGGGAGGTCTCCTGGTGGCGTAAGGCGCCGTTGCTGTCGCTGTACGGGGAGTGGGCGAGCAGGATGCGGTTCTCGTGCTCGGGGAGCGGGGTGCGCGGGAAGTAGCGGTCGGCCTCGCCCGCGACCAGGCCGTCGATCTCGTCGCCCTCGTGCGCGCCGGTCGCCTCCCACAGCCAGTGCTCGGCGTTGCGGACGATCAGGGGGTGCGGCTCGGGGACGCGGCCCGCGTACTGGATGCCGACGAGTTGCTGCTCGGGGCGGTCGATCTCGCGCCAGAGGACCGGCCTGCCCGGTCCTTTCCGTTTCCGGCAGGTGAGCAGGCGGTCGGGGACGCCGGACGGGGACGGCGCCAACTCCACTTGCCAGTACATGGTGTTGGCGGAGAGGAAGACCAGGGAGGTGCCCTGCTCGCGGGCGAGTTCCGTGGTGCGGCGCATGGCCGGCGACCAGTACTCGTCGTGGCCGGGGAAGACCAGGCCCCGGTAGCGCGCGGGGTCGACCAGGCCGGCGTGCAGGTCGCGGGCGTCGGCATAGGCGAGGTCGTAGCCATAGCGCTCGGCCCAGCGGATGAAGTCGTAGGCGTGGCCGACGTGGAGGGGGAGGCCCGCGCCGGCGTACGGGCGGTCGAAGGAGACGGTGGTCGCGGCGTCGGCCTCGCCCAGCAGGCGGCCCTGCTCGTCCCAGGCGTGGTAGAGGCTGGCGCCGGTGCGGCCGTCCTCCGGGTAGAGGTTGTAGGCCTGCCAGGTGATGTCGGGCAGGAGGAGCAGCAGGTCCGCGGGGTGGTTGTCGCGGACGGTGAACGGAACGTGGGAGCGGTAGCCGTCGGCGGTGGTGAGGACGGCGACGTAGGCGCCGATGCTCCAGTAGGAGGGGATCTGCAGCCGCCAGGACAGCCACCAGTGGTGACAGGAGACGGTTCGGTCGGCGGTGAGCGGGGGTGGCTGGACGATGCCGGACAGGCGGGGGCTGGTGGTGATCTTGGCTGCGCCGTCGCCGCCGTAGTGGCCGATGCGGTAGACGTCGACGCCGAATTCCTGGGGCGGGTCGACGGTGATGTGGAAGTCGATGGCCTCGCCGGGGGCGACCGCACCGGTGGAGGCGAAGCCCTTGATCTGGCGCTTGACGTCGTCGGCGGCGCGCGGGCCGCCGCCGGTGGCCGAACGCGGCGCGGGGACGCGGGGGTTCTCGCCGGTCGGCTGCGCGGGGCTCGGATCGACGTACCAGGGGACAACCTGGCCGGTGTCGTCGAAGTAGGTCTCGCTGCCGCGCAGCCAGGGGACGGGGCCCTGACCGAAGGGGTCCGTGACCGCGTGCGCCAGCGCGCCCGACTCCCAGCGGCGAATCTGCTGCGACGCCATGATCGCTCCCCTCCCTTGGGCCCCCGTGTTCGTACGTCCTGTGCGTGTCTCGTGTGCCTGTCTTATGTCGCAAGCCCTTGCCATGTGCGCGATCGGTCCCAGCACATCACATAACGCACGCAGGCTGTCACTATTCGTTGCGAATTGGCCGAAAGTGGAATCCGAGCTTCCGGCCGGGTTTGGCCTCCAGTGGGGTCCGGGGGCCTGGTCTCCGATCGGGTCCGTCAGACGAGGCGGACCGGCTTCTCCGGGCGTATCCCCGACTCCACCAGCCAGGCCCGCAGCGGGGCCGGGTCGCCGTCCTCGATCAGGCTGAGGACTCTGGGGGTCAGATCGGCGGCACGCTCTCCGTTGACGACGAGGGACGGGCCGTCGAGCCAGTCGAGGCCGGGAGTCGCCCCCGCGGTGTCCATCGCGGCGCAGCACACCATCGCCGTGACGTGGTCGGCGAGCAGCTCGCGGGCGGTGCGGGGCGGTTGCAGCGGGAAGAGCGGGAGCGTGCCGTCGTCCCAGAGGGCGGTGTCCGGGCCCTGGCCGGCGGTCGCCGCCTTTCGGTCGGCAGGCGTCGCGGCTTCCTCTCGGGCCAGTTCGGCGGTGAGGCCTGCGGCGAGGGCCGAGGTGCGTTCGTTGTCCGCGGCGGTGTCGGTGTCCATGTCGGGGCCGGCGTCGGTGTCGGTGTCTATGTCGGCGTCGGTGTCGGGGCCGGGGCTGACGTCGGTCTCGGTGGCCGAGGTGGCCGACAGGTGGTCGAGGACGCGGGAGAGGGTGGGGCCGTGGGCTTCCGGGGCGGTGTGGCCGGGGGAGCGGCGGACGCCGAGGGCGTCCAGGACACGGTGGAGGCGGGCCGCGTCGGTGCGCCATTTGCGGTCGACGACCTCCTCCGGATACTCCTGCCAGTCCACCGGGGACCAGTCCGGGCCGGGCTCGGCGGGGCCGCCGTGGAAGAGGCGGGCGGCGAGGAGTGAGGCGGCCTCGTCCACCGCACCGGGCTCTTCGAGCAGGTCACAGGCGGGGCGCTCGCCCAGCCGTGAGGCGAAGCCCTCGGCCAGCCGGTCGCGGCGGGACAGCTCGGTCAGCGCGGCCACGACGCCCGCGTCCAGCCGGGACGGCCAGCGCCCCATCCGCCAGGCGGGCAGCGCGACCCGGGTCAGCAGCCGGTCCCAGCCCGCGTACGCCAGCCCCACCTGCTCCTGCGCGACGATCCGCAGCCCGTAATCCACAGCCTGTGCACGCTCGGCAGCCGCGGCGGCCACGCCCCGCTCCATCTCGGCCGCATGCCCCCGGCAGCTCCGCAGCAGCACGCGCGCCACCCAGCCCACTCCCGCGAGCACCGTGCGCGCCACGGGCCCACGATGAGGCGCCGAGGTGACGGCCACCGCAGCGTCCAGACCCCGTACGAAACGGCGGGCCGCCGCTATGTCGGGGTGCGCCGACGGTCCCGTACCGGCGACGACCGGGGCGAGGACCGCGCGCAGCTCGCCGACGCGCATCCACCACAGGAACGGGGAGCCGATGACGAGGACGGGTGCTGTGGCACTGCGGCGGTGGGCGTGCCTGCCCAGGCCCGCTATCTCGTCGCCTTCCTCCGGCGGGGGCGGGCCCTGGGACAGATGTGTACGGTCCTCCAGCCAGCTGTCGCAGTCCGGTGTGAGCGCTATGGCGGAGGGGGCCGGGACGTCGAGGCGGTCGGCGAGATCGCGCACCATTCGATACAGATCCGGCGCCGATTCCTCGCCGATCGGGACCGTCGGGCTCACCGCGGGGCGGGAACGGGCGACGACCAGCGCGATGCCGCCGGCGGCCAGCAGCACGAGCACGGCGAGCGGCGTCACGATCCAGCGCGTGGTGTGCCAGCCCGCGCCCGCGAGATGGCCGGTGGACACGCCGGCCAGCAACACCACGGCGAGTGCCGCGGGCAGCAGTGCGACGGCCAGCGCCCGGCTGCGGATGTGCAGCACGGCGAGAGCCCTGGAGCGCGCGGACTGCGTGCCCGCCTCCCCACCCATACCGGTCATGATCGGTCGTCACCCCCTCACTGCTGTCCCGAACGGCGGCAAGTGCGGCGCCCGCCGTGACGGTGCCCGTCACCGTGGTCGCCGCCGACTGCCCTGGCGTTGCTCACTCCCCCACTGTGGCACCCGCCACTGACATCGCAATGCCGGTGGGCCAAGTGCCGGAACGCTTGCGCCGCACCCTAGTTGGGGCCCCGGCCCTCGTCAGCGGTATGGGGCACCGGTCACTCGATGGAATGGCTTTGGGGAAAGGTGGATGACGGACAGCGAGGATCAGGCCCCGAATCCGTAGACGGATTCGGGGCCTGAGGGGTTGGCCGATGACCGGGTTTTGGGCGGTTGTGAGTGGTTTTTCGGGTCCAGGTGTGCGGTTGACCATCCCTGCCCGGCCGCCGCTGATGGCTTACGCGCCCGCCGCCTTCGCCGCGATGTCCGTGCGGTGCTGGGAGCCGTCGAGGTGGATGCGGGAGACGGCCCGGTAGGCGCGGTCGCGGGCCTCGGTGAGGTTCTTGCCGGTGGCCGTGACGGAGAGG
Source organism: Streptomyces sp. DG2A-72 (assembly GCF_030499575.1). NCBI lineage: Bacteria > Bacillati > Actinomycetota > Actinomycetes > Kitasatosporales > Streptomycetaceae > Streptomyces > Streptomyces sp. DG2A-72. The sequence continues at coordinate 4,831,451 of NZ_JASTLC010000001.1, forward strand.
ACGCGGCCACCCGCGCTGACGATCGCGTCGCCGGCGCGCTTCGTCCCGGCGTGCAGGACGTACGCGTGCGGGGCGTCCTGCGCGGCCACCTCGTCGAGGCCGGTGATCGGGTCGCCGGTGCGCGGGGTCGCGGGGTAGTTGTGCGAGGCGACGACCACGGTGACCGCGGCGTCGTCGCTCCAGCGCAGGGGCTCGAGGACGTCGAGGGTGCCGTTCGCCGCGGCGAGCAGGACACCGGCCAGCGGGGTCTTGAGGCGGGCGAGGACGACCTGGGTCTCGGGGTCGCCGAAGCGGGCGTTGAACTCGATGACCCGTACCCCCCGGCCGGTGATCGCGAGACCGGCGTACAGCAGGCCGGAGAAGGGGGTGCCGCGCCGGCGCATCTCGTCGACGGTGGGCTGGAGCACGGTCTGCATGACCTCGTCGACCAGCTTCGGGTCGGCCCAGGGCAGCGGGGAGTACGCGCCCATGCCGCCGGTGTTCGGGCCCTCGTCGCCGTCCAGGGCACGCTTGAAGTCCTGGGCGGGCTGGAGCGGGACGACCGTCTCGCCGTCGGTGACCGCGAAGAGGGAGACCTCGGGGCCGTCCAGGTACTCCTCGATGACGACGCGCTCACAGGCGTTGGCGTGCGCCGCGGCCACCTCGATGTCGCCGGTGACGACGACGCCCTTGCCGGCCGCGAGCCCGTCGTCCTTCACGACATATGGTGCGCCGAAGGCGTCGAGGGCCTCGTCGACCTCCGCGGGCGTGGTGCACACGTACGACCTGGCCGTAGGGACGCCGGCCCCCGCCATGACCTCCTTCGCGAAGGCCTTGGAACCCTCCAGCCGCGCGGCCTCCTTGGACGGGCCGAAGACCGGAATCCCCGCCTCGCGCACAGCATCGGCGACCCCCGCGACGAGCGGCGCCTCCGGGCCTACGACGACCAGGCCGACGCCGAGCTCGGTAGCCAGCGCGGATACGGCCGTGCCGTCCAGGGCGTCCACCTGGTGCAGCTCGGCGACCTCGGCGATGCCGGCGTTGCCGGGAGCGCAGTGCAGCGCGGTGACGTCGGGATCGAGGGACAGGGAACGGCACAGGGCGTGTTCGCGGGCGCCGTTTCCGATGACAAGGACCTTCACGGGGTCAGCCTAACCGGCGGGGAGCTGCGTGAATTGTGCGGGTTGCTGAGGGGCGGGGGGTTGTTCGACTGGAGGATCCTCCGAGGTGCCGGTTCCATGCCGGTCCCATGCCGGTCCCATACCGGTGCATCCCGGCGTCTCCGGGAGACGGCCCCGACTCGTTCCCCACTCGCTCCCTACTCGTTCGTGAACTCCTCCACCACCGTCGCCCCCAGCTCCTTCACGATGAGCTCGTGGCCGGAGAGGGCCGACTCGTCGAGGTCCGGGTCGTCGTCCTCCGGGATGTCGTCCTCGGGGGAGACGGGGGGTGGCTCCGGAGTGGACGACGCGGGCGCGGGCGCGGACGAGGACCTGGGTCCAGGGGTGGCGGGAGCCGGGGTGGACGTGGGCGAGGTGGGTGCGGGCGAGGTGGGCGTAGGCGCGGGCTGGGGGGACGCCGGGCGCGGGGGCGTCGTAGCCCCGCTGCCGCCATGGCCACTTCCACCGGCGCTGCCTCCACCGCCGTAGCCACCGCCGCCGTTGAAGCCGGAGGAGCCTGCCGACTGTGGGGGTGCCGAGCCGCCCGACGGGTCGACGACGGCCTCGATCTTCCACTGGACGTTGAACTGCTCGGCCAGCGCCTGTCGCAGCACGTCCTCGCTGCCGCTGCTCGCGAAGTTGTCCCGCGCACCGGCGTTGACGAAGCCGAGTTGGAGGGTGGTGCCGTCGAAGCCGACCACCTGGGCGTTCTGGCTGAGCAGGATCCAGGTGAAGCGACGGCGGTTCTTGACGGTCTCGAGGATGTTGGGCCAGAGCATGCGGGGGTCGAGGCCGCCGGGTGCCGGGGTGGATGCGGGGGTGGCGGCCGGTGGGGCGGGAGTGGGCGTGGACGCGGGTGGGGGTGTGCCCGGGGCGGCCGGGGGTTGCCCGCCGCCCGCCGGGGTCGCCGTCGGCCAGCCGCCGGGGCGTCGGCCGCCGCCCGCGGGAGTGGCGGTGGGCCAGGCGCCGGGGGCTGAGGCAGGGGCATGGCTGGGTGCGCCCTGACCAGGCTGGGGCTGTTGAGGCTGTTGGCTCTGATGCGGTTGCTGGGTCTGATGCGGTTGCTGGGTCTGCTGGCCGTGCTGCGGCTGACCGCCACCGGAAGGTCCGCCGCCCGGGCCGGCGGCGGCAGGCGGAACCGACCCAGCCGCCGACGTCGTACCACTGTCCGGATCGGTCGCAACCACCGAACCCGCCCCAGAACCACCGGAGCCGGAGCCCCGCACGGCAGCCCGAGCCGCAGCGGCACCGCCCCCCGGAGGAACCGGAGGAGCCGAAGCACCCATGGGCCCCGTCCCCTCACCCGCACCGCCGTGCGCCTCGGGCCCGGGCACATACCCCATGGCGGGCGCCCCGCCCCCGGCCGAGAAGTTCACGCCGCGCTCCAGCCGGTCGAGGCGGGCCATCACCGACCGCTCGTCCCCGTATGCGGCGGGCAGCATTACGCGCGCGCAGATCAGTTCGAGCTGGAGTCGGGGGGAGGTGGCACCCCGCATCTCGGTCAGGCCCTCGTTGACGAGGTCGGCGGCGCGGCTGAGTTCGGCGGCGCCGAAGGTGCCGGCCTGGGCCTGCATCCGCTCGAGCACGTCGGCGGGGGCATCGATGAGCCCCTTCTCCACCGCATCCGGAACGGCGGCGAGGATCACCAGGTCCCGCAGCCGCTCCAGCAGATCGGCGACGAAGCGACGCGGGTCGTTGCCCCCCTCGATGATGCGGTCGACGACCTCGAAGGCGGCGGCCCCGTCTCCTGTGGCGAAGGCCTCGACGACGGAGTCGAGCAGCGAAGTGTCCGTGTAGCCGAGCAGCGAGATGGCCATGGCATACGTCACACCGTCGGCACCGGCCGCGGCGAGCAGTTGGTCCATGACGGACATGGAGTCACGCACGGACCCGGCCCCGGCGCGCACGACCAGCGGCAGCACACCGTCCTCGACGGGAATGTTCTCCCGCCCGCACACCTCGGCGAGGTACTCCCTCAGCGTCCCCGGCGGAACGAGCCGGAACGGATAGTGATGGGTCCGCGACCGAATCGTCCCGATGACCTTCTCGGGCTCGGTGGTGGCGAAGATGAACTTGAGATGCTCCGGCGGCTCCTCGACGACCTTCAGCAGCGCGTTGAAACCGGCCGACGTGACCATGTGGGCCTCGTCGATGATGTAGATCTTGTAGCGGCTGCCGGCGGGTCCGAAGAAGGCCTTCTCCCGCAGGTCACGCGCATCATCGACACCACCGTGCGAAGCGGCGTCGATCTCGATGACATCGATGGAACCTGGCCCGTTCCGAGCAAGATCCCGGCAGGACTGGCACTCACCGCACGGGGTGGGCGTGGGCCCCTGCTCGCAGTTCAGGCACCGCGCCAGAATCCGCGCACTCGTCGTCTTGCCGCATCCGCGCGGACCGCTGAACAGGTACGCGTGATTGACCCGGTTGTTCCGCAGCGCCTGCTGCAGCGGGTCGGTTACATGCTCCTGCCCGATGACCTCGGCGAACGACTCCGGGCGATAGCGGCGGTACAGCGCAAGAGACGACACGCATACGAGGTTATAGGCGCCCACTGACATCGGGCTCCGCCCGCCGGCCGCCCGGCAACGCGAACGCCCCCCACGCACCCGCCAGAGCCGACCTACCCTTGCTGCCTTCCGGCCCTGGGGGAGTTCAGTCAGATAGCGCCGCGTGAGGGGCTGCGCCCACAGTACCCGATGCCGGCCAGGGGGAACGAGTTCGCGAGCACTCCTCAACGTCTTGTATTGTTTGCGGCGGAGGATTCGCCTAGAGGCCTAGGGCGCACGCTTGGAAAGCGTGTTGGGGGCAACCCCTCACGAGTTCGAATCTCGTATCCTCCGCCAGTGCCTCACCGGGCACGATGTCGAAGGGCCCCACCGTTCGCGGTGGGGCCCTTCGTCGTGCGTGGTCTCAGTTTTGGTCTCAGTTGTCCTGACTGGACCGGGGGGACCTCGGTGGACACCGACTCCCTTCCCTCCAGGACCTGAACATCGCCACGGCCGGCCCGGTACGCGGCTTGCCGTAGAACCATGGTTTTTCGCTCCCGTCGCCTGGAGGATCTCCTGGGCGGTCGCCTCGACGAGGTCGGGTACGGCGACATCGCTGCCCTCATCGGGCGACAGGAGGCGGTCGAAGCCGAGGACCTCGACTACAAGCAGCAGCACTACGGCAGTGACGCCAAGAGCAGAGAAGAGCTGGCCAAAGATGTCGCCGCTCTCGCCAACCACATCGGTGGAATCCTCGTCATCGGGATGGCGGAAAGCCGAGGCGTTCCCTCTCGCGCATTCGACGTGGACCTTGACGATCGACACGTCCGGGATCTGCAGCAGCGGATCGCCGCATCCACGGCTCCGTCCGTGCGATGGGAACCGCTCCTCAAGGAGAACCCCGCCAATCCTGGGCATGGGTTACTCCTTCTCACCGTTCCCCGCAGCCCGGAGGCGCCGCACGCCATCATCGTGCCGCCGACCAAACCGACCTCTGCGGCTCTGCGCTACCCGCGTCGCGCCGGCAGCAAGACGGACTGGCTGACGGAGACATACGTGGCCAGCGCCTACCGGCAACGCTTCAGCTCCGCCGCAGACCGGGCCGAGCGTATGCGCGACATCGAGGCCCGGCTCGTGACGAGTGAACTGTCGTGCACTCGAACCCACTTGCTGGTCACGCTGGTTCCCGACGTACCTGGCGAGATGCGAATCAACCAGCGCTCCTTCATCGATTACAAGGAGCAGCTCCTGGCCTCACAGCCGCTGATCGCTACGGAGACACGGCTGTTCCGCCATGTCAGCGTGGGCTCCCACAGACTGATCGTGGAGCAGCGTTCCGATCGCGCCGACAGCGATCTGGCGCACCTCTACGACGACGGATCCGGCATCTGGGCGCAGTCTCTCCAAACCTCAGTGGCCAACGACGAGGATCCGACGGACCGGGTCCGCTCTCTCGCAGGTGACTTCCTGGCCCACAGGCTGATGTCAGCGTTGATCTTCCTTGCCAGCCATGCACGGGACCGGTGCGGAGTCGCCGGAACAGTGGCCGTCGAAGTCGACCTCGTCGACGGCATGTACGCCCACCCCTATGCCCCGCCGCTGCCGACGTCTCAGCGCGCTCCATCAGCGCGGCCGGCGCCTGTCGCAACCGCTGCGGCACCAGCAGGCCGCCCGTCTACGGGCGGCGGTACCTGAGCTGGCCGAGCAGATCCTGGCCGAGCCAGGCTGGCACGCCCTCGCCGCCACTCTCGCCGACGCTGAGAGCACCGGACACGACCCGGCGGCACTGCTGGCCGAGGCTGCCGGACGGCGGGAGCTGGACACCGCCGATTCGGTCAGCGACGTGCTCGTGTGGCGGCTGCGGCGTATGGCCGGCCTACCCGGCGACGCCTCCGCAATGCCTGACTACACCACCGCTGCGGCGACGGGCGGCCGTGCTGTCCGGCCCGCGCCGAGCCGAGACGAACGGCCCGGAAAGGCACGGTGATCCAGGACTGAGCTTGTTCCGCTTTGACGGACACCATCGGTGTGGTGTTCACGCCGCGAGAGCGGCCTCGTAGTCAGTGGGACTGAGGCAGCCGAGGCTGCAGCCACCGCAGCACAGCTCAGCAACCAGCTCCGCGAAGCCAACGGCGCGGCCGACTACATCCGCTGATACCAGGACGTCCGCGACCGTCGTACGGAATGCTCTGTCCGGCCGGGGGACCGTTGCGCGGCCTTCGAGTAGGTTGCCAGGGCATGGCTGAGGAGAATTCCCGTACGCCGCGCGAAGAGACGACGCTGGAGCGGGCCGACCGCAACTACGGTGAGCTGCTCCAGGAGTTGAGGATCATCCAGACCGGGGTCCAGATCCTGTTCGCGTTCCTGCTGACGCTGGCCTTCACCGCCCGCTTCTCGACGCTCGACACGGCGCAGCGCACCATGTAGATCACGACGCTGCTGCTCGCGGTGCTCGCAGCGGCCCTGTTCACCACTCCGGCCGCGCTGCACCGCACGCTGTTCCAGCGCGGGGCCAAGCCTGAGATCGTCATGATCTCCTCACGGCTGGCGGGGCGGGTATGAGCGTCCTGATGCTGACCCTCACCGGTTCCGTACTGCTCGTCGTCGACGTGGTGCTCGGCCGGGTCGAGGGTGTGATCGCGGGCAGTGCGACGCTGCTGGTGTGCGGCGGTCTGTGGGTGGTGTTGCCGCAGTTCGTCAGGCGGCACGCCGCACGGTTGGAGGCCCGGGCCGTCTCGGAGCCGCCGGATGGATCGGGCTGAGTGCTTCAGCAGCACACAGCCGCCGCGGTTGGCCGGTGTGGTTCACCTACCGGTTTCCTGCGGCGGCTGTGCTTCCTGCGGGGAGGACGGTGTCACCGGCCGGCGGGCGCCGACATGTGCAGCAGGCGTTCGGTGATCTCCCGGTATTGCCTGAGCGCGATCCGTAGTTCCTCGGTCTGCGCTTCGGTGTCCTGGTCCTGCCAGCCCGATCGCAGGACGCGCCGCTGCTCTGTGAGGGTGTTCGTGAAGTGGGTGGTGACTTCGTCGAAGACGCTGTCGGCTTCCTCCACGGCCTGGCGTGGGCTGTCGACGAAGGTGTTGAGGGCCTGTTGGAGGCGCAGGGTGAGCTTGTCCCGTTCGCCCTGCGGGAGCATCTCCGGCGTCGGCTTGCGATCGGGGCTGGGGCGGCCGGCGTTGGCGCCGTTGGTGGCGGGTTCACGCGGTTCGTGAGCAGGTTTGGTGACAGGTGCCTGCGGGGCCCGCTGGCTCTGCGGCGCCTGCGGGTTGCGCGGCGCCGAGGGATCCGGGCTTCCGGGCTGGGGTTGCCGTGCGTGTTCGGCGTTCTGCGACATCAGGTGTTGTTTCCCTTCGCGTGGCGTCGGTTCAGTGCCCATGGCGCGTGGCCGTTGCCGTCGCGGGACTGAGGAGTCTGCGAGCTGCCCTGGTCCGGGTCGGCCGGCTGTTCGGCGACCAGTGCCTCGAAGAGGCTTCGGGCTTCGACCATGGCCTCCCGCATTTCCTCGGTGCCGCTCTGTCCGCGGGCGGCCGTGTGCATGCTGCGGTAGCCGTGGACATGGGCGGGGTGGTGGACGGAGAGGGCGGCGAACTGCTCCTCGAACTGCTCGCCGTCGGGGAAGCCGCGGTCCCTCGCCAGGCCGGCAAGGAGTGCGTCCGCCTCGGTGACGGCCTTCTGCGGTGATTCGACGAACTGCTCCTGGACGTCGGCCCACTGAGCCCTGTACTGCGCGCGGGCCTCGGGCGACAGCGGCTGCTCATCGAGGGAGCCGTGCTGCTTGACGCGCTCGCCGAGTTCCTGCTCGGCCGCCTTGGTGTCGCCGTCGTGGTCGGCGACGGCACGGTCGTACTCGGGTCCGAAGCGGTGTTTGAGCCCGCGTCCTCCGCCGGCCCGGATGCGTCCACGTCCGACGAGGAAGAGGACGACGGCCGCGATGACGATCACGGCGATGATCACGATGGTGAGCATGGCTGCCTTCTCTGGCTCTCGGCTCGTGGATTGTTCGGCTTCATTGCCGTTCCCGTCATTTCCCGTGGGCTGATTCCGCGTTGGCCTGCCGGGTGGCGGCCACGCGACGTGGGCACCACCCGGGGCGTTTGTGGTCAGTGCTTGAAGGCGTCCTTGGCCTTGTCGCCGGACTGCTTGAGGTTTCCGGAGACCCGGTCGGTCCTGCCTTCGCGCCGCAGGCGCCGGTTGCGGGTGGTCCGGCCGATGCGTTCGGTGACCCGGCCCTTGAATGCCTGGGTCTTGTGCCTGATCGTCTGTCCGAGGCTCATGGCTGTCCTCTGCTCGTTCGCTGGATGGGCTCCCGCGCGTGATCGCCGTACAGGCCACCGTCCCGGAGGGCGGGAGAGCGCCTGGTGTGTGGGCTATCCGCGACTGCGGCTGTACCGGCGGCCGCCGCCACGGCGTCCACCGCCGCGTCCGCGCATGGCGAAGCCGACGATCCAGACGACCAGGAGTACGGCGGCGACCCACCAGAGGGCCTGCATGGTGAAGCCGAACCCGAACACCACCAGGATCAGCAGAAGGAGAAGAATCCACAGGATCATTGCCGGGCCTCCAGATCGCGGGAAGTTCCTGAGTTCCGCGGGGTCCGGGCGAAGCGGGAAGGTGGAATGCTGCGCCCGAATGATCCGGAGCGGCATAGCCCTACGCCGTGCTGTCAGTCAACGCCCGACAACCTCCCTTGTCAACGCGGTGTCGGCACGGGGGAGTTCTGCGAGCTGAGCAGGGGCCGCTGGGACAAACGGAGCCTCGGCGGGGGCTTCGGCCTGCTCGGCCGGCGCCGCCGGCAGGATGCGGTCCTCCCACCAGGACAGGCCCATCACGGTGGCGAGCAGGACGAAGGGGACAGAAGCCGGAACGATCAGTACGTACATGCGTACCGCCTGCGGTGGGATGCGTGCGACGCGGCGGGCAGCAGAGGGGGGATGCCCGCATGGGGCGCATCGGTGCGGCGCCGGGATCGAGTGGCGACGGCGGGGGCGGCCCGTTGGGGGGCGGGGTGGTTCCGGCACTGATGCGCGAGGTGCGCCCTCGAAGGAGCGCGAGAGGTGTTCGACGCTGCCGGGGGCTCGGGCCGTACCGCACACGCTAGCCCTCGCCGCGCTCCCTGGACAGATGTCAAGTGGCCATCTGGTCCCGGCGGAAGACGCTGACGTGGGTCGCTGTCCGCAACCTCGGGGCAGGGCTACGCTGTTCGTACTGGCCCCGGCCCCCGGCAGTGATGCTGTGTTCCGCTCCGGGGAGGCCCGCCGTGTTCGTTCTGCTTCTCATCCTGATCGTGGTCTTGTTCGGCCTCGGCTTCATCAGCCCTCTCTGGTGGGTGGCCGCGGCCGTGTTGGTCTTCGGCGCCACCCGGCACGGTCGCGATCGCGGGGGAGGCTGGATTCGTGGCGACGGTTCCGATCTCGGGCAGTACAGGGACTACGAGCACCGCCGGGATCGTCAGGACCGTTGGGACCGTCGTTACAGTCGTCGGCACCGGGCGCGCTGGCGGCGCGAGGACCGTCGGGACCATGAACGCCGCGGGTGACCGGTGAAGTTGCCCGAATATCCAGAGGTTCCGGGACGGCCTCCGCCCAGCCGGACGCGCCGAGATCGTCGAGAGGTACGTGCCATGCAGCGCACAACCATGCTTCCGGAGAACTGGTGGGATCTGAGGGCCGAGGCCGTGGCGGGGAATGCGGCCGGTCAGGATGTCGTCGCACTGCGCGCCGAGAATGATCAGCTGCGGCGGGCACTGGCAGGCCGTATGGTCATCGACCAGGCCTGCGGCATGGTGATGGTCCTGGCCCTCTGCCGCCGTGGGCCGGCCGGGAAACTGCTGGTGGACATGGCACGGCAGTGCAACACCAAGCTTCCGGACGTGGCCGTGGCCGTGGTCGCCGCCTGGGAGGGCGAGCCGCTCTCGCGGTTGATGCAGCGGGCACTGCGGGATGCACTGCGGCGGCTTTACGCGGAAGACCGGGGGTGCGACTCACGACTGACAGATGAGACGTCCGGAAGGGGAGGGCCGTGACTCACGCAGCCGATGTCCGTGAGTGGCGCAACTGCGACGTCGTCGACAGCGAAGGCCACAAGATCGGTGTGCTCGAAGCAGCCCATGTCCGGACCGCTCATGGACACGATGACTGCTTTTGAGGACTGCATTGTGAGGTACGCACCATGCACCAGCTGACCACGCCCCGTGAAGAACAGCCCCTGTTGACGGCTGTGGCTTCGGTGGGGGATGCGGCTTTGCTGGCCGAGGTCGTCGAGCTGCGCGGCAAGAACAAGCAGTTGGAGCAGGCGCTGGTGAGTCGTGCGGTGATCGACCAGGCCCGCGGCATGGTGATGGCCCTGGCACCGTGTTCCAGCGAGAGGGCATGGGACCTGCTCGTGGAGGTGTCGCAGCACTGCAACGTCAAACTCCGCGACGTGGCTGCTGCCCTGGTCGCCACCACGAAGGGCCAGGAACTCCCCGAGGCGATACGGCGCGAGTGGCGTCGCGCGCTGCGGCGCCTTCACGCGCTGGAGCGGCGGTGACCGGATCATGGGTTCACGGCTGTCGGTGATGGCGTCCCATGTGATGGGCGACCTGTATGTCGCAGGTCTTCCGGTGGTGTGGACAGCTCGTTCGTGTCGTTGAGGCTGTGCCGGGTGTTCCGTGATTCGTCGGCCGGGCGGGGATGGCGGCGGAGCAGAGAGATCGAACTGGGGTCGAGGTCGCTGGGTTTTGCGGCGCTCGGCTTCCTCACGCTGGTGCCCTTGCTGATCGTTGTCTCGGCGGCTGATCCGGCGCACGGGCGGGGGTTCGCGCAGTGGCTGGGGGACGGGCTCGGCGTGTCGAGTGCCGCCAGGGAGGAGGTGGGGAAGTTGTTCGCGCGGCCCGGCCAGGTGCTGCAGACCACGACTGCTTTCGGCCTTGCCGCTCTCGCTGTCTTCGGTCTGAGTTTCGGGGCGGCGGTGCAGACCGGCTACGAGAAGATCTGGGAGTTGCCTCCGGCCCGCTGGTACGCAAGATGGCGGCACGTGCTGTGGCTCGCCGTGCTCGTCGGGTCCCTCTACCTGACCGCCACCACCACACTGTGGCGCCATTCACCGGCCGGCACGCTGGCCGCCACACTGAGCGCCGTCCTGTTCTTCTGGTGGTCGCAGCAGATGCTGCTCGGCGGGCGGATCGCGTGGAACGATCTCCTTCCCGGCGCTGTGGTATCGGCGCTCGGGCTGCTCGGTCTTCGGGTCTTCTCCCGGCTCGTCTTCTCACCCCTGATCGCATCCAGTGCCGTCACCTACGGCCCCTTCGGAACCGTCCTGGTCGTCCAATCCTGGCTGGTCGGTGTGGGCGTCGTCGTCTTCGGCGGTGCCCTGGCGGGCCGCCTGCTGCACGAGGAACTCCCCCGCGTGACACAGGCACTGAAACAGCGGGCTCGGCGGCAACGACCCTGAAGGCCAGGACAACTCCCCTTGCTTCTTCACGCTCGACATGTCGGGCGGTACGCCGCACAGTCGGAGGCCGGTGCGGCACAGGGCTCGGCCCTCCAGGCCCACGCCGGAAGTGACCCGTGCTACGCCGGTGACGTCCGAGACGATGACCGATGAATCAGCCTGTCCCGTCCAGGCCGCGCTCGTCCGCTGAGCGCATCAAATGCCTGGCCCGGGGCACTTGGGGGGCAGTGGACGCGTATCGCGCGCCCACGCAAATGGGGAGGACATCGTGACCTCGTCCAACACGCAAGGGCGCGGCCAGGCCGTGAAGTCCGCGGCCCGTACCACCCAGAACGAGACGCTGACCGCCGCGGGGCGAGCGGGCTTTGTCGCACGGGGTGTGGTGTACGTCCTGATCGGCGCCCTTGCCCTTCAGATCGCCCTCAGCAGCGACGGCGAGTCGGCCGACCGGCAGGGCGCGCTGGCCCAGGTCGCGGAGCAGCCGTTCGGGAAGGTGATGCTGTGGGCGATGGTGGTCGGCTTCGCCGCCATGGCGCTGTGGCGGGGTACCCGCGCCGTACTCACTAGGGGCCCTCAGCGGAAGGCGGGTTCGCGCATGCTGGACGGCGGGCGGGCGGTCTTCTACGCCTTCGTCTGCTGGACCACGGCGGTGTATGCCGCCGGGGGCGGGCAGGGCTCCAGCGGCAACGCGCAGTCGCAGGACTGGACGGCATCGGTGCTCAAACTGTCGTACGGGCAGGTGCTGGTGGGAGCCGGGGGTTGCCTCCTAATCGGTATCGGCGGGGTACTCGCCGTCCGGGCGGCCATGCGGAGCTTCCTGAAGCAGTTGGACACCGGCACCATGAGCCACCGTACGAAGCAGGTCGTCACCGCTCTGGGCGTGGTCGGAGGCGTGGCGCGGGGCGTGGTGTTCGCCGCGGCTGGGATCTTCATCCTGGTGGCAGCCGTCCGCTTCGATCCGGACGAGGCCAAGGGCGTGGACGCGACGCTCCGGAAGCTTCACGCAGACACCGGTGGGGCCGTGGCTCCTGGTCGCCGTCGCGATCGGGCTGATTGTCTTCGGCGTCTTCTCCTTCGCCTCGGCCCGCTGGCGCCGCCTGTAACGGTGATCCAAGCCTGTTCTGCCGGCTCCTCCCGCAGGCCCGTCTTTGGGCCGGGCCGTCGCCACGCACTGGTCAACACAACAGCAGCGAACCGTCCGGCCCCCGTCTCCGAGCGCATATGGAGCGGCGGTCCGCCATCCACCACCGCGCGTCAGTGGGCCGGGCGTCGGCGCGAGCGCGATACCGAGCGCACGAGCAGGTACAGCACTGCGGCGATGAGGAGCAGCACGCCGGTGGAGAGCAGATACAGCGTGCCGTCGACGGCAGCGCCGATGACGATCAGCGCGATGGCGCAGATGAGCAGAACCAGGAAGAAGACCATGGCGCTACGCCTCCTGGGGTGGTGGCGGATGGGCGGCCAGAGGCCCTCCACGCAGTAGTGTCGGCGTCCTCCGGTCTCGCCTATACCAAATTCTCAGGGTTGACGCAACCCGTGGCGGTGGCCTGCCGGGCAGAACGGTTCTACCGTGAGGAGAGGAAGCAGATCCCAGGAGCGCGCCATGATCATCCTCGGACTCGTCATCCTCGTCGCCGCGGTGGTCATCGCTGTCGCCGGCGTTCTTTCCAACAGTGGCAGCGCCCACGAGTTCACCGGCGGATTCTCTGTCTTCGGAGTCGACGTCACCGGCTCCACCGGCACCCTCTTCCTCTACGGCATCGTCGTCGGGGCGGCGGCGTTGCTCGGGTTGAGCCTGATCCTGGCCGGTACACGCCGTACCACCCGCCGCCGCACGGCACATCGCGGGCCCAAACCGTCCCGGCGCGGGTCTGTTGCAGCCGAACGGGAACCCGGTGGCCTGGCCAACGAACGTGACACCTCCCGCGGGCAGACGGTGCAGGCGGAGAGGAAGGACGAAGACCGGGCCGACCTGGTCGAACGCCCCCCTCATAAGCAGCACTGGTTCCACCGCCGGGCCGCTCCCCGCTGACGATCTCGCAGGCGACCGTGCCCGCACCGGACGCCCAGACGCCGCTGTGGTCCTGAGCGGTCGGCTGCGACACAGACCTCGGTCGACCTGCCGGGCATGGTGACGGTGGGTACGCAGAGAGCGGGTGTTCCTCATGGACTGGCTGAGAAGGCTGCCCGTGATCGGAAAGCTGATGCGGACGCACGCCTGGCGGGCGTTCGAGCGGCTGGATGCCGTCCACTGGGCCCGGCTCGCCGCGGCCGTCACCTTCACCAGTTTCGTCGCCCTCTTTCCGCTGATCACCGTGGGCGCGGCGATCGGCGCCAAGCTGCTGAGCGAGGACCAGCTGGCGAAACTCCAGGACAAGATCGCCGACCAGGCGCCGGGCCTCTCCGACCTGCTGGACCTGGACGGCCTTGTCGCGCATGCCGGATCCGTCGGGCTGATCGCGGGCGCGCTGCTGCTCGTGATCGGCATCAACTGGGTCGGCGCCCTGCGCGGGTGCCTGCGCGCGGTATGGGAGAAGGAGCAGGACCCGGGCAATCCGTTCCTGCTCAAGTTCAAGGACTCCGTGGTGCTGGTCGGACTCGGCGCGGTCGGGCTCGTCGCGATCGGTAGTTCGGTGTTCGCCAACAGTGCCGTCGGCTGGGCCGCCGACAAGGCCGGTATCGAGGGCGGGGCGGGACGGTCCCTGCTGTTCTTCGCCGGCCTGGCCATCGCCCTGGTCGTCGACTTTCTCCTGCTGGTCTACCTGCTCACCCGGCTGCCGCGGGTGCATCCCGGCCGACGTGCGGTCGTGGTCGCCGGGCTGATCGGTGCGGTGGGCTTCGAACTGCTCAAGTGGTTGCTGACCGGCTACCTGCAGGGCGTTGCGGGGAAGAGCATGTACGGCGCCTTCGCCGTGCCGGTCGCCGTCGTGCTGTGGATCAACCTCATGGCAAGGCTGCTGCTGTACTGCGCCGCTTGGACAGCAACAGCAGAGGGGACGGCGGTGCGGTCCGGCGAGACAGCCGAGGGCGAGGGCCCGGAGCCCACGATCAGCCCCGCAGCCGACGCCGCGCCACAGCGGGCGTCAGCCGGCAGCGGTGCACCAGCAGCACCGCGCCTCCAGAAGCACGGCCCGTGATCCGAGCGTGGTTCTTCGTTCTCGGGCAGCTGCGTGCGGTCACCGCCTCGGCAACAGTGTTAGGCCACCAGGCCGGGGAGGGGTTCGGAGTCGTCGATGAAAGCGCGGGCCAGGTCGGACAGGCGCCGGTTGTGCGCGCGGGCGTAACCGCGCAGAGTGGTGAATGCCTGTTCCATGTCGATGCTCTGGCGTTCGGCCAGCTTTCCCTTGGCCTGCTCGATCAGCACACGGCTGTTCAGCGCGGTCTGCAGCTGTTCGTTGAGGACGGTGCTGCGATGGATCGAGCGTTGTTGCAGCAGGCTGATGGTGGCGACGTCGGCCAGTGCCTGGGCGATGAGTGTGGCGGCGGGGTCGAAGGGGCCTGGGGCGGAGCGGAAGAGGTTCAGGGCTCCGACAACCTCGTCCCGCAGACGCATGGGCAGTGCCTGGACGGCCCCGAAGCCGCTGCGGTGGGCCGCTGTGACGAAGCGCGGCCAGCGGTCGACCTCCAGGGTCAGGTCCGGGACGATCACCTGGGTGCCCGTGTGGAAGCACTCCAGGCAGGGGCCCTCGTCGTTCTGGAGCTGGAAGAGTTCCAGCAGGCGTACCTGTTCGTCGGAGGCGGCCATCACACGCAGTTTGCCGTCCCGGTCGGCGAGCAGTACCCCGGCGGCGCTCGCGTCGAGCATGCTCACGCAGCGGTCGGTGAGCAGACGCAGGAAGTCGATCAGGTCGAAGTCGGCGACCAGGTTGTCCGCCAGCTCGACGAAGGTCTTGGCCAGGAGCTGCTGATTCATCGTGAACACCCTCGATTGAGACTAGTCCCGCCGGGAGGGGGCGGGAAGCGCAGCACGCTTATCGTCCGGAACCGGTGCGTCAGGCGTCATCGTCCGTCCGTTTCGGTTCCGTGTCGGGGGAGAAGCGGAGCCGGTGGGCCACCACGTCGGCGGCCACGTCGGCGAGCCGGCGTCCCTGCGTATAGGCGTAGGCGCGCAGCCGTACGAAGGCTTCGTCGATACCGACGCCGAGCTGGACGGTGAGGATGCCGGTCGCCTGGTCGATCTCCGCCCGGTATCCGCCCAGGTCCTCGAAGCCCCGGTCTGCCAGTGCTCCGTCGACCGGCGCGCCCGTCTCCTCGATACGCGCATCGAGCAGGAGCAGCGTCGCGAGATCGGCGAAGGCCAGCGCGTCGGCTAGCTCCTCCGCGTCCAGCACGGTCGGCACGTCGGCGTACAGGTCCAGGACTCCCGGGCTGATCGCCCCGATCTGCAGGGGGAGCGCGAAGACGGCGCGTGCCCCGGCGTCCAGGGCAGCATCGGCGAACACGGTCCAGCGGTCCTGCAGTTCACCGGTGAGCAGATCGGGTGTCAGGACGGCCGAGCCATGGGTGAAGGCATCCACGCAGGGTCCTTCACCCAGGGTGAGCTGCAGCTCCTCCAGTTGTTCGCTGATGGTGTCGGTGCTGCACAGCGGATGGCTTGCAGCGGTCCGGGACATCGCCGATACTCCGGCTCCGCCGACCGGGAGGGCGGCCACGGCCGCCGTGCACACGTCCACCACACTGGGCCGGGCACCGCGTCGGGCCGCCTGTTCTGCGACCAGCACCTGGATCCGGGCCGAGCGGCTGTCGGACCTCATCCGGGCCACCGGGTCCAGGCATCGTGTGCCAGACCCTCCAGTCGCGCCGTGGTGCGTTCCCCTAGGGGGAATACCAGCGCACGGAACATGGTCGGGTCCGTTGGCCGACGTACCTCTCCCACGTCCAGCCATCCCCAGGAGCGGAGTGAGGCGAGGGTCGGGTGATCGTTCTGATCCACCAAGGTGGCGCCGAGGGATGCCTGGTGGTCGCTCAGCAGCCGCTCCTGCAAACGGCGGGCCACGTCCTGGTCCTGTTCGTGTGGTTGGACCAGGATGCTGGTGATCGCGAAGACGCCGCCGGAGGCGGTGAGTTGCTCGATGCTCTGCGGCAGTGCTCCGTCGAACCCGAGCCACCAGAAGCCGTCACTGCTCACCGGGAACCCGAAGGCGCATCCCACCAGGTGGTCCGTCTCCGCGATCACCATGGCGAACCCCGGCCGGCGGATGTCACCGGTGAGACGGTTCAGGAAGTCCTGGCGGCTGCTGCTGCGGTATGCCTCAGGGGCGGACGTCTCGCGGGAGTCGACGTACAGATCCGCCAGCTCCCCGCTCAGGCCCTGTGCCAGCCAGCGGTTCACGCGGCGCAACCGCACCGCGTCCATGGTGGACGGCTCGCCTGCATGGGGCTGGTGCGGCTGCCCCTGCCTGGGCTGGGCCTTCACCGCGCATCGCCCGAGAGGACAGGCACCAGCGGAACGCTCCGGTGCGGCAGGGCTGGAGCGGCCGAGGCAGGGACTTTCCCGAGAGACGGTGACAGATGCGCGAGCGGAAGGCCGAGAAGCAGGAACCCGCAGCCGGTGAGCTCGAGGATCCGCCCCAGTGACTGTGGCGGGTTGTGCAGCCGTAGGATCCCGCCGGCCTCCGTGGTCCGCTGCGCGGCGTAGAGGAAGGTATTGAGGCCGCTGCAGTCGCAGAAGGTCACGGGGGTGAGGTCGACATCGATGATGCGGATGCCGTCGCTCAGGCATCGTGCCAGTGTCGCGCGCAGCAGCGGTGCCGATTCCAGGCCGATCTCACCGGCGAGGGTGATCAGTGCCCGGTGCCTTTGGTCATGACGGTGGATGGTGAGCTGTGGGACAGGCATGCCGCCTCGGTTCAAAGACCATCCGGCAGCGAGATGGGGACACCGGGTTTCCCGGCCCCTCTTGGCGCGCTACCGACAGGGGCGCACGTTCGGCGGAGGCGGAACGAGGGCCGGTCCGAGGGCCTGTGCAACAGGACAGTGGACCCACCCGGTTCCCTCCAGGGCTGCACCGGGTGACGGACGAAAGGTCCGCTCCCCGCAGCCATCTGTATCGTGGAACGACAAGCCGCCGGGGTCTGGGACGCCTGTACAGCAGCATAGCCCTGGCCCAGTTCGACAGACGGTCCGAAGCCGTCCCATCTCAGGATGCGGACGGTGTCAAAGCGTGGCGGTGCGCTGATGTCGGGTGCCCCGCACGGTACTTGGGTCTGCGGTACGAAAGCGGCGGCGAACAACCGCTCAGGTAGGGCAGTCCGTCGACTGCCCGAGATGGTGGCTTCGCATGATGGAGCCGAACGGTTCAACCCTGCAGAAGCCCGATACCGATGAGCCGAGCACTGGCCTGGGGACGATGCTGCAGGCCGCACGGCCCGGACCTCAGGAACCACCGGAGACCGCGGCCGGACGACCATCGCGGACGGGGTGGTGGAGAAGATCGCCGGGATCGCTGCACGGGAAGTGCCCGGAATCAACGCACTGGGCGGCGCATTCACTCGTACCATGGGCGCCGTGCGCGACCGGGTCCCCGGCGGGCACGCGAGCGCGGGGCGCGGCGTCAAGGTCGAGGTCGGCGAGAAACAGACCGCCATCGACCTCCAGGTCGTCGTCGAATACGGGGTCAGCATCCGCGAGATCGCCGCAGAGGTCCGCGAAAACGTGATCGCCGCGGTGGAACGGATGACGGGCCTTGAAGTCGTCGAGGTGAACATCGCCGTCAACGACGTACACCTGCCGGACGAGGACACGCTCGAGGCCGGCCAGGACCGCGTGCTCTAGTCGCAAGGCGGCCAGGGGCAGAGACTCCGCCTCATCGCTCCTCCGCGGCATGGGGACAGTCACCGAGTGCAGGCGGTGATCGTCTGATCCGTGCGCAACGCGGCCCGGCTGGTGGGTAATCCGCGGCGGCTCCGGGTTCGGATCCGTGAGCGAGAGGATGGAACACATCGCTTTGCTCAGCGTCGACTTCCGCTTCTCCGGGTGGAGCTTCCTCGGCTGGAGCTTCCCCGGGTGGACCAGCCAGACCCCACGCCGGCCGAGTGCACAGCGAGGAAAGCGAGCCCGACAAGCATGAGGCTCGTCGGGCTGAAGATCACCTCGGTCGACGTCTCGGTGACACGGATGATGAAGGCGATGACGAAGAATGCGACGGCCACGAATGCGAGCATCTGTCTACCCCTGCCGATGGACGACGAGCCACACGTGATCCCGGCGGCTGCGCCGCTACCTGCCGGGTGCCCCGGACGCCGTCGATCAGTCGCGTAAATCCCGCGCCGGGGTCGGCAGCGATTCCCGGTCGCCTGACCTGCTGACGCCGTGAGGGAGGCAACTGGGACTGCCGGCATCGTGAACCTCCTCGGCCACCCAGCCCACAGATCGAACGAACCGACATGTCGAGCTCAGCAACAGATCTGGTGAGCCGTTCCACGGACGCGATCCGTGCAAGCATGAGGAGCGGACAGGCCGTCACCGAGCACCCGGATCCTGATCGGATGCCGCGGTCGGCCGTCTGCGACAGTGAGGAGCGCCCCATGGGCGCGAACACGGCCGAAGCTGCGATACCTGACACTATTCAGGAGCTGACGGACCGACTGACGGCCTCCTACGCCAACCTGCTGACGGCTGCAACCGTGCAGGGCGTGGTGCAGGACTGCTACCAGCCGCTCAGCAACGCTCGTATCCCCAACTACGTGCCGATCCTCGTCGAGCACAACAGCCGCACCAAGCTACAACAACTCACCCGACGCTCCGATCCCACGGCTCTCCTTCGCGAGCATTCCGACGGGACACGAGGCCACTCCATCACGAGGGCCTATCGAAGGGTTCGAGTCGCCCTGACCCGCTCGCCATAGGCACGGCGCCCGTGCAAGGACACTTGGCACACGGGCCCGCTCGACCATCTGCCAAGCCAGTTCTCGGTCCAGGTCGCATGTGGAATGCGTCCTGGCGATGGCCGGTAGGCGCCATGGAAACGGCCCGAAGAGGAAAACGGCCCTGAGGAGCTACTCGATCCTCTGGTGTAGTGACCCACCTCTGCCGACGCGGAGTGCGCGCATATGATTGGTTTTATTAGCGTTCAGCATGAAAAGGGGCCTGGCCACTATTGCAGTGCGTGGACCGCGGCTGAGAACGCCGGGGGCATCCGGGCAGCTGCGGGGACGATGAGGCGGGCGGTGCTGGGACGGCGGCTCGCGGCCAGCAGGGCCCCGGTCAGTAGTCGGTGGCGCCGGGTCAACCGGGTCCAGGCGCGCTCGTACGCGTTCGGTCGCCCGGCGGCCAGGCAGCGGACGGCGGCCCCGGCCGTCGCCAGCGCGAGGGCGATGCCCTCGCCGGTGAGGGCGTCCAGGTAGCCTGCGGCGTCGCCGACGAGCAGGACCCGGCCGGCGGTTCTGCGCCGCACCCGCTGCCGCAGTGGTCCGGCGCCGCGTACCTCCGTCGCGGCCGGGCCGCGCAGCGACGCGGTGAGAGCCGGGAAGGCGGCCAGGTGCTCGTCGTATCCGCGACGGCTGCGGCTGAGGATCGCGACGCCCACCAGGTCGTCGCCGATCGGTGTCACGTACGCCTCGCCGTGCCGGGACCAGTGGACCTCCACGAAGTCCGTCCACGGTTCGACGCGGTAGTGCCGGCGCTGTCCGTAGCGGCCGTGGGGGCGGCCCGGCAGTTCCAGCCCCAGGCCGCGGCGCACGGGGGAGTGCAGGCCGTCGGCGGCGATCAGCCAACGGGCCGTGGTCCCGGCGGCGGTGACCGCGTCCGCGCTCTGGTGTACCTTGCCGACCTTGCCCGGCAGCATGCGCACGCCGAGGTCGAGCGCGCGCTGGTGCAGTGCGGAGTGCAGCGTTGTACGGCGGATTCCCAGCCCGCTGCGGCCGCGGAAGGGCGCTTCGGCGAAGGTGGTGCCGTCCACATAGCGGATGCCGCGCAGTTCGCGGCCACTGGCCTCGACGCCCAGTGCCCGCAGCGCGGCGACGCCGCCGGGCATGACGCCTTCTCCGCATGCCTTGTCCACGGGCGAGGTGCGGGGTTCGACGACGACGGCCTCCAGACCGGCGAGCGCGGCGTGGATGGCGGCGGCCAGACCGGCCGGTCCGCCGCCGGCCACCAGTACGTCGATCACGCCGGAGCGGTCGTGGTCGAGGTAGTCGCGGCGGCAAGCGCCCGGTTCTCGCAGCGGATGCGCGCGGTGAGCAGGGCGGCGTTGAGTACCGTGAACACGGTCGCGGTGACCCAGGCGGTGTGCACCAGGGGCAGCGCCACGCCCTCCGCGACGACGG
The DNA here is from genome assembly GCF_030499575.1 of Streptomyces sp. DG2A-72. Lineage (NCBI taxonomy): Bacteria > Bacillati > Actinomycetota > Actinomycetes > Kitasatosporales > Streptomycetaceae > Streptomyces > Streptomyces sp. DG2A-72. Next base: position 4,851,776 of record NZ_JASTLC010000001.1, read on the forward strand.
CCACGTAGTTCGGGTGCCGCAGCCACCGCCAGCGGTAGGGACCGCCGGTCACCAGCGGCAGGCCGGGTACGACGATCACCCGGGTGTTCCAGCGGGGTCCCAGGGTGTGGATGCACCACCACCGCAGCGCCTGGGAGGCCGCCAGCACGGCCAGCATCGGCCAGGCCAGGGTGGGTACGAAGGGGCGGTCGGCCAGCCACACCTCGGCCGGGCAGGCGATCAGCAGGCCGGTGTGCAGGGCGACCATCGCCGGGTAGTGGCCCTGCCCGGTCACGGTCGCGCCGCGGGCGGTGCTCCATCGCTCGTTGCGGCGGGCGACGACGAGTTCGGCGACGCGCTCGCCGGCGACGGCGGCCACCAACAGTCCGTACCAGATCATGTGTCCCTATGTCCTTCGTGTCCTTCGATGGTCCGAACTACCAGCGCAGCAGGACGAGTTCGCAGGCGAAGCCGGGCCCCATCGCCAGCAGTACACCCGGCGTGCCCGGCGGCGGGCGGCGTCCGGCCAGGGTGTCGCGCAGTACGTGGAGCACCGACGACGAGGACAGGTTGCCCACGTCGGCCAGGTGACGCCAGGTCACATCGAGCGCCTCCTCGGGCAGGTCGAGGGCCTCGGTGACGGCCTGAAGGACCTTCGGGCCTCCCGGGTGGCACACCCATGCGGTCACGTCCTTCGGCTTGATCCCGTGGTCGCCGAGGAACCCCTCGACGTCATCGGCGAGGTATCGGCGCACCACATCGGGGACCTGCGGGTCGAGGACGACCTGGAAGCCGGAGTCCTTGATGTCCCAGCCCATGACGCGCCCGGTGTCCGGATACAGGTGGCTGCGGGTGTCCACGATCGTCGGGCCGACGTTCTCGTCCGGGCGGACGGGGCGGTTCTCGCCGCAGGCGACGACCGCGGCGGCGCCGTCGCCGAACAGTGCGGTGGCGACCAGGTTGGCCATGGAGGCGTCGTTGCGCTGGAAGGTGAGCGAGCACAGTTCCACCGACAGCAGCACCGCCACGTGGCCGGGCCGGCCCAGCAGGTAGTCGTGCATACGGGCCAGGCCGGCGGCGCCGCCGGCACAGCCCAGGCCGAACAGGGGCAGCCGTTTCACGTCCGGCCGCAGTCCGAGGCGGCCGACCAGCCGTGCGTCGATCGAGGGGGTGGCGATGCCGGTGACGGAGGTGAAGATCAGCAGGTCCACGTCGGCCGCGGTCAGACCGGCCGTGTGCAGAGCGCCCCGGACGGCCTTGGCGCCCAGGTCGGTGGCGGCGGCGATGAAGACGTCGTTGGAGGCGCCGAATCCGTCCAGTTCCCCGTACCGTTCGAGCGGCAGCGTCATGTGACGCGAGCCGACCTTCGCACTGCGGTGCAGCCGGTCCAGAACCCGGCGGTCGGTGCCCTCCGGCAGGCAGGTGCGGGCCACCATGTCGGTGATCTCGGACTGGGTGCGACGGTGCGGTGCGAGGGCACCGTGAACTGCGGCGATCCGCGTCATATGGTTCCCGTCCGGTTACCAACTCGGGTGAGTTGCTCCCCACGTGTTCCCCGGCCCGGGACTTCGACACCATGAATCGCCCGTCCGGCCGTTCCTCCCGGGTGTGTGTGCTCCAGCCGGGTGGGGCCCGGGCGCCTACGATCGGCCGGGTGGGCACTCCCGAGCAGTCGACGCCCCGCGGCCCCGAGGCAAGTTGGGCCGGCCGGGCGGGTGGCCTGGCCGGATCGTGCCACCCCGGGCCTGTCGTGGCGGTCACCGCCCTGATGACCGCTCTGGCCGTCACCGCCGGCCAGAGCGCCGCGCGTTGCGTCCTGACCGCCGCAGCCGTTCTGACGGGGCAGCTGTCCGTCGGCTGGTGCAACGACGCGTTCGACGTGCGCCGGGACATCGCCGCCGGCCGCCGTGGCAAACCGGTCGTCGACGGGGCGGTCGGTGTGACGGAGGTGTGGGTGGCCGCGTATGCGGCGCTGGCGCTGTGCGTGCCGCTCTCGTTCGCCTGTGGCCTGTGGGCGGGCGCCGTTCACCTGACCGGGGTGGCGGCGGCGTGGGCGTACGACCTGCGGCTCAAGGCGACAGCATGGTCCTGGGCGCCGTACGCGGTGGGCTTCGCCAGCCTCCCGGCCTTCGTGGCGCTGGGCCTGCCGGCGCAGCCATGGCCGGCCTGGTGGGTCGTCACCGCCGGGGCCCTGCTGGGGGTCGGCGCCCATCTGGGAGACGTACTGCCGGACATCCGCGGGGATCTGGCGACGGGCATACGGGGATGGCCGCACCGGCTGGGCCCGGACGGCGCGCGGCTGCTGCTGCCGGTGCCGCTGGTGGCCGCGTCCGCGGTCCTGGTGCTGGGGCCCGCCGGACCACCCGGCCGGTGGGGAGTGGCGGCGCTCACGGTGGCCGTCCTGGTCGCGGTGGCGGGGACGGTGCTGGGACGCCGTTGGGAGCGGGCGGCGTTCGCGGCAGCGGTCGCCGTGGCGGTGGTGGACGTGGCGCTACTGCTGCTGCGCGGCACCGGAATCGCCTGACCGCGCCCCATCGCCGACCGGCTCACACCGTACGAAACCCACAGGCGGAAGCGGGACTTCCCCGATCCCTGCTGCGGTTGCCTTCAGCTCGCGCGTGCAGTGCCCGGTCGTGACCACGACGCGGCCGATGAAGCTGCCGTTTACCGTTCTACCGGTCCACGCGCCAGTAACGACCGAGCGACGACTGCGATGCGTTGGAGGCCGGTCGCGGGTGGTCAGACGATCAGACCGTTGAGGGGTTCGGTGCCGTCGATAAAGGTGCGGGCGAGGTCGGACAGGCGGCGGTTGTGGGCGCGGGCGTAGGCGCGCAGTGCGGAGAAGGCTTGTTCCATGTCGATGTTGAGGCGTTCGGCGAGTTTTCCCTTGGCCTGTTCGATCAGTACGCGGCTGCTCAGTGCCGTCTGCAACTGTTCGTTGAGGACGGTGCTGCGGTGTGTGGAGCGTTGTTGGAGCAGGCTGATGGTGGCGACATCGGCCAGGGCTTGGGCGACGAGTGTGCCGACCGGGTCGAAGGAGCCAGCATCGGTACGGAAGAGGTTCAGGGCGCCGACGACCTCGCCCCGCAGGCGCATCGGCACGGCCTGGACCGCCGCGAACCCACCGTGGTGGGCTTGCGCGGCGAAGCGCGGCCAACGGTGGATCTCTGTGGTCACGTCGGGGACGGAGATCAGTGCGCCGGTGCGGAAGCACTCCAGGCAGGGGCCTTCGTCGTTCTCGAGCTGGAAGAGCTCCAGAAGACGTACCTGTTCGTCGGAGGCGGCCATCACCCGGAGCTCGCCGTTCCGGTCGGCGAGCAGTACCCCGGCCGCACTCACACCGAGCATGCCCACGCAGCGGTCGGTCAGCAGGCACAGAAAGTCCATCAGGTCGAAGTCGGCGACCAGAGTGTCGGCCAGTTCGACGAACGTCGTGGAAAGGAGCTGCTGGTCCATCGCACGCACCTTTGTCTTGGGACTGCTTTCCGCCGGGGAAGTGCGGGACGCGCTGCCAGGCGTCGTCGTCGCGCCGACCGGGGTTCGTGGCCGCAGGGAAGCGGAGGCGGGGGCGATCACGGCGCCAGTGACCATGCATCCGTCGTGCGGCTCGTCGCCCCCGTACCGCACAGGACCAGGATGGCGATGCCAGCACGGGGCCGCCGCCTGCTCGGCCACCAGCCCCTGGGCCCGGGTCGACCGGCCATCAACCCTCACAGGACACACCTGTTACCTCGCCGCTCATCCGGTGACTCTCACGCGCGTGCCTCGCCCCTGGTGCTCCTGCGGCCGCTGGACCGTGCATGGTGTGCGAGGTCACCCGGCTCCGCTGCCGTCCGCTCTCCGAGGGGAAGGACCAGAGCCCGCAGCACCGTAGGACCCGGTGGCCTGTAGACCACTCCGATGTCGCGCCATCCCCGCGACTGGAACCCGGCACGGGCCGCACGATGGGTCCGGTCCACCAGGGTCGCGCCGAGCAGAGCCCAGTGGTCGGCGAGCAGCCGCTCCTGCAGACGGTCGGCCAGGCCGTGGTACCGCTCGGAGGGGCGGACCACCATCCCGCTGACAGCGAAGATCTGTCCGGACGCGGTGAGCTGCCCGACGGCTTGCGGGAGTGGTCCGCGGAATCCGTTCCACCAAGAGCCGTCACGCGGCACGGGGAATCCGAACGCGTACCCCGCCAAGTTCGATGTCTCGGCGGTCAGCATGGCGAACCCCGGTCGCCAGGTGTCACGTGTGAGACGGCGCAGGAAGTCCTTCCGACCGCGGTACTCCCCACCGGGTGGCGTGGCGCAGGACTCCGTGTACAGGTCCGCCAGGTCCTCCCGCAGGCGCTCAGCCTGCCAGCGGTTGAACCGGCGCAGGCTCAGGGGCGTCATGCGCGTGGCGAGCGGATGGCGGTCTGCGCGCCGCCGCGACCGGATGGGCCCGGGCGGGGCCGTCACAACACGCCGCCCGGGAGCGCAGGCAGTGCCGGAGCGAGCCGGTGCGCGGCCTGGTGTACGGGAGAGGGCCACGGGGGCGGCCGGCTCCCGGCGAAGACGTCCGGGAGGGCGAGGAAGAGGGAGCCGGATCCGGTGAGGACGACGAGCCGTTCCAACGCCGGGCTGGGGTGGTGCAGTTGCAGGGATTCTCCGGCCGCGGCAGTGTGCATCAAGGCGTAGAGGAAGGCGTTGAAGCCGCTGCAGTCGCACAACGTCACAGTGGTGCCGTCGACGTCGACGGCACGGATGCCGTCGCGCAGACACCGCTCCAGTGACGCGTGCACCAGAGGCGCCGAACTCAGGTCGATCTCACCGGTCAGGGTGACCATCGCCCTGTTGCCCGTATCGTGCCGGTAGACGTTCAGGGTGGGTGGGCTGCTCATGGGCGGGGTGCCTCGGTTCACGAGACCGTGCCGGGCTCCCGGTACGGTCGTACTGTCGTGCGGGCAGGTGAATGACCGATCCAGCAGCCGATGTTCCGGGGCGTAGGACCCAGTCGGTTCCCTCGGGGATGCGCTGGGCGACCGGACGAGTGATCCGCTCTCCGCAGGCGTGTGCGCCAAGCAGCGGTGGCCCGCCGGGGTCTGGGACGTCCGTACGCAGCATAGTCCTGAGGCCGCTCCCACGGTCGGCTCGGCAGAGGCGCATCGCGATGTTTACACGGTGGTGATCGGGCGGCTCCGACGGGTCCGCGTCGTCTTGCCCCAATCCTGCACACGAGAGTGAGCCGCACTACCCCTGCTTGGCGTACCCGACGAATGCCGTCCAACTGTGGTCGGGTGGCCCGGGGGAATCGCCCCCCGGGCCACCCGACCAGCTTGGCACGACCGCTGTCAGCGGCGGACGACTGTGAGTCGCCCCTCGGCGCTCTTGGGCACGGTGTGGCGGGGCACCGGGACAGGTGAGGCAAGCGAGGACGCGAACGCGGCGACCAGGTCGTGGGGGACGCTGGCACTGAAGCTCGCGCACCACAGACATGGGGCGCCGAGCACGGGTTCCGCCCACGCCTGCCAACCCACCAGATCAGGGAGCGGGTCGGCGTCCTCGATGAGCGGCGGCACGATCTCCAGGGAGACGCTGGAAGACAACCAAGGGTCCGTGGCGGTGGTACGAGGCCGATCCACGTCGCGGATCCAACCTCTGGCACTGAGCGCGTCGAGGACCGTTTCGGGCCCCGCGAAGTCGACGTTGGGTGCCTCACGGACATCGATCGCCAGGAGAAGGTCGGCGAGCGCCTCGTACGGAACGCCGGTGGTGAAGTACGCGTTCCACTCCGCCATCACGGGCATGGCATGCGGGCGGGCACTCAATTGCCAGGCAACAGGCAGTCCGCCCAGATCGAACGGGTACGCCGCGAGAATCCACTCGGCGCCACGCAGCTCGTCCGGGCTCACATACAGCAGGGTGTGGCGCGAGGTGAGCCACATGCGCCAGCCGAGGCCGGCCAGGGTGTCGCCGACCCGCTCGGCGAAAACACCGTCGTCACCGGCGAGGTGACGCGGGGTGACCCAGTACACGGGGTCCGGCAAGTCGGGACGGGAAGGATCGCTGGGGTGGTGCGGGTACAGGGGCGCCTCCGTGCGCTCGGGATGGGTTACTGACCGTCGTTGACCTGGGGTTTCGGAAGGTCGTCCACGTTGACATGCTCGTCCGCAGAGCACCAGTGGTTTCGGGATCTTCCCTGTCTGCCTCCGGCGAACTGGTGAATCGCCGAAGTGAACCGCGCCCATGCGCACGTGCGCATCGACCACGGTTTCCCCGCTCGACGGCCGACTTCAGCCGTTTCCCGGCCTGAGGCGACGCCGCTTCTCCCGGCCTCGAAGAGGGGCAGACAGCGATCAAAATCCGGCCATCCCTGGGGTGCTGCGGCTGGCCCGGCTGCTCGTCGTTCTGCCCCCTGCCGCGTAAGGTCAACTTCCGTACGCCTGGCAAGTTTCGGCAAGTTCCTCGCTCCACGGCACAGCCGCGGGCAAGCTCTGGCACAGAGATCGTTACCGGCATCCGAGGAGGACATCATGGCCCTGCGTGAGCTCGGTAAGGACCCGGAGAGTCCCAGTGGCGGCTCCCCCACCATCTACCTCGACGAGGAGAAGGACAGCTACCTCGTGCAGGGGCTGAAGGTGGAGGACATCGAGCGTCTCGGGCAGATGGACATCCCCGGCCATGAGTCGGTGGTGGAGATCCCCCGGCGCATGGTGCAGTTCTTCCTGAAGGTGAAGAAGGCTGATGAGGACCCCGACGTTTGAGGAGCTGTTCCGCGACTGCCAGCGGACGGCCGTCCATCTGGAGATGCGCGACGCCTACATGAAGTCGGACCCGGCCTTCATCGACTGGAAAGCCGGCATGACACTCGACCCGGCCGAACGCTGGGGCGACTGGCACAGCATCGTCACGGAGGCGACCTCGCGAGGTGTCGAGGTGCGCCGGGCCCGAGTCGTCTCGACTCCCGTCAGCGAGTACATCCGCTTCGAGTACGACGTGACGAACGGACTCAACATCGCCGCCGGCGAAGACGTGCGCTGGCTCTCCCGGCGAAACGCAACGGGCCTCGCGCTTCCGGGCAACGACTTCTGGCTCTTCGACTCCAGCCTCGTCCTCGTCAACCACTTCGACGGCGAAGGCGAGAACATGGAGGTGGAACTCACGGAGGACCCCGAGGTGGCAAAGCTCTGCGAGTCGGCCTTCGAGGCCGTATGGGCGCGGGCGACACCGCACGCAGAGTTCCAGTCGGCCTGACAGCCCGAACAGCATCATCGCAGCGACATGACATCGCCATCTTCGAGCGTTCAGGAAGCCCGCAGGGCCCTGGGGAAACGCCTGAGCGAAATCCGGCTCGAAGCCGGCCTCACCAAGCGAGCGTTGGCCAACAGTCTCGGCTGGCATGAGTCAAAGTGTTCGCGCTTCGAGAGCGGCAGCGTCCGCCCTCGGAGCGCGACCTTCGTGCGTGGGCCACCGCTTGCGGTGCGGAGAGCGCGGCCGAGGATCTCGTCTCGACAGCCCGCGGCATCGAGGGCATGTATGTCGAGTGGCGCCGGATGGAGCGCACCGGCCTGAAGCAGGCACAGGAGTCCGTCCTCCCCCTGTGGGAACGCACCCAACGCTTCCGCATCTACTCGCCGTGGCTCATTCCCGGCCCCGTGCAGACGGCCTCGTACATCACCGCACTGCTCACCTCTATTCGCGACCGTCGCGGCCTCATTGATGACGTGCCGGCGGCCGTCAAGGTGCGTGTGGAGAAGCAGCAGATCGTGTACGGCAATCACACGTTCGCGATCCTCCTGGAAGAGGGAGAACTCCGAAAGCGCATAGGCGGAACGGACGTGATGGCCGGTCAACTGGGCTATCTGCTCAGCGTTATGGCACTCCCCTCGGTGGAGCCTCGGCATCATTCCTGAAGACGCCGACCGTTCAAGCCTCTGGCCTGTCGAGGGCTTCTTCCTGTACGACGACCACACGGTCCACGTCGAACTCGTTTCGGCCCATCTCGCCGTCACGCAGAAGCACGAACTTGCCATGTATGCCCAGACGTTCACGGATCTGGCCGAACTTGCCGTCTACGGCCCGGCAGCGCGCGAACTCATCACGGCAGCTATCGAATCCCTGGGGTGAATGCCGGGCAAGTTCCGGCACACTCGTAGAGCCCCTCCTGTCGCCCTTCTTAGCGTTACTGGCACGGCCGGAAACGCGCACTGAAGGGGCGAGACGGTGATCACTGCGGCAAGTAGTGGCAAGGCATCGAGAGCAACCGACAGCGCGGGTACCGAAGTTCTCCCGGTCGCCGTCGAGACGATTTCGGAGAGCACCGAGGCAGCCCTCTCCATGCAGATGGCCACCTCCACCCGCAAGGACATGGACGCGTCCCTGCCGGAGATCGTCGGGCACCTCAACCTTCTACTCGGTGAGGATCTGGGGGCGAACGAGGACGAGGACGTGCGGGAGTTGTTCCGCAAGGGGTACCGGCTCATCGACTTGCAGAACCGTCCGACCGCGGAGACTCCGTCGTTCGGCGTCTTCATCTACCTCCGGGATGTTGCCGACATCACGCGCAGGCTCCTGTGGATCTACACACAGCGCCACGGGCTCGGTGCCCCGTGAGTGTCCGGGAGGACCAGATCGTCCGGGAGCTGTCCCACTACATCCACGAGCACCCTGACGAGCAGATGGCGCTGATGCCGGTGTACGACGCCGCCCGCGACCACGCACAGCGCGGGACCTGCAGCCACAGCCGGCGCTGCCCCTTCGTGACGACGGGCGCGGTCGTCGTCGACGAACGCAATCGCGTCCTGTCCCTGCGGCACGAAGGAGCCTATGCCCTCGCCGAAGCGGAGCCGGAGGCACAGGACGACTCACTCAGCGAGGCCGCCCTGCGTCTGTTGACCGAGGCAGTCGGCATTCGCGAAGTATGGACGGAGCCCGACAGCGATGGCCCCTTCCTGATCGACGTGACCAGAGCGGGGCAACACAGGTACGGCCCCCGCCTCCGGATCGGCTTCAGATACCTCTTCCGGGCCCACTCCGGCGCCATCGCTCCGATGGTGATCGAAGCCGGCGCAGCGGCCTGGATGCCCCTTGGGGAGATCGGTATCCCGTCAGTCCGCGACCGCCTTCACGGCCACCTGGTCGGTGCCCCGTGAGCCCCCGAAACCAACAACTCTGCTACGTGGCAAGCCTCTCGGCACTCGACGGTTCGATCCTCCTGGCCATCTGGAGAGGCTGAATGTACGAGCGCCGCACCACCGAACCAACCTCCGTTCCTCCCCTCGGCACCATCCCCGGTTACAGGCAACCAAGCGATGTCCACATAGGCGATTTCGTTTTCCTTGACGGGTTGTACCTGCGGGTCCGCGACATGAGGTCCGCCGGCACCGCGGGGCACCGGGTTCTGATCTTCGACGGGCACTCCCCGTGGGTCATGAAGGAGTCGGCGACCACGTATCGGCCCGTCGAACTCCTCTGACCCGAAGCCCCATTCAGCCATCACGAGAACTATCACCTCACGCCAGCGAGGAGCTTCGCCATGCACTTCCGCAAGATCCACGGAGCGGGGAACGACTTCGTCCTGTTATCCGACCCCGCGCCGAACAACGAGAAGGACTGGCCAAAGGAGGCCGAGCGCCTCTGCGCCAGACGAACCGGCGTAGGCGCGGACGGCCTCGTCATCAGCAGCCTGATCAGCATCAGCCCGGCCGTCCTCGAAGTCGGCTGCTTCAACGCTGACGGCTCGATCGCGACGATGTGCGGCAACGCTCTGCGGTGTACTGCCTGGGCCGCACACCATGACCACGGCTTCCGCGAGATGAGCCTCCGCCCGAGGGGACAATCCGCATCCACAGACTCCGACACGGCCACGCAGCCAGCCGAGCGACACCGGCCCCTGATCGGCACGTCGCGTGGGCCCGGATGCACGCCTGACCAGGCAGAACACTGGGCACCTTGGTCTCAGTTCTGGTCTCATTCACCCCCGTCCGGCACCGTCCAGGAGCGCCGCCATCACCCGTTCCACCCCAGGTCAGAACGCCCCCGCCCCCCGCCGAACCCCCGGACGAACATTTGGAAAGCGTGTTGGGGGCAACCCCTCACGAGTTCGAATCTCGTATCCTCCGCAGCCGCCTGAACAGGCGAAACGGAGAGCCGAGCCGCGATTGCGGCTCGGCTCTTCGGCGTGGACTGGTTGCATTTTGGGTTGCGCTTACAGCTGACATTCAGGACATCTCGGCGAACAGCCCAGCGCACGCTTCCGCATCACGGCGGCTCGCCAGCACCAGCTGTGGCGGACCCTACGGAACCTGGCGGTAGATGCCGCGACGGTTACCGACGGCCAGGATCCACACGGCGATGAGTTGGCCGTCCTAGACGGTGTAGACGACACGGTGGTAGCCGCCCCTGAGCCGCTGGCGCAGGTTCCGGTCGGCCCCGCGCGTTGCAGTCGAGGCGGGCCACAAGCCGCCAACGCTCACTGGGGGGACCCAGCCCTCATGCGGCACCCGCCAACCATGGGGGTACGCCATTCTTGAACCCGGCGCCGAGATTCCGGCCCCGCTGCGACTCCCTGGTATGACGAGATTGCATCCCGCGTGCAGTCCCGATCAACGCTGATGTCATGGCTGGGCAGCCTCGACGGCTCTCGTCTGGCACGCCTGCTCGGGAGCGCGAGGGGACGCCATGCCCCCTCCGAAGCCGCGGTAGGCAGGGGAACTGGCGGACCGTCTTCAGCGCCCCGGGGTCGGTGGCCTTATGCCTGCCACGGCTCGAGCTGCCCCACCTCCGGGTGGCCGAGGCTCTGTCAGCGCCGGGTGCGCCTGCGTCGCGCGATGCCCTGGCGGAGCTGCTGCGGCGGCGGACGAACTGGACGCCGTGCTGGAAGTGCTGGCCGATCATGCTCTGGCCTGGCCGGACGGCGCGGGGAAGCTCCGCATGGCCGGATCGCTGCTCCAGACATGGGACGCGCCCCTGGCGCTGGATGCTGCGCTGGAGCAGCTGCTCGCGGGCGCGACCTCCGACGAACTGCGCGGCATGCTGGCGGCACTGGGCGTCAAGCCGCCGAGCACCAAGCCGCCGCGACTGGCCGCACTCGTGGAACACCACAGCAACCGGGAGCGGGTCGTCGCGGTGGTCGCGACAGCCCCCGGCGACGGCCCGGAAGCTGCTCGTCAAGCCAAGCCGCGGCCGTGCCAAGCCAGTCGTAGTCCATCCTGTTCGGCGCTGCCGGCCCCTGTCTCGCACCAGGCGCCTGGTGGGCGCTGGACCGGGGACTCCTGATCCAGGACCGTGACCGCTGCAGTCCGGCCCGTTTCCCATAGGCCGAGTGCCACCTGTCGAGTACCGCTACTCATGCCCACATATCGTTGTGCCGCCAAACATAGTTCACTCGATTAGGGAAGAATTCCAGCAGAAATCTTCGAAGCGCAGTGCCGCGACCCATGATTTTCCGTAGGCCCGATCCGACGGTGCGAGAGGAAAACCATGCGCGATGTCTTCGCTCTCATCACTGAACGAGTTCTGCGCGACTGCGGCGGAGAGCCCATCTGCGCGCATGTGGGCGATGTTCAAGTGTGTGCAATCAAGAGCCATCCCACATATCAAGTTTTGCGCGACAAAGTTCGACTTGGTCGATCGAAATCCGTAGCAAGCTTGCGGCTCTGGGAGTCCGTGGGAACTTTGGCAAGAGAGAGTGACCGCCAGGAGCGAGAAAAATGGTTGATGATCCTGCTGGATCTACTGACCCCATACTTTGGGGGATGGTCGAAAGAGTTGGCGCGAAAATGGCACTACGATGTCTCTGACATCAGGTCTGCGATGGTGGAAGGCGCCCTGGAGGCATGGTTCTCCAGGGCAAGTGGCACGCCTTCCAAAAGACTGCTGGACACCATGATGACTCGCGCGTTCACCAGCGCTCGTGAACTGGTGGAATCCGGAAGCTCGGAAACATGTGCAACAGGTGCGGAGTGTTTGATTGCTGATGCCGCGCATGAGGAAGATTCCACGCTGCGCGCCTCGTCGATCATTGACGCCAGCACGGTGCGGGATCCGGAGGCCGATGAGAGAATTCGCGGGGAGCGCACAGGCGCCCTGTTGCAACGAATGGGAGTAATGGACCACGTCAAGACCCTTCATGACAAACTCCGCAGCGGTTGCCGTGATGAGGTAGATTCTCCTGCCATTACCCCAACACAGGCAGGGCGGTCATGGGTGGACGGGAAGAATCTTTACTATCGGATTTCTGATCTCCTGCCGCAATATGTTGGCTTCAGCGAGGCTGCCAACATTATTGGCATCTCAGAATCGCAAGCATCAAAGATGGCCAGGAAGGGCTCCCTCCCCTTCAGAGTACTCTGGATTGGCAATAGCCGGGTCGTGTCGGTCAAGTCGCTTATGCACATCTTGGGCATCCAGGACTCCATCGTGCATCCCGATGATGTAGAAAATGGCGCTTCTCATGTCGGCGAAGAATAGAAATTCGACGAATGCTTTCGCTGCCAAGGTGGCCCAGTACTCTGCGGCTGCTTCGCCAGGCTCGACGGACAAGCCAAGGGCAGTGCCTGACACGGGTGATTGCGGCTCGGCTCTTCGGCATGGCAGATCTTCTGCCGCCCATTCGTCGCGTCGGCAGCGGCTTCGGTCTGCTGGGACGCTCCGTTGGAACCTCTGCCGCCCCCGACGGTCCTGATCAGCGGCAGTCCACCCACAGCGTCGCTCGCCTCACTGCGCGCCGCGAGCTACGGCCCTCATCGCCGAGACACCAAGGAAACGGTGCGTACCGAAAAGCGCCTGCCGCACAGGGTGGCCGCTGCTGCCCCGCCCCCGCGAAGGAAGGTCAGGCGGCGCCGCGGCCCCGAAGCACCGTCATCCCCGCGCCGCGGACAAGTCCGCCGACGCCGGCGTCCACCTGCTGGCAGAACCGGCTGCTCAAGGCCACGCCGAAGACACCCATCGTCGCCGGGTACGCGGCAACTGTCACCCTCTCCTGTATCCACAGCGTCACGAGCCTCATGCCCGAGCGAGATGGTATCTATAGGGATAGTATCGCCAAGGATACTATCCCTATCGGGAGTCTAAATGCGTCGTTTCATCGGGCGGGAGCGCGAGCTGAACGTGCTCGGCAACGCCTTGCAGGCGGTTCACGACGCCGCCGGGTCGGCGAAACCCGGTCAGTGCATCCTCATGCGCGGACGGAGACGGGTCGGCAAGTCCAGCCTCGTCGAGGAGTTCATCCGGCGGACCGAGACGCCGTACCTCTTCTTCACCGCGGCGGGCGGCACGGCGGAGGACGAGCTGACGGAGCTGCTCGACGCCGTCGCCAGATCCACCCTGCCGGAGCGGGAACTGTTCTCGGAGGAGACTCCGGAGCAGTGGAACGCGGCACTCAGGCTGCTTGCGGAGATCCTGCCCGACGACACTCCCAGCGTCGTCGTCATCGACGAGGTTCCGTATCTCATGGACCGCATCGACGCCTTCGAGGGCATGCTCCAGCGGGCATGGGACCGGCTGCTCAGCCGCAAGCCGGTGCTTCTCCTCCTGGTCGGGTCCGATCTGTCGATGATGGAGGCGCTGAACAGCTACGACCGGCCCTTTCACCAGCGGGGCCGGGAAATGATCGTGGGGCCTTTGAACCCGGCCGACATCGGCGAAATGCTCGGCCTGTCTCCGGCGGCCGCGTTCGATGCCGCTCTGATCACGGGAGGTCTACCTCTGATCTGTGCCGAGTGGCGGGCCGGAGCGGATGTCTGGGAGTTCCTCCGCGACTCGCTGGACAACCCGATCTCGGCGCTGCTGGTCTCCGCTGAACGGTCACTGGCCGCGGAGTTTCCACCGCAGGCGATGAGCAGGGAAGTCCTGCGGGCCATCGGAGCCGGGGAACGAACCTTCACCAACATCGCTCGCGCGGCGGGCGGCATCGCCCACACCACTCTCACCCGAGCCACTGACGTCCTGACCCAGAAAAGGGTCGTGGCCGCCGAGCTGCCGCTCTCGCTCAGGCCGTCGAAGGAACGCCGCTACCGGGTGGCCGACCCCTACCTGCGCTTCTGGCTCGCATTTCTGGATCCGCACATGGCGGAGATCGAGCGGATGCGAGGGGATCTCACTCTGAGCCGCATCAAGGAGCAGTGGACGAGCTGGCGGGGCCGCGCGATCGAGCCCCTGGTCCGGGAATCCCTCGCCCGCCTCCTGCCGGACGGGCTCCTGCCCGCCGCCCCGACGATCGGCGGCTACTGGACCCGCAACAACGACGTGGAAATCGACTTGGTGGGCGCCGACCGGCAGCCGGTGGCCAAGCAGTTGCTCTTCCTCGGCTCGGTCAAGTGGTTGGAGAACTCCGCGTTCGACAGCCACGACCTGGCAGCACTGCAGAAGCACCGGGCGGCGGTCACCGACGAGCCAGTACCGCTCGTGGCGGTCTCCCGCAGCGGGATCAGATGTTCCGGTCTTCAGGCGGCCTACGGCCCCGACGAACTGCTCACCGCCTGGCGCAAGGTGTGAGCAGAGCTGGGCTTCTGTGGTTGCAGTTCTGGTTGCCTTCGCCTCCGTCCGCTGCGGTCCGGGCAGAGACCGGGGGGCAACCCCTCACGAGTTCGAATCTCGTATCCTCCGCAGCCGCCTGAACAGGCGAAACGAAGAGCTGGACCGCTCATTGCGGTCCGGCTCTTCGGCATGCCTTGGCAGCATTCTGAATGTACGCCTTATTCACCCATCACGGGTTGGCCTGCGGCGGCTCTGGTCTCGGCGGATCCACGCGGATCTGTCCATGGTCCCGGGACGATGTCGCGGTCATAGCCCGATCATCCGGGCCTTGCTGCCGCACAGCCGGGTCATGTCATCGACATCCGACGTGAGGATGGCGACCGGGCCAGGCTGACGCAGGGCCGCTTCCGCGACGGTGGCGTCGATCGCGTACTTGCGTCCGTGCAGACCGGCGCCCTCGAGCAGTTGGGCCGCCGCCTTGGCCGCTGCCTCCGTGATCGGCTCCACCTTGACCCGGGAGAGCGCCCATTGCAGTCGGGGCGGGTTCACCCTGGCGCGGCTCACCTCCACGATGGTGTTGGCGCTGACGACAAGGTCCGCTCCCATGTCATGGAACACCTGGAACATCGCCAGAACCTTCCGGTCCTGCGCCACCCAGGCCGACAGCCCCTCGCTGTCCAGGACGACGGTCTCAATGTGCCCGCTCACGCGGCGCTCGTGCCGCCGGCGGCCGACGTCGTACCGAAGATCCGCGCCCGCGCCTCGGCCAGCTCTTCCTCACTGAAGGCACCGTGCTCGTCTGTGTGGCTGCGCAGGTCGGCCCCCAGGAGCTGGTGCCGGATCTGCCTGGCGACCGCTTCGGCCACGTAGCCGGAGATGTTGTCCGTGATCTTCTTCAGCTCCGCCACCTGCTTGGTGGGGAGTGTCACCGTGATGCGCGTGGTGTCAGCCATAGCCGCAAGCATACTGCGGTATGCGCGCTACGTGCTGTCTGTTCCCCGCAGTTGGTCCGGTCAGCGGCAGGGCGGCGGGACTGTCCGTTCGAGCAGGGGCTCAGCTGGGCAGTCGTACGACGCGCCAGTTCAGTGGGCCCAGCAGCGGTATGCCTCGATCCATTGCGAGCCCTCGGGGGCGGGTTCCGGCAGCGGCAGGTCCGGAACCCGGTGAGCTGGGCTCGTCCTCGCCGTAGGCGTCGACGGTGGCCTCTTCGGTCAACGCCTCCAGCGCGGCTGGGGCCCAGGTGCTCATGGCCTCACCGTAGCGCTGCACCGTACGGTTGAGGACCGGTGTGTTCAGCAGGGCGTATCTGTCGTGGCGCCGTCGCCGGCAGTCAAGCCAAGGCTCGCGGTTGCCGGCGTGTGACGTTGCCTGGTGGGGTTCGGCAGTGAGCGGCCCAGGGGGAGGGCCGGCAAGCGACAGGGCGGAAGAGAGTGGCACGAGTCGTCGTACGAGAGCCGAGTACGGGCGCGAGGAGCGCACCGCCGCTGGCCCGGCAGGAAACATCCGCCTTCGTGAGGGAGCTGCTCGGCGCCGGCTGGGCGGCGGTGTTCCTGCCCGGTGAGCCCGCCCGCCTTGGGCGGCTGCTGCTGTGGAAGCCGACCGAGGCAGCAGCCGGAGACAGGATGGCGCCCACCGGCCTTGAGACCGAGGCGGTGGAGCTGGTCCTGCCGCACGGCCGCTCGGTCAGGCGGCGCAGGGTCGAGGGTTACGCGCTGCCTGTCGCCGTCGCTGTCTCCGCCCTGGCCAATGCGGAGCCGACGCATCCCTCCGGCGCCGCCTGGCAGGCCGCCACTCGCTTCGCGCTGCGGCTGCTCGCCGACGGCCGCCTCCACCCGGCCCTCACCCCCGCCGGTTACGACACCTGGCAGGTGGGTCCTTTTACCGCCGCCCAGCGCCGGACGCTGGACGCCCTGGCCGCCGCCTTCCCGCCACACGCCCACTGCCTGCCCGAGCCTGGCCCTGCTCCGGTACGGATCGCCGAACCGGCTGCGCTGGTACGCCGGTTCTGCGACGCGGTCGCCGATGATCTGGTCCGTACGCCGGCCGCGCCGCTCGCCATGGGAGCGCTGCCGTACGCCTGGCGCGAGGCCCGCGCCGTGCCCGCCTTGCGTGAATGGGCCGAGGAGACCCAGGCGGCGCTCACCGCCGAGGTCAGTGTCTCCCTGCGCGTCGACGTACCCGAAGGACGCCGACGGCAGTTCCGGGCCGTCCTGCACCTGCACACCGCGGCGGACCCCGCGCTCGTCATCGAGGCCGCACGACTCTGGAGCGAGCCGGCCGAAGTGGAGCGGCTGCTCGGCCCACGCGCCGAGACCGAGACTCTTCTCGCCCTGCGCCGCGGCGCCCGCGCCTGGCCCCCGCTGCGGAGGCTGCTCAACGATGCCGCTCCCGATCAGCTCCGGTTGACCGACGACGAAGCCTTCGATCTCCTTGGGGACGCCACGGACGCGCTGCGCGCGGCCGGTGTCGACGTGCACTGGCCGCGCGACCTGGTCAAGTCGCTCACCGCGACCGCGGAGATCGGGCAGCGCACGGCCCCCGGTTCCGCCGCGGGCGGCCTGCTGGACACCGAGGCCCTCCTCGACTTCCGCTGGCAGGTCTCCCTTGGCGGCGAGCCGCTCACCGAGGCCGAGATGGATGCTCTCGCAGAGTCACGCCGTCCCCTCGTCCGGCTTCGTGACCAGTGGGTGGTCGCCGATCCGAAGCTGGTGGCCCGCGCCAAGCGCCGCCGGATGGAACCGCTCACCCCCATGGAGGCGTTGAGCGCCGCGCTGACCGGCGAGGCCGAGCGGGACGGTGACCGGGTCCCCTGCGCGGCGGTCGGTGCGCTCGGCGACTTGGTCGCTCGTATCCGCGACCCCGAGTCCCGCACCCCCGTGCCCCAGCCCGCCGCCCTCAAGGCCACGTTGCGCGAGTACCAGAAGCGGGGCCTGGCCTGGCTGGCCGAGATGTGCGCACTCGGCCTCGGCGGCTGTCTCGCCGACGACATGGGCCTGGGCAAGACCATCACCTTGCTCGCTCTGCATCTGCACCGCCAGAGCGACCCCACCACCGCGGGCCCCACCCTTGTCGTCTGCCCGGCCTCCCTGCTCGGCAACTGGCAGCGCGAGGCCGCCAGATTCGCACCGCTGACCCCCGTACGCCGCTACCACGGCGGTGACCGCCACCTCAAGGACCTGGTCGGCGACGAGATCGTCCTGGTCACCTACGGAGTGCTGCGCCGCGACCGCGAAGTGCTTGCCGAGACGGCCTGGTCGCTGGTGGCCGCCGACGAGGCCCAGCACGTCAAGAACCCCTACGCCGTCACCGCCCGCGAACTGCGTGCCCTGCCCGCCCGCGCCCGCGTCGCTCTCACCGGCACCCCCGTGGAGAACAACCTCTCCGAGCTGTGGGCACTGCTCGACTGGACCACCCCCGGGCTCCTCGGCTCACTCACCGCCTTCCGTGACCGGCATGCCCGCGCCATCGAGGCGGGCGAGGATCCCGAGGCAGCCGAGCGCCTGTCCCGTCTCGTACGTCCCTTCCTGTTGCGCCGCAAGAAGTCCGACCCCGGCATCGCGCCCGAACTGCCGCCCAAGACCGAGACCGACCACGTCGTCCCGCTGACGGCCGAGCAGACCAGTCTGTACGAGGCACAGGTCCGCGAGACCATGGCGAAGATCGCGGAGTCGGAGGGCATCGCCCGACGCGGTCTGGTACTCAAGCTGCTCACCGCGCTGAAGCAGATCTGCAACCACCCCGCCCAGTATTTGAAAGAGCACAGCCTGCGCCAGTCCACTCCCCTGCGGGGCCGCTCCGGAAAGCTCGACCTGCTCGACGAACTTCTCGACACCATCACCGCCGAAGGCGAATCCATGCTGGTCTTCACGCAGTACAAACAGATGGCGGCTCTGCTGGAGAAGCATCTCGCCGAGCGCGGCATCCCCACTCTCTTCCTGCACGGTGCCACCCCCGTCGCGCGGCGCGAGGAGATGGTGGACCGCTTCGAGCGCGGTGAAGCGCCCGTGTTCCTGCTGTCGTTGAAGGCGGCGGGCACCGGACTCAATCTCACCCGCGCCACTCACGTCGTGCACTACGACCGCTGGTGGAACCCGGCCGTCGAGGACCAGGCCACCGACCGCGCCTACCGCATCGGCCAGGACAAACCCGTCCAGGTACACAAGCTCCTCGCGGAGGGAACCGTGGAGGACAAGGTAGCGAAGCTGCTCGAAGCCAAGCGCGCCCTCGCCGACGCCGTCGTCGGCTCCGGCGAGGCAGCCCTGACCGAACTGTCCGACGCCGACCTCGCCGAACTCGTCGCCCTGGGAAGGCAGTCATGAGCCCCGCTGTCCCCGGCCCGCGCCGTGCGCCCGCCCGCGGCAAGCGAGCCTTCGCCGCGACCTGGTGGGGCCAGGCATGGGTGGCCGCCCTGGAGGACTCCACCCTGGACGCCGGACGGCTCTCACGCGGACGCACCTACGCCCGCAAGGGCATGGTCGGCCCGGTCACCATCACTCCGGGCCAGGTCAATGCCGCTGTCCAGGGCAGCCGCCCGCGCCCGTACCGCTCCTCAGTCCACCTGCCCGTCCTCACCGATCCTCAGTGGGACACCCTGCTCGACACGATCGCGGCCCGCGCCGGACATCTCGCAGCCCTTCTCGACGACGAGATGCCCGCCGAACTCGTGGACGACGCCCGGCACGCAGGCGTCCCACTGCTCCCACTGCCCACCGAGCTCGATCCGGAGTGCTCCTGCCCCGACTGGGGATACCCCTGCAAGCACGCAGCCGCGCTCTGCTACGCCATCGCCGCCACCATCGACACCGACCCATTCGTGCTCTTCGCGCTGCGCGGCCGCGGTCGCGAGGAGGTCTTCGCCCAGCTGCGCGCACTCCGTACGGCAGCACAGGAGACCGCCGCCCCACCGGCACCGGCCGGCATCCCGGCCGCCGCCGCGTACGCCCACTGGGCCGAAGAGCCCCCCGAACTGCCCGAACTCCCGGAACCCGCCGCCCACACCACAGCACTGCCCGTCGCCCCGCCACCTGGCACCGGCCTGGCCGCCGCGGACCTGGAACGCCTCATGGCCGACGCCACCGCGCGCGCCGCCCGGCTCCTCGCGGGCGACACCGCCGACCTGCACCTGACCCAGCACCAGGACGCCGTCCGCATCGCCGCAAGCAACCCCGGACCCGAGTGGTTCCACCACCTCATCCAGAACACCAACACCAAACCCAGTGCCTTCGCACGCCTCACCCGCGCCTGGCGCCACGACGGTCTCACGGGCATCACCGTCGCCGAACAGCCCTACGCCCCCGACCCGACGGTGATGAAGGCCGCCCGCAGCGCCCTGGACGCGGCCCTCGCCGAGATGACCGACTCCCCCACACACCGCAGAACCTGGCGCAACCGCCTCACCCTCACCCACCACGGCATCCAGCTGCGTCTGGGCCCCGACGCCCGCTGGTACCCCTACCTCCAGGACGACAACGGCGAATGGTGGCCCGCCGCACCAGCCGACAGTGACCCGGTCACCGCGCTCACCACGGCCTGGTCGCAGAACGGGGAGTAGGGAGTCGATTCCCCGCTGACCAGAAACCACGAGCAGAAGCTGGACACACTCACGCTGCTCCCACTTCCGTGGTTGCAGTTCTGGTTGCATTCACCGGCGTACAGCACCGTTCAGAACCCCCGCCCGGACCAGCGGCCCCGCAGGCCAGGACGTTGCCGTATGCCCCAGAATCCCCAGACGAACATCTGGAAAGCGTGTTGGGGGCAACCCCTCACGAGTTCGAATCTCGTATCCGCGATCTGATCGATGACGCGGGCCGGGACACCGGGCAGCATGAGCACGGTGGCGGCCGTGTGCCGGGCGTTCCGGACCCCCGCGTCTTCCAGCAGCAGCTTCCAGTCGTGATCTCACGCCGGACCTGCACCTTGGCCGGGCAGTACCCCGTCTTCCGGCCGCACGGCGAGGCTTCCGGGCACCCGTGCTCGTACCTGGGACGCAGACGGTTCCGGCGCAGCTTCAGGTACTCGTTGGCGAGGTCGGCGTCAGCCCAGCGCAGTCCGAGCGTCTCGCCCTGCCGCACTTCGGGCACCGGCGGCGGTTTTGAGAAGTTCTGCAACGGTGAGAGCCGACATCTCCGACGAAGGCCCGCCCATGGCGCGTGGCCAGGCGCCTGGTGATGCGCTCCAGGACCGGCCCGATGTCCCGCAGCGCAGGGGTCGTGGGGCCGAACCGCCTTCGCTCGTCCATGAGCGGGCCCCTTCAAGCCGAAGCAAGGAACCTCTCCCCGCCTCGCATCATAGATGTATGTCTATTTCTTGAACAGCCTGGAGCGAGGGTGAACCGTGGGTGAACAGCCATGGGACAGGACCATTGAGCACCCGGGGAACATCTGAACGACACTTATGGTGGATTGATGGCTATCTCTGCGTATGACGCGGCACCGGAGGCAGCGACCGGCGAGTCCGAGGCATGCGCTCCCTCGCTGTCGTGCCTGCTGATCGACCGCGACGAGGCCGAACGGCTCGCCGTCATGCTGAAGGCCATCGCCGACCCGACCCGGCTGCAACTGCTGCGGCTCATCGAGCGCGCGCCCGCCGGTGAGGCGTGCGTGTGCGATCTGACCGAGTGCTTGGGACTGCGGCAGCCGACCATCAGCCATCACCTGAAGGTGATGACCGAGGCCGGTCTGCTCAACCGGGACCGGCGTGGCACCTGGGTCTGGTACTCGGTGGACCCCGCCGGACTGCACCGGGTGCGCGAGATCCTGAAACCCGCGAGGCCCATTCCCACCCCCACCCCCACCCCCGTGCCTGCCGCCTGACGGTATCCGTACGAGGTCAGAAGGCGCCCAGCATCCTGCGCTGCACGCCGAGGTGGTGTTCGTTCATCCACGCCTGCGCCGCGACCTGAACCGCGTCCCACGGGGAGCCCAGCGGAGGCGTGTAGGACAGGTCGAGGTCGCTGATGTCGTCCACGCTCATGCCGTGGAAGAGCGCGGTCGCGTACGTGTCGACCCGCTTGGCGACCTCCGCGCCGAGGCGGCCGACCAGCTGAGCGCCCAGCAGCAGCCCGCTGTCGGCGTCTGCGGTGACGCGGATCGCGATCGGGGTGGCGCCCGGGTAGTACGCCTTGTGATCGTCGGGACGGCTCGCAGTGGTGGCCGGAGTCCAGCCCCGCCCCGCGGCCGGCGCCTCGTGTTCGCGCAGCCCGGTCCGGGCCGCAACCACATCGAAGATCTTCACGACCTGGGTGCCCAGGCTGCCCGCGAAGCGGCGGTGGCCACCCAGCGCGTTCTCCCCGGCGATCCGCCCCTGCTTGTGGGCGGTGGTGCCCAGCGGCAGCCATGTGGGGCCCAGTTGGCGGTGGTGGGTGACGACGCAGTCCCCGGCCGCGTACACGTCGGGCAGTGAGGTGCGCATGTACTCGTCGACCGCGATCGCACCCTTGACGCCGAGCTGGGCCCCGGCGGAGGCGGCGAGCGTGGTGTCGGGGCGTACGCCGACGACGACCAGGACGAGGGCGGTGTCACACGTGACGGTGCTGCCGTTGGACTGGGTGGCGTGGACGCGGAGCAGGTCGCCGGAGGGGGCGCGGGTGATCGCGGAGACCTGGGTGCCGGTGATGACGTCGACGCCGTGGGAGTCGAGCTCGGTGCGGACGAGGGCGCCCAGTTCCGGGTCGACGGTGGGCAGCACCTCGGGCAGGGCCTCGATCTGTATGACGTGCATTCCCCTGGTGGTCAGGGCCTCCGCCATCTCCAGGCCGATGTACCCGGCGCCGATGACGACGGCCGACTCGGGGCGCTGCTCGGCGAGGGTCCGCATGACAGCGAAGGTGTCGCCCATGCTGTGCAGCAGGTGCACACCGTCGGCCGGACCGAGCGCGTCGGGTCCGGTGAGGCCCTCGATGGGCGGGCGGACGCTGACGGCGCCGGTGCCCACGATCAGTGCGTCGTACGGCAGTTCCTCGGTGCGCCCGTCGGCGTCGCGCGCGGCCAGCCGCTTGCCGGGCACGTCGATGGCCGTGGCGAGCGTGTCGGTGCGGACCTGCATGCCGGTGGCCTTGAGGTCTGCGAGCGTGCGGTGGGCGAGGTCGCTCCAGTGCCCGACCTCACCGGAGACGTAGTAGGGGATGCCGCAGATGGAGAAGTTGGGATAGGCATCGGCCACGACCACGGTGACCTCGCTGTCGGGATCCAGCTCGCGGGCGCGTAGTGCGGCGCTGATGCCGGCGTCGCTGCCGCCGACGGCGACGATGCGCTTGCTGGCCACCGGGACCTCCGTATGAGAAAGGGGGTGGGAGCGGTGGAGGCGCCAGGCACCCCCACCCGTGGCGCGTCAGCCGAGGTGGTCGGCGAGTTCGCGCTCCAGGGCGGCCTTGGGCTTGGCGCCCACAATGGTCTGCACGACCTCGCCACCCTTGTAGACGTTCATGGTCGGGATGGACATCACGCCGTACTGGGCGGCGATGGCCGGGTTCTCGTCGATGTCGAGCTTGACGATCTCGATCTTGTCGCCGTGCTCGGCGGCGATCGCCTCCAGGGAGGGGGCGAGCTGGCGGCACGGGCCGCACCAGGCGGCCCAGAAGTCGACCAGGACCGGCTTGTCGCTCTTGAGGACCTCCTGCTCGAAGGAGTCCTTGGTCACGTTCTTGAGAGCCATGGGGTGTTCTCCTGCGTGGGTGGGGCGTCAGACGCCGACCGTGACCGGCTCGTCGTCATCGGCTTGGTTCGCCCTGGCGCCGGTGTCGCTCAGGGCGGCCAGGTATCGCTCCGCGTCGAGAGCCGCCGCGCAGCCGCCGGCAGCCGCGGTGATGGCCTGGCGGTAGGTGTGGTCGACGACGTCGCCCGCGGCGAAGACGCCGGGGACGTTCGTACGGGTCGAGGGCGAGTCGACCTTCAGGTAACCCTCGTCGTCCAGGTCCAGCTGGCCCTTGAACAGCTCGGTGCGCGGGTCGTGGCCGATCGCGATGAACAAGCCCGTCACGTCCAGGTCGCGGGTCTTGTCGGCGAAGACGTCGCGGAGCACGACTCCGGCGAGCTTGCCGTCCTGCTCCTTGATCTCCGCGATCTCGCTGTCGAAGGCGAAGGAGATCTTGTCGTCGGCGAAGGCGCGGTTCTGCATGACCTGGGAGGCGCGCAGCGTCGAGCGCCGGTGGACGACAGTGACCGAGCGGGCGAAGCGGGTGAGGAAGGTCGCCTCCTCCATCGCGGTGTCGCCGCCGCCGACCACGACGATGTCCCGGTCCCGGAAGAAGAAGCCGTCGCAGGTCGCGCACCAGGACACGCCCCGGCCGGACAGCTCGTCCTCGCGCGGCAGGCCGAGCTTGCGGTAGCCGGACCCGGTCGCGACGATCACCGTCCTGGCCCGGTGTACGGTCCCGGCGGTGTCCGTGACGGTCTTGATGTCGCCGGTGAGGTCGACCTCGACGATGTCGTCGTCGACCATCTCCGCGCCGAAGCGTTCGGCCTGGGCCCGCATGTTCTCCATGAGGACCGGGCCGTCGACGCCCTCGGGGAAGCCGGGAAAGTTCTCGACTTCGGTGGTCGTGGTCAGCGCCCCGCCGACGAAGATCGCGCCGCCGAAGACGAGCGGCCTCAGCTCGGCGCGGGCGGTGTAGAGGGCGGCGGTGTATCCGGCGGGGCCGGAACCGATGACGATGACGTTCCGTATCTCGTCCTCGGCGGCGCTCATGCGGTCTTCTCCGGGGCGATCTCCTCGATCAGGTCCTCGACCAGCTTCTTGATCTCGTCGCGGATCGGACGCACGGCATCGACGCCCTGTCCGGCCGGGTCCTCCAGCTGCCAGTCCAGGTACCGCTTGCCGGGGAAGACGGGGCAGGTGTCCCCGCAGCCCATGGTGATGCAGACGTCGGACTCCTTGACCGCGTCCACGGTCAGCATCTTCGGCACCTCGGCAGAGATGTCGATGCCGACCTCGCGCATGGCCTCGACGGCGGCCGGGTTGACGTTCTCGCCCGGGTTGGAACCCGCCGAGCGGACCTCGACGCGGTCTCCCGCCAGGTGGGTCAGCCACGCGGCGGCCATCTGGGAACGGCCGGCGTTGTGGACACAGACGAACAGCACGGACGGCTTGTCGGACATCAAAGGTCTCTCTTGTCTCGCAACAGGGACGGGAGCTGCCCCACATCAGAACGGGTGGGATCACATCAGCACCCGATGGTGTCAGCCACCACTGATGTGAGAGTATCAGCCCATGAAGACGTCAGTCGACACTGACCTGATCCGGGTTCTGGCCGACCCGCTCAGGCTCCAGATCGTGACCCTGCTCGCCAAAGAGACGCTGTGCACCACCCACCTGGTGGAGGAGACCGGCGCCCGCCAGACCAACCTCTCCAACCACCTGAGAGTCCTGCGCGAGGCCGGGGTCGTCGAGACCGAGCCGTGCGGCCGGTACACCTACTACAAGGTGCGCCCCGACGTCGTCGCCCGGCTCGCCGGTCAGTTCGCCGACCTGGCCGAGTCCGCTCGTACCGCCGCCGACAACAAGAGGGCCTGCCCGTGACCCCCACCGCAACAGCCGCGACCGCCGAGGAGTCCTCGGTCGTCGCGAAGCTGTCGACGCTCGACCGATTCCTCGCCGTCTGGATCCTGATCGCCATGGGTGTCGGTCTCGGCCTCGGGCGCGCCATCCCCGGCCTCAATGACGCCCTGGCCAAGGTCGAGATCGGCGGCATCTCCCTGCCGATCGCCATCGGCCTGCTGATCATGATGTACCCGGTGCTGGCCAAGGTCCGCTACGACAAGCTCGATGCCGTCACCGGCGACCGCAAACTGATGATCTCGTCGCTGGTCATCAACTGGATCGCCGGCCCCGCGGTCATGTTCGCGCTGGCCTGGATCTTCCTGCCCGACCTGCCCGAGTACCG
Source organism: Streptomyces sp. DG2A-72 (assembly GCF_030499575.1). Classification (NCBI taxonomy): domain Bacteria; kingdom Bacillati; phylum Actinomycetota; class Actinomycetes; order Kitasatosporales; family Streptomycetaceae; genus Streptomyces; species Streptomyces sp. DG2A-72. The sequence continues at coordinate 4,877,075 of NZ_JASTLC010000001.1, forward strand.
CACCGGCCTGATCATCGTCGGCCTGGCCCGCTGCATCGCCATGGTCATCATCTGGAACGACCTCGCCTGCGGCGACCGCGAAGCCGCAGCCGTGCTCGTCGCCCTCAACTCCGTTTTCCAGGTACTGGCGTTCGGCCTGCTCGGCTGGTTCTACCTCGACCTGCTGCCCGGCTGGCTGAACCTCGGCGACGGCGAGCAGCTCGACATCTCCATGTGGAAGATCGCCCTGAACGTCGTCATCTTCCTCGGCGTCCCGCTGCTGGCCGGGTTCCTCACCCGACGCATCGGCGAGCAGAAGCTCGGCCAGGAGAAGTACGAGTCCAAGTTCCTCCCGAAGATCGGTCCTTGGGCCCTCTACGGCCTGCTCTTCACGATCGTCATCCTCTTCGCCCTGCAGGGCAGGACCATCACCTCCCAGCCGCTGGACGTGGCCCGCATCGCGCTGCCGCTGCTGGTCTACTTCGCGGTGATGTGGTTCGGCACGTTCGCCCTCGGCAAGGCGATCGGCCTCGCCTACGACCGCACCGCCACGCTCGCCTTCACAGCGGCCGGCAACAACTTCGAGCTGGCCATCGCGGTCGCCATCGCCACCTTCGGCGTGACGTCAGGTCAGGCCCTGTCGGGTGTGGTCGGCCCGCTGATCGAGGTGCCGGTCCTGGTCGCGCTCGTATACGTCTCCCTGGCCTGGCGGCGGAAGTTCAGCGCCGGTCAGCAACTGACGCCGGCACCGCAGGAGAGCTGATGCACTGTCCGGACTGCTCCGGCATCGGGGCGCAGGTCGCCGAGCAGTTCCTGACCTGCACGAAGCCGATCTTCCGCCCGGTGGCCACCGAGCCACCGGTGCGACGGCTGCTGTGCAGTACCTGCGACGCGGCCCACCGTGCCCATGCGGCGTGCTGCCCGCAGAACGCCCAGGTCGTCCGTACCTCGTGATGAACGACCGGCACACGCAGGTGGTGATCGTCGGCGGCGGCCAGTCAGGGCTCGCCGCCGGATACCACCTGCGCCGCCTCGGCGTGGACTTCGTCATCCTCGACGCCCAGGCCGCGCCGGGCGGTGCATGGCAGCACACGTGGGACTCGCTGCACCTGTTCTCCCCGGCCGCGTTCTCCTCGCTGCCGGGGTGGCTGATGCCGGCGCAGACGGGCGAGGAGTATCCGGACGCGGCGCATGTGGTGTCGTATCTGCGCGACTACGAGAAACGCTACGACCTGCCCGTCGAGCGGCCGGTCCAAGTGCTGGGCGTGCACCGCGACGGTGAATTCCTTCGCGTGGAGAGCGACTCCGGCACCTGGCGCACGCACGCGGTCATCAGCGCGACCGGCAGTTGGTGGCGCCCCTTTCTGCCCGCCGTGCCCGGTCGGCGCGAATTCGGCGGCGAGCAGCTGCACACCGTCGACTACCGCTCGCCGCAGGAGATCTCGGGTCGGCGTGTGATCGTGGTCGGCGGTGGCAACTCCGGCGCGCAGATCGCCGCCGACCTCGCCTACGACACCGAGCTGACCTGGGTCACCCGGCGCCCGCCGCGCTTCCTCGCCGACGACATCGACGGCCGCGCCCTGTTCGACGCGGCCACCGCCCGCCGCCGCGCGCTCGACGAGGGCCGTACGGGCAGTGGGGGCGTCGCCTCGCTGGGCGACATCGTCGCCGTACCGCCCGTACGCGAGGCCCGCGACCGCGGCCTGCTGCAAGCCACGCCGATGTTCACCCGCCTCGTCCCCGGCGGCATCGAGTGGGCCGACGGGACACGAGCCGAGGTCGACACGATCATCTGGTGCACCGGATTCCGGCCCGCCCTCTCCCACCTCGCGCCGCTCCAACTGCGCGGACGTCGTGGCCACATCGCCACGCTCGGCACGCGAGCCGTGGCCGAACCACGCCTGCACCTGCTCGGCTACGGCGACTGGACCGGCCCCGCCTCCGCGACCCTCATCGGTGTCGGCCGCCCCGCCCGCGAGGCTGCCAAGGGCATCGCGGAGCTGCTGGGCTCGGGCCGCCGCTGAAAAGCAGGAGCGCGGGGCCGTCAGGACAGCGTCTTGATCACCGCGCGGACCTGCACGGCGACTTCCTCCGGCAGCGGCGCGTAATGGATATCGGGAAGGATCTCCTGGCCCTCCTCGCTCGCGGTGTAGGTCAGGAAGGACTTCAGCGCGGGGAGGGTCTCCTTGTTGTTGCCCTTGTCGCAGACGATCTCGTAGGTCACGAGGACGATCGGGTAGGCGCCCTCGGCCGAGGTGTCGTAGTCGAGCTTCAGGGTCAGGTCGTTGCCCTTGCCGATGATGTCGGCCGCCGCGATGCCCCGGGAGGCGGTCGTGGCGGTCGGCGCGACGGGCTTGGCGGCGCCGGTGTCGACGCGGACCGTGTTGATCTCCAGCTTGGCGGCGAAGGAAAGCTCGAAATAGCCGATCGCCCCGGTGGTCGCCTTGACTTGTGCGGCGACGCGGCTGGAGCCGTCCGCCGACTCACCGCCCCTGGCCTGCCATGCCTTCTCCGCCGGATAAGGCCACTGTGCCGGTGCCGCCCCGGCCAGGTACGCGTTCAGGTTCTGCGTGGTGCCCGAGCCGTCCGAGCGGTGCACCGCCTTGATGGGGAGATCCGGCAGCGAGACGTCCGGGTTCAGCTTCTGAATGGCGGGGTCGTTCCACTGTGTGATGCGGGTGTCGAAGATGCGGGCGAGCGTCGGTGCGTCCAGCACGAGGTCGTCCACGTCCGGGAGGTTGTGCCCGATGGCTACGGGCCCGCCCAACATGGGCAGGTCGATGGCGTGGCCGCCGGGGCAGACCTTCCGGGACAGTGCGACTTCTTCGGGCTTCAACGCGCCGTCGGTACCGCCGAACGCCGTCTCACCCAGCATGAACTCGGCCACTCCCGCGCCCGAGCCCAGCGGGTTGTAGGCGATCCGCACGGGCGGGCACGAACGCTCGTACTCCTTGATCCAGCGTTCGACCGCGTTCTGCTGCGCTGTGGACCCGGAACCGGGCACCTTGCCCTCCTCGGCGCAGTCCGCCTGGGCGACAGCCGGAGGAGTCGTGCTGCCGAAACCGTCCCCGGAGCGATCGTCATCGCCTCCCAGGCTCACGACCAGGAGCCCGCCTCCCACCCCCGCGACGGCGATGGCCAGGGCCGCGCCGATGGGCACGAGAAGACTGCGGTTCTTGCCTCTGTGCTGCACCCTTGGTCCCCTTCGGAAGCACACGGATGGCAGGCAGGACGTCATCGCCGCGGCTCGACAGCCGCCGCTCACCCCATCCGTTAGACATAGATGCTTGCCTATTCGAGACCTGGATCGGCAACGGGTGTGCGAACGTCTACTGACGCGTTTCCGACGCTTGGGGCATGGGGCGGTGACGCGACCCGTGGGCCGAGGGGTGGGCTACCGGGCAGTGAGCATGTTGCCCATCGCGGCCACCACGCTCGGCTCGACCCGGTAGTACACCCACGTCCCGCGCCGCTCGGAGGTCAGCAGCCCGGCCTCCTTGAGCTTCTTCAGGTGGTGGGAGACGGTCGGCTGGGAGACGCCGACGTCGGAGATGTCGCACACGCACGCCTCGCCGCCCTCGTGCGAGGCGACCAGCGAGAACAACCGCAGCCGCACCGGGTCGCCGAGCGCCTTGAACATCCTCGCCGTCCGCTCGGCCTCTTCGGCGGTGAAGGGGCGCTCGGTCAGCGGCGGACAGCACGGCACCACCGTCTCGGGGACCTCGGGCTCCAGCAGGGGCAGCACCTTCGTGTTCGACATGCGTCTATGTTGACACATGTCGAACTAGAGTGGCGAGGTCCCGGCCGGTAGCCGGTGGCCAGCAGGATCGCGTCGACGTCCTCAGTGGCCCCGTCCGTCCAGGTGACCTTGGCGCCGTCGATCCTGGTGAACACCGGACGCCGGTCCGGAGCACCGGCAGCCACAGCGGCGCGGTAACGGCCGTCGTCGATGACCAACTGAGTCGGCGAGGTGCGGAGGAAGCGGCCGATCGGCAGCGTGTCGGCACCCGTGCGGGCCAGCCACCAGTGCAGATCCCGTCCGAGGATCCGCCGGCGGGCGAAGCGCACCGGATGCCGCGCCGCCAGCGCCACCCGTGCCCGCTCGGCGAGTTCGGGGGCGATCTGCACCGCCGAGTTGCCCGCTCCGACGATCACGACGCGGTGCCCGGCGAACGGGTCGGGACTGCGGTAGTCGGCGGCATGGAGCAATTGGCCGGTGAAGGTGTCCAGTCCTGGCAGGTCGGGCTGGTGCGGGCGTCCGAAGGTTCCGGATGCCGCGACCACGGCCCGCGCCGACAGCCGTCCGCCGTCTTCCAGCTCCAGTGTGAACGCGCCGTTGCCGGTGTGGACTTCGCGCACCCGGGTCCGGGTGCGGATGTCGGCATCCAGCCGGTCGGCGTAGCGCAGCAGGTAGGTGACGACCTCGTCGCGGTGCGGGTATCGGTCCGGATCACCGCCGAACGGCATACCGGGCAACGAGCTGTACCTGGCCGGGGAGAACAGGGTGAGGCTGTTGTAGTAGCCGGGCCACGACCCGGCCGCCTGCTCCGACGCGCCCGGACTGGCCACCACCGATTGCCGCCACATCGATCCGCTCCATAGCCCAACCTCCCAGATTCGAAGAGTGTCTATGTTGACGCTTATCGAATCAGGTGGCATGCTGGGCCGCGCAAGCCATCGACGGATGTCGAAGCAAAGGGGAACCTCGTGGCAGTGTCCATCACCACCGTGCCCACCACCGACCAGCTGCCCGTCGTGGTCGTCGGAGCCGGCCCCATCGGCCTGGCCGCCGCCGCCCACCTCGTCGCGCGCGGCCTCGAACCGCTGGTCCTGGAAGCCGGACCGGCAGCGGGCACCGCCGTCCGCGACTGGTCGCACGTGCGGCTGTTCTCCACCTGGGCGGAGGTCGTCGACCCGGCCGCCGAGAAGCTCCTGGCGCCGACCGGCTGGGTCCGCCCCGACAACGCCGCCTACCCGACCGGCGGCGACTGGGCCGAGCGGTACCTCCAGCCGCTCGCCGACACCCTCGGCGACAAGATCCGCTACGGCGCGACCGTGACCGGGGTGGCCCGCGCCGGCCGCGACCGGATCGTCGACTCGGGCCGTGCCGAGCAGCCCTTCACCGTGCACGTCACACACGCGGACGGGCGCGAGGAGCGGATCACCGCCCGTGCCGTCGTCGACGCCTCCGGCACCTGGTCCGTGCCCAGCCCGATCGGCGCGGACGGCCTGCCCGCCCTCGGCGAGAAGACAGCAGCCGAGCACATCTCCTACCGCGTCCCCGACCTCAAGGACCCCGCCGTACGGGCCCGTTACGCGGGCCAGCGCACCGCGGTCGTCGGCTCCGGTGCCTCCGCCTTCACCGCCCTCGCCCAGCTCGCCGACCTGGCGAAGGAAGACGAGGGCACGCACGCGGTGTGGATCCTGCGCCGCGGTATCACCGGTTCCACGTACGGCGGCGGCGAAGCCGACGAGCTCCCCGCCCGCGGTGCTCTCGGCCTGCGCGCCAAGGCCGCCGTCGAGAGCGGCCACGCGTCGGCCGCCACGGGCTTCCGCACCGAGGCGGTCGAGCGCGACGCCGACGGACGCCTGGTGCTCGTCGCGGAGGACGGCCGCCGCCTCGACCCCGTCGACGAGATCATCGTGCTGACCGGCTTCCGCCCCGATCTGTCCTTCCTCTCCGAGGTCCGCCTCGGCCTGGACGAGCGCCTCCAGGCGCCGACCGCACTCGCCCCGCTCATCGATCCGAACGTGCACTCGTGCGGCACGGTCTACCCGCACGGCGTGAACGAGCTGTCTCACCCAGAACAGGGCATCTACCTGGTCGGCATGAAGTCCTACGGCCGCGCCCCCACGTTCCTCGCCATGACCGGTTACGAGCAGGTCCGCTCCATCGCCGCATCACTCGCCGGCGACCAAGAGGCCGCCGAACGGGTTGAGCTGACCCTGCCGGAGACCGGAGTGTGCGGCGGCGCGGGCCTGTTCGACGACCCCGACGCCGCGCAGGGCAGCGAAGGCGGAGGCTGCTGCGCCGCGCCCGCCACCGTCCAGATCGGCATCGGCGCCCCGGCCTCGTCCGGAGGCTGCTGAACTCCCCACCCACAAAACTCCCCACCCACCCAAGGAGGTTCGTCATGTCCCGCGTACAGCTCGCCCTCCGTGTACCAGACCTCACCGCATCCATCGCCTTCTACGCCAAGCTCTTCGGCACCGAGCCCGCCAAACTCCGCGACGGCTACGCCAACTTCGCCATCGCCGAGCCCCCGCTCAAGCTCGTCCTGATCGAGGGCGCGGCGGGAGAGGCGACACGCATGGACCACCTCGGCGTCGAGGTCGACAGCACCGAAGCCGTCCACGCCGCCACCACCCGCCTGAGCGAGGCCGGCCTGGCCACCGACGTGGAGAACGACACCAGCTGCTGCTACGCCCTCCAGGACAAGGTCTGGGTCCACGGCCCCGGCCAGGAGCCCTGGGAGGTCTACGTCGTCAAGGCCGACGCCGACACGCTGGCCAAGCAACAGGGCAGCACCTGCTGCACCGACTCGACCGGCGTCGACACGAAGGAACCGTCCATCGCGGGCGGCTGCTGCTGACCCGTCGATGGCCGGCCTCCACACCAGCGAGGCCGTGACCGGAACGGGAGACCGGTCACGGCCTCGCGCCGCCCTGCCCGCCCTGTGCGCCACCCAGATCACCAGCTGGGGAACCGTCTACTACGCCTTCCCCGTGCCGAACCCGCAGATCACCGTGGCCACGGGCTGGTCGACGACCGCGACGACCGGGGCCTTCTCCGGCGCACTCCTGGTCTCCGCCCTCACCGGCATCCCGGTCGGCCGCATTCTCGACCGCCGAGGCCCACGCGCCGTCATGACCACGGCTCCGTCCTGGGTCTCGTCGCCGTGCCGGCCATCGCCTACGCACCCAACCTCGCGGCCTTCACGGCCGCCTGGCTGCTGGCCGGCGTGGCCATGGCCAGCACCTTCTACCAACCCGTCTTCGCCGCCCTCACCCCCGCCGGGGGCCTGGCCTCCACCGCCTTCGCACCCTTGCACCCTTCACCGCCGCGCTGGCCGAGAACCTGAGCCGGCGCACCGCATACGCCGTACTCGCGGTGGTCCTGGCCCTCGTGCCCCCCGCCAACGGCTCGGTGGTCCGCAGCCGCCCGTTCCTGATGCGCGCCACCGCGCTCACCCTGAACAGCTTCGCCATGTACGCCGTCGTCATCGCCCTCTATTCAGCCCTTGGCCCGTTCGGCTCGGCGCACGTTGAACAGCACGTCGGTCGGGGTGATGGCCGGGTTGGGCACATCGAAGACGCTCAGCTGGATGGGGAGGAGGAACACCGCGCCGGATACGCCGACCGGGGCGGTCGAGGTCGCGATCAGCAGGCCGGCGGCCAGCCCTCCCGGCAGTATCCAGTCCACCGCTGCCCCCGCTCCACGTCCTTCGATCACCCGGCCCAACGAGATGTTCATGAGCGGCTCGCGCCAGTGCTCCCGTCCATCAGGCGGTACATGCCGATCGACTTGTGCGTGGCGGTGTCGGCGAAGCCGAACTTCTCGTAGAGGAAGCGCGCGGGGCCGTCCGCGATCAGCGAGACGTAGGCAGTGGCGGGCGCCCGTCGCTCCAATTCCGCGGTGAGCGCGGCCATGATGCGCTTGCCGAGGCCGCGTCCCTGGTGTGCGGGGTGTACGCACATGTCGACGATCTGGAACGCGGTCCCGCCGTCACCGATGATGCGCCCCATGCCGACGGGCTCCCCCTCACACTGGAGGATCACCCCATGCCAGGTGTTGGGCAGGGCCAGCGCAACCGCTTCGGGGGCCTTGTCAGAGAGGCCGGCATCGGTGCGCAGGCGGCGGAAGACCTCGACGGAGGGCACGCCGACGCGCAACTCGTAAGGGTCATGACGGATCGTCATGTCAGTGGCCGGCTTCGGCGTGGTCACCGTGGTCGCTGAGCTGCGCTTCGAACCAGTCGTGCAGGGCATCGATCAGCGCGGGCTCTTCGGTGTTGTAGGTGAGGGTGGCCCCGTCGGGCCGCTCCCGGTAGCGCACCTCGATGCGTTCGTAGCCGTCTTCCAGCTCCGCCAGGCCCGGCATGTTCTCGCCGTGGATCTGGGCAGGGTCGCCGAAGTCGCCCCGGCTGAACGCTTTGGCCTCCTGTCGGAGGTGTGTGCGTATGAGGCCGATCTGCTTGGCGTCGTCGGACTGGTCCGCGACGACCTCCTGGACCCCGCCCATCACAGTGGGGGTGAAGTGGTGAGTGGTCTGTTCGAGATCGAAGGGCATCACGCTCTGACCGCGTTCGGCGACCGTCTCCTTCCGGTCTCGGCTGTCCTGCCACGGGCCGCCGATCAGCAGGACTGCGGCCAGCGCCGCGCCGACACCTCCCGCGGTGATCCCCGCCGTCAACAGTCGGCGCTTGCCGTCATTCATCCAGTGCCTCCGTCAGGACTCCGAGGGCGTGCAGCACGCCCGCTCGTTCGTGGGGTGGAATCGCATCAAGCAACCGGGAGAACTTCTCCCCCGCGCGTCGGCGAGGTTGTGCGCAGCTTTCTGCCCTGAGGGCGTTAGACGCAGGACCACGCCACGGCCGTCGCCGGGGGCCGCGGCGCGTTCGACCCAGCCGCGGGCAGCCAGCTGCCCGACGAGCCGACTGACGGTGCTCTTCTCCAGTCGCAGCCGGCGGCCCAGTTCCACCTGCCGCAGTTCGCCCTCCTGCGCAAGCTCACCGAGGGCGTGCGCCTCGGAGACGGGGATCGCCTGACCACACGGCGTGCGTTCGGGCTGGTGCAGCCCGAACGCACGGACGAAGCCCCGCAGCACATCCTGCAGCAGGGCAGGATCCGCTTCTCCACCAACTTCCGACATGGTTCGACCGTACAACCAGATTGTTCGACGGCACAACCATTTCTCTGTATTGCGCTTGCCAGGAGTCCGGCACTCCGGCCACCTGCCCGTCGACGCACTTCTCGGCATGCTGGGCAGTGGCCCGGGGTCAGGGGCAACGGAGGTGTTCGCCGAACGGCGGTGCGTCTCGACGAGGAAAGGGACAGCTACCTCGTGCAGGGGTGGAAGGTGGAGGGCATCGAGCGTCTCGGGCAGATGGACATCCCCGGCCACGAGTCGGTGGTGGAGATCCCCCGGCGCATGGCGCAGTTCTTCCTGAAGGTGAAGAAGGCCGATGAGGACCCCGACCTTTGAGGAGCTGTTCCGCGACTGCCAGCGGACGGCCGTCCATCTGGAGATGCGCGACGCCAACATGAAGTCGGACCCGGCCTTCATCGACTGGAAAGCCGGCATGACACTCGACCCGGCCGAACGCTGGGGCGACTGGCACAGCATCGTCACGGAGGCGACCTCGCGAGGCGTCGAGGTCCGCCGGGCCCGGGTCGGCTCGACGCCCGTCAGCAAATACATCCGCTGCACCTCACGGAGGACCCGGAGGTCACGAAGCTCTGCGAGTCGGCCTTCGCGGCCGTGTGGGCGCGGGCAACACCGCACGCAGAGTTCCACCCGGCCGAGTCGGCCTGACAGCTCGAACAGCACCGTCGCAGCCACGTGACATCGCCATCTTCGAGCGTTCAGGAAGCCCGCAGGGCCGGCTGCTGTGGTGCGGCTCGGCGCCGCCCCTCACAGGACGGCTGCGGCCGGGCGACACCCCACTGCGGGGACGGGCCGGACTGGTACTGGTCATCCGCTCCCCCGACCACCGCCCGCGGTGCTCGACAGCCGCGCCCGGGGCCGGTGAAGCGCTTCACCGGCCCCGGGCGACGGGTGGACTCAGCGCGCCACCTTGAAGCCGACCGGCACGAAGTAGCTCCAGTCCTTGCCCTCCGCGCCAGTCGTGGCGTTGACGCGGGTGACCTTCTTGTCCCAGTTCTTCGGCAGGGACACCTTCACCTTGTACGTGGCGCTGGCGCCGGACTTCAGGGTCTTGTCCACCGCGAACGCCGCGAACGAGTGGGTGCCGCCGTTGTGCTGGGGCGTGTGGCCCCACTGAAGGGTCTTCCACTTGCCGTGGACCAGCTCCTTGAGGACGGGCTGGTCGGCGGCGTAGGTGCTGTAACCGACATCGACGTGCTTGACGGTGTGGTCCGTGAAGTTGTGCACGGTGACCGTGAACGTCTTGGCCGCTCCGCCCGGCTTGAGCGTGACGTGCTTTGACCAGCCGCCGACCGACACCTCCGGCCCCGCCGCTCCGGCCGCGTACGCGGATCCCGCCCCCAGCACGGAACCGGCGACGACGGCCGCCCCCAGTGCGAGACCGAGCCCACCGGTCCTACGGAACACGCCGCCCATGTGAAGTCCCCTTTCCAAGGTTCTTTCCGTTGCTCTGCGCCTTTGACAAGACGTGGAAAGAAATATTCCGTTCCACGTCGTTTCACTGAGAGTGATTCAGGTGGCGTCCCACCGGTTCCGGAGCATCGCCATGCTTTGCACGGCGATGGACATCGCTTTGCTCGCTCAGTGCCCTGCTACCTGCGACCAGGCCGGTGCGACGAGGCCCGCAGCCACGCCGAGCAGGCGCTGGTCCTGGCGCGCGACCACTCATTCCGCGTGGTGGAGGGCCAGGCCCTGACCGTCCTGTGCGGCACAGCGCAGTCCGAGTCGGCGTACGCCATAGCCGTACCCCTCGGCCGTGAGGCACTGGTCATACACCGTGAGACCGACCACCGACTCGGCGAAGCCCGCACCCTCCTGGCTCTTGCCCGCGCCGTCGGGAAGGGCGACGACGCTGCCGCTGACCTCATGAGGGAGCAGGCGTTGGACATCTTCTCAGATGTGGGCGTTCCTGCGGATAGTCATAAAGATCTCGACTTCTGACGTTTGCACACCCGTGACCGGAACCTTCCGAGACGGGCTCGGCGCTTCGTAAGCCCTGCTGCACCGCAGGTCAGGACGTTCCCGCACATGGGCTCCCACCGTTCGCGGTGGGGCCCTTCGGCGTGGCTCACCTGGGCGCGGAGTGCAGCTCGCGCACCAACTGTGGGGTGAGAAGTTCGCCGGCGCGATCGGCGAGGACGGCCATTTCGTAGCCGACCAGGCCGACGTCGCACCCTTCGGCGGCGAGGACGCCGAGGCAGCTGCCGTCGCGGATGCGACCGACCATGAGGAAGCCCCCGAGCATTTCGATCATGACGAGCTTCATGCCATGGAAGCCGTGTGCTGTCGCCGCGTTCTGGGCGAGGCTGGTGATGCCGGAGACCACGGCGGCGAGGTGGTCGGCACGATCTCGGCCGAGGGTGTCCGAGGCGGCCATGAGCAGACCGTCGGATGAGACGGCGACGGCGTCGGTGACGCCGTCGGTGGTGCGCACGAACTCCGAGACGAGCCAGCCGAAACTCTGGACGGCGGTGGTCACGATGACGCTCCTTGGGAGGTTCTGGCTTCGGCCCTGGCGACACCTGCCCGGAAGCCGTTGAGCAGGGAGGAGACAGCCGGCCGGGCCTGCGGGCGTGCGGCGGAGTGGCCCTCCACAGGGGCAAGCAGGCGCCCGGGGAGGGCAAGGAGTGCGGACAGGCCGCCGCCAGGAGTGTCGAAGAGGTGGACTTGAGTGGCTTCACCGAGGCGATGGGCGAGTCGGCCGACGACGAGGTGGCCGAGGAACCGGGTGGGTGCGGCGAGCAGGGCCTCCTCGCCGGAGTCGGCGAGGAGGACGCGCGCACGTTCTTTGTCGGCCTCGGACATGCCGATGCCGTGGTCGACGACAGCGAAGCAGTACGTGTCGTCCTCTGTGTCGCACCAGCCGTGCACCTCGACCATTTCGGTCGGTGGCGAGAAATTCAGCCCGTTCTCGATGAGTTCGGCGAGGAGGTGGGCGACATCGGCGACGGCGTGCCCGCGCACCCGCACCGGCTCCACGGTCGCGATCAGGACCCGACGGTACTGCTCCACCTCGGCGACAGCGGCTTGGACGACTTCCAGGCCGTCGGAGGGTGCTGCCGTGGGCCGCGGCGGATTCTGCCCGGCGAGGACCAGCAGGCTTTCCGCGTTGCGCCGCATACGGGTGGCGAGGTGATCGAGCTCGAAAAGCTCGGCGAGGGCGTCCGGGTCGAGTTCCTGCCGTTCCAGGCGAGTGATGAGGCCGAGCTGACGACGCACGAGGTTCTGGTTGCGGCGGCCGAGATTGGCGAGCGATTCGGTGGTGTTGCGGCGCAGGCCGGCCTGCTGGGCGGCCAGGTGGAGAGCGGTGTGTTCCACCTGCCGCAGGGACGCTGCGACCTCGGCGATCTCCGCCGCGCCGCCCAGCAGCCGTGCATCAGGGTTGCCCGGCGCGTCCGCCGGCGGGAGGAGCCCCACAGGGTCCTGCGGGGACTGCTGGATACGGGCGACGGCCCCGGGCAACCGGTGCCGCGCCACATCGTGGGCAGCCTCGGCGAGCGCGCGGAGCGGGCGGGTGAGGGAACGGGAGGCAAAAGCGGCGAGGCCCGCGACGAGGGCGGCCATCAACGTTGCCGCGACAAGATAGGCGGCGAGGGCCCGCTCGGCGTCGTGGCTGAGCCGATCGGCCCGGCCCTGTACGTCGTCACCGACCGACTGCTGAACGGCGTACAGGTCGTCGACGAGTACGGTCATCACGTCCCACCAGGTGCCCGCGTCGGCGCGCAGCGCGGAGCCGTCGGCGGCACGTTCGGCCTGATTCTCGTAGGCGGTGGCGCGTTCGGCGTCGTCGGTTCCGAAGGCCTTCGTCAGGGCCGCGCGCTGGGGTGCGGTGGCCACCTGGCGGAAGCGGGCGAGGGCGGCGACACGCGTGGCGCGGACTTCGGTGAAATCGAGGTACGCGCGGCTGTGGAAGGCGCCTTCGGCGAACACGCCGTTGAGGAGTCCGCGTTCGAGAGCGACGGACTCCTTGGCCGCGGCCAGCTCCCGCAACGCGGTGAGCCCGTCACGAAGTTGACGGTCGGCGCCAGTCGCGGTCTCCGCCACCGGATCGACGGCGTTCAGGGCATCAACGGCGGTGGTGTAGAAGGCAAGGGTCGCGGCCTGGTCGGCGGTTCCCCTGTCGGCAGCGGCTCGGGTGTCGGCGAGGCGCCGCAACTTCCGCTGGATGACTTCCTCGACCGTGCTTTCGCTACCCATTCCGCGCAGTGCCGTGTCAACGCGCTTGCGCGTAGCACCGAGCTGTGGGCGGAACTCCTCCTCGCCGCCCAACAGGCCGTTGGTCAGGCCGCGCTCGCGCTGCAGCTGGTGCACCAGGGCCTGGATCCGCAGGCTGAGGCCAACCTCGGCACGGGTCGTCCGGGCATCGCCGAAAGCCTCGGCGCGCCCGTGCACCGCGAGACCGGCCACCGCCAGCAGCAGACAGATCGGGACCGCGATGACCACCGCCACCCGGCCCCTGATGCTGCGCCAGCCAGGCATCGACCGTCGGCCGGGAGCCGTTCCGCCGCCGTGGTGGCGCCCTGAACTGCCGTTGTCGTACCGGCCCTTGCCGATCGCGGCAAGCCGTCCGTGCAGCAGCCGTACAAGCGTCCACACCCTCATGTCTCGACGCTAGTCCGACCCCCGCAGGGGCCGGTTTCCGACCTGTTAGGTCGCGTGGGAAGTTCCGTTGCGCCGCTCTCACACCACGGGAGGCGAGACTGTGACCGCGGATGCCCGACCATCAGGTACGAGCGGCCCGTTGCCGACGCTGTTCGTGCACGGCGGCAGCCGGGTCATGGGCGACGCCGCCACCGACGACCGGCTGGTCCTCGAACTCGCCGTCCGCGCAGTTGCTGTTCCCCCCCCAGCACCGACTCGGGCCTTCGCCGCAGATTCCTACGATCCGTGGCTGGTACGAGCAGAGCGAGCAACCTTCGCGCCACGCCTGGACGCCGCCGCGATTGCGGTGGAGACGGCACGCGCCGACGTACTGCTGGTCGCCGGTGCCGACGACGCGATGTGGCCCTCCCTGCGGTATGCGCAGCAGTTGGCCGCGCGACGTCACGCGGTCGGCGCGCCGGTGGAGGTGGTGGCCCGGGACGATGCAGGACACCGGCCACGCCTCCCCGGCGAGAGCCCCGCCGCGCCCTCGACGGCCTTCCTCTACGGCGGCACGGCCAGCGGCGACACCCCGCTCGGCCGGGCCGCCTGGGCGCCCATCCTTGAACGGCTCCGTCCAGCCCAGGCCGCAGCGGGTTCCCGGTAGGAGGCGGCGGCGCATGCTGCTGCCCCGGGTCGGCTTGTGGGTCACGCGTTATGACGGTCCAGGTCGTGGCAGCCCAGCTGATCAGGGAATGGGACGTGGTGGGCCGGCGTCCGCAGCCGTCTCCCAATGGGCCGCTCCGGCCCGCCAATGACGCGTGCGGTGGTTGCGGTTCGTGACCCTGCGCACGGTCACGGACGTGATCCTTCCGGCACGCCGAGCGTCGTCCGCTTCGCCCTGGGGTGTCGGCGGCGCCGGTCCCGTACCGGCCAGAGCAGGACGTATGTGGTGGAGACCGCGACGAAGCCGAGGCGGAACAGGCCGCGGGTCGCGTCGTCGGGGACGGTGAAGACGGTGCCGTACAGGGTGATCAGGCCGATCCAGCTCCACCAGGGGACCAGGCGGCGCTGGCCGATGACGTCCCAGAGGAGGGTGCCCAGGAGGACGGACGCGCCGTAGTAGGTGTAGACGCTGGGGTCCAGGAGGATGCGGGCGTTGGTGCCGAGGAGGACGACGGCGGGCCAGCGGCCTCGTCGGACGGCGATGCAGCCCAGCGCGAGGCCCAGTGCGGCCTGGGCGGGCCGGTCCCAGGGAGGGGTTTCGGGGTCGTTGACGCCCAGCCGGCGTAGGGCGGACGCGGGCTGGTTGGGGATGGTGAACTCGGCCGCGGCGAACGAATGCGGGGCGCCGAGGAAGAACGGCAGCCAGACGAGCGCGACCAGACCCGCGCACCACAGGCCCGCGCGCAGCCACTGCGTTCTCGGCAGGGCGAGCAGCAGCGGCAGGAAGACCAGTGCGGTCGGTTTGGAGTCGATGGCCAGGGCCAGGAAGATGCCGGTCGCGGCCGGGTTGCGTCGGGTGAGGGAGCTCACGGCCAAGGTCGTGAAGAAGAGGGCCAGGACGTCGTCGAGGTGGCCGAAGCGGACCGCGACCTCGATCCACATCGGGATGAAGGCCAGGCCCGCGATCAGCACGCGCTGCCGCAGCCGCTGGTGGTTGGTCCCGGTGCCAAGGAAGTACTGGGCGGCGCTGCGTCCGGCCACCACAAGGATCACCAGGCCGAGCAGGGACATCACGGCGGCGGCCAGGAACTGCCCGACGGCCTCGGAGAAGGGGTTGAACAGGCCCGCCACCAGGAAGCTGACGGGTCCCATCTGCAGTTCGGGGTGATGGGCGTACAGGTTCAGCCCTCCGTCCGCCCTGCCGGAGCCCGCGTAGAGCAACTCCCCGCCGGTGCGCAGATAGTGCCAGGAGAACCCCCCGTGCGGCTCGACCACGGCGAACCACAGGACGGTCCAGGCCGCGAGCAGCACCAGGTGCACCCGCTGACTGATGACAGGCACGCCCGCTTTCCCTTCGGCCCTTGTCGCCCCACATGGTCTCCACAGGTCATGGACCCCTTCTTGAGATGGCCGGACGGCAGGTCGGGTTCTGTCTTCGGCCGAGATCGGGTCGTACGACACAGGAGGGCCGTAAGCCTGCGGAATTGTCCCCGACCGGTAACAGACGGATCCCTCGGCCGGCTTCCTCCCTCTTCACGGACGCACAGGCTCCACAGCGACGGCGAGGGACAGCGGACATGAGGCGAAGTGGCGGACGAGGGTGGTACGGCAAGATGCTCGCGGCGGCGGTCGGAGTGACCGCGGTGGCTGCCATGGTCTCGGTCTGGGACACACAGCTCGGTTCCACCGAGGGGCGGCCCGCCAGGACTGACGTCTCGACGCCCGCCAACTCGTCCCAGCCGAGCGCGCAGTCACCGGGCCGGAAGAAGGTGGCGTCCGTGTCGCCGGAGATCGCGCATGCCTCGGACGGAGGTGCCCGCAGCCTCAACATCACCATCGACGACGGGCCGGACCCCACCTGGACACCGGAGGCGCTGCAGGTGCTGCGGGACAACGGGGTGAAGGCCACGTTCTGCATGGTGGGCACGCAGGCTCGCGCCCATCCGGACCTGGTCAAGGAGGTGGTGGCGGCCGGGCACCGGCTCTGTGACCACACGGTGTCGCACGACGTCGCCATGGACAAGAAGTCCGAGGCCTATCAGTCACAGCAGATACTCGACGCCGAGCGCATGATCACCGAGGCGTCCGGGGGCGTACGGCCGATGTACTACCGGGCCCCGGGCGGTGCCTTCACCCCGTACAGCCGCCACCTCGCCGCGTCCCATGGCATGCGCCCGCTCGGCTGGAACGTCGACACCATGGATTGGAAGCGCCCCGGTACGGAGACCATCGTCGCCACCGTCAAGAACGAGATCTCCAACGGCCCGACCCTCCTCTTCCACGACGCGGGTGGAGACCGCTCCCAGACCGTGGCCGCCCTGCGGGAAGTCCTGCCGTGGTTGAAGGAGCAGGGGTATTCGTTCGGGTTCCCCGTGCGCTGAACCGGATTTCCTCGTGCACTGATCCCGAATTCCCCGCGCGCTGAACCCGACTTCCCCGTGTGCCGATCCCGGTCGTGCCCCACCCGGCGCCTTGCGGGGCCGCGCGGTCCTCAGGTGGCCCGCACCGTGCTCGCAAAGTCGGGCGGCGGCGGAGGCTCGGGCAGCAGGGACTGCAGCTCGATGTTGATGGAGCGCAGGCGTTCCTGCTCGCCCGCGTCCCGGGCGCGTTCGCCGTCGCGGATGAGACGGTCGGCCCTGGACGGGTGGCGCATCCGGTCGCGGTAGCGGGCCAGGTTGTCGAAGACGAGCGGCTGCAGCACCCCGGCGCGGTCCAGGACGCGCATGGCGTGCTCGCGCAGCCGCTCGGTACGGCGGCGCAGCAGGTCGGCGTCGCGGGACTCCACGGCGTCGGCGATGTCGCGCTCGTAGACCGGCAGGTCCTCGCGGTCGGAAGGGCTGCCGTGTGCGGCGACCAGGTCGCGGACCTCGGTCAGCAACGACTCGGCCGCCCGGACGAGTTCTGGCCAGGTCAGTTCGTCTTCCACGGCGTCCAGGGCGACCCGCAGATCGAGCAGGCACTTGGCTGCACGGCCCGCCTCGTCGGGGTCGTGCCGGGCCGCCTCGACCGCCCGGTCCAGCTCGCCGAGCAGGTCCTCGTCGTCCACACGCTGGAGCAGCAGGGCGGCGACGGGGCTGTCCAAGGAGGCGCAGCGGGTGCGCAGTTCGCCGAGCCTGGCCTGTTCCGCGTCGGCGTCCAGCCGTAGTTCGGCGTGGTCGACGGCGGGTTCGCCGACCAGGTTGACGGTGGTCTCGAACGCCTCGTCCAGCAGGGGCACGAAGGCGCTGACCTTCACCAGCCGGGAGGCGTCGATCTCGACGGTGAGCCGTACCTCGCTGCCGGCCGGCACGGTCCGGCTCACCCGGTCGGCGCCGACTTCGATGCGGCCGATGGTGCGGTTGCGGTCGGCTCGGGGGCGTTCGCCCTCCAGGACGGGGATGCGGATCAGTCCGCCGCTGGCGCCCCGCTCGACGGTGACGGTGGTGCGCAGGGGTGCTGTGCGCCGTACCGGAAGCCGCGCGCCCCGTTCGACGAGCGGGCGTACCTGGTTGTCGGCGAGGCCGACGCCGAGGGCGTGGGTGAGCATGGGATCGGTCTCGACGGCGCCGACGGTGTAGGTGAGCAGGTCGGGGGTGAGGCGCTGCCGGGTTCCGGCGGCGTCCGTCAGGACGACGGCGAAGGTGTTGCGCCGGCCGGGCTCGGCGCGCAGCGTGCTGGTGAACTCGCCGCGTGCGGACAGGGCGATACGGCCGCTGTGCCAGGGCGGGTCCGACTCCTCGTTGAGCAGTTCCACGGACATTCCGGAGGCGGCTGTGCCGTCGGCGGCACTCACCCGGCCGACCACCACCGGGTCCAGGTCGGGGCTGACCCGCGGGTACTCGCAGCGCAGCGTGAAGGCGCCCGGCTCCGGCACGGGCGTGGTCCAGTCGTCGGGGAGCGGCTGGGCACCGGCGAAGATCGCGGCGCCGCGGGCCACCACGGTCATCGGGTCGTGCCCGAAGTCCATCGGGATGCCGAGGCCGTGGCGCGGGTCGGCCAGGCGCTCGCGCAGGAAGGGCATGGCGGTCTGCCCGCCCACCATGATCACCTTCTCGATGTCCCCGGGTCCCGCGCCGAGTTCGTCGAGCACCGTGCGGCACAGGTTGACCGACCGGGTGACGAAGGGTTCGGCGAGCCGTTCCACGTCGGCGCGGCGCAGCTCGTGGAAGAACTCGTACCGGCCGCCGGTGTCGTCGACCAGTTCTACGTCGATGTCGGCGGCGTGCGCGCGGGACAGCCGTATCTTCACGGTCTCGGCGGCCTGCTTCAGCGTGGCGACGGCGGCCCGCCACCGCGGGTTGCCGCGGGACAGGTCGGCCAGCTGCGGGACCTGGCGGACGGCGGCCGGGATCAGCAGCTCCTCCACGATCCGCCAGTCGACGAGCTTTCCGCCGAGGAAGTTGTCGCCGCGGTGGCCGACGACCGAGAACTCCCCGTCCCGCAGCCGGATCACGGCCGCGTCGAACGTCCCCCCGCCGAAGTCGTACACCAGCCACATCGCGTTCTCGTCCGTGGCCTGGAAGCCGTACGCGTGGGCAGCCGCCGCGGGCTCCTGGAGCAGCCGGGTGAACTCCAGGCCGCCCAGTCCGGCCGCCCGCCGGGTGGCCTCGCAGGCGTTCAGGTCGAACGCGGCCGGTACGGTGATCACCGCCGCGCGGATCTCCTCGTCCAGCCGCGCCGCGACGTCCCCCCGTAGCGCGGAGAGCACCTCGGCGGACATCTGCTCCGGCGTCAGGGTGCGGCCGGAGGCGGGGAAGTGCTTGTCCTGGCCGGCCATGCCCATGCGCAGCTTGAACTCGACACCGGTGTTGTCCGGGTCGCGCTCGCACCGCTCCCGGGCCGGGCGCCCGACGAAGAGCCGGTCCCGGCGGTCGATCCAGACCGCCGACGGGGTGGTCTCGTCGCCGTCGTTGTTCTTGATCACCTCCGTCTGCACACCGCGCAGTACGGCGACCGCGCTGTTCGTGGTGCCGAGGTCGATCCCGATGTCGATGGTGGTCCTGCTGGTCCTGCTCACTGTCCCGCTCCCCCTTCCTCTTTGGGCTCCTCCGGCGGCGTGCCCACGATCACTTCGCCCAGCGCGAGGGGCGTACCGCGCAGGTACACGGCGGGCCGGACGGTCTCCACGACCTCGTCGCGTTCCAGGCCGGGCATCGGCTGGTAGGCCAGGACCCGCATCCGCAGCCCGGGGTCGAAGACGGTGCCGTCGTACGACCGGGTCTGTACGCCGCTCTCCACGAGGGCGTCCACGACGGCGTCGAGGTGGCGGCGCACCCCGGCGGAGGTGCCGTCGGCCACCTCGACCTTGTTGCGCAGCCGCCACACGGCCGTGGCGAGCTCGACGAGGGCACCGGCCTCCAGGACGACGGGGGCGGTGAGGGGTGCGGGCGTGGGGGTGGGGGTCCCGGTGCCGGGAGGGGTGGGCGGCATCAGATCACTTCTCCCTGTTGCTCGGTAGGCAGGCCAACAACATCAGGAGCACGCCACCGCCCGCGCCGCCCCACTGGCCCAGCGCCTCCCCAGTGGGGGTGGTGCGCCCGACTACGAAACTGGCGACGATCAGACCGGCCGCAGCCAGTACGACGACCAGCGCGAGGATCGTCTTGCCTCGCCGCTCCAGAACCCAGGGGGCGTAGATCAACAGGACCGCCCGCACGAGCGAGTCCCCATACGATCCCGCGTACGGGTTGGGCCGACGCGTGGGCGGCGCGTACGGGTCCGGTGACAGCCCGGCCTGACCCAGCAGGACCCGCGCCTGGGACCGGCAGTTGGCGCAGCACGGAATCCCGATGCTCTGCGGGCCCCCGATGCCGTCCCGGGCGACGGTCAGCACCTCGGACGCACCCACGGACCGGCCGCAGCGGAAGCACTGCCCCGGGATTCCGGCGACCGCCGGTGCCGTATCGAAATCGAACGAAGACTGGTAGGTCGCCGCCCGGTCGAGCGTGTCGATGTTCTTCCGGATCACCGACCGGCCCTCCTCGCTCACGGCGAGGGGCAGCACCCTGCGGTAGCCGGCGAGGGCCTTGACGCGGTCGCGGGTGGTGTTGGCGTACTCGGTGAACAGCTTGCACGCCGCCATGGCCACCGCGTCGCGGACCTGGTCGGTCTCGGGGGCGTGCGGACGCAGCTCCCGCAGCTCACGCAGGCGCGGTTCTACGGTGTCCAGCAGCCGGGACGCCTGCTCCGCGGCACGCCCCGGCGACCGCTCGCCGCGCTCCACGGTCTCCTTGCACTCCAGGAGGATGTCGTTGCTCAGCAGCACGGCGAGGTTCTTCTCGACAAGGGTGCGTACGTCGCCGCTCGCGGCGAGCCCGCGCGCCGACCGCAGGTGCGCGGCGGCCCGGTTGACGAGGGGGTCGTGGGCGGTGGACGCGTTCGAGGTCAGGCTGTTCGCACAGGCCACCGAGCAGGCGTTGACCGCGCCCGCCACCTCGTCGGCCGCATCGGCCACCACGGCGTGCTTCTTGCCCAGTACGGCACGCAGCACCCGGACGTCCGTCTTCGTCTCGGCCAGCAGCGAGTCGGCGGCCCGCTCCAGCGCCGCCGGGTCCGCACCGGGGCCGGGTAAGGCCTCCGTCCGGTTCCGGACTGCGGCGGCGAGCGGCGCGACAACGCGGCGGAGGGCGGCGTCCACCACCCCGTCGCTCACTTTCAAGCCCCGCATCAGCGACACGTGCTGCCGGGCAGCGTCCTCGCCCCCTCGCTGCCGGGCAGCGTCCACCGCGACCTGCGCGTGCAGGTCCAGCAGCACCGCGGGCAGGGCCTCCCGGAATGCGGCGCCGTCCACCGTGCGCAGCCGGGGGTCGTCGAGTACGCGGATCCGCTCGTCGACCCACTGCCAGCAGCCGTCGTCCGCCAGCACCAGCCGCCAGTACCGGTAGGCCCGCTCCCACAGCATCCGGAGCGTGCCGTCGCCCAGGAACGCCTTCGCCTCCAGGGCTTCGGTGTGGTGGAGGACGGCGAGGTTGTGGACGGCGATGGTGCGGGCCCTCGGATCGGCTGCCGCTTCGGCAGGGGATCCGGCGAGCCGGGCCCACACCTCCCGAGCCTGCGTCAACTCCGTCCCGCCGGTCTCCGCAAGCGGCCAGAACCAGAAGAACTCGTCCACCACCCGCCGTACCGGATCCTCCAGCCGCCGCAGTGCCTCCCGTACGGCGATGTGGTCGGGCACCGGGTCCGGCGCCAGCCACCGCGCCTCCCCCGCCGCCGGCCCCCCGGTCCGTTCAGCCCTCAGCGCCTCGGCCGCACGCACCTCGGAGACCCGACGCCGCACCGCCCGCGGCGTCGCCGTCACCGCCAGCCCGCTGACCCGGAACGCATTACGCCGGTACAGCTCCCGGTCCAGGGCGTCCCCGAGCCACGTCGGCACCTCCACCCGAGCCATGGGACCCCTCCGACCGCTGCCCGCCGCCAACGACGACGCCGAGTCTGTCGCCGGCCCGTCGGGACCGGTCCCCGATCCATCCCGGCGTCCGCCGTGGGTGGGCTCTTCGCCGGTCGTCCCCTTCAACTCCCGTTCTCCGCAAGGCTCCACGGCTCGGCTGGCCTTCACGGGATGCGGGGGCAGTGCGGCGGTCCGACGTGGGCGGCCGAGATCGTCGCTGGGCCAGGTTCAGGCGACGCCACCCCCTTCGCAAGATATAGGGGTATGTTTTATGGAGTCGTACTTCTATATCCGGGCACGCGCATCACATGGACGATCTGGCCCGCGCCCTTCCTGGCATTCCTCCGCCAAGCTCTCGCCTGCCTTGGCGCCTCTGAACCACACGTGACCTGCTCACCTGCTAGTTTGCAACTTGCCGACTCGCCTATACGAGTAGGCCTGTTGAGGCGGATGAGTTCGGGACAGCGCCCCCACACACCACCGCACACCATGCCGATCAGGTCGCCGGAAGTTGGTACGACAACACGTACGCGTCCGCCGCCATCACCGTGTCGCAGACCTCCACGGCTCGCCCCTCCGTGTCGAAGGCGGTACGGATGAGGTGGATGACCGGCACGCCGGAGGCCAGCCGGAGTGTCTTCACTTCGGCGGGTGAGGGCATCCGGGCGCGGATCTCCTCCTCGAAGTGGTCGAGGCGGTGGCCGAGTTCTTCGAGGCGGGCGTAGATGCCACCCGGACCGGGGTTGGGCTCGGCGATGGGGGTCCCGCGCGCAATGTCGAGGGGCAGGTAGGAGGTGGCGAACTCCACGGGCCGCCCGTCGAGGAGATACCGGCGCCGACGTGCGAGCACGCGGCGTACGGACCCGAGCCGGGTGGAGATGTCCTGGCTGGGCTTCTCTTGCTTGACCTCCAGGCTGTCGACCTGAGGGTGGCTGCCGGCCGCGTCGGCCTCGACGATGAAGGCGGACTTGCCCTGCTCCCGGTGCCGCCGGGCGAACCGGTCGGAGGCGAGCCGCCGCACGGGAGGCCGGGGCCGGACGAAGACACCCTTGCCGTGCTCGGCATGCACGAGCCCCTCACCCTGAAGGATGGAGAAGGAGTTTCGAACCGTCATACGGGAAACCCCGTAATGATCGACAAGTTCAGCCTCCGAGGGCAGCTTGTCGCCTTCTCTGAACCGCCCACGGTCAATGGCTTCACGCAACTGATCAGCAATCTGCCGGAAGACCGCACGATCGCTCGTGGGGTCGAGATCACCGAGAAGGCCCGAAGGAAGAGGGCTCACGCGTACTCCCTTAGATATCTAGACGAGTGGGCGAGTGTTGTTGCTACGGTGGAGAGCCTAGCCAGCCGAGAGGGCCGAGGAACGTGAGCACTGACCGCCCGCACTCCGTGAGCGTCGCCGGGGTTGTCGTCGACACCCAGGGCCGTGCCCTCCTGATCCAGCGCCGCGACAACGGCAAGTGGGAACCCCCGGGCGGCGTCCTCGAACGCGAGGAAACCATCCCCGAGGCCCTCCAACGCGAAGTCCTCGAAGAAACCGGCATCAAGATCGCACTTCCCGCGACCCTGACCGGCGTCTACAAAAACATGACAGGCTTGATCGTCTCGCTGGTCTTCCGCTGCGAAGCCGCCGACGGCACGCCCACCACGGGAAGCGAGACCCGCGCGCTGCGCTGGGCCACCCGCGAAGAAGTCTCCGAACTCGCCGACGAGGCATACGCAATCCGCGTCCTGGACGCCCTCGACGCAGCGTCTCCGCCGGCTATCCGCGCCCACGACGGCGTGAAACTCGTCTAGCCCGAACCCGCTGCACATGGCTGCCTACCAGCACGAAGGAACTTGTATGCACGAGTATATGAGTACCCCCCGGGTCTGGGGACTCACTTGCCCAGGCCTTCCGGAAGAGGTCAGCCGGGCCCGCCGCTGGACCCGCGACATCCTGCGCGACTCGCCCTTAGCGGAAGATGCCGAACTGATCGTGAGCGAGCTGAGCGCGAACGCGATCCTGCATACGGCCAGCGGGCGTGACTGCGGAACCTTCCATCTGGCCCTGGCAGTGTCAGCCCAGGTGATCGCCCTGTCAGTGACGGATGACGGAGGCACCGGCACACCCCCCAAGGTCGAGCACGAGGACCAGGAGGCGGAGCACGGCCGAGGCTTGGGCATGGTCAGCGTGATCGCCCACCGGGTCGTGGTCCACGACAGCAACGGCGGCCACACGGTCACAGCGGAACTCTTCACCGATACGCGTGCGGGAGGTCACCCGTGCTGATGGACAGGCCCTTGCCCGGCTTCTGGTGCGAATGCTGGACCGAAGACCTCACCGACACCCCAGGACAGCCGACACTCCGCGCATCCTTCGACGCCTACTCAGCACCCCAGGCTGACAGATGGGTTGCGACCACGCTCCGCACCATCACGCCAGCACTGGACCCGGACGCCTCCGACGAAGCATGGCACTGGCTGTACTTCGGCCGCATCAGGACCAGGCGAGCGCTCCTGCGGTTCGAGCCGTGCACGGTGTCGGTGACCCAAGCCGACACACTCATCACCTGGACGATCCGGCCCGTGCTCTTCCTACCGCTGGCACGCCGCCGAGACGCCGAACTTCCATCCTGTGCTTACGACTTCGAGCCCCACGCGACCGACTGAGTTACAACTTTCTCTACGGGTTCAAGGCGGCTCGCTCCGCTCCCCGCGCGCGGCCCGGCCCCCGGCCGGGCCTGCGCTCCTGTCTCCGCCCCGCTCCAGCCCGGCCGGCGCCCGTGCCGCGCACACAGCAATCAGCCGCCTGATGCCAGAGAAGGGGTACGTCGTGGCTGGGGCGGTCGGCTCCGCGGCTTTACGCAGCCACTTTGGCGCGAGCCTCGAAGATCATGGCCCCAACGTCGTGCTTTACCGGGCAGGTCCACAGACTACCCGACGCGCCGGAAGCTTACGGGGCCATGATCACTCGCGCCAAAGCAGCTCCAGCCCAAAGCCGCTACGCCGACCTCACGAGTGCGGCACACTGTAGACGAAACAACTGCGGGCGAGGCTCTGCGACTCCGAATGGCACGAGCATAGGCAGGGTTCGAATGGCGCTACTGCAAGACCTAATTAGAGATGCTGCTGGCGAAACGGTATCCACGACAAGCCTTCTTCGTCAGGCTCGAATTGCAGCAACTCGCTTGCGAATTTCCGAAGCCCTGAAGTGGATCGAATCTGAGCTACAGGGATATCCTGATGATGAGGTTCCGGCTTATCGAGGACCTATCCCGGTCCACACTTTGGGTAACTTCGTAGGCCCTTTCGGCTCAGGCATGAACAATGCCCCCATCGCCATTTCCATGCTACCCGATAGGTTCAATCCGGCACGACTGTCCAGTACTCACATCCGTCAAAGCGTTTCTGAGATTGAAGAAATCCTAAGAGGGGATCTAAGGGGTGGAATTGGCGCACCATGGACGGCAGACATGGTGGCGCAATTCAACTATCATCACAGTCGCGGCGATTTCACTCTTTACGAAGGAATGGGTGCAACGCGCATCTGGCGGTCAATCGCGCCCTCCCAACTGCATGCCGTTCTAGACTCAGTGCGCACACGAATTCTTGATTTTGCACTCAAGCTGGAAGCGGAAGACCCTGAGGCTGGCGAGAAGGCTGGAGAATCACTCGTGACATCCGAAAAAGGGAACGAGATCTTCAACACGGTAGTCAACGGCGCTGGATCGAACGTTGCACTAAATTCAAGTAACTTCACTCAAAACTCTTACGTCAACCCTCCCAAGACAGATGATGAACTCATCGAGAGGTTGAGACAAGCGGGAGTCAATGAAGAGCTACTGACCTCTCTAGCTGAGGCCGTTGCAGAGGACCGCACTGACGCTGGGGGCACACTGTCTGAACCTGGCCCTCGCGTTCAGGGATGGCTTGGAAGGGTTATGGCTCTCGGAGCCAGGTCATCTGAAGCTATTGGTACCGGGGTTGCAGGCGGAGTGGTTACAGAGCTAGTTCTCAGCTACTTCGGCCTGGGTGGCTAATAGACCAGCCCGGAGATTCACGGAAGGCGCAATAAAGCAACCTTTCATGGAATAGGGCGTGACCCTGTGATCCTCAAAGATATGAGGCTGAAATGACCCTGATATCCACGGCCATATGTAAATACGGAATCATTCAAGCATCCGATTCGCATCTAACAGGATCTACTGGCGAAGTCACAGCGGGGCCGAAAGTATTCAGGCTGGGGTTCTGTCAAGGGGCACTATCGCTGGCAGGGACCTACGGCGTTGGAGCTGCCCCCATGAACGAATGGATGTCAGCTTTCGTATCTTCTTATGGGAAATCCCCGAACCCTTCAATAGGGGATTTCGCAAATCGCCTCGCAGATGAAATCGGCGCCAGCAGTACAGCAAACAGTCCCAGACTCTTCCACATAGCCGGCTACAAAGACGAATCGAACGGAACGCACCCCGAATTCTACTTTGTGCGCAACATTCAGGGCATCAATCCCGTGACGGGCACATATGAAGGCGTAACGGGGAATTATCTGGTCACAGAGGACTTCTGGACGCGAGACTACGCCAAAGCGCCATCTGGGATGTTCGCAATAGGGGGGTCTCAGCGGTACTTCAACGGATATCCTGAAGGAAGGATTGCCTATCTCGGGGCAATGCGGAGATTCAGGGAATTCTATGAGCAAGTCTGGAGTGAGCCTGGATGGAAATTCAGGAAGCCGAATTCTCTCGACGAGCTAGTCGAATTTGTCACCCTTGAACTGCAAGCCGTCAATGCACTCTTTACGAGTAGCGATTATCCCGCTCCCTACATAGGCGGGGAGATCCAGATAGAGAAGATCTATGCGCCCCCTGAGGCAATAGACCTCTGATACCTATCTCTGTGCCAGCCTTTTCGGAAGCCCGCAAGAAACCACGACTGCCGTACAGTAATCCGAGAGTAGAAATCCGACTCCGGGGTGGACGGGACGCTGGGTCCAGCGGTGCCGAGACATCACGTCCGGTGTACGTGGTGATCATTCCTTCAAAAGGCGAGCGCTTGTTAGGGGAATCACGGGGAATGGCGGGAACCAGGTCGTTGACCAGTCAGTTGCCGCAGCCGCTCCGCTGCAGGTCAGCCAACAATCGCCCGCAGGGACCCAAGCTTCCCAAGGGTAATGGGTAACCGCATGTACCCAACGGGCCATCAGCTCAACTAGCGCATAAAGCGCAATGATCCCACCGAGAGCGCCGCGATCGAAATGGCCTCAGTAAATGCACGCTTGCGCACCCCCGGAGGACCCTCTACTGGCGTGACGTTGATCAACGGGAAGCGCTCACACTTCACCTTCCGCTCGTCACCGTCGACGAGCAAGGTCACGGTGACGAGCTGCCCGCGACGCAGAAGGGACGGCTTGACGTCAAGCCACCCGCGAGCGCTTACAGGCCTGGCCAGGCTGACTTGTCGGCCAGTCGCAAGATCGGGAGGCAGGCTGCCAGCCGGGATGTTCGCTACCTCCAAGATCGCTTTGACCTCATGGCCCAGGTCAAACCTGATCGGCTCGCCTCCGTGGAACATGTCTGCCGTGATGTCGCGTCGCCCCTGGTTGGCGATGACGAGCTCAACGATGCGCGGCTGATGCAGTTGATCCGGACCGAGGTTCACGGTGAGTGGCCCACGGCCTGTGGAGAACTGCGGCAAGCTGATGAGAGGAGTATTGGACTTAATCCACCAGTTGATCCTGTGCTTCGGGTTGTTCGACCTGAATGTGGCCCATGCGCCAAGAACGCCAACCGCGATGCCCGCAATGATCGTGATGATGAACTGCCATAGGGAGCCAGACGCCCACCAGTCCCCCGCAAGGATCTCCATGGGTGGGATTAAATCACCCACCCAGCGAGCCGAGATGACGGCTTCAAGGGCATGCGGTGACCTGCGAGAGCATGAAGTCGGGACTGGTCGGGATGGAACCTGCGGATCCGCGCCTACGACCTGCGCTCCAACGCCCAAGAGGCCCTGTTTCGGGTGCAGATGCTCACTGATGACGAGGCCCTGAGTCAGACAGCGGAGGCCGTACTTGCCGACGTCACGACGCTGTCCAAGACAGACAGTAGGACCGAACTTGACCAGCGCAGAGTGAAGACCCGGGACAACATTGGCCAGCTGGTGAAGGTGCCCAAGCGCCATCTGAGGCGCCTTCCACGGGCCTGCTCGTATGGGGGGCGTTGGAGCCGCGCGCCGAGGTGACCGCACCACAAGCGCACCAGATCGAGCGGGGAACAGCGGGGAATCACGGTGAAAGCATCCCAACCCGACAAGGCCACGGCCCGGCGGTTCGCACAGGTCAGCGCCCGAACCAGCCGCAAATGATCGCAGCTTCCCAAGCTGATGGCCTGACACTTCAGTACGGCCGCGAAATCTCGTGCTCGCCCAATGCAGCCTCGTACCGTGCCAGCAGAGCATCCAGGTTCGCCAGAAGAAGGCCTGCGGAGTCCCGAGCTTCATCCAGATCGCCGCGCTCGCATGCCTCCACCACCTCGGCCACGTCGCTGCGGAGGATGTGAAGGGAGTCGCCCTGCAGCAGGATCCCGGGGAACCGTCTGCCGGGTATGCGCACCACGGCGTCGCTGCCACCATCTGTGAACAGCTCAGCCTCAACACGATCCATCGGACCATCCAACATGACACCACGGGATGACATCAACGATGGTGGAGGCAGGCGGCCTGGACCGATCACACCTGCCATGCCGGGAGTGCTGCGAGGGCCGCATGAGAGCCGCCCGATCGAACCCCTAAAGCCGGTGCACGAGTTCGTGCCCTGCCGGAGAAGGCCGGGGTTGCGCAAATCAGGAGATCAGCCAAGATCATCTTGAGGTAGTGATCACCGGATGGCTAGGCACGGTCTGCATGATCTAGAGAATCAATCGCGGCTACTACTTCTTGCTGCAT
This sequence comes from Streptomyces sp. DG2A-72, assembly GCF_030499575.1. Lineage (NCBI taxonomy): Bacteria > Bacillati > Actinomycetota > Actinomycetes > Kitasatosporales > Streptomycetaceae > Streptomyces > Streptomyces sp. DG2A-72. The sequence goes on from NZ_JASTLC010000001.1 coordinate 4,905,481, forward strand.
GAGTTGGAACTCGTCATCGCATGGGTCGGCGCGGGCGTACCTGTTGTTGGGATCTCTGGTGGCTTCAACGTAAAAGTCCACCGCTCGGCCCATCCAGTTGCGCTTAGGCCACATGGCCAGGATGAGAGCTGTCCCCTCTGCGGATCGCGCGCCGCGTCTACGGCGGTCTTCTTCGATGACCTGCAGGAGTCTGACGCATTCGTCGTAGTCGCGGCGCCTGGCGAACGCTTGACGTTCTTCTTTCGCCGACTCGGCCGCGTCACGGTCTGCTCGTCGGCGGTCTTGGGTGGCGATCAGCAGCGCCACTGCCACAGCAATGATGGCTGCGACAGCTTGAGCTACGCCGGCTGCGTCGCCTCGCTCCCAGCCCTTGGGCGGCCAAATCACTAGTGCCGCCGTGGCTGTGGCGATTGCGGCTGCACCGGTCACGAGAAGCTTGTCTGTTCTGTCCACGCGCTGATGTTCCCGGCTATCAGTCGCTCTGAGAAGAGATAGTCAGGCGGTCAGCCATGAACCGCTCCAGATCATCTGCACCCCCAAGCTGAGGTCAGGGCAAGGGTGTGAAGCCAGCCGACTGTCACCTGGGGTTCTACTCGACCGTCCTTTGCGTAGGCGAGCCCAAGGGACACCTCGTGGTGCACCGAGGTTGCCGGCGCCGGGAGCGCTTGTCGGTGGTGGCTCCCCGGCCGGATCACAAGGGCGCGAGCTGGGACACAGCGAGGGACACGAGGACACAGGCGGGGACACGTGTGTGGAGACAACCATGCGAGCAAACAGACGAACGAACAGGCATGCATGCCGCCGTGCAGGGAGCGTTGCAGGAAGGCATGCAGGAAGTCAGACGCACATGAGGGCCGTGCTGCGCGCACCTCCGCTAGCGGGATAGCAAGCAAGCGTGCCAGCGAGAGGGATCGAAGGCGGGAACCGTTGAATCGAAGGAAGAGGTCACATGTTTCCTTGATCGAATCTAGGAACCTAAGATGAAACAGCTATCTGACCTTTGAAGTTGCGATTTGAGTCTGTGGTGGTCACAATCAACCCACCAGGCCCGCCAGGGCGTTGAACGCAGAAGGCCACCCGCGTATCCGTAGGAAGAGGCGCGGGTGGCCGACGGCCCAAGACAGGACCGGTTCAAGTATGAAAGACCGCCGGAGGCAATTCCAGTTACCCACCCCCACGGTGGGTGCGAACGCCATCTATGTCTTCGCACTCCTGGCCGGAGTGATCTTGATTTGCTCGGGGCGTGCTTCGGTGCCGGAGGCCACCGGGTACATCACGCCCTTCCTCCTCATCCACGAGCGAATGGCCACTCAGCTTCGTACTGCGCTGCAGTACAGCAACGGCGTACAGCAACCACAGCAACCGATCGCGACCAGTCGTGACGTTCCCTAGCCTCTTGGGGGCCAGAATGACCGCCCCTGACCGATCCATATAGAGCTACGGATCAGAAGATTTCTGACATCCACGGCTGACATCAACGACGCCGGACAGAGGCGTACACCAGCATCCCTGTCCGGCCGTCGCACCAGTCACCGGCAGCGGCCGGAGCGGGCTTGGATCGAATTCCTAAAGCGGGTGTCGGCCTGTGCCACAGCCGTGCCACGTAGGGCGGTCAACTACGGCTCGCCACAGTCGGGATGCGTTGTTGACCTGCACTGGCCCTGACCTGGACTGGCCCTATAGCTGGAGTGACCTGGGCGTCCCCGCTGCCGATCACACCCGCCCTTACAAGGTGGTACTCCTCGGACGTGCAGCCGGGTGTACTGCGTGACAACGTCGACAGACAACGCAGGAAAAACGGGCACAGCTTTGGCCGATCCCAGCAGTTCAGAGGCCCACCGCTCCCCGGTAGAGCACCCATCCGAGTTGCCGCGGAGGAAGCCTTTTGGTGGCGAGCGTCTACTGCGCTGCGCGGACGGTGGGCTGCCTGCGCTGCTTCCCATGTCCCATGCCCCACGGCCTGCCTACCGGATCGCCGGGTCCCGGCTCTCGCGGACCGTCCAGCCGATCGCGCCCGGCAGTTCCCCGGCGCGGCGTGTGACGCCCAGGCCGGAGGCGGCCACAGCTACCGCCGTGCCGAGGCAGAGCAATGAGCCAGGAAAGCCCGCCACCGCGCCGAGCAGGGCTGGTGCGGCCAGTACGAACGCGACGAGCAGCCAGACGAGTTGGCGTCCGTGCAGTTCTTGGCGGAACTTCGCGCGGCCGGCCAGGGCGAGGCTCGGGCGGTTGGAAGCGGTGGGGTGCAGGTTGGCGGGACGGCCGTTGCCGGGGTCGGCGAGGTACTGGCCGGCGGCATCGCGGGAAAGTTCGCCCCACACCACGTGCCCGGTGTCGGCGACGAGAGCTACGGGGAGTCCCTTCTCGATCAGCTTCCAGCGCGTCGGCAGGCACAACCAGGCCTGGTGTGGCCGCCGAGTTGAAGTCCGGCCTGAAGCAGGTCCGTGGTGGTGCGTGTCAGGCCAGTGCCGCCGCCCGCCGGATACATGGGGTAGACCTGCAGTGGGACGCCACCCCCGACCGGTGACACTTCGAGCCAGTGCGTGTGCTCGACCTTGATCGTGCCGGGCTTGTCACCGCGCTTCTCGTACCGCTTCCAGACGGGTGCCCCGATCCGTACGCGCACGGCGTGCACCTGCCCTGCGGCGACGTCTGCGTAGAGGACACGCTGGCGGGAGCCCAGCCGGTGCCCCAACAGGTCGGTCGCGACGTAGACGAGCAGCCAGAAGCCGAGGCCCATGCCGAGGATGCCGACCAAGCCCGTCAGCACCCCTTCGTACAGAGCGAATCCGAACCACAGCACGGCGAGCGGAGTGACGATCGTCAGCACCACGCCCGCCGCCAGGCCCCAGTCGTGGGGCGGTTTACGTAACGAGCGCGGGATGGATGCCTGCGCCGACACCGGCGATTCGACCCGCACCGTGGGCGCCGCCCGGCACGCGAGTATCCATCCGCCGGCGGCCAGGGCAGCGACCCCGAGGGCCTCGATGATGTCCCATCTGGGAGTGGGCGCGTCACGCCGTACGAGGGCGAGAGCGACCGCGACGGCAACCGCGACGAGCGCGGCACCGCTGCACAAGCGGGTAAGCATTGTGCTACGTCGCATGGCGCACCTTTCTCCGAGGCTCCGGTGTCTGGGTGGTCAAGGGAGTGCACTAGCCGACCAGGCGACGCGCGTCGTAATCCTCCCGCGCCGCAAGTACCTCCTCAATATGCTCCTCCGCCCAACGCCCCAGCGCCTCCAGAGGCATGTGCAGCGTGCATCCCAGCGCGGTCAGCTCGTACTCGACCCTCGGCGGCACCTCGGCGTAGACGTGGCGGGTGATGAGGCCGTCGCGTTCCAGGTCTCGCAGGGTGTCGGTGAGGACCTTGGCGCTGATGCCGTCGACGGTGGTGCGTAGGTCGCGGAAGCGCAGTCTGCCGCTGCTGAGGGCGATGACGACCATGGCGGTCCACTTGTTGGCGATGCGGGCCAGCGATGTGCGGGAGGGGCACGTCGCGGTCATCACGTTGAAATCCGGGTGTTGTGGCATGCGTCACACCGGCCCATTGGTTACGTTGAGGTGACTGGTTACCGATGGTGAGTATAGGGCTCCAGCAGCAAGGACTTGACTAAGAGGACTCGACTAAGGAGAGCATCATCATGGAGTCCAACACCCTCACCGTCGCCCGCCGCTACGTCGCCGCCGTGTCCGCAAAGGACTTCGCCGCCGTCGCCGACCTGTTCGCGGCCGACATCGTGTGGCACCAGCCCGGCGACAACGCGGTCTCCGGCACCTACAGCGGCGGGGCCGCGGTGGGCGAGATGTTCGCCGCCCAGATGACCGCCACTGAGGGGACCTTCGAACTGCAGCTGACCGGCGACGCCATGGTCAACGGCGCGCTGGTCGCGATCCCTGTCCGCTTCTCGGCCAAGCGCGCCGGCAGTGAGATGTCGATGGACGGGGTCGACGTGCTGAGGGTCGAGGGCGACAAGATCGCGGAGGTGTGGCTGTTCTCCGCCGACCAGCAGGCCGAGGACGCCTTCTGGGGCGTCGGCTGAACACTGGGCGCCCCGACGGAGTCGTTGGAGCTGCCCTCCTGGTGAGTGAGTGGTTGCTGCCGTCCTGGTGAGTGGATGTTGCCGTCCCGGCCCGTGTCGCACAACCGATATGGACAGCCGCAGCGAGCCGGATACCGGCTGGCGCATACTGGAGGCAATGACAAAGCCCGATGCACCGAAGCGTCACTTGCCTACCAGCCCCTTCAAGCGGCCCGTCGCACCGGCTCCCAAGCACTTTGCCGTCGGCGACCAGGTCACACATGACATGTACGGCCTCGGTCGGGTCATCGGTATCGAGGACGGAATCGCCGCGCTCGTGGACTTCGGTTCGACGCAAGTGCGGATCTTGAGCCCGTACTCGAAGATGACCAAGCTGTAGGGCCACTGTGCCCAGACACCGAAAGGGAGACCTCCCATCGATCTGACCTCGCTGTTCTCCGCTCCGGAAGGGGCGGCGTCGCACTCTGCCATTACGGCATCGCCGCCTCCGGCGACGGACCCCTTCCAGGCACCGGACTTTGGGGAGGACGAGGCTCTCCTGCTCGACTCGGGGCACGCCGACTTCGACCAGTGACAGTGGCGGTAGCAGTGCCTTCGACAGCTCGGCTACGACTATCCAGCCGCCTGCCCGCCTTCCCGGACCGGGCTACTTAGGTTAGGTTCGCCTTACCTAGTTCAACGGCTGGAAAGAAGTCCTCTCATGACCCCCGCCCCCTCCCGTCGCCGCCTCCTCACCGCCGCCGGTGCGCTCGCCTTCGGGCCCCTCCTCGCCGCCTGCGGCAGTGGGGACACGGAGGCGAGGGAACCAGGGGCGAGCAAGGGTGGGCCCTGGTCGTTCAAGGACGACCGTGGCCGTACGGTCCGTACCGACGCGATACCGAAGAACATCGTCGCGTTCGTCAGTGCCGCCGCCGCGCTCCACGACTACGGCATCACGTGCACCGGCGTCTTCGGTCCCACCGAGCCGGTGGACGGGAAGCCGAATCCGCAGGCCGGTGACATGGACGTGAGCAAGCTGACCAGTCTGGGCACCGCCTGGGGACAGTTCAGCGTCGAGAAGTACGCCGCGCTCCAGCCGGATCTGCTGATCAGCAACATGTTCCCGGCGCCGGATCTCTGGTTCGTTCCCGAGGAGAGCCGGGCGAAGATCGAGGCGCTCGCACCAACCGTCGGTATCAGCGTCGCCCGTACCTCGCTGCTGAACCCGCTGAAGCGGACCGCCGAGCTGGCGGAATCCCTCGGCGCCGACCTGAGCGCGAAGAAGGTCGTCGACGACAAAGCCCGCTTCGAAGAGGCCGTCGAGACCCTGCGCGGCGCCGCTCGGGCCAATGGCGGGCTCAAGGTCATGGCGATCACCGGGGACAGCGAGAACTTCTACGTCGCCGTGCCGGACTCGTACAGCGACCTGAACTACTTCAAGGATCTCGGCGTGGACTTCGTCGAGGGCAAGAAGTCCGACGAGTGGGGCTTCTGGGAGTTCCTCAGCTGGGAGAACGTCGACAAGTACGACGCCGATCTCATCATGGTCGACAACCGCTCCAGCGCGATGACCCCCGACCAGCTCGCCGCGAAGGCCACCTGGCGCCAGCTCCCCGCGGTCAAGGCCGGCCAGACCACCCCGTGGTCGATGGAGGAGCGCTTCAGCTACGCCGGGTTCGCCCCCGTCGTCGAACGTCTCGCCACCGCCGTGGAGAAGGCGCAGAAGGTCACCTGACGCCGAAGAGGGTCACCTGACGCCGAAGAGGGTCACCTGACGCCGAAGAAGGTCACCTGACGTCGAAGAAGGTCACCTGACCGCGCTCAGCCACCCAGCGTCCGCGACGGCGGATGCCCGTACCGCTGCCGGTACTGCGCCGCGAACCGGCCGAGGTTGCCGAAGCCCCAGCGGTGGGCGATCTCGGAGACGGTGGCCGAGCCGTCGCGGGCGGCCGCCATCAGGTCCTGATGAGCGCGTTCGAGGCGGACCTCGCGGAGGTAGCCGAGGGGAGTGGTCTCGAGGTGCCGACGGAAGGCCTCCTGCAGGGCGCGCGGGCTGACCCGGGCCCTCGTCGCCAGGTCGGCGAGCGTGTGCGGGCGGTCGGGCTCCTCCTCGACCAGGGTCATCGCGCGGCGCACGGCGGCGTGCGAGACGGTGCCGGTGCGGCGGGCGTCGACGCCCGGGGTGATCAGGCGCTGGGTGGCGACCAGCAGCCCGGCCGCGGTCTGCGTCAGCTGCGCGGCGACGAGCGGGTTGGTGCGGGCGATGCCGTCGCCGAGCACCTCGCGGCGTACGGTCTCGGAGATACCGGCCCAGGTGCGGCCGGCCTGCGGTGAGACGGGCCCGCCGAGTGCGAACCGGGCCCGTACCGGGGCGTCCAGGCCCAGTGCGTCGGCCGCGGCCCGCTCCACGGCCTCCTTCGCCAGCCGCACGGTGACCATCTGCGCGCCGGGCGACCAGTGCACCTGGAAGCTACGGTACGGATCCAGCACGTAGGTCTCGCCGGGGCCGACGCAAGTCTCCTCACGCCCGGGCGAACTCACCCTGACCCGGCCGCGGACGACCTCGCACATCAGCAGGTAGGTGCCGAGCGGCTGAGGCCGGATCAGGGTCTCCGCGTAGAGGTCCGGGGAGCCGTACGACAGTCCGGAGACCGTGATCCCGGGGAACCCGCTCTCCGCGTACCACGCCGAGAACTCCCGTGGATCGCCCAGGCACTGCAGCTCGTACGGGCTGTACGCCTGGCTGATGATCTCCCGGATCTCCTCGAGGTCGCCGCTGCGCACGAGGGTGGTCAGCCTGCTCAGTTCGCCGGACACGGCGCTGAGCGGTGCCATCAGGACAGTCTCCCTCTCTCCGCGTTTTCCGGCCGGAGGCCGCGTTTGGCGAGTAGCCGCCGGAACGCTCCGTTAGTAGCCTCGTCCCTGTCCGTAGTCAAGGCGCCACCGATTCCGCACAACGGTTTCGGGACAGCCGCGCCGCGCGGACACCGCCCTGAACCACGGGGGACGTTCAGGGCGGTTCTTCGTGGAGGACCCCGTCGCGCGAGCACACCGCGCACGGGGTCCCTCTCACTTCTGGGATCGCCCGGGATCGTCCGGATGATCCCGATCATCCGGGACGGGTCTACAGCCAGCCCTTTCGCTTGAAGCCGCGGTGGGTGAAGAAGCAGGCCGTCGCGATGACAGCCATGGCGAGCGGGTAGCCGAAGGTCCAGTGGAGTTCGGGCATGTACCGGAAGTTCATGCCGTAGACGCCGCACACCATCGTCGGTACGGCGATGATCGCGGCCCAGGCGGTGATCTTGCGGGCGTCCTCGTTCTGGGCGACGGTCACCTGCGCGAGATGGGCCTGGAGGATGGAGTCGAGGAGGCCGTCGAAGGCGTGTATCTGCTCGGTGACGCGGGTGAGGTGGTCGGACACGTCCCGGAAGTAGGCCCGTATCCCGGGGGCGACCGAGCAGGTCGGGTCGGTCGCGAGCCGGTTCATGGGGCGGTCCAGCGGGACCACCGCCCGCTTGAATTCGAGCAGTTCGCGCTTGAGCTGGTAGATCCGGCCGGCGTCGCCGCCGCGGCCGTCCCACGGGGAGAAGACATCGCTCTCGACCTGGTCGATGTCGTTCTGGAGGGAGTCGGTGACGGTCAGGTAGTCGTCGACGACATGGTCGGCGATGGCGTGCAGGACGGCCGCCGGACCCTGGGCGAGCTGCCGCGGGTCGGATTCCAGGTCCTCGCGCAGCAGGCCGAGGGAGCCATGGCGGCCGTGGCGCACGGTGACCACGAAGTCGGGTCCCGCGAACACCATGATCTCGCCGGTGTCGACGACCTCGCTGGTCGCGGTGAGTTCGGCGTGCTCGACGTACGTCACCGTCTTGAAGACGGCGAACAGGACGTCGCCGTACTGCTCGACCTTGGGCCGCTGATGGGCGAGGACGGCGTCCTCGACGGCGAGCGGATGCAGGTCGAACAGTTCGGCGATCCGCGCGAACTCGGTCTCGGTGGGCTCGTGCAGACCGAGCCAGACGAAGCCGGTGTGGCTCTGCCAAGCGTCCCGAGGGGAGTGCCGCGAATTGTCGGCGGTCGGCTGCGGCAACGTCGTGGTTGATCGCGCAGTTCCCCGCGCCCCTTTGCGGCGCTGCAGAGCCGTAGCCGATTCCGCCAGGGCCGCTTTGCGGACCCGGGCGACGGATTCCTCGACCGTGTCGGCGGCCTGTTCCCGGATGCCGTCGCGATAGACGACGCAGTTGACCACGGCGGAGCCGAGCGGGGAGCGCGCCGGGTGGCTCAGGTCCACGCGTCGCCCGCGCCGCGCGAGGCGGGCGACTTTGCGCAGGCTGTCGGCCATCGACATACGACACTCTCCGGGTCCTCCGTGGGATCCGGACAGTGTGCCAGGTGGTGGTAAGAGCGCCGTGAGGCCGCCGAGAGGACGCGCGGCCCCTACGACTCGATCCGCACCGGCCGCGACTCACTCACCTGATCGATCTCGGACACCCGCACCGTCACCTTCATCTCCCACTCCCCGGCCACCGGCAACGTGAGCGAACCGTTCCCCCAGTAGCCGCCCTTGTCCGTCAGCTCGGCGTCGATCGGGCCGATGTCCTGGGCGGGGAGGCTGAAGGAGATGCGGAGTTCGGGGACGATGGCCAGGCCGCCGTCGGCGCCGTAGACGACGGCCTCCACGGAGTTGTCGCCGGTGCGGCCCGGGTCGAGGGTGATCTGCACCTTGCCCCGGCCGCCCGTGCCGGCGTCGAAGGGGACGGTGGTGACGGACGCGGCGGGCAGCGCACCGGCCGGTGCCGTCTGCGCCGCCTCGGCCTCCGCCCGGCCCGGCAGCGTCCCGGTGAGCACGGTCGTGATCAGCAGCACCACGGCGGCGACGCCGACTTCGGCCAGCACGGACCGGCGCAGCAGACGGTGGTCCGCAGCGGCCGGTGGGGCGGGGTCCGGCGGCTCCGGGAGGGACGGCGGGCCGCCGACCGGCTCCGGCACCCGTTCCCGTACGACCGCCCCCGGCTCCGGCACCCGTTCCCGTACGACCGCCCCCGGCTCCGGCACCAGTACCCGTACGACCGCCCCCGGCTCCGGCACCCGTTCCCGTACGACCGTCTCCGCCTCCACCGCGAGTGCCTTCGTCGTCCACCTCCGCGAGAACCCGGCCGCCGCCAGCAGCAACGCCACCGCGATCAGCTTGACGACCAGGGTCCGCCCGTACGACGTGTCGGTGAAGGCGCTCCAGGAGCCCAGCCCGCGCCAGGACTGGTAGACGCCGGTGACGACCAGGACGGTCACGGAGGCGAAGGCGAGCCGGGAGAAGCGGGCGACCGTCGGGGCGCAGGACGAGCCCCGGCGGAGGGTGATGAGCAGGGCGCCCAGCCCGCCCAGCCAGACCGCCGTCGCCAGCAGATGCAGCGCGGTCGAGGTGATCGCCACCGGCACCTGGATCCCGGCGGACGCGTGCTCGGCCGCCGCCCAGGTCAGCGCGAGGCCGACGGCGAGGGCGGCGCCGGGCACCTGCGAGAGGCGCCGCTGTGGCAGCGCGGAAAGGCCCCTGCGCAGCAGGACCGCCGCGACCGCCAGCAGCCCCAGCCGCGCCAGCAGCAAGGCACCCGGCCGACCGGACATCGTGCTGCCCAGCGCGGAGGCGTCGAAGGCGGTCGCCGGTCCCGTGCCCGTCTCGTACGGGGCGCGCAGCACCAGCAGGGCGAGGGTGGCGCCGAGCAGGGTCCACCAGGCGGCCCACAGGGGCTTGTTCAGGCGCTCGGGGTCAGGCGGGCGGCAGGCCACGACGAACACGGCCGCGCCGATGAGCAGGGCGCCGGCGAGATAGGCGAGGTAGCGGGCGAGGTCCCAGAGGCTGCCGGTCACCGGGTCCTCGACCGGGCCGGTGTCCACCGTGGCGGCCGTCGCGGAGGGCTTGCCCACGGAGAAGGTGAAGGCGCCCGAGACCGGATGGCTGTCCGCCGACACCACGCGCCAGGCCACCGTGAACGTCCCGGTGTCCGCCTTCGCGGGCAGGCTCACCCGCACCGCGTCCGCACGGCCCGGCACATGCTCCGCCTCACCGAGGCGCAGCCGGTGGCCGCTGGGGTCCAGGATGCGCACGGAGTCGTCGAGCAGACCGACCGACTCCGTGAAGGTCAGGGTGAGTTCACCGGGAGCTGACTTGAGGACGCTTCCGTCGGCCGGGTCGGTGGAACGGAGTGCGGCATGCGCCGACGCCGTTCCCGCGCCGCCGAGGACGAGCAGGACCAGCACGGCGCATAGCAGCACCAGCCCTTGAACTCCTCGCCTGCGGACCACTTCGCTTCTCCGTCGCTCAAGTCTTCTGACGTCTCGGCCACTCCGATACGTACGTAAGAAGCCGCTGGGCTGCTCACCACGTCGGCCGCGCGGACACCCCTCCGTCCACGACCAGGTCGTGCCCGGTAATCCAGGACGCGAGGGGCGAGGCGAGGAACACGCACGCGTCGCCGACGTCCTCGGGCCGCCCGAGCCGCCCGGCGGGGGCTGCCCGTTCCCAGCGCTCCACCCCCTCCGGCCAGTCCTCCGCCAGCCCCTCCCGCTCGATCAGCCCGGGCGAGACCGTGTTGACGCGGATCCCGAACGGCCCGTACTCCAGGGCCGCCGCCCGCGCATGCATGACCACACCGGCCTTGGACGCGGAGTAGTGGGCGTGCAGCGGAGCCGGCTGGTGGGCCTCGATGGAGGCGATGTGCGTCACGCTGCCGCCCCCGCTCTCCCGCATGAGCTCCGCGGCGGCCTGCGTACAGGCGAAGACACTCGACAGATTGGTGTCCACGACCGCCCGCCACTCCTGAGCCGCCATCCCGGGCAGCGGCTGCGTCGGCTGTACGCCCGCGTTGTTGACCAGCGCGGTCAGCGGCCCGGAGGCCCACGCGGCGGCCTCGCGCACGACCCGCCGGCAGGCGTCCGCGTCGGACAGATCGCCCTGCAGGACGACGGCCCGGCGGCCGAGCTCCTCGATCCGGTACGCCACCGCGCGCGCCGCCTCCACGGCCGTACGGCAGTGCAGCGCGACCGCCGCGCCCTCCTCGGCGAACCGCAGCGCGATCCCGCGTCCGATGCCTCCGGACGCGCCCGTGACAAGGGCGGTCTGTCCTTCGAGCAGAGTCATGGACGGCACAGTTCCACGATGCGGGCGGCCTCGGCCGGGTAGCGCGCCGTGAGGTCGGCCACGTCCCCGTGCTCGTAGTCCTGGTAGGTGAAGCCGGGCACCATGGTGCAGCCGAAGAGGGCCCAATCACCGCCCGCGACCACCCGCGCGCCCATCCAGGTGCGGGCCGGGACGGTGAACTGCGGGTGCTGCCCGCCGAGTACGTCCGGACCCAGCACGACCGTCCGCGAGGTGCCGTCCGGGGCGAGCAGCAGCAACTGGAGCGGATCGCCGAGATAGAAGTGCCAGACCTCGTCGGTGGGCAGCCGGTGCAGGGCCGAGAAGTCGTCCGGTGCGGCCGTCAGCAGGGCGACTATGGCCGTGCCGTCGGGCCGCCCGTCCGCCCGCTCGGGCCCGGCCCAGGTCTGCCGGAACAGCCCGCCCTCGCGCGGTATGGGCTGTAGTCCGTAGTGGGCGATCAGGTCTTCCGGGGTCACCCGGGAAAGGCTACCTCCCGGGTGAGGAAGGCCAGTTGGGCGCACTTCTCGGGCAGATACACATCAGGGAGGTCGACCTCCGGCAGGACGACCTCGGGTCCGGCGGTGAAGCCCAGCTTCAGGAAGCGGGCGACCGCCTTCTCGTTTCGCACGTCGGGATCGACCACGATCCGGCGCCGGTCCAGGCCGAGCAGCACGTACGAGACGAGCGCGCCGACCAGCGCCGCGGTCCAGCCGGACCGCGCGCCCTGTGCTCCGGCGGGCGCGAGCAGCAGATGCACCCCGATGTCGCCGGGCTGGACCTCGTAGCAGTGGCCGACCCGGTCGGCGTTCGGCTCGTACGTCTGCAGCACCGCGACCGGTTCCGTGTCCCGCACCACCAGGTAGGCGTGGTGGGTGTCGAGCGTGTCCATGTGGGCGTAGCTCTCGGCCACTTGGTCCCGGGTGAGCCCGTTCATGCCCCAGAAGGAGGCCCGCTCCTCACTCACCCAGCCATGCACCACTTCGGCGTCGGCCCGGGCGTCGAGGGGCAGCACGCGGATGGTGCCGAGGCCGTCGGCCTGCTGCTCGTGGACGGCCTGGCGAGTGGGGGCGTGCGTGTCAGACATCGGTTTCCTTGATGAGTGCGTCGAAGTCGGTGACGACCGGGACCAGATCTCCCCTGGTCCACAGCGGGAGCTGGTCCCGGTGGTGGGCCGAGCCCGGCACCCCGGAGGCGCCGAACGGCACCGCCCAGCCGCTGTCCTCCCGGCGGGCCAGATCCCACACATAGCGGGCGGCCGGACCGCGCGCGGCCAGATCGGTGGTGCCGGGCACGGAGGAGGTGCACAGCACACAGTCGTGATCGCCGGACAGGCCCGGTTCGTCGTACGAGGTGCCGGGCAGCGCCCGCCAGGGAGCCAGGCGGTGGGACTCACCCCACGTGCCCGGCAGCCGGCCGGCGACTTCCTCGACGGCCGCGCGGACGGTCGCGGGGCGGTCGATGCCGTACAACTCCTCGGCGCGCAGCAGATGTCCGAGGGCGAAGCCGATCCGCGGACCGAGGGCGAGCCAGGGGAGGAAGGCCTCCGGGTAGGCGGGCGGGACGGCGAGGGCGACGAACGCGGGGTGCTCGGCGAGCCGCCGTACGACGGCTCCGCGCACCGCCGCATAGGCGGCTGCCTCCGTGCTGTCCGCGTCCATGCGCCTGTCCCAGGCGAGGAGACGGTCCCGCAGGGCGGTGGCCTCGGGGGTGAGGTCGTCGAGGGCGGCGAGGTGCTCCAACAGGGCCCCGGCGGAGCCGAGATGGGTGTCCATGTGGATCGCGGGCATGTCCCCCGCCGTCCACTTCTCCTTCTCCTTCAGGAGGGCGGCGATGCGGTCGGCGCGGTGCGCCGCGGCGAACTCGACGCCGAGGGGCGTGGAGGGGCCGCGCTGGTTCGCCATCACCGCGGTGCCGTCGGTGAGTTCGCCGTACGGCATCTCGTGCCAGCCCTGCCACTCGTGACCGGGCTCCCAAGCAGGCACGAGGCGGGTGCGGTTGGCGGTGCCGCGCACCGGCACCTTGCCTGCCACGCGATGCAGCAGGCCGCCCTCGGTGTCGGCGGCCATGACGACGTTCACGGGCTCGGCCCAGCGGTCGAAGGCACGGTCCACGTCGACGACCCGGCGGGCGCGCAGGAGGGGGAGGAGAGCGTCGAAGCCGAGGTCGCCGGTGACGCGGGGCGGGTAGCGGAGGCTGACGGCTTCGGGCGTCCCGTCGTCGAGCCCTTCGGGGCCGCCGATGATCACCGGTCCGCGCTCGGTCTCGATCACCTCGACCGGGACCGGTTCCTCGCCCGCGACCTCGATGACCTCCGTGTGCCGGGGAGCCCGCACCCAGGTGCCGTCCGGGCCGAGCGCCTCGACGCCCGCGCCCGTCCGCCGCAGCCGCTCCCGGTACAGGTCCTGGTAGTCGGCCATCGCGTTGGTGATGGCCCAGGCGACCGTGCCGGTGTGGCCGAAGTGGGCGATGCCGGGGACGCCGGGGACGGCGATGCCGACCACGTCGAACTCGGGGCAGGAGAGGTGGATCTGCTGGTATATACCGGGATCCTCGATGAACCGGTGCGGGTCCCCGGCGATGACGGCGGCACCGGTCGTGGTCCGCTCACCGCCCACCAGCCAGCCGTTGCTGCCGGAGGTGCCGGGCCCGTCGGCGGCGAACAGGCCGACCGCGTCCTCGCCGAGCTGCCGGACGACCTGCTCACGCCAGAGCTTGGCCGGGAACCCGGCGAACAGGAGGTGGACGGCGAGCCAGACGCCCAGCGGGGTCCAGGGCTCCCAGCGGCCGGGAGCCAAGGGCTCCGCTGAAGTTGCCGGGATATGCCGTCGGTCCGCCGCGGCGCCATCGTGGCTGGTCGCGCCCCGCGGCGGAGCCGCATATCGACACAGCCCCGCGCCCGCACGGGCGAACTCGGGGGCGCGTTGGGCCCCTTCCGCCAGCCCTTCGTTGACGCCGTCGACGTACGCCCGTACCCAGTCCGCCGTATCGGAGTCCAGGGCGTCGAAGCACCGTCTCGCGGTGTCGTCGATGCGGGCCCGTCTCGCGAGGAGGTCCCAGGGGAGGGCGCCGGCGCCGAGGAAGGAGGCGGAGGTGCCCTGGGCGCGGTGCCGTTCGACCTCCAGCTGCCAGGCCCGGTCGAGTGCGGTGACGCGGCCCTGCGCACGGGCGAGGTCGGCCACGCCGCCGGCTCGCAGATGCGGGATTCCCCAGGCGTCGCGGTAGATCTCGGCGGTCACACTGCGGCCCTTCCATGCATTAGGTTAGCCTTACCTAAGTAAGTTCGTGGCGGAATCGTACGCGAGGAGTGGAGAAGCGATGGGGCAGGGGCACGGCTGGGAGGGTGCGGTCCTCAAACTGCTGCGCGCGAAGGACTTCGTGTTCACGGTGACCGGCGCCGAGGACGTCACCGAGCACTACCGGCGGCTCCACCTCAGCGACGGCGGCATGCTCGCGACGACCGGCGTCCACCCCACGATGTGGGTACGCCTGTGGTTTGACAACGGAAGCAAGCCGCACCAGCGGGCGTACACCCTCGTCGACCCGGACCTCGCGGCCGGCACCTTCAGCCTGGAGTTCGCCCTGCACGAGGGCGTCGCCAGTGGCTGGGCACGGGCGGCGCAGCCCGGCGACACCATCGAGGCGACGGTCCACGGCACCGGGTTCGAGGAGCCGAGCCCCACCCCGACCCACGTCTTCGCGATGGGCGACCCGGCCTCGCTGCCCGCCATCAACTCCCTGCTCGACGCGCTGGGTTCCGCCCCGGCCACCATCTGGTTCGAGGGCGGCGCCGACGAGCTGCCCTGCCGCGCCGACCCGTCCCGCCACGAGCTGCGCCAGGTACTGCGGCTCGACTCCGGCACACATCTCGTCGAGCGGGTGAAGGCGGACCTGCCGGACCTGCTCAAGGGCACTTCGGACCCGTATGTCTGGATCGCCTGCGACACGGCGACGACGCGCAGGCTGAGCGCATACGTCCGCAAGGAACTCGGCGTCCCCAAGGAGCGGATGCACGCACTGGGGTACTGGCGCGCGTCCTGAGCCCGCAGGCGGCATCATCGACCCATGGACGTCACCCTGCACCTCGCCCAGGACCCCGAGGCCGACGCGCTGCTCGGGCGCAGTCCGCTCGCCGCGCTCACCGGGATGCTGCTGGACCAGCAGATCCCGATGGAGTGGGCGTTCAAGGGCCCGGCGACGATCGCCCAGCGCATGGGCGCCGACGACCTCCACGCACACGACATCGCCGCCCACGACCCCGAGGCCTTCGCCGCGCTGCTCTCCGAGAAGCCGGCGGTGCACCGCTACCCGGGGTCGATGGCGGGGCGCATCCAGCAGCTGTGCCAGTACCTCGTCGAGCACTACGACGGCGACGCCGAGGCCCTGTGGAAGGACGTCGACAGCGGCACCGAACTGCTCAAGCGGCTCCAGGACCTGCCCGGGTTCGGCAAGCAGAAGGCCCAGATCTTCCTCGCCCTCCTTGGCAAGCAGCTCGGCGTACAGCCGACGGGATGGCGCGAGGCCGCGGGAGCGTACGGCGAGGCGAAGTCCTTCCGCTCCGTCGCCGACATCACCGGCCCGGAGTCACTGGCCAAGGTCCGCGCCCACAAGCAGGAGATGAAGGCGGCGGCGAAGGCGGCGAAGGCCGCGGGGAAGTAGGGGTCCGCGCACGGCCCCCGGGAAGCCCTCCGGGAAGTCCCCCGGGAAGTCCCCCGGGAAGTCCCCCGGAAATTAAGCCGATTGGCCCACACCAGGTGGCAATCGGGTCCAATCCGGTCAAAGCATGAAGCATGACCGAGGCACCGAGCGGTCCCCCCTGGGGCCCGGAGTACGACGACCGCCGGGTGCATGCCGCCGTGCGCGAGCCCCGCCCGGGTGGCGCCGAACCGCCGCTCGAAGGCCCCCTGCACGTCCTCTCCCGCACCGCCTGGCAGGCCGTACTCCTCACCGGGATCGCCTCCCTGGTCCTCGGCGTCCTGGTCCTGGTCTGGCCGGGCGCGTCCCTGTGGGCGGCCGGCGTCCTGTTCGGCCTCTACCTCCTGGTCAGCGGCGTACTCCAGCTCGCCTCCGCCTTCGGCACGCACACGACGACCTCGCTGCGCGTCCTGGCCTTCATCAGCGGCGCCGTGTCGATCCTGCTGGGCCTGTTCTGCTTCCGCGGCGCCATGCAGTCGATCCTGCTGCTGGCCCTGTGGATCGGCATCGGCTGGCTGATCCGCGGCATCACCCAGACGCTGGCCGCCGTCCACGACCCGTCGATGCCCGCGCGCGGCTGGCAGATCTTCCTCGGCGTCCTCACCTTCGTCGCCGGCATCGTGCTGATCGACTCCCCCTTCGAGTCGGTCGCCGTGCTCACCCTGGTCGGCGGCTGGTGGCTGGTCGCGGTCGGCGTCGTCGAGATCATCACGGCGCTGCGGATCCGCGGCCGCGCGAGTCGGGTGCCACGCGAACTGTGAACGCCGTGCGCATCTGGTCCCGGGTCCTCGTCCTGCTCCTCGCCCTCCTCGTGCCGGGCGAGCACACGGCACACGCGGTGACGGTCACGGCCGAGACCACCGCCGTGGTCGCCGAGTACGACGACACCGTCCTACGGTCCACAGCCCGCGCCGGCAACCGTGCCGCCGCACCCCTGCGCCCCGCACCCCGCCCGCACCCCCGGCCCGCCGCACCACCGGCCGCCCCACCACTCCCGGCACCAACCCACCCCGAGCCCGTCCTCCACACCCTCCGCACGGTGGTCCTGCGCTGCTGACAGGGGCCTGCCTCCCGCCCCCACCCATCAGCCAACGCAAGGACGACACAGCCATGCCCAACGACCCGTACGCGGTCCTACGCGCCCTCCTCCGCGCGGAGGCCATCCGCAACGCCCCCAAGCCCAAGCCCCAACAGCAACAACAGCCGCCGAAGAAGCCTGAACGCGGCTAGGTCAGCGGAACCGGTGAGGGGCGGGTGCGCACAGCGCCCCGTCAGGGGCGCGGGGCTGTATCCATATGCGGCTCCGCCGCGCGGGCGCGACAAGCCCCCACCGGCCCGCAGACAAAGACCCGCCGCTACGGTTTGTCCTGTACGGCGGGCAGTTCGAGGACACTGGTGAGTGTCGGCGAGGAACACCGGCACGCCCTGCGCGCTGAGCTGCTCGGCGATCAGCTGGAGGGCACGGTCTCGCTGTCGCTCATATCAGGCCCCTGCTTCCATATCCGGCCCCTTGCTTCCGGCATAGTCGAGCCCACGCTTCCGGTTTGCCCAGGTTTACGGCATCTTTTGCAACGTCGCACTCCCTCTCCATGGCTGCGCCCGGAAGCTCTTGACCGGTAGGCTTTCCGTGTGATCTTCAAGCGCATCGGAAACGGCCGGCCGTACCCCGACCACGGCCGGGAAAGCACCCGGCAGTGGGCGGACGTCGCACCGCGCCCGGTCCGCCTCGATCAGCTCGTGACGACGAAGGGCCAACTCGACCTGGAGACACTCCTGGCCGAGGACTCGACCTTCTATGGCGATCTGTTCGCACACGTCGTCAAGTGGCAGGGCGACCTGTACCTGGAGGACGGTCTGCACCGCGCGGTCCGGGCGGCCCTCCAGCAGCGCCAGGTGCTGCACGCGCGCGTCCTCGAACTGGACTAACGGCGAACTGGTTCCCCTAACGGGTTGAACTGCGCGCTGGCAATGATCATCTAGTAGGAATCGTCGCCCGCGCGCACTACGCTGCGCCCATGAGCATGCTGACTCCCCCCGGCATGGGCGGCCAGTACCGGATCAAGGGTGACAAGTACCCCCGGATGCGCCGGCCCCGGCGGCGCGGCAGGCTCGTGGCCGGGCTCGTGGCCTCGGTCGCCGCTCTCGGGCTGGTCGGCTGGGGCACGCTGCAGCTCATCGACCTCTTCTCGGGCGGCGGCGACTCCGCCTCGGCGGCCGGCCCCAAGTCGGACTGCTCGTCCAAGGCGAGCCCCTCGCCGAGCACCACCGCCGCCGTTCCCGCGCCCGGCAAGATCACCGTCAACGTGCTCAACGCCACGACCCGCAGCGGGCTGGCCAAGCAGACGGCGGACGAGCTGAAGAAACGTGGCTTCCGGATCGGCGACGTGGGCAACGCGACCGCGGAGTTCGACAAGAAGGTCAAGGGCACCGGGCTGCTGCTCGGCCCCGCCTCCTCCCTCAACACCTCACTGCCGGTGCTCGCCACCCAGCTCAGCACCGCCGAGCGCCGAACGGACGCCGCCCGCAAGGGCACGGCCGTCGACCTGATCCTCGGCAACGGCTTCAAGGCGCTGACCACGAAGAAGGACGCCGACAAGGCACTGGCCGCACTGACCGGGCCTCAGCCAACGCCCTCTTCGTCGAAGCAGAGCTGCTGACTTCGTCGAAGCAGAGCTGCTGAAGAAGACCTGCTGAAACAGGCGTACTGCCCAGCGGCCTACTCGGCGGCCCCGTACATCCGGTCCCCCGCGTCCCCCAGGCCCGGGACGATGTAGCCGTGCTCGTTGAGGCGCTCGTCGACCGACGCCGTCACGACCGTCACCGGCGTGCCGGCCAGCTCGCGCTCCATGAGCTCGACGCCTTCCGGCGCGGCGAGCAGCACCACGGCGGTCACGTCGTCCGCGCCGCGCTTGATCAGCTCCTGGATCGCCGCGACCAGGGTGCCGCCGGTGGCCAGCATCGGGTCGAGGACGTACACCTGGCGCCCGGAGAGGTCCTCCGGCATCCGGGTGGCGTACGTGGACGCCTGGAGCGTCTCTTCGTCACGCACCATGCCCATGAAGCCCACCTCGGCGGTCGGCAGCAGCCGGACCATGCCGTCCAGCATGCCGAGGCCGGCCCGCAGGATCGGCACCACCAGCGGGCGGGGGTGGGACAGCCTGACGCCGGTGGTCGAGGCGACCGGCGTGGTGATGTCGACCTGCTCGGTGCGCACGTCGCGCGTGGCCTCGTAGGCGAGCAGGGTGACCAGTTCGTCGGCGAGCCGCCGGAAGGTCGCGGAGTCGGTGCGCTGGTCGCGCAGCGCGGTGAGCTTGTGGGCGACCAGGGGGTGGTCGACGACGTGGAGACGCATGGCCTAACAGTAACCGGGCCGCCGTAGCCCTTGTGCTGGCATCAAACCGCCCATCAGAGGGAAAGTGGGAGGGACGTACGGGGGTGTAGCCGATGTCCGATCGTGAGTCCGGAACGGACCCGTCGCCGCGGGAGACCGACGCCGAGCGCAGGCGGCGCCGGGCGGTCTTCCTGCGCGAACTCGCCGAGGCCCGCGAGCTGCGCGACCGCGTCCAGCCCCGCCGCGCCAAGACGGCCCGCCTGCGGCACGCGATGCGAATGCGCACCTTCCGCTGGTAGCGCGACCCGCCTACGCGGGCGCCCGCGTACGAATGCGGTGCCATGG
This sequence comes from Streptomyces sp. DG2A-72, assembly GCF_030499575.1. Taxonomy (NCBI): domain Bacteria; kingdom Bacillati; phylum Actinomycetota; class Actinomycetes; order Kitasatosporales; family Streptomycetaceae; genus Streptomyces; species Streptomyces sp. DG2A-72. The sequence goes on from NZ_JASTLC010000001.1 coordinate 4,925,002, forward strand.
CCGCGTACCATCCCGCTGGTGGACGATCAAAACGTGCGGACACAGGGAGCCGAAGACGTCCCCTGAACGCCTTGTTTCTGCCACGATTCCGAGTGGGCGGGGCTCGGAGTTCCGCACTCCTCGCCCGCAAACCTCCGCCGGGGGGACCCCCAACCGGCACGCCTATGACCAGTGGGAGAGTCACGGTGTACTTCGCCGCACTGCTCGCGCGCACCGAAGACGGGTGGGAAGCGAGCGACACAGAGCTCGACGATGTGGAGACCCTGTCGGATCTCGCCGACCTGGCCCGGGAGTCCTCGACCGACGACGACACGGTGCTCGTCCTCATCGAGCAGGAGGACGCCTGGTTCGGCGTCGTCCGCGTCGACGGTGAGGACGACCCTCGTATCTACGTCTCGGACGCCGCCGCCGCTGCCCGCAGCAGCTACGGCGAGATCCTGCTCACCGACGAACTGCTCGGCCGGGACCCGGGTGACGACGATGTCGCCGACCTGGACTCCCTCGACCTCGACGGCACCGAGGACGGTGAGTCCGAGGACGACGCCGACGGCGAGGACGACAGCCCCTCCGCCGAGGCCGTGCCGCACGGCCCGGTCGGTGACGCACGGGTCCTCGACGACCTGGGCGTCAGCGAGAAGGAGTTGCTGACCCTGTCGGTCGACGCGCTCACCGAGATCGCCGACGCGCTGGGCGCCTCGGACATCCTGGAGGCCGTCCGCTGACCGGCCGGGCCGGGGAGTCCGCCCAGGTCCGCCGGACCCGGTACGCGACCGCTGGCGGGCCGCGATGCGGCTCGCCCTGGACGAGGCGGCACACGCGGTCCGGGGCGGAGACGTCCCCGTCGGCGCGCTGGTGCTGTCCCCGGACGGTACGACCGTGCTCGCGACCGGCCACAACGAACGCGAGGCCACCGGCGACCCGACGGCCCACGCCGAGGTGCTCGCCATCCGGCGGGCGGCGGCGAAATTGGGAGGTGCGGCGCGTAGCGTCTCCGGCAAGGGTGGCGGTGGGCGGCGGGCGGGAGAGTGGCGCCTGACGGGCTGCACGCTCGTCGTGACCCTCGAGCCCTGCACGATGTGCGCGGGCGCGATCGTCCAGTCCCGTGTGGACCGGGTCGTCTACGGCGCCCGGGACGACAAGGCGGGCGCGGCCGGCTCCCTCTGGGACGTCGTACGCGACCGACGGCTCAACCACCGGCCCGAGGTGATCGAGGGCGTACTCGCCGAGGAGTGCGCCCGGATCCTCACCGGCTTCTTCCGCGACCGCTGAGGCCGGGGATGAGGACGGCTGCACCGCCCGGACCGGCGAATACCGATCCCGGACCGGCGAATACCGATTTCAAACCACACCCCACCGTGCTGTAAGGTCTTTCCCGGTAGCGTGTCCGAGCGGCCGAAGGAGCTCGCCTCGAAAGCGAGTGTGGCGCAAGTCACCGAGGGTTCAAATCCCTCCGCTACCGCTGGAGAAGGGCCCCGTCGCGAGACGGGGCCCTTCGTGCGTCCGGAGCGGACTCGACGCCCTCGCAAAAGCGCCTCACCCGCGGGCCGTTGGTCCCTGAGAATGGCGCGAAGGTTACACTCGCCGCCGTCAACAGGGGGCCCTCAGGGCACAGCAGGCACAGAGGAGGCCGCGGTGGCGGTGAATTCGAAGAAGATCGCCCTCTATGTCCTCGTGGTCTTCGTGCTCTACGTGATCATCACGGATCCGGCGAAGGCCGCCGACTATGTCCAGATAGGCTTCGAGGGCATATCGGACGCCGCGAAGGCCCTCGGCGACTTCGCGTCCTGGGTCGCCAACGGAGGAGAGTCATGATCCGTCATCTGGTCCTCTTCAAGCTCAACGAGGGCGTCGAACGCGACGACCCGCGCGTGACGAAGGGCGTGGAGATCTTCCGCGCACTCGACGGCAAGATCCCCGAGATCCGCTCCTGGGAGCTGGGCTGGAACTTCAGCGACCGGCCCATCGCGTACGACTTCGCGATCAACTCGGCGTTCGAGGACCGCGCGGCCCTGCGGACGTACGCCATGCACCCGGAGCATCAGGCGGGCGTCAGCCTGTGGGGCGAGTTCGCCACGTGGGTGATCGCCGACTATGAGTTCTGACTATGAGTTCTGAGCCGCCGGTTCGTTTCTGAACCACGGTCTTTGAAGCCCTCCGCCGTTCCGGCGGAGGGCTTTTGCGCATCTTATGCCCCACTTTGCCGTCAACACGTGGTTATACGGTGCTTGCATGCAATGCACATGTCTTGTGATGCTATGACAGCTTTTGACGGATGAGGCGGATGAGTTGACCGAGGAAGAGGTGGCGTTGACCGTGTCGGCCAGTACTGCGCCGCCCCAGGACGAGGCTCCCGCTCAGGCCGAGACGCCGGCTACCGAACCCGAGGCCCAGGACCAGCCCCCCGCCCCCGAGAAGCGCCGCGGCGCCGACACCCGGGCGCTCACGCAGGTGCTCTTCGGCGAGCTCAAGGAGCTGGAGCCGGGCACTCCGGAGCACAACCGGGTGCGCGGGGCGCTCATCGAGGCCAACCTTCCGCTCGTGCGCTACGCGGCGGCCCGCTTCCGCTCCCGCAACGAGCCCATGGAGGACGTCGTCCAGGTCGGCACCATCGGGCTCATCAACGCCATCGACCGCTTCGACCCGGACCGGGGCGTGCAGTTCCCGACCTTCGCGATGCCGACGGTCGTCGGCGAGATCAAGCGGTACTTCCGCGACAACGTCCGCACGGTCCATGTCCCGCGCCGGCTGCACGAGCTGTGGGTGCAGGTCAACAGCGCGACCGAGGATCTGACGACGGCCTTCGGGCGCTCCCCGAGCACCGCCGAGATCGCCGAGCGGCTGCGCATCACGGAGGAGGAGGTGCTGTCCTGCATCGAGGCGGGACGGTCGTACCACGCCACCTCCCTGGAGGCGGCCCAGGAGGGCGACGGCCTGCCAGGACTCCTCGACCGGCTCGGCTACGAGGACCCGGCGCTGGACGGCGTCGAGCACCGCGACCTCGTCCGGCATCTGCTGGTCCAACTCCCCGAACGCGAACAGCGCATCCTGCTGCTGCGCTACTACAGCAATCTCACCCAGTCGCAAATCAGTGCGGAACTCGGCGTCTCCCAGATGCATGTTTCACGGCTACTCGCGCGTAGCTTCCAGCGGCTGCGCTCGGCGAACAGGATCGACGCTTAAGCGGCTCACAACCGCATAGAGGATCGAGCCGTCACCGTCGCGAGCGAATCGCTCACCAGGGCGGATCCCGACAGTTCTGTGCCGATAAACCGTCAGACCCCCTTTATCCAGGGCGGATTCGAGTCTCACATGTCGACATGTCACTACAGCGTGTTGCCGACATGTGACATTCTGCGGGAAGCGCGTTTGCCGGGGCTGCGGCTCCGGTATTCAGGTGAAGGCTGGCGTTCCTCGATGGAGCGTTCGCCGCGACCGTCCCGCGACCCAAAGGGGGTGGCATGTCCGCAGACAAGGGCAGCTCGAAGGTGCTCACGCTCACAAAGAGCGAGGCGGCGCCCGAGGCGCACGCCGCGCTCGGCCCCATCGACGAGGTGGAGATCCTTCAGACCCCGCCGGTCCCGGAGGTCCCCGCCTCGGAGACCATCGACACCCGCACCCTGTCCCGCTCCCTTTTCCTGCGGCTCGCCGCACTGGACGAGAACAGCCCCGAGCGCGCATACGTCCGGGACACGCTGATCGAGCTCAACCTCCCGCTCGTGCGGTACGCGGCGGCCCGCTTCCGCTCGCGCAACGAGCCGATGGAGGACATCGTCCAGGTCGGCACCATCGGCCTGATCAAGGCGATCGACCGCTTCGACTGCGAACGGGGCGTGGAGTTCCCGACGTTCGCGATGCCGACGGTCGTCGGCGAGATCAAGCGGTTCTTCCGTGACACGTCCTGGTCGGTCCGGGTGCCCAGGCGGCTGCAGGAGCTGCGGCTCGCCCTCACCAAGGCCAGCGACGAGCTGTCCCAGAAGCTGGACCGCTCCCCGACGGTCACCGAACTCGCCGCGGTCCTGGGCGTGTCCGAGGAGGACGTCGTCGACGGCCTCGCGGTCGGCAACGCCTACACGGCCTCCTCCCTCGACTCCCCGGCCCCCGAGGACGACGGCGGCGAGGGCTCCCTCGCGGACCGCCTCGGCTACGAGGACACCGCACTGGAGGGCGTCGAGTACCGCGAGTCCCTCAAGCCCCTGCTCGCCAAGCTGCCGCCCCGCGAGCGCCGGATCATCATGCTGCGCTTCTTCGCCAACATGACCCAGTCGCAGATCGGCGAGGAGGTCGGCATCTCCCAGATGCACGTCTCCCGGCTGCTGACCAGGACGCTGGCACAGCTGCGCGAGGGCCTCATCTCCGACTGACGGTGCCGGGACGCCGCCGGAGGCTTTCTGACCGACGGCGTCGAAAGGCCGTCCGGGGCTTCCTATTTGACGGAGCGTCAGCCACCATGGCGCGATGCTTCGATCGACGTGGGCGACATGGACACATGGCCGCCGGCGTGCCGTGATCGGCGCGTCGGCGGCCGTCGTCTGCCTGGGCGGCGCGCTGGCCGCATGCGGGGCCCAGGGCGGCGGCGACGGGTACGTGGCGACCGGTTCGGCACCTCAGGCACCTGGAAAGGCCGTGCAGCCGACCGGCGGTGTGAGCCTGGTGCCGCTCGACGGCGAGACATCCGCGCCACCCTCGAAGGGTCCGGCCGACTCGCCGGGCGCGGGCGGAAGGTCGAGCACCCCCTCAGCCCGGGAAGGGTCTACGGCGGACAGCCCCGCGCCGTCCACGGAGACGGAGGCCGAGACGGAGGCCGAGACGGAGGCCGAGACCGAGACCGAGGGCGCCAAGTCCCCACGTAGTCCTGCGACTTCACCGCCACCATCCAGCGGCAGCAGTCCTACGACATCCCCCGCACCCGCCGCGCTCACCTGGTCCGAACCGGAGCGGGAGCCCACGGACAAGCGCTGGTGCGAGAAGGTGACCGTCGGCTTCCACAACTCGGGCGGAACCGCGGTGCGTTCGGGCACGGTGACCTTCGGGACGCACATCATCGGCGCGCTCGGGATCGACTGGGGGACCGTCGAGTCGGCCGAGAAGCTTCCGGTGCCGGTCGGGGCCGACGCGCGGAAGGAGAAGACCTGGACGGTGTGCGTCGACGCGTGGCGGGTGCCGCTGGGCATGCACATCGAGACGCGGGACGTGTCCGTCCAGTGGAAGTAGGCGGTGCCCCGCCTGTGTGAAGCGCCTACTTCAGCGCGAGCCACGCGACGGCGGCCACGACGGCCACCGCGACGACGACACCGAGGATCAGGCCGATGCGGGGGCCCGAGGAGGCCGCCGCCGCCTGCCGTCGGCCCTGCGGGCCCTCGTCGACGAACGCGCGGAACATCTGGGTGTTGCCTGCGGGGTCGTGGTTGCCCTGGGGGCCCTGCGTGTTAGCCATGCCCCGAGACCCTAGCGAATCGAGGGTGACCGCCCAAGCGGGGGCTCCGTTCCCCCACAGAACCTTTGCCACCTGCACATTTACATCCGCAACACTTGCCTTTGCCAAGTTTTTATGCCGGACCGACACCTCTTTGCTTGCCTGTAGCAACCAATATCTCTATGGTTGCCCTAAGCAACGAACACGGGAGGTGTGATGGCCGAGCAGGCGCAGTACGAGGAGCTGGTGCGCCAGTTCAGTGCTTTCGGGGCCGTGAAGCGGGAGATGGGACGGATTCTGCCGTCCGAGTGTCCCAGCGGCTCCGCCGCCGTGCTGACGCTGCTCGGACGCCACGGCGCCATGCGCATGAGCAGGCTCGCCGAGCTGCTCGCCGTGGACATGTCGGTGACCAGCCGCCATGTCGCGCACGTCGCCGGGCGCGGCTGGATCGAGCGCTCCCCGGACCCGGCGGACAAGCGCTCCCGCATCCTGCGCCTCACCCCCGCCGGCCAGGCACTGCTCGACGAGCTGTCCTTGCGGACCACCGAGCTGCTCGCCCACCGCCTGCACGACTGGTCCGACGACGAGGTCGGCCAGCTCACCCGGCTGATGGCCCGGCTCAGGGACAGCTTCGGCGACTGCCGGACCACGTCCCGGCCGCAGGCCCCGCCCGGCCCTCCCGCACTCGACGAGACCACCCGTACACCCGCAAGCACATAAGAGAAGGAAGCCCATGGCAACGACCACACCAGCCGGTGTGCGGGCTCACGCCAAGCACGGGGGAGGCTCCCAAGGCTCCGCCGACGGCGCTCCGATGACGCACCGGCAGATCATGGAGGCCCTGACGGGCCTGCTGCTCGGCATGTTCGTCGCGATCCTGTCGTCGACGATCGTCTCCAACGCCCTGCCCGACATCATCAAGGACCTCGGTGGCGGCCAGAGCGCCTACACCTGGGTCGTGACCGCGTCGCTGCTGGCGATGACCGCGTCCACCCCGCTGTGGGGCAAGCTCGCCGACCTGTTCTCCAAGAAGCTGCTGATCCAGCTGGCGCTGGTGATCTTCGTGGTGGGCTCGGCGGCGGCCGGTCTGTCGCAGAACCCGGCGATGCTGATCTCCTTCCGCGCCGTCCAGGGCATCGGCATGGGCGGACTGTCGTCGCTGGCGCAGATCATCCTGGCGGCGATGATCTCCCCGCGTGAGCGCGGCCGCTACAACGGCTACCTCGGCGCCACGTTCGCGACCGCGATGGTCGGTGGCCCGCTGATCGGCGGTGTCATCACCGACGCCGACTGGCTGGGCTGGCGCTGGTGCTTCTACGTCGGCGTGCCCTTCGCCGTGATAGCCCTGATCGTGCTGCAGCGGACCCTGCACCTGCCGGTCGTCAAGCGGCGGGTCAAGGTCGACTGGGCCGGCGCCTTCTTCATCACGGCCGCCGTCTGTCTGCTGCTGGTCTGGGTCACCTTCGCCGGTGACAAGTACGACTGGGTGTCCTGGCAGACGTACGCGATGGTGGGCGGCACGCTGGCGCTGATCGCGCTCTTCATGCTGATCGAGACGAAGGCGACCGAGCCGATCATCCCGCTGCGGCTGTTCCGCAACCGCACGATCACGCTGACCTCGCTCGCCTCGCTGTTCGTCGGTGTCGCGATGTTCGCCGGCACGATCTTCTTCAGCCAGTACTTCCAGCTGGCCCGGGACAAGTCGCCGACCATGTCCGGCGTCATGACCATCCCGATGATCGCCGGGCTGTTCGTCTCCTCCACCGTCTCCGGCCGGGTCATCACCCGCACCGGGCGCTGGAAGGCGTGGCTGCTGGTCGGTGGTGTGCTGGTGACGGCGGGCCTGGGACTGCTCGGCACGATCCGGTACGACACCGAGTACTGGCACGTGGCGATCTTCATGGCCATGCTGGGCCTCGGCGTCGGCATGATGATGCAGAACCTGGTGCTGGCCACGCAGAACCAGGTGGACCCGAGCGATCTGGGCGTCGCCAGCTCGGTGGTGACCTTCTTCCGCTCCCTCGGCGGTGCGGTGGGTGTCTCCGCCCTCGGCGCGGTCCTCAGCCACCGGATCACGCACTACGTCGAGAAGGGCGCCGCCGCCCTCGACCCGCAGTCCGCCGCCGCGCTCGCCGGTTCCTCCTCCACCGGCAGCATCCCGGACATGGACCTGCTGCCCGCCCCGATCCGCACGCTCATGGAGAGCTCCTACGGCCACGGCATCGCGGACGTGTTCCTCTACGCCGCACCGGTCGCGCTGCTGGCCCTGCTGTTCTCGCTGTTCATCAAGGAGGTTCCGCTGAAGACGAAGGGCGCGATGGCGCAGGCGGCCGAGTCCGAGGATGCCGTTCCGGCCGAGACGGCCGCACCGGCCTACGAGAAGGTACCGAGCTGGGCCGTCGCCGCTCACACCGAGGCCGGTCCCGAGGGCACGCAGAGGCTCGCGGCCGTCGCGACGGTGGCACCTGTGCAGGAGGGTTCCGGCGGCATCCCGGTCCGCGGCCATGTCCGCGGCGCCGAGAGCGCGCCCGTCCCGCAGGCCGCCGTCACGCTGATCTCCCTCGCCGGGCGCCAGCTGGGCCGCTCGGTCGCGCAGGGAGACGGCTCCTACGCGGTGGACGCGCCGGGCGCGGGCTCGTACGTCCTGATCGCCTCCGCCGACGGGTTCCAGCCGCAGGCGTCCACGATCGTGGTGAACGGTGAGCCGGTGTCGTACGACATCCTGCTCAGCGGCACCAGCGGCCTGAACGGTGTCGTGCGGGCTGCGGCGACCGCCCTTCCCGTCAAGGACGCGATGGTGATCGTCACCGATGTGCGCGGGGATCTGCTGGCCACCGGGACCACCGGTGAGCAGGGCGAGTTCGTCTTCGGAGAGCTGGTGCCGGGTGCCGTGACCGTCGCGGTGAACGCCGCCGGGTTCCGGCCGCGGGCCCTGCCCGTCGAGGTGGGCGGCACCGGGGTCACCCGGATCGAGGTCGACCTGGACGCGGGCGCCCAGCTCCAGGGTGTCGTACGGGCTCCGCACGGTCCGCTGGCCGACGCCCGGGTGACGCTGGTCGACGCGGCGGGCAACGTGGTCGGCACGGCCACGACCGGCCCGGACGGGGCGTACGCCTTCACCGACCTCGACAGTGGCGAGTACACCGTCATCGCGACGGGCTACCCGCCGGTCGCGACGGCGCTGACCGTCTCCGGTCGTGGAGCCGACGCCCACGACATCGAACTCGCCCACCCGGGCGAGTAGTTCAACCCCGGCCCGGGACGGGCGCGCGCTCCGAGCGGAGGTGCGCGGTCGTCACGGGCCGGTTCGCTCTATGACCAATTTGTAAGGTTTTGCAGGGAGTTGACGGGATGGGACTGACCGCGAAGATCCGTACGCGGGACGGATGGGCCGTGTCGCACGCGGTCGTCACGGTGACCGACATGACCGGTGCGCAGGTGGTGCGTGCCGAGGCGGACGGCGAGGGGGCCGTACGGGATGCGACCGCGCTGGCTCCCGGTGCGTACACCGTCATCGTCACGGCCGTCGGCTACGCGCCCGCCGCCGCGAGCGCGATCGTCACCGCGAGCGGCCGGGCCGACGTGGGCACGGTCACGCTGGCGCGGCAGGGCGGCACCGAGCTGCCGCCGCCCGGGCCGTGGACCATCGACCCGGCGCACTCCAGCGTCGGCGCCGTCGCCCAGCATCTGGGGATCTCCAGCGTGCACGGCCGGTTCACCGAGTTCGCGGCCCTGATCGAGGTCGCGCCCGACGACGTCACCAAGTCCCGGGTGGAGGCGGTGATCCGGGCCGCGTCCATCGACACGGGGAACGCGATGCGGGACGGCCATCTGAAGTCCGCCGACTTCCTGGACGTGGCGACGTACCCCGAGATCACCTACCGCTCGACGGGCCTGACGGCGGCGGGTCCGGACCGCTGGACGGTCCACGGCGAGCTGGGCCTGCACGGCGTCGTACGCCCCGTCGACCTCGACCTCGCCTACCTCGGCACCGGCGCGGACCCCTGGGGCGGCACCCGCGCCGCCTTCCGGGCCACGACCCGACTGCAGCGCGAGGACTTCGCCATGTACTACAACGAGGTGGTCCAGGCAGGCATCGCCGCGATCGGCACGACACTGAAGGTGGAGCTGGACATCCAGGCGGTACAGGGCGAATCACTGCCGCAGGTGTAGCGCCCCCAAAGGGGCGCGGGGCTGTATCGACATGCGGCTCCGCCGCGTGGGCGCGACAAGCCACGACGGACCCGCAGCCGCCACCGAACCCAGCGCGGCACTCCCATCGGTTTAGGCTGCGCCCCATGGCACCGAACATCGCGACCAACACCGCCGTATCACTCGAAGACCTCCTCGAGTTCGTACGACCCCGCCACCGCGCCATCCTGCTGACCCGCCGAGCCGACGGCAGTCCCCAGGCTTCGCCGCTGACCTGCGGTGTCGACGACTCGGGCCGGATCGTCGTGTCGACCTACCCCGAGCGGGCCAAGACCCGTAACGCCAAGCGGGATGAGCGGGTCAGCCTCCTCGTCCTGTCCGACGACTGGAACGGACCCTGGGTCCAGATCGACGGCACCGCCGAAGTGATCGACTCCCCCGACTCCGTCGAACCGCTCGTCGAGTACTACCGCAACATCGCCGGCGAGCACTTCGACTGGGACGAGTACCGGGCGGCCATGGTCAAGCAGGGCAAGTCGATCATCCGGGTCACACCGCGGCGGTGGGGGCCGGTGGCGACGGGCGGGTTCCCGGCGCGGCTGGTCAGCGAGGAGTAGAACTCACGGCTCGCTCGGAGGTCGCGGCGACGCAGAACTCGTTGCCCTCCGGGTCGGCCATAACTATGTGGTGACCCTCGAACCCCTCCTGCACGCTCCCGCCCGCCTTCACCAGCCGCTCGGCCTCGGCTCTGATCCGGGCCCAGCGCTCCTCGGGGCTGCCGTGTCCCGGTACCCGGATGTCCATGTGCAGTCGGTTCTTGGCCGTCTTCGGCTCGGGAACCTTGAGGAGGGAGAGGTGGGGGCCGACACCGTCCGGATCGCAGAGCCACGCGCTGTCGTCCGCGGACTCGTCCTCCGGGAGGTCGAAGCTCGCGAACCACTCCTCGCGGGTGGTGAAGGGAGCGGGCGGCGGCTCGTCGACATAGCCCAGCGCCGTCTTCCAGAACTCGGCGAGGAGCCGCGCGTCCGCGCAGTCGAGCGTCAGGGTGATTCGGGCTGCCATGAAAAAGACCGTACTGCCCACCACTGACAATGGCGTCTAGATCCTGTCCGCCGCCTTCACCATCGCCTCGATCCCCGCGATCAGCAGCTCCAGCGCGAACTCGAAGTCCCGCTCCCGCATCTCCTCCACGGTGTCGCCGCCGCGGGCCGCCATGATGTCGGCGGACTCCTGGATGACCTCGGCGGCCTCCGGGGCCTGGGTGACCGCGCTCATCGCATGCCGGAAGTAGTCGTCCTGGGTCATGCCGGCGTCCGCACAACGGGCGATGAAGTGGCCCTCGATCGTGCCGTAGCCGTACACGAACTGGAAGACGGCCGAGATGGCGCCGGTGAGTCCCTGCGCGGGCAGCCCGGTCCTGCGGATGACACGCTGGATGACCCGGGAGAACGCCAGCGAGTTCGGGCCGATGTTGAGGAACGTCCCGGCGAGCGGCGACAGCCACGGATGCCGCACCAGCAGCCCCCGGTACTCCCGGGCCAACGTCCGCAGCTGATCCCGCCAGTCCTCGCCCTCGGCATCCGCATCGGGCAGCCGCAACTCACCGAAGGCCGTGTCCAGGGCGAGTTCGAGCAGGTCGTCCTTGGTGTCGACGTACCAGTACACCGACATCGCCGTGACATTCAGCTCCCCGGCCAGCCGCCGCATGGAGAACTTGCCCAGCCCTTCGGCATCCAGCAGCCGCACAGTGACCTCGGTGATCCGGTCGCGATCGAGCCCAGAGGGCTGCCCGCCGCCACGGCGCGCTTTCCCCTCCAGCCACACACTCGTCCGCGCCGAACGCTGGGCCGACTTAGCCATGGCGCACCTTCCTCAATCTTTCCTGATGCCGGTCGAGCTGAGCGCCCCGTCAGGGGCGCGGGGAACTGCGCGATCAACCACGACGAACCCGTGGCCGCAAGACAACCGCACCACCCGGGCTAATGGGCGACCACCACCTCCGAGTCTGCCCTTTCCGCACGTCGCAGCAACGCCGCCGCGACCACCCCACCCAGCAACACAGCCAACGCCCCCACCAGCTGACTCGTCTCCAGCCCAGAGGAAAAGGCGTCAGTAATACGCTCCTTCTCCTCCACAGACCCCGCCGAAGCCAACGCCGCAGGCAACGAAGCCGCCGCCACCGGAATCAACGCAGCAAAGCGCGAGTTGAGCACCGCCCCGAGCACCGCCACCCCGAGCCCGTTCCCGAACTCCGCGAGCGTGCCGTTGATCCCCGCACCAACTCCCGCCTTCTCCCGAGGAATCGCACTCATGATGGCGTGCGCCATCGCGGGGTTGGCCACAGCACACCCCGCCCCGATCAGCAGCAACCCGAGCAGCGTCCCGGCATAACCGCCGGAGGCCAACGTGGCGATGGACACCAGTCCCGCCGACATCAGCACCATCCCCAGCAGGATGGACACCGGCGTCCCCAGCTTCGCCGTCCACTTCGCCGACAGCCCCGAGAAGTTCAGCGCCACCACCGACAGCGCGAGCGGCGCCGTACGCAGCCCCGCCTCCAGCGCGTCGTAACCCAGCACGAACTGCAGATGCTGCGTCAGCAGGAACAGCGCCCCGCCCATCCCGAAGGTGATCAGCACCGCCCCCGCGACCGCACCCGTGAACCGCCGGTCCCGGAAGAAGTGCATGTCGAGCATCGGATACGGGATCTTGCTCTCCCAGTACGCGAACACCGCCAGCACCACCACCGCCAGCGCACCCGCGCCCAGCACCCGCCCGGACGTCCACCCGTGCTCGGGCCCGGAGATGATCGCGAACACCAGCGAGGACATACCGATCGTGGACAGCAGCGCACCCAGCAGGTCGGGCCGGTCGCCGCGCGGGTTCTTGGACTCGGGGACGAGAGCGATCACAGCGACGAGGCCCAGCGCGGCGACCGGCAGGTTGATCAGGAAGATCGCGCCCCACCAGAAGTGGTTCAGCATGAACCCGCCCAGCAGCGGTCCCACCGCGAAGCCGAGCGCGTTGACGGCGCTCCAGATGCCGATCGCCTTGGGGTGCTCCTCCGGCGCGAAGATCTGCATGGCCACGGCGAGCGTCGTGGTCAGCAGCAGCGCACCGCCCACGCCCATGCCGGCCCGCGCCGCGATCAACTGCCCGGTGGAATCGGCGAGTCCGGCCGCCAGCGAGCCGATGCCGAACAGGGCCAGGCCCGCGATCAGCATCTTCTTACGGCCGTAGCGGTCGGCCGCGCTGCCCGCGGTGAGCAGCAGGCCCGACTGGACGAGCGAGTACGCGTTGATCATCCACTGGATGTCGGAGGTGGCGGCGCCCAGCTCCGTGGTGAGCGAGGGGATCGCCACGTTCAGCACGGTGTTGTCGAGCAGCACGGTGAGCTGGGCGAGACAGATGACGCCGAGGATCAGCCAGCGCTGGGGATGGCCCTGAGGGGACGTGGTCATGTTGTACACCGTAGAACAGTTCCTATACGGCGTACAACATGACCACGTCCCGGCCGAGCGTCAGCTGCTGCTCGCCTCCTGTGTCAGGTCGTAGAAGGTGGCCGAACCGACCGTCACCTTCGTGAAGTTGGCCTCGACCCACTCCGTGATCTGCGAGGACGTACCGCTGCTGCTGCCGCCCATGCCACCGCCGCCGGAGCCACTGGAGATGAAGTAGTGGATCTTGCCGTCGGTCACGTACTGCTTGAACTGGGCCAGTGTCGGCGACGGGTCCGTGCCGTTGAAGCCGCCGATCGCCATGACGGGTTCGCCGGTGGAGAGCTGGTAGTTCGCCGCGTTCTGGGCGCCGATGGCCGCTGCGGCCCAGGTGTAGTCCCCGGCGTTCGTCTCCAGCAGCTTCTTGGCCTCGTCGGAGACGCTGGCGCCGTTGAGCAGGCCACCGGCGCCGCCGCCACCGCCCATGCCGCCCTCGCCCGTCTGCCCGCCGGGCATGCCGCCCTGCTGGTTCTGGCCCTGGGTGTTGCTGTTGCCGTTCTGGCCCGGCATGCCGCCGGTGCCACCGGTCGGGGGCTGGCCCATGCCGCCGCCCTGCCGGCCCTGGCCCTGGATGTTGCCGTTCTGCTGGTTCTGGCCGCCGCCCGGGAAGCCGCCGCCACCAGGACCGCCGCCCATCATGCTCGCCCCGGCCGGACCGGCCGTGACGATGGAGCCGGTGTGGCCCTCCTGAAGCGTGCTGATGGTGTACGCCGTCGGACCTGCGACGGCCGCGACGAAGCTCAACCCGGCTGCCGCGAGGGCCAGCTGACGGCCCAGCTTGGCGACGGAGATCAGGCCGAGGGCGCCGGTCAAGCCGCCGATCAGGACCAGCCACTTCAGCCAGGGGAGGTAGTCCGGTGTGCGGTTGAGCAGGACGTAACCCCAGGCGGCACTCGCCACGACCGCTGCCGCGAGGGCGAGCGAGGCCCACATCTCGTGCCGCTTCTCCCACAGGGTCGCCGCGCCCATGCCGACCACGGCCGCCATGTAGGGGGCGAGAGCCACCGTGTAGTACTGGTGGAAGATGCCCGCCATGTAGCTGAAGACGGCCATGGTGATCAGCAGCGAGCCGCCCCAGACCAGGAACGAACCCCGGGTCACGGACGTCCGCTTGAGCTTGCGGGTGGCCACCAGGCCCGCGATCAGCAGGATCAGGGCCGCCGGGAGCAGCCAGGAGATCTGGCCGCCGATCTCGGAGTTGAACATCCGGTCCCAGCCGGTCTCACCCCACTGCCCGGTCCCGCCTCCACCGCCACCGCCACCGACGCTGCCGGTCTCCTCGCCGTTCAGTCGGCCGAGGCCGTTGTAGCCGAAGGTCAGCTCCAGGAAGCTGTTGTTCTGCGAGCCGCCGATGTACGGGCGCGAGGACGCGGGCCACAGCTCGACGATCGCGACCCACCAGCCGCCGGAGACGACGATCGCGACCGTCGCCAGGGCCAGCTGCACACACCGCTTCTTCACCTTCACCGGCGCGCAGACCGCGTACACGATCGCCAGCGGCGGCAGGATCAGGAAGGCCTGCAACGTCTTGGCCAGGAACGCGAAGCCGATCGCGACGGAGGCCCACACCAGCCACTTCGTACGGCCGTCCTCCAGCGCCCGGACGACGAAGTAGCAGGCGACCGCCATCAGCAGCGCCAGCATCGCGTCCGGGTTGTTGAACCGGAACATCAGCGCCGCGACGGGGGTGAGCGCGAGCACGACGCCCGCGATCAGACCGGCCGCGGGGCTGAACCGGCGGCGTACGGACGCGTAGACGACGGCGACCGTGCCGACGCCCATGAGGACCTCGGGGGCCAGGATCGCCCACGAGCTGAGGCCGAAGAGGCGGACCGACAGGGCCATCGGCCACAGCGCGGCCGGGGGCTTGTCGACGGTGATGGCGTTGGCCGCGTCCAGCGAGCCGAAGAAGAAGGCCTTCCAGGACTGGCTGCCGGCCTGGACGGCCGCGGAGTAGAAGGAGTTGGCGTAGCCGGAGGAGCTCAGGTTGTAGAAGTAGAGCGCCGCGGTGGCGAGCAGCAGGCCCCAGAACGCCGGGCGCACCCAGCGGGGGTCCTCGGGCCGGCCGCGCCACAGTCTCCGTACGAACGGCTGCCTGGGTTCGCCGGCCGCGGGCGCCAGTGGAGCGACGGGCTCCGTGACGGCCGTATCGGCTGTGTAGTAGGTGGTCATCGTCGGTCCCTCGGATCGGTGTCGGTGGGACGCACGGGCTGCAGCTGCAGGGTCGCGTCCCGCCAGGAGCGGTCCGCGGCTTCATCGACGCGGAACTGGGTGGGGTCGTACGGGGTGTGGGAGGCGACCACGGTCGACGGGCGGTCGTCGTCCCGCCGGTCCGGGAAGACCCAGGCGCGGAAGAGCAGGAAGCGCAGCACCGTCGCCGCGAGGTTGGCGGCGACGAGGACCGCCAGCTCGGTGGTGTGCCCGGGGTCGCTGGACGCCGCGTTCAGGGCGGCGAGCGAACCGCTGGTCAGGATCAGGCCGATACCGAAGACGACCAGGCCCTGCGCCTGGTGTTTGACGGCACCGCCACGGCCGCGCACCCCGAAGGTCAGCCGCCGGTTGGCCGCCGTGTTGGCGATCGCGGAGACCAGCAGGGCGAGCGCGTTGGCGATCTGCGAGCCGGAGAACTGCCGGAACACGGTGTAGAGGAGAAGGTAGAAGAGGGTCGACAGACCGCCCACGACGCAGAAGCCGACGAGCTGGCGGGCCAGCCCCTTGGGTACGTCCTGGATCTCGCGGTCCTGCGGGTCGTCGCCGAACGGCCGGGCGAGCCGGTCCAGCGGCAGCGAACCCGTGGCCAGGGCCTTGCCCACCCGCCACACGCCCTTGAGGTCGTCGGTCGCCGTCTTCACGATGTGCACGGTGGAGTCGGGGTCGTCGACCCAGTCGACGGGCACTTCGTGGATACGGAGGCCCGCGCGCTCGGCGAGCACCAGCATCTCGGTGTCGAAGAACCAGCCGGTGTCCTCGACGAGGGGCAGCAGCACCTGGGCCACATCCCGGCGGATCGCCTTGAACCCGCACTGGGCGTCCGAGAAGCGGGCCTGGAGCGAGCCGCGCAGGATGAGGTTGTACGTGCGGCTGATGAACTCACGCTTGGCGCCGCGTACGACGCGGGAACTCCGGCTGAGCCGGGAGCCGATCGCGAGGTCCGAGTGACCCGATATCAGCGGCGCCACCAGCGGAAGCAGCGCGTTGAGGTCGGTGGACAGGTCGACGTCCATGTAGGCGAGGATCGGCGCGTCCGAGGCGGACCACACGGTGCGCAGGGCCCGACCACGGCCCTTCTGCTCCAGCCGGAACGACCGCACCTCCGCAAGCTCCGCCTCCAGCCGCGACGCCACCTGCGGGGTGGTGTCGATCGAGGCGTTGTCCGCGATCGTGATGCGGAAGGCGTACGGGAAGGTGCTCTTGAGGTGCTGATGGAGTCTCAGCACACACGGCTGGAGGTCCTTCTCCTCGTTGTAGACGGGGATCACTACGTCCAGGACAGGCGTACCGGCGTCTGTGGCCGGGAGGTGCTCCCGCGCCGGCAGGGAGCCGGGAGAAGAGTCGGTTCGCATGGAACCGACTCTTCTCAAGCCCGCTGTTGCATCGGTGTGGTGGGACTGTGCTGTGCCTGTGAGTGCGGTTGCCCATTCGTTTCGGGCACCGGACGGGGCGGCTGCGGGGCGAGCGCCGGCAGACGCACGGTGAAGACCGTCCGTCCGGGGACGCTGTCCACGGTCACCGCACCGTCGTGCGCGGTCGCGACGGCCTGCACGATGGCGAGCCCCAGGCCGGTCGAGCCGGAGGCACGGGACCGCGACGAGTCACCGCGCGCAAACCGTTCGAAGACACGCGGCAGCAGATCGGGCGGGATGCCCTGGCCGTTGTCCTCGACGTCCACACACATCCAGGGCCCGCGGCGCTGAATCCGCGCGGTGACCGTCGTACCCGGTGGGGTGTGCTTGCGCGCGTTGCCGAGCAGGTTGATGAGCACCTGCTGGAGCCGCGCCGCGTCCCCGGAGACCAGGGCAGGCTCGTCGGGCAGGTCGAGCCGCCAGTTGTGGTCCATGCCGGCCGCGCGGGCGTCGCTGATGGTGTCGACGACCAGCGGGACGAGGTCGGTCTGCTCGAACTGCAGCGGCCGTCCGGCATCCAGGCGCGCGAGGAGCAGCAGGTCCTCGACGAGCAGGGTCATACGTCCCGCCTCGGACTCGATGCGGCCGAGAGCATGCCGGGTGTCCGGCCCGACCTCTTCCCTGCCGCGTCTGGTCAGCTCGGCGTACCCCCGGATGGAGGCGAGCGGTGTTCTGAGCTCATGGCTGGCGTCCGCGACGAACTGCCGTACCCGCATCTCACTCTGCTGCCGTGAGTGCAGCGCCCCGTGCACATGGTCCAGCATCCTGTTGAGCGCCGCCCCGACCTGCCCGACCTCGGTATGCGGATCGGTCTCCGACTCCGGAACACGCTCGCTGAGGTTGACCTCCCCGGTGTGCAGCGGCAGTTCGGAGACCCGAGTGGCCGTGGCGGCGACCTTGCGGAGGGGGCGGGTGGCGAGGCCGACCAGCACATAACCGGCGATGACGGCGGCGCCGAGGCCGGCCGCGGTGACGCTGACCTCTACGAGGATCAGGGTGTTGATGGTGTTGTTGACGGACTCGGTGGGCAGGGCGACGTAATAGCCCGTGCCGTCGGATCCCAGGACGTACGTCACGCGGTACTCACCGAGGCCGGGAATCGTCACGGTGTGCTTGCCTGCCGTGGACACCTCGGCGAACACGGCCCGCTGGGCCGCGGTCAGCTCCGTGGCCTTCATCCGCTGGCTGGTGTCGTCGGACTCCTGCTTGGCGACGACCGCCTTGGTGATCGCGCCGTTGGTACCGGCCTGGGCGGCCACGGTTCCCAACTGTGTCGGCCCGTTGGTGACGAAGCTCTCGAGGCGGTCCTGGGTCAAGTAGCTCTGGTCGACCGTCCTCGCGTCGTCCGTCTTGTCGTCGTCCGTCTTGTCGTCGTCCGGCTTTCCGAACGGGGGTCCCAACAGACGCTTCCCGGCGTCGAAGACCTGGTCGTCCAGTTGCTCGTACAGATGCGAACGCAGAGCCAGCGTCGTCACGGTCCCGATCACCGCACACACCACGGCGATCAGCACCACGGACGCGACGACGAGCCGCGTCCGCAGGGTGCGCGGCTGCCCCCGCCGCTGCCGCCTCTGCGAACGCGTCCGTCGTCGCCCGCTCATGAAGCCGCGGGCTTGATCAGATAACCGGCGCCGCGCCGAGTGTGGATCATCGGCTCCCGCCCGGCGTCGATCTTCCGCCGCAGATACGAGATGTACAGCTCGACGACGTTCGCCTGCCCGCCGAAGTCGTACGACCAGACCCGGTCAAGGATCTGCGCCTTGCTGAGCACCCGCCGAGGATTCCGCATGAGGAACCGGAGCAGCTCGAACTCGGTGGCCGTGAGATGTATGTTCTCGCCGGCCCGGCTCACCTCGTGGCTGTCCTCGTCGAGGGTGAGGTCACCGACGACGAGCACGGAGTCGGAACGGCGGTCGGCGGCACCGGAGCGACGAATCAGACCGCGCAGCCGTGCGACGACCTCCTCCAGGCTGAACGGCTTGGTGACGTAGTCGTCACCGCCCGCGGTGAGCCCGGCGATCCGGTCCTCGACCGCGTCCTTCGCGGTGAGGAACAGAACGGGAACGTCCGGCAGCTCCCGACGCAGCCGCCCGAGCACAGAGAGCCCGTCCATGTCGGGCAGCATCATGTCGAGAACGACGGCGTCCGGCCGGAACTCCCGCGCGGTCTGCACGGCACCCTGGCCGTCCCCCGCGCTGCGGATCTGCCAGCCCTCATAGCGAAGAGCCATGGACAGCAGCTCGGTGATCGACAACTCGTCGTCCACCACAAGCACTCGGACGGGGCTCCCGTCCGACCTCAGCAGTTCGGTGCGCCCCTGGGGCGAGGTCGTGGTCATAGCAGACACCTTGTCGGGGCCCTCTGAGAGCTCCCTTTCTGGAACCTGTGATTTTTCTGAGAAACGCACAGGTACCTCTCAGGGAGCGCCTGGGAATCTCACTCACGTGACCTACGAGACCCCAGCAACGACTGAGCATCGCCACGGGCAGCCACTGAGCCGCACACCCGGCCGGGACACACACCGACACCGCCACCGCCTCTCAGAACAATCCGTCCTGGACAGTCACCTCCACCGTCTTGAACTCCCTGACCGGCACGGTGAGTTCATCACTCGCCACCGGCACCAGCTGCCACCCGGTCATGACCCGCGTATCCAGCACGACGACCCTGCCCCCGTTCTCCAGATGCAGATCTGGCCCCGCGGCTGCCACGAGCCGCCCGCTGACGACCCCGCCCGGGACGAGCTCACGCACCTCGCCGAGAGGATGCGGAAGGTCGGCGAGCCCGAACACCTCGGTGTGGTCGACGGGCCGATACGGCTCACGGACCAGCGACTCCGGCCACCCGCCCAGCGCCACGGCCCGCGCATGCAACTCGCCAAGCTCGGCCGCCCGTTCCTCAGCCGCCCCCGGCAGGCCGGACCGCGCGGCCCGCTTGTCGCCGTACGGAATCCGATCCGGCACCCGGAGTGCGGCGCGCAGCAGTTCCTCGGTGCGCCGTGCGGCCATCAGCGGCCCGAGCCCCAGCCAGCTGAAGCACACGGCCCCCTGCTCCAGCAGCCGCGCGGACCCGCGCTCTTCGGCGGTGATCCCGACCTTCACCATCCCTGGCCCGAACCACGCCAGATATACGTGATACGGCCGCGGATCGTCGGCCATCGTGTCGGCGGCCACGGAGTGCGCCCGGTCCAGCCGCGCACACTCCTCGCACCGCGCCCCCGTACTCCGCCCCGGCACGCCCGCCCGTACCGGACACGCGTTCCCCCGTGCTCCCACACATTCCCGAACACCCCCGTCCGCGACCCCGAAGGCCACCCGTTTCCCCCTGGTCAGCGCACTGCGCCGCCCACCGTCCCATACGAGCACGGGACCACCCGCCGCCCATCGCAGCCCCGAGCACTTCCATGCCTGTGCCATCGCCTTCGACTGTAGAGGCAGCCACTGACAATGCCGGTCCGCCAAGATCGCCCGAGCTCAGCCCAAGGACTCGGCAGCGGCGGCAGCCTCGGGCTCCCGCTGCCCCACCACGGCAACAGACGTGGCGACCTCGGCCGTACGCCGCCCCCGCCCCGCCAGCCGGCACCCCAGGCACCCGGCATGCCCCTCACGCGCTGCCGGATCCCGAACCCGCATCCCCCACTGCTCCCGGGGCCTCCGCCCGGGCGGCTTGCCCCACCCGGCGAGATGCAGCACCCAGGTGACGAGGACACTCACGACCCCAACCCCCAGCCCGACCACCAACAACGCGGCCGAGACCATACACACCCCCACCCCCACCACAACCGCCCCGACGGACGCGACGCCGAATCCGGTCCACCCCGCGACCGTATGGCCCTCGTCATACTGTGCGCTCACGTACCTGCCTCCTTCTTGGGCAGCGGACGTCCGCTGTGTGGGCGAGGATGGATCCCCATGAAATACCCCTCACCCAGTAAGAAATTTAGTACCTAAACATCTCACGCACTAAGGAAACAGAGAAACCTCAATGTCAGCCAAGCCGCGCCCGACCGCCACCCCGGCCCAGGCACTGTCAGCGATGGACTCCCTGATCGCGACCCACCTGCTGGGCCAGCAGGAAATGGCCCAGCGGCTGGGCCTGAACGTCACCGATCTCCTCTGCTTCGCCTGCGTCCTCAAGGCCGGCGACAACCTCCTCACCGCGGGCGACCTCGCAGAACACGCCCACGTCACCACCGGCGCCGCCACCGGCATCATCAACCGCCTGGAACGCGCCGGCTTCATCACCCGCCGCCCCGACCCCACCGACCGCCGCCGCGTACGCCTGGCCGCAGTCCCCTCCGCCGTCACCCGCGTCGAGTCCCTCTACGGCCCGTACTACGCCCGCCTCCACACCCTCTTCGCCGACTACTCCGCCACCGAAATCGCCGTACTGCACGACTGGTTCACCCGCACGACCGGTCTGGCGCTGGAGTACATCGATGAGCTGCGCGAACTCCACGGCTCACAACCGCCCCAACGCCCGCGGTCATAACCGACGGCACGCACGAAGACCGCGTGCCCCTACCTGACGAGGGTGTTGTACGGCGGACCGGACCCCGTTGGTAGGGCTGGCCACACCTTCGATACGGGAGGCTGTCCGGTGGCTGCGTAGCTCTCAACGGGCTCTGACCCACTTCGTGCGGTCGCGTACGCAGCATGATTGTCGATCTTCTCGTGAAGGTGGCTGAGACAGCCCGAAAATCGCCCGCCGGTGGGCTGCGTGGCCGACAGTGCTGGCCCGTGAACGAAGTACGGCCGCAGCTCGAAGAGTTGCTGTTCTCCTCACTGGAGAGCGTGTTGGTGGAGTCGGTCGAGGCGACCGACACGGTCATCCGGGGCGAGGCCCTGAGCACTGCCCGGCAGGCGACTTGCCCGGGCCGCGGGTGCCTGTCGGGGCGAGTGCACGGCTCCTATCTGCGATTTCCTCATGATCTGCCGACGGCAGGCAAGTCTGTCGTGGTGGCATTGAGGGTGCGCCGGTTCGTCTGCGCGGAGAGTTCCTGTCCGCGCAAGACTTTCGCCGAGCAGGTGCCGGGGTTCACCCGCCGATTCGGTCGGCGGACGGAACGACTGCGATCGAGGCTCATCTCGGTCGGGCTCGCGCTCGCGGGCCGGGCCGGGGCTCGCATGACGGACGTCTTCGGGGCACCGGTCAGCCGGAACACCCTGCTGAGGCTGATCGCTTCGCTTCCCGACCCCGCCACCACACCCCGCGTGGTCGGCGTGGACGAATACGCGCAGCGCAAGGGCCGGGTCTACGGAACCGTGCTCGTCGACGTCGAAACACGTCGCCCGATCGACCTCCTGCCCGACCGGGAGGCGGACCCACGGACCAGAAGCCGAACCGCGCGTCACGTTACAGCGGGGCAAAGGTTCTCTGATGCGGCACGGCTGGAGCAGCGGCTGGAGGACATCACTGCGGAGCGCCACCGTCAGATGCCTCAGCGGATCGGACAGGACGCGGAGGCGGTCGCCGAGGTGTGCGCAGTAAGTACGCAGGGATGCGCGGGCGCGGGCGAACGCGGCTGCCACCGATCAGAAGGGGGCGGACGAGGTGCTGCATCTGGCGCCGGTCGGCTGGTATGCCGACCGGTTCCTGTCCCGGGTGCCGGGGAAGGTCGACATGGACCGTGACGCCATCGCTGCGCGGTTCGCGGCGTTGGGGGAGGAGGTGCCGATGAAGCGGTACCCGGACCGGCTGCGGGTAGAGACACGCGAGGAGTTCGAGGCGCGTCTGAAGCGGGAGACCGCGAAGGCGGCGAAGGAGCTGCACAGGCGTCCCGTGGCCGCATAATTCCCCCGCAGAAAACACGAGAGCCCCCGTCCTCCTGGTCGCGGAGGCGGGGGCGCTGCGGTGTGCGAGGTCTGGCAGCGTCAGGTCTGGCACTGCGAGGTCGCCGCGCTGGACCAGTTCGACCAGGCGCCCCCCGCCGGCCTCACGTGGACGCGGATCGTGATTTTGACCGGGCCACAGATGCGGGTGGAGGTAGCGATGGCGATCGGGCCGACCGTGGAACGCCGCTCCACGATGGTCCGGCCGCTGCCCATTTTCATCCAGTCGTCGCCGTCCCCCTGCACGTGGAGGTACGCCTCGTACTCGACCCATGAGGCGTGGGAGCGGGAGTTGGTGATGAGGGCGTGGGCGGTGATGTCGCGCCAGAAGATCTGCCCGTCCTTCCAGCGTTCGGCGGAAATACAGCCCCGGGCGCCGATGTTCTGCGTCGAGACCCCGCCGCCGCAGGCGACGGCAGCGGCGTGGGCCTGGGCGGGGAAGGCGAGCGCGGCCGCGGCGGCTGCCGCGGCGAGGGCTCCCGTACGTTTCACGGTCCGGGCAGTTTTCGTCATGGGGGAACCGTATCCGCTCGTTCAGCCGCCCAACCCGGTATCCGGCACAGTCACGGTCTGGTCCTGGACGTCTTCGACCACGGTGGCACCGCCCAGGCCGAGACCGAGCAGGCTAGCGGCGACGAGCGGTAACACGCCGGCCGCTTCTGTGCACCCCGACAAGGTGGGGCTGGAGCCGGACCGGAACGCCCCCGCGCCGCGAGAGATCGAGCCGGAACCTACGCCGCGTAGGAAACGGCGCTGGTCATTCCTCGGTCGCTGATCCCGATACCCGCGTATTTCTCGTCTGTTCGTGCTGCACACCGGGATCGCCTGGGAATACCTGCCGCAGGAACTCGGCTTCGGATCCGACAGCGAGTGACCGCACCACAAGAAGTGGACCAGAGCCTGAGTTTCGATGTCACTCGGGTGTGTGACAAGGTCGGGCCGTACCGTTTGCTCGCGCGCCTGGGCACGGGAAGGATGGGCCAGAGTTCCTGGGAGGACTCATCAGCCTCAGCTGTGGCGTCCGGGTTCCTGAGACGGCAGCGTCAGCTTTGGTTGAGGTAGTCGGTCCGACCGTGGTTCCAGACGATTTTGCGGAGGGGTGTGCCGGTCGGTCCGACGGTGCCGTCGGAGACCGTAGCGGTCATCGTGCCAGTGAACTTGTGCTCTGGATAACGGTCGTTGACCACGACCTGATCAATGCAGTCGAGACGCAGGGTGAGTGGTTTGCCCGCTTCCACGTCAGCGGTCGTGGCGCCGCCGCCGCCCTTGAGGGTGAAGGCCCCTGTGCACCCGCTGGGGGCATCGTCCCCGACCGCCGTCCTGGGGCGCTGAAGGGAGAACAGTGTGCCGTCCTTCGACAGCACCAGCGTGTAGGAACTCGCCGACGCGTAGTCGATGGTGTACCAGGTGCTGTTCTGGGGGGCCTTGCTCGGCGTCGCACCGGTTGTGGTGGTGGCTGGTGCAGGGGACGAAGAAGTGGTCCTGGCCTTCGGTGATGCCTCGGGCTTCGCTTCGCCCGGTGGCGTTGACGGCGACGACGAACACCCACCGGCCGCAACCAGCGCAACGGCTGTCGCAACCACACCTGAGATGCGGTGCTGTCCGGGCATCCGAAATTCACTGCGCTCCGGCATTCCTGCCCCGTTCTCCTGATGGCGCCCTGCCGCCCACCGGCTCACCACTACAGCCATCGCAGGTTCCCTCCCACGCCATACGGTGATACGGCTGGCCGCACGGTATCCGCCTGAACCCGGGACCGGTCCCGGCCGGCAGATCGCGCTCACTCACCAATCCGGCCTGGGCGTCGTCGACGTGGCATGTCAACTCGACTCGGACTGCGGCTCGGACGGCCATGCGGCCTGTAACGGTGGGCGGTTGGGTGGTGGGATCGCGCTTGGTGGGATCGCGCTTGGTGGGTGTCAGCCTGGTTCTGGTGCTCGGAGTGGTCGGGTTGCTTCCTGGTCTGGTCGTCCGCCTTGGCGTTGCTGTGCGCTGAGCGAGTGGGGGCCGCCGGAGCGGTGGCGGAGACGTGGAGCGGCGGCGGCCCTTGGCCGCCAGCGCGCGAGGCCCGCCGTAGGCGGGCCGCCTTGACCCTGCTTCGCCCTCGACGCGCCGCCGGTTGACCTCGTTGACGGGGATGAATGCGGATCGACGCCGGCTTGTCCGTCCATCCCGGTGCTGGCCGTTCCCGCGGGGGTGTCGACCTTCAGCATCGTGGAGTGACGCGGACACGCTGATCGATCCGGCACCGTCGCGGTCGAGTTCCGGTGCACCGCCCTGCTCGACGATGGTCGTGTCACGGGAAGGAGATCGATGGTGCTGGAGAGGTTCAACGCGGCACTGGACCTCGTCGAGGACGCCATCAGGGCTGGTGAGGCGCTGGACGTCGTCGTGCTGAGCAGGTGCGCGGGGACCAGCGAGCACCACTTCCGGCGCACGTTCTCGTCGTTGGCCGGCATCCCGATCGGGGAGTATGTCCGCCGCAGGCGCATGACCCTGGCGGCCGCGGACGTCCTCACCGGGGAGCTGACCCTGCTCGACGTCGCCGTGAAGCACGGGTACGGCTCCACCGAGGCCTTCAGCCGCGCGTTCCGCGCCGTCCACGGCGTAGGCGCCGGTCAGGACCGACGGACCCGGCCGCGCCTGGTCTCCCAGCCGCGGGTCTCCTTCCACCTCACCGTCGAAGGGAGCAGCAGCATGCAATACCGCATCGTCGGCAAGCAGGAATTCCGGGTCGTCGGTCTCAAGGCCCGCGTCCCGCTGATCCACCGTGGCCGCAACAGCGCGATGGAAGACTTCGTCGAGGGCATCGACCCCGCGCTCACCGAGCAGATCGGCGCCTTGTCCGACCAGGAACCCGACGGCGTCGTGTCCGTGACCGACGCACTGGACGACTCCCGCGAGGAGGGCAGCGAACTCGACTACTGGCACGCGGCCATCACGACGGGACCGGCACCCGTCGGGCTCGAGGAGATGCACGTGCCCGCAGGCACCTGGCTGGTCCTGACCACCAGCCACAGCCCCTACCCCGAAGGGCTGCAGCAGATGTGGCCCGACGCCTACGCCGAATGGTTCCCAGCCAACCCGTGGCGCACCCGCCCAGGACCGGACTTGTTGCGTGCCCAGTGGCACGACGACGACACCGCCGACGCCGAGCTGTGGCTACCCATCGAGCCCGACCCGACCTGACCCTCCTACGCCCTCGGCCAGGTCAACCCACTACACCTTCGATTGTGATGAGCCACAAACGCACGCTGTGCGCTGTACACGGACCCCGACCTGCATCACCGGCAGGTAGCACGACACACGACACATCACGGCCCCCGCTTACCAGAGCCGAGCAGCCACAGGGAGATTCGCGAGAAGAATTGCCCGCGACCATCGAGGACGGAGCGCACCTCCGGGACGCGGACCGAGGCGGTTGCCGTCAAACACTGCCGTCAAGGCATAAAACAGAGGCCTTGTGGATCACTCCACAAGGCCTCTGAACTGTTGTGCACTCGGCAGGATTCGAACCTGCAACCTTCTGATCCGTAGTCAGATGCTCTATCCGTTAAGCTACGAGTGCTTGTGTTCTTTTGTTTTTGTCGCCGTTCTGGGTCCTTCTGGGCTGCTCGCGGCGACAGGAAGAACATTACATGACTGCCGCCGCCATGTGAAATCCGTTAGCTGTAGCCCTTGTGACCTGCGGAAACGGGGTTCAGGGGGCCGGGACGGGCGAAGCCCCGGTCGGGTGGACCGGGGCTTCGGTGATCTTGCGCGGAGGCGGAGGGATTTGAACCCTCGATGGGCTTTAAGGCCCAAACCGCATTAGCAGTGCGGCGCCATAGACCGGACTAGGCGACGCCTCCCGCACAGCCGCTCGCGCGAGCGCGAGTGGTGCGTGCAGATGATGACACAGTCGAGCGTGGTGTCACCAATCGCCCCCCACGGTACTAGGCAGGCAGGCCGCAGAGCAAAGGGCTTGAGGTGCGGCGGGGCGGGGCGCAACCGTGGGGGCCGTACGGCGTTAGTCAGGTCATGTTGCAGGTCACCCGGGTCACCCGGATTCTCCTCACCGCCGTCGCTTCCGTCGCCGCGGCCGGTTTGCCGGCGGCGCCGTCGGCCGCCGCCGGTCATGTCGAGGCCGCTCCTCCGCCCGTCCGCGACGAGGACCGGAGCGGCGATCACCTGACCGTCACCGTCCGGCACGCGGGCGGTGATGCGGACGGGACGTATGAGCTGTACTGCCATCCCGTCGGTGGCAGCCACCCCGAGGCGAGCGGCGCGTGTGCGTCCGTGGATCGGAGCACGCGGTGGGGGAAGGAAACCTTCGCTCCCGTGCCCGACGGCACCATCTGCACGATGCAGTACGGCGGCGACGCGACCGCCCATGTCACCGGAACGTGGGGCGGGCGGCCCGTCGACGCGACGTACAGCCGCAGTGACGGGTGCCAGATGGCCCGGTGGGACCGGCTCGTGCCGCTCTTGCCCGATCTCGCTCGGTCGTCTTGAGGTCGTCTTGAGTCAGCCGTCTTGAGTCAGCCTCTTGAGGTCGTGTTGAGTCAGCGGCGCCTGCCGCCCGTAGATATCGGCGCGACGTCAACCTCGTGGGCACCTCAAGGCCTGCCTCATCGGCGCTTCATTACGGAATCAGAGGTGCCGTAAAGGTCCCGCAAAGGTCTCGCGACGTGACGGTGGGGCGAAAGCGCAGGGCCACGCGTTCTGGGTCGTCTTCCGCGTCACGTCGTCGTCACTTCGTCGTGCGACCTCCCTCTCATCCGGCGTCGCGAGCGCAACCGCAGCCCTTAGACTCCCTCGCGTGACACACCGCGGGCGGGTTGGCAAGATGACCGGAGCGGTGGGCAAGGTGCGGTAACAGGGAGGAAGCGTCTCGTGAGCAGCAGGCCATCCCGAGGCGCTGCTCGCCTCGCAGCCATACTGGACGCGCTTCCCGACGCGTTGGTGCTGGTCAACGCCAATGGGACCGTCGTGAATGCCAACACCATCGCGCTCGAGGCGTTTGAAACGCCGGGGACCGCGCTCGTCGGGCGAGGGCTGCTCGACCTGCTGCCGGAGTTCGACTCCAAGCTCATTCCGGGGTCCATGCGGCGCCCCGATCACATGGATCCGCGCGGGCGGACCAAGCCGACGCGGATGATCGCCCGCCGGACGGACGGCACCGAGTTCCCCGTCGAGGTCACCAGCGCGAACCTGGAGAACGGGCAGCAGGCCTACGACGGCTACGGCTACACCTCCGACGAGCTGTTGATGCTCGTCGTACGGGACCTGTCGGGCACGGTCGACACCGAGGCCGAGCTGGCACGTTCCCAGCGGCAGACCGAGATGATTCTGCGGGCCGCGTCCGAGGGTGTGGTGGGGACGGACACCGATGGGCGGATCGTGCTCGTCAATCCGGCTGCCGCTCAGATACTGGGTTATCGGGCCAGTGATCTCGGCGGACGCGAGCTGCACGACCTCATGCTGCACTCGCGCGCCGACGGCACGCCGTTCCCGTACGCGGAGTCCCCGCTCGCCGACACCCTGCGCTCCGGGCGCAAGCATCGGGTGCGCGGGCAGGTGTTGTGGTCGAAGAAGGGCGAGAAGGTCCCGGTCGACCTGACGACCGCGCCGGTGCGCGACGGTGATCAGCTCGTCGGTGCCGTGCTGACCTTCGCCGACCGGCGGCCGTACGACAGCCTCGCCGAGGAGAAGGCCGCCGCCGACAGGAGCCACTCTCAGGAACTGGAGCGGCTCGGCGAAGAGCACGCCTCCGATCTCACCGCGCTGCGCCAGCAGCACGTCACCGAGCTCGAGGAGCTGCGCGAGCAGCACGAGGAGGAGCTCGCCGCCGGCGAGGACCGGTACGCCGCGCTCGCCGAGCGCGAGAAGGACCGGTTCGAGGCGCTCGCCGGGCGGCATGAGCAGCTGCTGACGCTGCTCGGGCGGTCCCTGCGCGGGCCGCTCGACGAGTTGCGGCGGGAGCTGTCGGCTCTTGCCGCCGATGACGCCGGGCAGCTTTGGCCCGAGGCCAACCAAGTGCTCCATCATCTGTCCGCCGGGTACTCGCGGATCACCCAGCTCATCGACAACGTCCTCGCGTATCAGCTGATCGACGCGGGCAGCGAGCAGATCGTCCGTACGAAGGTGATGCTCGACGCCGTCGTCGCCGCGGGTGTCGACGGGGCCGTCGAGCTGATCGGGCCGGGGCGCGTGCAGTTCGCCGTCCACGCGCCGCCCATCGAGGCCGAGGTCGATCCGGCCCGCCTGGCCACCGCGCTCGCGCATCTCGTCGCGGATGTCGCCGGGGTCGACGCGACCGGCAACTCGCCCGTGTCCGCGGGCGGTTATATGGACAACACCGTTGTGGTGGCGGCGGCTCAGCGCGGTGAGGTCGTACGGATCGAGGTGCGGGGGCCGTACGCCGGGGGAGACCCGGTGCACGAGCCGATCGTCCGCGGGATCGTGCGGGCGCACGGCGGTGTGCTGCAGACGCATGAGGTGCCGGGGATGAGCGGGAGCGCGTTCGTCCTCGAGGTGCCGATCGGCGGCGGGGCGGGGGCTGTGTCGGCCCCGGCCGCCGGGTCCGCCGAGGTTCAGGAGGCTGAGCAGACCTCCGTCGGTGGGCGGCGGCGGGCGCGGCGGTCCTCCGTGGACGCCTTCCTGGAGAGCGAGGCGCCGGGCGCCGGTGAGTCCGGTGGCTCCGAGGGTTCGGCGCCCACCGGGCGGCGCCGGAGGCGTGCGGCCGAGGCCGAGGGGGCGGGTACGGCTGCGGGCACGGCCGTTGTTCCGGCTCAGGCTTCGGGCGACGGGTCCGGCGGTACCGGGCGGCGTCGGGGGCGGCCTGCCGAGGGTGCGAATGCGGGTACGGCGCCCGGTGCGGGACTTGAGCTCACTGCCGGGGTGTCCGAGGGTGCCGTCGTCACGGCCGCCGAGCATGCCGCCGGGGCCGCGGCCTCCGGGTCCGGCCTGGGCGGTACGGTTCCGCCGCAGGGCGTGCCCACGTCCGACGGTGGTGCCGTGCCCGCGGGGCACCGGGCCCAGCAGGCGTTGCCGGCCGCGCTGCCCGCCGTTCCCAACGGGACCGCCGCGGAGAACGCGCAGCCGACCGGGCGGCGCCGGCGTGCCCTGGCCGCCGCCAACGAACGTGCCGCCGCTCAGGAAGCGGCCCCGCGCGCGGTGTTCGCCCTGCCGCCCGCCGACGCCGACCGGGCGCCCGTGAGCGCCGAGGGGCAGACGCCCGTACAGATTCCCGCTCCCGGTGCGTCCGGGGACGCCCTGGTCGACGACGGCCGGCACGACGCCGTACCGCACGACCAGTCCGACGACCACACCCCGCCACAGCCGCACCCCGCGAACGCGCCGACGGGGCGTCGGCGGAGGGCGGTCGCCCAGCCGGCGGCTGCAGCGGATGCAGCGGCGGCGGAGCCGACGGGGGCTCCGGTGCAGCAGGGTGCCGGGCAGGGTGTGCCCGGGCAGGCGGGGCAGGCCGGTGCGAGCATGCCGCCCCAGGGCGCCGGGGTTCCGGCCCTTGGGCAGGGGCTTCACGGACAGGGGCCGGGGCAGGCCGTGCAGGTGCCACCCGGGCAGCCGGTCCCGGCGACGCAGGCGGCACCGGGACAACCGGTTCCGCCACACGCGCCCCAAGGGCAACCGGTTTCCGGGCATGTGCCCCAAGGGCAACCGGTTCCGGCACAACAGGCGATCAAAGGCGCAGCCTCCGCAGGGCAGCCAGTCCCCGGTCAGCCCGACGTGACTCCGTTGCCCCCGTCGACGCAAGCCGGCGTTCCCGGCGCACCCCAGCCAGGACAGGCAGCCGTCCCCGGTCAGCCCGCCGTGACCGTGGCTCCGCAGGGTGCCGCGGCTCAGCCTCAGGCCGTACCGACGCTCCCCGGTCAGCCGGTGCAGACGGGCCCGGCGACGCAGCAGCCGGTCCCCGCGCAGGCAGGTCCCGCGCCCGCGGCCCAGGCTGCTGCCTCGGCGGCCCAAGTCGCCCCAGGCACCCCCGCGCAGAACTCCCCCGCACAGCAGCCCGGCCTCCCCGCTCCGCAGGCCGCCGGCGTCCAGGCGGCAGGTCCTGGCCCGCACACCGCCCCCGGTCAGCCGCTTCCCGCGGAAGCCGCGCCCGGTGTGCAGGCCGGTGGGGCTCAGGGCACGCCCGCCCAGCCGTGGCCCACGGCCGACAGCAACTCCGGCGCGGGCGTCCCCGTACCGGCGAACGCGGCCACCCCCGCGCCGATGCCGCCGAACCCGACCGGCGCCGCCGCGCCTGCCAACGGCGCCGCCACCCCCGTACCGCCGAACGCGCCCCTGCCGCCCGAGAACGCCGCCGCGCCGCAGCGGGCCGCTCAGCCGCTGCCCGCCGAGGCGACCGCCGCCGCCCCCGTGGACCCCAACTCCACGCAGGGTCGGGCGATCAGTGTGCGGACGTTGGGGCAGGGGGTGCCGTTCAGCAGGCAGGCGGCGCAGGTGCAGCAGGCGGCGGCCGCGCCGGCGGCCCCACCGGCCTCGCCGCAGACGAGCGGCGGCCGGCGACGGAAGCTGGGAACACCGCCCGACCGGCCCGACCAGGCGGCCCGGCCGCATCCCTCGGGCGAGCAGACGTCGGCCCGCGGTTCCCGGCTGGCGCAGTCCACCGAGGCCGCCGGACGGTCTTACGCCATAGGCGCACCGGACGAGAACGCCGCCGAGGGGCCCGAGCCGCTGGACGGTCCCGGTGGGGCCGTCGAGGTGAAGGAACCGCCGCGTCCGCAGCCGATGGACGACGAGTTGCCGCCGGAGCCGCTGGACAATCCGCGCCGGCTGCTGGTGTGGCCCGCGCCGGACGTGACCACGCAGCAGGCGCTGAGCGATCGCGGGTACCGGCCGGTCACCGTGAACTCGCGCGAAGAGGTCGACGCGCAGATCGCGGCCTTCCCCGCCGCGCTGTTCGTCGATCCGCTGACCGGGCCGATCACACGGACGGCACTGCAGTCGTTGCGGCAGGCGGCCGTGGCCGCGCAGGTGCCGGTCATGGTCACGGCCGGGCTCGGACAGGCGACGCGGGAGGCGGCATACGGCGCCGATCCCGCCGTACTCCTGAAGGCGCTCGCGCCCCGCGACAGTGAGCAGCATCCGCCGCGTGTGCTGCTGATCGAGGAGCATGCGGAGATCGCGCTGGCGCTGACCGCGACGCTGGAGCGGCGCGGGATGCAGGTGGCGCGGGCGGCGAGCGATGCCGACGCGGTGACGCTGGCGGGGCAGTTCCGGCCGAACCTCGTCGTGATGGATCTGATGCAGGTGCATCGCCGGCAGGCCGGGATCGTCGACTGGCTGCGCGCGAACGGGCAGCTCAACCGCACCCCGCTCGTCGTCTACACCGCCGCCGTGGACCAGGCGGATCTGCCGCGGCTGGCGTCGGGCGAGACCGTGTTGTTCCTCGCCGAGCGGTCCACGAGTACGGAGGTGCAGAGCCGGATCGTGGACCTGCTCGCGCGGATCGGGACGAACTAGGGGCGTGCGGCAGGGGCGGGGCTGCTGATTCGCCGGACAGGTCCTAGCGGGCCGTCAGTCTCCGCGCCGCCTCCTTGATCGACGTCCGCAAGCGGTCGCGGTCGTTGTCCTCGCCGCCGACCAGGATGCGGCTCATCTGGGGGACGACCATGGTCCAGTTGGCCAGCGCGATCAGGAGGAACAGCAGGTCGCGGGCCGGGATGGCGTCGGTGACGACGCCCCGGTCCTGGCCGTCCTGGAGGGCGGCGACCTTGCGGGCGTAGTGGTCCTGGCGTTCGGACTCGTCGGGCAGTTCAGCGGTGCCGTACTCCAGGCCCTCCCAGAAGAGCAGGCGCAGCAGCTCGGGGTGGGCGGCGTGGTAGTCCATCAGGCGGTCGATCCAGCCCTCGATGTCGTCCGGGTCGACCGGGACGGAGACGGCGAGGTCCAGCATCTTCTTCTCGAGGACGCGCGCGAACAGCTCGGCCTTGTTGCCGAAGTAGGCGTAGATCAGCTGCTTGTTGGCCCTGGCCGCGGTGGCGATGCGGTCCATGCGGGCGCCCGCGATGCCGTACCGGGCGAACTCGGCGACCGCCGCGTCGAAGATCCGGGCCCTGGTGGCTTCGGGGTCTCTTGCTGCCATGGGGACATGGTAGCGGGGGAGTAACCAACTGTTTGGTTGACGGGAATTCGGGAGTGGAGCATGCTGTTGGGCCTGCCATCAACCAACTAGTTGGTTGCTAGTCCATTCGAAGGAGTCCCTCCGCTCATGTCGTCAGCCGTCCCCAGCCGGAACACGGCCGTCGCCTCGCCGGGCCACCGGACAGACGGGAGCCAGCAGGCCCAGCAGGCCCAGCAGGCCCAGCAAGGCCGGCAAGGCCGGGAATCCAAGGCCCCCACCCTCTTCCTGGTCCTCCTCGCCGTCTGCACCGCCGTCACGGCCGCCAACATCTACATCGCCGCCCCACTGCTCCCCCTCATCGCACGCGACTTCGGCACGACGCCCTCGGGCGTGGCCTGGATCGCCTCGGTCGCGCAGTTCGGCTACGCCGCCGGCCTGCTCTTCTTCGCCCCACTCGGCGACAGCGTGAACCGGCGCCGTCTGGTCACCGTGCTCTCTCTGGCCACCACGCTGGCGCTGCTCGCGGGTGCCGCGGCCCCCGGAACGGACGCCCTCGCAGCCGCGGTGTTCATCGCCTCCGCCGCGACCGTCGTACCGCAGCTGCTCGTCCCGCTGGTCGCGGCCCGCGCCCCTGCCGCACGTCGCGCCCGGCATGTCGCCGCCGTCATCGCGGGGCTGTTCACCGGGATCGTCGCCGCGCGGGTTCTCGGCGGGCTGGTCGGACAGGCCTTCGGCTGGCGGGTGGTGTTCATCGGGGCCGCGGTACTGACCGCCGTACTCGGTCTGGCCACCGCGCTCGTCCTGCCGGACGAGGGGCGTCGGCGTACGGGACCGCTGTTCGCCGGGCTCGTCTCGTTGCCGGGAGTCGTGCGCCGCTCGCCCGACCTGTGGCGCGCATGCCTGCGGCAGGCCGGGATGTACGGCGCCTGGAGCGCCCTGTGGACCTCGCTCGCCCTGCTGCTGACCGGGGAGTCGTACGACCTGACCACTGCCACCGCCGGGCTCTTCGGCCTCTTCGGTCTCGCGGCCAGCGCGGTCGCGCCGCTGGCGGGCGGCCTCGTGGACCGCTACGGCGCCGCCAAGGTCGTACGGTCCGCGTTTCTCCTCGCCGCCGTGTCCGTGCCGCTCTTCTGGCTCGGCGGGCAGGTGATGTGGGCCCTGTTCGTCGCCGCCATCGTGATCCACGCGGCCCTGGTCGCCTCCCACATCGCCAACCAGACGCTCGCCCTGACCACCACCTCCACCCCGGCCACTGCCAACACCGCCTATGTGGTGGCCGGTTTCGCGGGCGGCGCGATCGCTTCCGCGCTCGCCGGGAGCGCCTTCAGCCACTGGGGCTGGGGCGGCGTGTGCGCGGTGGCGGGGGTGTGGCTGGTGTTGGGGTGGGTGACTACTTCGGTACGGCGGTGAGGTCGGCGTCCGCCGGGCAGGGAAGGCGGGTGCCTGCCCGGCGAACGCCCCTGGCCGTCAGAGCTTGGTGACGTCCAGCTTGCCGTCGGCGTACTGCCTGCGCAGGACCTTCTTGTCGAACTTGCCGACGCTCGTCTTGGGGACGGCCTCGATGATGGTCCAGCGCTCCGGGAGCTGCCACTTGGCGATCTTGCCCTCGCCGGCGAGGAATGCGCGCAGGGTCTCGAAGTCGGCGGTGGCGCCCTCCTTCAGTACGACCGTGGCGAGGGGGCGTTCGCCCCACTGGTCGTCGGGGACGGCGACGACGGCGGCCTCGGCGACGTCCGGGTGGGACATCAGCGCGTTCTCCAGCTCGACCGAGGAGATCCACTCGCCGCCGGACTTGATGACGTCCTTGGCGCGGTCGGTGAGGGTGAGGAAGCCATCGGCGGAGATCGTGCCGACGTCGCCGGTCTTCAGCCAGCCGTCCTCACTGAACTTGTCGGCGGGGCGCAGGGGTTCGGCCCCCGGGCCGTTGTAGTAGGCGCCCGCGATCCACGGGCCGCGGACCTCCAGCTCGCCCGCGGACTCGCCGTCCCAGGGGAGACGCTCGCCGCCGGGGCCGGTGAGGCGGGCCTCGACGCTCGCGGGGAAGCGGCCCTGGGTGAGGCGGTAGGCGAACTCCTCCTCGGTGCCGACCACGTGGGCCGGCGGGCGGGCGATGGTGCCGAGCGGGGAGGTCTCCGTCATGCCCCAGGCGTGGCAGACCCGCATGCCGAGCTTGTCGAACGCCTCCATGAGCGAGGGCGGACAGGCCGAGCCGCCGATGGTGACCTGGGTGAGGGAGGAGACATCCCGTGGGTGGGCGGTCAGCTCGGCGAGCAGGCCCTGCCAGATGGTGGGGACGGCGGCCGCGTGCGTGGGCTTCTCGCGCTCGATCATCTCGGCGAGCGGCGCGGGCTGCAGGAAGCGGTCCGGCATCAGCACGTTCACGCCGGTCATGAAGGTCGCGTGCGGCAGGCCCCAGGCGTTGACGTGGAACTGGGGAACCACGACCAGCGAGATGTCCTGGTCGGTCAGGCCCATCGACTGGGCCATGTTGACCTGCAGGGAGTGCAGATAGATCGAACGGTGGCTGTACACCACGCCCTTCGGGTCGCCCGTCGTCCCGGACGTGTAGCACATGGCCGCGGCCTGGCGCTCGTCCAGCTCCGGCCACGCGTACGTCGTCGGCTTCCCGGCGATCAGCTCCTCGTACGCGTGCACCCGCGGGGCGACGTCCGCGAGCAGCGACAGGTCGCCGGGGCCGGACACCACCACGTGCTCGATCGTCTTGAGGTGAGGCAGCAGCGGGGCGAGCAGCGGCAGCAGCGATCCGTTGACGATCACCACCCGGTCGGCGGCGTGGTGCACGATCCAGGCGAGTTGCTCGGCCGGGAGGCGCAGGTTCAGCGTGTGCAGGACCGCGCCCATGGAGGGGATCGCGAAGTACGCCTCGACGTGCTCGGCGTTGTTCCACATCAGCGTCGCCACGCGCTCGTCGTCCGCGACCCCGAGGTCGTCGCGCAGGGCGTGCGCCAGCTGGGCCGCGCGGGCTCCGACCTCGGCGAAGGAACGCCGCTGGGGCTCCTCGCCGGTCCAGGTGATCACCTGTGATGTGCCGTGGATCGTCGACCCGTGGGTCAGGATCCTCGAGATCAGCAGCGGTACGTCCTGCATGGTGCTCAGCACGGCGTCCTCCCGGGGGCGACATTGCCTACGCGGTAGTAAGGGTTGGGCTGATTCTGCTCACATACCGCGCGGTATGTCACTAGGCGCGGGCGATCGATCACGTCGATCCCGTCGATCCCGTCACGTTGCGTCCACCGTGAGGGGACGGTATGGCCCACCAGGTGACCTTGGTGCCGGACCGTCGGCACCCGACCACCCGACCACCGGACCGCCGGAGCGCCCGACCACCGGAGCGCCGGACCGCGCAACCGCCCGACCACCGGACAGCCGGACCACCGGACCGCCCGACACCCGACACCCGACCACCCGACCACCCGACCACCCGACCACCCGACCACCGGAGCGCCTGGGCGGCCCTAGCGGACCAGCAACAGTTCCGGGTCCTCGCGCAGCTTGCCGAGGGCGCGGGACACCGCCGACTTCACCGTGCCCACCGAGACGCCGAGCACCTCGGCAGTCTGGGCTTCGCTGAGGTCCTCGTAGTACCGCAGGACGACCATCGCGCGCTGCCGTGCGGGCAATTTGGAGATCGCCCGCCACATCGCGTCGTGCAGCGCCTGCTGCTCGGCTGGGTCGTCCCCGCCGGGGACCGGCTCGGGCTCCGGCAGCTCATCGCAGGCGAACTCGTCGACCTTGCGCTTGCGCCACTGCGACGTCCGGGTGTTCAGCAGCGCCCGGCGCACATAGCCGTCGAGCGCGCGGTGGTCCTCGATCCGCTCCCAGGCGACGTAGGTCTTGGTGAGCGCCGTCTGCAGCAGATCCTCCGCGTCGCTCGGGTTCGCGGTGAGCGACCGGGCGGTACGCAGCAGCACCGGCTGGCGGGCCTTGACGTACGACGAGAACGACGGGTACGTCAGCGACCGCGTCGCGGCTTGGGAAGCGCTGGTGCAGACGGTTGTGGTCATGGCTCCACGCTATGAGCGCCCCCCTCTCCGGCGGATCGGCCGCAGGTCCCGAAGCGCACTCCCCCTCAGGTTGTAGGGGTGGTGCTGACTGCACCTCCTGAAGGTGGACCGGAGGAGGACACCTACTGCGGGTTTACCCCTGGGGGCTACGACCACGGTGCCGGGCCAAGCGCCTGTGCGGCCGGCACGGCGGCGGTCCCCGGCCGCGGTCCCCATGCGGCAGCCCCGACCCGGGTTCCCCACGGCGCCTGCCTGCCTCACGCTCCCTCCAGGACCAGCCCCGACGTCGGCACCCCTGTCCCCGCGGTCACCAGGACCCGCCCGGCCCCAGGTATCTGGTTGACGGATGTGCCCCGCAGCTGCCGTACCCCCTCCGCGATCCCGTTCATCCCATGCAGATACGCCTCCCCCAACTGTCCCCCGTGCGTATTGACCGGCAGCCGCTCCTCCGCCATGAACTCAGCAGCCTCACCCTTTCCGCAGAATCCGAACTCCTCCAGTTGCATCAGCACGAACGGTGTGAAGTGGTCGTACAGGATCCCCACGTCGATGTCGGCCGGGGTGAGCCCGGAGGTGCGCCACAGCCGGCGGGCCACCACGCCCATCTCCGGCAGGCCGGTCAGGTCGTCGCGGTAGAAGCTGGTCATCTGCTCCTGGGCGCGCCCCGCCCCCTGGGCGGCGGCTGCGACTACCGCCGGGGGGTTCGGCAGATCGCGGGCCCGCTCCACGGACGTGACGACGATGGCCTGGCCGCCGTCCGTCTCCTGGCAGCAGTCCAGCAGCCTGAGCGGTTCGGCGATCCAGCGCGAGGCCGCGTGGTCGGCGAGGGTGATCGGTCTGCCGTGGAAGTACGCCGCCGGGTTGGTGGCCGCATACTTGCGGTCCACGACGGCCACATGCCCGAACGCCTCCGAGGTCAGCCCATAGGTGTGCAGATACCGCTGAGCCACCATCGCCACCCAGGAGGCCGGGGTGAGCAGCCCGAACGGCAGGGACCAGCCCAGCGCCGCGCCCTCCGCCGACGGCTCCCGGTGCTGCACTCCGGAGCCGAATCTCCGGCCCGACCGCTCATTGAACGCGCGGTAGCAGACCACCACCTCGGCCGCGCCCGCGGCGATGGCGAGCGCCGCCTGCTGGACGGTCGCGCAGGCCGCCCCGCCGCCGTAGTGCACCCGGGAGAAGAAGGACAGCTCGCCCATCCCGCAGGCCTGGGCCACCGTGATCTCCGGGCTGGTGTCCATCGTGAACGTGACCATCCCGTCCACGTCCCCCGGTGTCAGCCCCGCGTCGTCCAGCGCCGCCCGCACCGCCTCCACGGCCAGCCGGAGCTCACTGCGGCCCGAGTCCTTGGAGAACTCGGTGGCGCCGATCCCGACGATCGCGGCGCGTCCGCCGAGGGTGTCCGGGGTTCGGGTGCTCATCGCGCACCCCCCGTCGGTACGGTGACCGTCACCGTGCCGGTCACATGTCGGCCGATGCCGTTGTCCCCCACGACCCGAACCGTCGCGGTGTCGCCGTCGAGCTCG
Source organism: Streptomyces sp. DG2A-72 (assembly GCF_030499575.1). NCBI lineage: Bacteria > Bacillati > Actinomycetota > Actinomycetes > Kitasatosporales > Streptomycetaceae > Streptomyces > Streptomyces sp. DG2A-72. The sequence continues at coordinate 4,963,141 of NZ_JASTLC010000001.1, forward strand.
TCCACCGTCCCCGTCAACACCATCGTGTCCCCCGGGTAGTTGGGTGCGCCCAGCCTGATGTCCACTTTGCGCAGGACGGCCGTCGGGCCGAAGTGGTCCGTGATGTAGCGGCCCACCAGGCCGTTGGTGGTCAGGATGTTCATGAAGATGTCGGGGGAGCCCTTCTGGCGGGCCAGTTCCGCGTCGTGGTGCACGTCCTGGTAGTCCCGGGAGGCGATCGCTCCGGCCACGATGAGCGTGCGGGTGATCTCGATCTCCAGCGGCGGCAGTCGGTCGCCGGTCCTCATCGATCCCATGCCTCGGCCTCCTCCCCTTCCTTGATCAACTCGCCCAGTTCCTGGAGCAGTTCGTCGCCGCATCCCAGATATGCGTCCAGCTGTCGGCCCCACAGGAAGTGCCGGTGCACCGGATGGTCCAGGTCGGCTCCCGCGCCGCCGTGCAGATGCTGGCCCGCGTGCACGACCCGGCTGCCCGCCTCGGACGCCCACCAGGCGGCGGCCAGCGCGTGTGAGGCGTAGGGGAGCCCGGTGTCCCGCCGCCAGGCCGCCTCGTACGCCGTCACCCTTATCGCCTCTGTGTCCATATACGCGTCCGCTGCCCGGAGTTGGACCGCCTGCTTGGCGGCGAGTGGTCGCCCGAACTGCTCCCGGGTGTTCGTGTGTGCCACGGCCCGCGCGAGGGAACCGGCGCAGACACCGGCCTGGAGACCGGCGAAGGCGGTGCGGGCGGTGGCGAGGACGTCGGCGTAGGCGTCGGGGCCGGCGGGGTGTTCGGAGCCAACGCCGCTGAGCCGTTCGGCACCGGACCCGCCGAGCCGTTCGGCACCGGACCCGCCGAGCTGTTCGGCTTCGGTGCCCTCCAGCACGAGACGCCCCGCCGCCCAGGGCGCCGTGAGTTCGACCGGCTGCCACTCCGCGCGGCCGGTCGTCGGCACCAGCCACAGCTTCCGGTCCGCGTCGGCCACCAGGACATGCGTGGCGTCCCGCAACCAGGGCACGACAGGGACCGTGCCGGTCAACTCGCCGCCCGCAGACGCCCGTACCCCTCCCTGCGCCGGGAATGCCCCGCTGACCACCACCGAGCCGTCGATGATCCCCGGCAGCAACCGCTCGCGTTGCTCCGCCGAGCCGTGGGCCGACACCGCCAGCAGTCCGTACACACATGTGACCGCGAAGGGCACCTGGGCCGTGGTGCGGCCCTGTTCCTCCAGGAGGAGGACGAGGCCCAGCAGGCCCACCTCCTGGACGGCGCCGATGAGTCCGGCGGCGCACAGGGCCTTCCACAGCTCCGGGTCGCTGCCTGTGCCGGCGGCCGTCAGCCGTTCGTGCGTGGCGAGGTCGCCGAAGATCCGCGCGGCCAGTTCCTGGGCGGCGGCCTGCTCCTGCGTGGGCGTGAAGTCCATGTCAGACCTCGCCCTCGTGGACCCGGAAGACCGGCAGCACCAACGCGCCGCCCGGGTCCTCGTGCCGCTGGAATTCGAGCCGTACCGGCAGTCCGATGCGGACCTTGTCGTAGGGCACCCCCACCACGTTGCTGATCATCCGCACGCCTTCCGCCAGCTCGATCAGGCCGACGGCATACGGAGGATCGAGGGCCGGGAACGGCGGGTGGTGCATCACGACGTAGGAATAGACCGTGCCCTCGCCGCTCGCCTCCACCGTGTCCCAGTCCAGGCCACCGCATGCGTTGCACCCCGGCAGCCAGGGGAAACGCAGGGTCGTGCAGTCGGTGCAGCGCTGGATGAGGAGCTGATGCCGGTCCACTCCCTCCCAGAAGCCGGCGTTGTCGCGGTTGATCACCGGCCGGGGGCGGGGGGCCTTGGGCGTCTTCCACGCGGGGGCGTACTTGAGGATGCGGAAGCGATGGGTGCCGACCAGCTCCGGTCCCACCCGGACGTCCATGCGGGTCGTGACGAAATACCCTGTGCCCAGCTTGGTCGTCTTGCGGTCCGACACCGACTCGATCACCGCGTCGAAGGTGATCTCGTCGCCGGGCCGCAGGGGGCGCAGATACTCCTGCTCGCAGTCGGTGGCGACGACCGAGGTGCACCCCGCCTCGTCGAGGAGGGTGAGCAGATCGTCGTACGCCTGGGAGCGTCCCGTATGCCCGGAGAGGCCGCCCATGGTCCATGCCTGGAGCATGGTGGGCGGGGCGATGGCGTCCGGCCCCGAATACGCCGGGTTGGTGTCACCCAGCGCCTCACACCAGTGCCGGATCATCGGTTCATTGACGGGGTCCTTGCCCGCGCGCGCGACGGCGGTCGCCCGCCCCTCGAACGCCTTCAGCCGCACCCTCAGCTCGTCCTGCACCTCGCTCACCCCCGTCCCCTGCCCGCTCACCGCCGCCCCCTCGTCATCCCGAGCCGCATCGTCGCGACGATCTCCCGCTGCACCTCGCTCACCCCGCCCCCGAACGTGTTGATCTGCGCCGCCCTGTTCAGCCGCTCCAGCTCGCCGTCCCCGAACACCCCCGGCGACCCCGAACGAACCAGCCCCGCCAGCCCGTCCGTCCCGATCGCGTGCTGACATATTCGGTACACCGCCACCGCCGATTCGGTTCCCGCGACTTTCACCCCGCTCGCGTCGCCGGGCGCGAGGCGGCCCGCCCCCACCTCCCCCACCAGACGCCAGCTGAGCAGGCGCGATGCCGCCAGCCGCGCATGTGCCTCGGCCAGCTGCGACCGCACCCACGGCTCGTCAACGCGGCGCCTTCCGGTCACCGGATCGGGGATGCGTACGGCGTTCAGCGCGGCCGTGTAGAAGTCCTCGGCCTGCATGCCGAGCGCGGCGAGGGCGACCCGCTCGTGGTTGAGCTGGTTGGTGATGAGCGTCCAGCCCTCGTTCTCCGCGCCGACGAGGTTGCCTGCCGGGACGCGGACGGCGTCGTAGTACGTGGCCGTCGTGGTCTGCCCGCCGACCGTCTCGATCGGCGTCCACGAGAAGCCGGGGGCGCCTGTGGGGACGAGGAGGATCGAGATGCCACGGTGTTTGGGGGCGTCGGGGTCGGTGCGGCAGGCCAGCCAGATCCAGTCGGCGTGCGGGGCGCCGGAGGTGAAGATCTTCTGCCCGTCGACGAGCCAGTCGCCCGCGCCGTCCCGTACCGCCCGGGTCCGCAGCGACGCCAGGTCGGTCCCGGCCGACGGTTCGCTGTAGCCGATCGCGAAGACGAGTTCCCCGCGCAGGATGCCCGGCAGGAAGGCGGCCTTCTGCTCCTCGCTGCCGTACTTCATCAGGGTCGGCCCGACCGTGTTCAGGGTGACCATCGAGACGGGTGCGCCCGCCCGGTACGCCTCGTCGAAGAAGACGAACTGCTCGTCCGCACCCCGGCCCTGGCCGCCGTACTCGACGGGCCACCCGAGCCCCAGCCAGCCGTCCGCGCCGATACGACGTCGCAGTGCACGCACGCGCGCGTGCTCCTCAGCCGGGGGCGGCCCGTCCGGCATGAGGGCCCGGAAGTACGTACGCAGCTCGGCGCGCAGCCGCTGCTGGCGCTCGGTGGGGGCGAGGTGCACGATGACGGCCCTCCGGGACGTCGTACGGGCTGAGGGTTTCTGACTGTCCGTCAGATACCGTGCTCTGTCAAGGTCGTCGCCCGCACACGGAAAAGCGCCTGTCTCATGCGGAAAACGCCTGCGCGGCGGTGCCGAAGCACCGCCGCGCGGACGTGTTACCACCCCACAGAGCACACCCCACAAGGGAGTTCAGGACCGGCGCCCGAGGGCCGGCCCTCCCGGTCTCACCAGAGGGGCGCGAAGCCGACGGCGACGTTCTCGTTGCCCTGGTTGATGGCCGTGAAGGCGGAGCCGTCGACCTGGGCGGTGTTGCTCTGGTTCGAGGCGCCGTCGCCCACCGCCTGCTGCTGCGTGGTGGACGAGTTGCCGTTGTTGTCGTCGCCGACGCCGCTGCCGATGATGCCGGCGGAGGCCTTGGTGGCGGTCGCGTTCGATCCGTCGTCCGCGAGGGCGCCGGTGTCCGCCGTCGCGACGCCGGCGAAGAGGGCCGCGGCGAGCGGAAGGGCGGAAACGGCGGCGATGACGCGGGCGGTACGGATGCTTGCCATGTTGTTCCTCCAGAACAAGGTACGCACCGGCTGTCGGGCCGAAAGTGCGCGTGGTACGTGAAGTACGGCTTGTACCAAGGCAGTTGGCCATCCGCCTCGGTGCTGTGCACGACGTCGCGAGATCAGAGTTGCCCACCGAATCCCCGGCGAACCACCCCGGAAGCCCCTATTCGCCCTCAAGCGTGATGACAAGTCGATAAACCCCTTTGGTTGCCTTCAGCCCCAGGCCAGGGCAGGCCGGACACCCCCGCCCCAAGTGCCACAAGGGATGAAGCGTTCCGGCGCGTTTCCGGCCAACCTGCCGACTCCGGCGAGTCGCGCTCGACCTCTCTTCCTTTTTTCGAACACCTGTACGAGCATGGAGGTATGGCCACCACCGACCGGCAGGCCACGACGCTGGCCCTCGCACACGCCCTGTCAGCCGCGGAGCGCGGCCTGGCCGTCATCCCCCTGTCCCGGACGAAACTCCCGGCCCTGCGCTCCCCCCACCGCGACGACCTCACCGCACCCCCCTGCCACGGCGAATGCGGCCGCCTAGGGCACGGGGTGTACGACGCCTCGACCGACCCGGCGCGCATTCGCGAACTGTTCGCCGCCGCACCCTGGGCCACCGGCTACGGCATCGCCTGCGGCCTCCCCCCGCACCACCTGATCGGCATCGACCTGGACACCAAGTCGGGCACCGACTCCTCGGCGGCCCTGCGCGAACTGGCCCTACGGCACCTCTTCACCATCCCCGACACCGTCGTCGTCCTGACCCCCAGCGGCGGCCGCCACCTCTGGCTCAGCGGCCCGCCGGACGTCGTCATCCCCAACTCCGCGGGCCGCCTGGCGCCGGGCATCGACATCCGGGGCGCCGGCGGCTACCTCGTCGGCCCCGGCTCCCGCACCGAGTACGGCGTCTACAGCACCGCCCCCGGCACCGCCCACCTCGCCCCCGCGGCCTGCCCGCCCGCCCTCCTGCGCCTGCTGCTTCCGCCGCCCCGCACCCACCACCCCACACCCCCGTCGACCGGCGGACACGGCCAGGGCCTCGTCCAGTTCGTCCTCGCGGCCCATGAGGGACAGCGCAACACCCGTCTGTTCTGGGCAGCTTGCCGCGCCTACGAGGACGGCATCGGACCCGACCTCGTCGAACCCTTTGTCGAGGCAGCCCTCAACACCGGCCTCAGCGAACGCGAGGCCCGCGCCACGATCGCGTCGGCGGCGCGCATGACGGGGCATCAGCCGTGACGAGCGCCGACGCAGAAAGGACGAAACCGCCTGCTCACGGTGCGCCTAGCGGCTGGCGTCCGGTCCACGCCTGGTCCGCACTGATCCACAACGTGACAGAGCCAGATCAAGGTGAGCCAGCCCCGACGCGGAAGGGGCGCCCCTCAGCGAGAGGCACCCCTTCTGACCAGCACGTCTATAACCTGCGGAGGTGGTGGGATTTGAACCCACGGTCACATCGCTGCGACGACGGTTTTCAAGACCGTTCCCGTAGGCCGCTCGGGCAACCCACCTACGCCCCGGCCCACCAGGGACGGAGCGGGTACAGCGTACCGGGCGCGAGGGCTGCTCGGGGGGCGTGGTCCACACGGGGTCCAATGGCCTGCTTCCACTCACCAGTGCCATCGCCCCGGCGCAGCACCCGATCCCCCAGTTCCACGCCGACCTGCGGAAGCTGGTGCTGTGCCCGCATCCGCCAGGTAGGGCCTCGGGTCGCGGCTGAACCCCGCTTGCAGCCTTCTGACTCGAACGGTCGGGCACCGCCTTGCAGCCGCCCGTGCTGTTCGCCCGGCATCAGTGCCGCCGCCAGCGGCAGGCCGCCGTTGTCTGCCCCCGTTGCCGTCATTCCGACTTCCCGGACAACAGCACTGGCCTGGCTCTATGGTGAGGTCGATCGCAACAGCCTCATCAGGGGGAGCTATGGCAGACCCGCGCGCTTTCGTCAGCTTCGATTTCGACAACAACGAGACGCAGAAGATCTTGTTCGCCGGTCAAGCGAAGACCGACTCGCCCACGCCCTTCACCGTCCATGACTGGTCAAGCAAGACCGCGCTTCCGCAGTCACAGTGGGAGGCACTCATCAAGCGGAAGATGGCCAGCACGAACATGTGCATCGTACTGGTCGGCAGGTCCATGGCCACCGCCACTGGCGTAGACAAGGAGATCGCCATGGCGAAGGAGCTCGATGTGCCAGTCTTCGGGGTCTATGTCGACGGTGCCGGCACCTCCAGCACCCTGCCAGCCGGTCTGCAGCGGAACCGTACTGTGGCCTGGAAGTGGGACACCATTGCGAATGCTGTCACACAGATGATGGGCGAGGGAAAGAACGCGTGAAGCGAGCCATCCTCGTCGGGATCGATGAATATCCCACGGTTGGGTCGCTGACAGGCTGTGTTGCGGATGCCACAGCCCTCGCAGAGCTGCTGTCCCGTCACGCCAACGGCGATCGCAACTGGGATACACAGCTGCTGACGAGCGAAGGTGGACCCTCGGCAGTAACGCGGGATGGCCTTCGGCGCGTACTTACTCGGCTTTTCGCGAACGCCCGCGACACCGACCTTCTATTCTTCTTCGCTGGTCACGGCGCGCAGACGCCTTGGGGAGCCGATTTGGTGACTCAGGATGCCACCGAAAATAGCCTCGGGGTATCCATGAACGATCTTATTACCCTGGCAAACGACTCGCCTGCACGTAGTGTCACCTTGATCCTCGACTGTTGCTTCAGCGGCGATCTTGGCAACACTCCCGGACAGCAATCCGCAGCCGTGGCCGAAAATTTCCGGCTGAACAAGAGCCTCCTGCGGGAGAACGTCACTGTCATGGCTGCCAGTCGGTCAACGGAATTCTCGCAAGAAGTTGCAGGGCACGGGGCGTTTACACGAATTCTGCTAGATGGTCTCACCGGTGGAGCTGGAGATCACCTCGGTAACGTAACTGCGCTGAGCTTGTACGGCCATGTCAGCGCAGCTTTTGATGCCTGGCAACAGCGCCCCGTCCTAAAGACCCACCTCACAGAGCCGGTAATTCTTCGATTCGGCCCACCATGGGTTGACAGAGATCTACTGCGGCGACTACCTGATCATTTTCCCGCAGTCGACAGCCGCCTGCAATTGAGCCCGGAGCACGAAGGCGAAGGAAGACCGCTCTCACCCGATAACCCAGGAACAGCCAAACAACAACAGTTCGATTACCTGGGGCGATTGCGTAACGCCAATCTTGTCACTACAGATAATCGGCGGGATCACTACTGGGTGGCCATGGAGAGTGGCGACGTATACCTGACTTCATTAGGCCGATACTTCTGGGGCCTAGCTAAGAGAGGAGTTCTGTGACGCGCATCGGATGCACCGGTCACCAAACGTTGACCGGTGCCACCCGCCGAAATGTTGTCCACGCTATTGCAGCGGAGATCGCCGCCCATAGAGGGCGAGACGAGCTGATCGGCCTGAGCTGTCTTGCAGAGGGTGCGGATCAACTCTTTGCCTTTACTATGTTGGCCTCCGGTGGCCGAATCCACGTAATCATTCCCAGCGACGATTACGAAAGCACCTTCCATACCGAGCAGTCGCGTGAGACTTACAGAGCCCTCCTCCAAATCGCTAGCAACGCATCCACCTTGTCGTTTTCGGCACCAAGCGAGGACGCCTTCATGGCCGCAGGACAAGAAGTTGTTGACCAATGCGATCTACTGCTTGCGGTGTGGGATGGGGAGCCGGCAGGCGGGAAGGGTGGCACAGCAGACGTCGTCGCGTACGCCCGCCAAAGAGGAGTAGAAGTTCGGATCATTTGGCCACCAGAATCACAGCGAGAGTGACTTTGAAATGTCACCAGCTACGATTTTCATCAGTCATACACACACAGACCAGGCCGTAGCAGATGCTGTGCGCAATGCGATCTTCGAGCTCTTCGGAAGAGAGTCCGTCACAGTAACGTACTCAACGAGCCGCGAGCTTGGTGGCGGCGTTCCAATCGGCGAAGACTGGTTCCGTTGGATTGGCGAGCAGGTCCACAAGGCCTCTGTAACATTGGTGCTACTCACTCCAACGTCTGTCCAGAAGCCCTGGGTACTTTGGGAGGCTGGAGCTGTTTATGGAGCAGCGTTGACGAGCGAGGATTCAACGCTGCGTCGTGTGCGCCCCCTGGCTTTCCAGATAGGCATGGATGATATCCCCTCCCCACTGCGGAGCAGTCACGCCCAAGTCGCCCGGGGGGATCAATACGAAGACATCAAGCAACTCCTTGACGAGTTCGTATCTGATTTCTTCAGTGACGTCAACGAAAAAGCAGGATTCATCCGGGCCGCACAGAGAGTTCCGGTTGCGGCAAAAAGTCTTCTGGAAACCGCCAGCGAGGCTCTACGCACGTCACCGCTCATTCCAACGGAACCAATTGTGAATGAGTGGTGCACACGACTAGATAATCTGACTGAGCATCACCGCCATTCTGAAGTCCGTCAACTACATGAATGGCTGCTAGTTGCATTTGGGCAGAGTAAAGAAAATGGCCTGAAACCTATCGACATTCGGCTTCATCGACGCTTGGCACAACTTTACATGGCATCGGCGCACTACATCGAAGCCGCCCAGCAGTTTGAGCTGGCTCGCCGACTTTCTCCGCGCGATATCTTCGTCATGCGCTCTCTCGGTCAGGCTTATCTAGCGCAGGGTAATTACCCGGATGCCGCCCGCGTGATCAGCGAGATCGAAAAACTGGATCCTCGCGCCTTTATCAAGAATGCAGAGTGTGCAGCCCTGAAAGGGCGGTGGCACAGAGAGCAGAACCAGCACACGGAAGCGCATGATATCTACGCTAAGGCATTTCAAGAGAACTCCGACTCCTACTACCTCGGAGATCTCCTTGCCGTAGCGAAACTTCAACTTGGGGACAGGCATGGTGCAGCTGATATATACCGGCGCACCCTCTCAATTATCGAGAGACTCCCAGATCGAAATTTCTGGATTTATGCGACAGCCGCGAACGCAGCGATTGTGAACGGAGATCGCACCGGCGCGATAGAATACTTTTCGTCGATCAGGGATGACAATCCAAGCGAGGCCGATATGCAAAGTATCGAAGGTGGACTGATCCGCATCCTACCGCTTCTTGGAACCACAACAGAAGAATTGGCGGAATGGAAATCACTGTTACACGAGGGGCCGGCTGAGGCATAGGATGGCGAATCACCCGAGCCGGAATTAGAGGATCTCAATGAGTACGGTCCTCGCGAACGGTGGGATGCCTTAACTTCCGTTGGTAGAGCGCCTGAAGCCTGACGCTGCCGCTGGGCCTCCTGGCGCTGTAAGCTGAAGCTGACGAATCCTGGGGCCATTACCGCTTGGCGTTGGAACGTCTACCTACTGAAAGAGGTCGCACATGGCTGATACCCCAAGGTCGCCCCGTCCGGCCGGTCAGCCTCCGGCAAAGCCGTCGGAGTCAGATAACCGCGGTCACAAGCCTACGATGCAGCCGGGTCGGACACCTGCGTCGCCACCACCCCCGCCGCCACCTCAGAATCGAGAGGGTAGCTGACAAACATAGTCACTATCTGACGCGCAGAGATACACACGGCACCCCAAGGGAAGGGCGTTGCCTCGGCTGCGCCGGGCGCTCGGTACTTTAGGGGTTCAACGAGAACCAAATCTCTGTCCGGAGAATCATCCGAACTTACGTTGAAGGATGCTTGGCGCCCTTCAACGTAAGAGCCGTCTTCGAGAACGCATCCCACAACTGGGTTTTCTCCGGGAAACCAGCTGTCGAACATGATCCACCAAGCTGAGGCAGCAGATGGATGCGGATTATTTCTCGTCAATAGTGCAGCAATTGCGGCGACCAAACATGAGAAAAGCAGCAAGCCGACGGCCCACCAGCAAATTTCGACGTAGTGGTTCCGAGCATACTCGGTTCCTTCACGAACAATTCGCCCGACATCTGGCGTCAGCCCAGGCATGAGCGCTCGCGCCACTCCGAAAATCCCAAGGGTGAACATTTCGGCGATGACGCTACCGAACACCACAACACCCGTCTCACGAAAAGGCGTCAACCGGTGTTCACTGCCACGCCGTTCCTGAACGATCACAAAAGTCAACCCTGGCAACAACAAGATTACAAGCAAGACGAGACCTGTGATTGTGGTGGGCACAGTGGATACCTCTTGAGTTCATCGTCATCATCCCTTGCTGGCAGACCTTAGAGCACATTCATGACCCGCCGGGCTACTCAACCTGCTCATGACTACAGCGATGCTCCGACGCTTTCGTCGTCGGTGGGCAGTTACCGACCTACAGCACTCCACACCCGGCGCTCACTGGGTACCGTCGTGAGGAGAAGCCTCTACGGACGGAGCACCCATGTCCCGCCGCCCGCTGGAAACCCAGCGCCTCACCCACAGGGGGGCGCGCTGATGCTGGAAGAAGCCGAAGAGATCGGCCGTCGCGCACGCCGCGCACGGCTCCGCCTCGGCATGACACAAGCTGACCTCGCTGCCGCCTTGGGCAAGACTCAGGGGTGGGTCTCCAAGATGGAACGCGGAAGCATCGAGCTGGACCGCGTCGGCCTGCTGAACCTGCTTGCCTCGGAGCTGCACGTACACCCGAACGACCTGATCGGGCGGCCGTACAACAGCTCCCCGGCGGAGAATCAGTGGCAGGTCTCCGCCGCAGCCATCATGCGCGAACTGCGCCGCTACGACCTCACTCCCGTCTTCGACGGCACGCCGCGACCCGCGAGCCAGCTCTGGCAGGAAACCACTCGCCTTCACCGCCTGCGTGACGCTGCCGCCAACGTGGCGATCATGGAAGTTCTCCCCGACCTGTTCCGTGAGACACGCGCCCTCGCCGAGGTCTCCACGGGGCGCGAGCGGGAAGAGGCGTTCGCCATCTACGCCGTGTGCTGCAAGTTTGCCCACACGGCCGCGCACGCCCTTGGACACCCTGAGCTGATCGCCATGGCGTGTGAGCGGGCCGCCTGGTCTGCCCGGCAGTCCGGCGACCCTGTCATGCCTGCTGTCGCCGACTGGATGCGTGTCTGGGACATGTGGGCCACGGCGGACTGGGACGACTCCATTGCCCTGTCCGATAAGGCGATTCGCAGCGTGCAGCAGGACTACGACCGGGGTGATCCGCTGGCCGTACGGGCGTGGGGAACACTGCAACTGCGCGCGGCTGTCTCGGCTGCTCGGGGCGGGCGCAAGGCGGAAGCGAAGGACCGGATCAAGCACGCGCGGAGTGCAGCCAAGAGGATCGCGGAGGCCGTCAGGCCTCCGGTCTACGACCGCCACAGCCTGACCTTCTCGCCGGGCAACGTGCAGATCCACGCAATCAGCGTCGCTCTGGAGATGCATGAGCAACGCGAGGCCCTGTCGATAAACCGGCGCACGAGTAAGGAACTGATCGAAGCGCTCCCCAACTCCCGCCAGGGGCACCACCACATGGACCTTGCCCGCGCTTGGCTGTGGGATGGGAACCGCGACAAGGCGCTGAAGGAACTGGAGAAGGCCGAGCGCATCGCCCCCCAGCTCGTCCGCAACCACCCCATCGCACGGTCAACCCTGCGCAGCATCGTGTACGCCGAGCGTGCGAGCACCCGTGAGAAGCTGCGCCGCATGTCAGACCGCTTCCACCTCGACGGTTGAGGTCGTATTCCTGCGGTTCATATTGGGCCCTGGAGATCTTCATAGCTTCGAGGCATGGCCGAACAGACCTCGAAGCAACTCCCGGCGCGGGGCGCCGAGTTAATCCCTGGCGCCCCGTTTCATCCTCGCCTTGGCGACCTTGCTCTCGACCTCGCCAAGGGCGGGAAGATCGGCGTGTGCGTCGCCCTGCCGAGCGACAGCTCCGCGTCGTACCAACTGCGCCCGCCTGGTGGTGGTGCGGACTGGCGGGCCAGGTCCGACGGAAAGACCTTGCGCCCCGTGCCCGTCCCGGTCACGCATGCCACCCCCATGCAGCGGGACGCCGCCTACGACCATCGCGCGCAGCAGGCCGCGCTGCCGGTCACTGTGCACTACGAGGACGGCGGCGCCTGCGAGACGATGCTCGTGCTCACCCCGGCGCAAGTCGAGCTGTACTACAGCCAACTCGGTCGGCTCATCGAGGCGAGGGAATCGGCTCGGGAGCATGAGCGGTGACCCCGGCCGTGCTGATGCTCGCCCCACCGACCTCTGCACGTGCCCTCACGCGGCCTCCCGTCGCATTCCGCTGCGAAGCCACCGCTCATGACCTCAGTGGCTCCCGTGAAGTCCTGCTCGACACCTACCGCGGCCGTTCCCCACGCCTTGCTGCCCGGTGGCTGCGGGCCTCCGCGTACCGTTTCGCCCGGCTGCTGTCCCCAGACCTCGGTGCGGTGAGTCTCCGTAACGCACCGCTCATCCTCGCAGCGCCTGAACTCCCGTGTTCTGATGCGGAGTTGCACGCCTGGGCCGACAGCGATCAGGCGTACGAGCAAGCGCTCGTAGCCCTCGCCGAAGGCCGCGCGTTCGCGTTCACCGTGACGGACTACGACGCCCGATACTCCCTCCGCGTGTATCCGCTGCCAACTCGCCGGCCGCGCCTTCCGCATCATCCCGACCTCGCCGGGTGCTCGCCTCATCTCCCGGCAGGGGCTGGCCGCCACCGACGTCCCCGCCGGCGTCGCCCGACCCGATGACTCCCGCCCCGCGTCTCTTCCGGTTCCCCCCGGCGCGGGGGCGGGTCCAACGCACAACCGCAGTTCTACCGCTGAACGCACACCCGTCGCTCTGCGGCGCAGTCCTGCCCATCTACCGAGGGGAAGACGCGGTGACCACCTACCCCGTATCGCCTAACACCGTGCTCGCCAACGCGCTCACACACGCCGAGGACCTGCTCAGGCCGCACATCACCACCGCGGCCCCGAAGCGCATCGTGTTCGTGGTGGGAACTCAGATCAACGGAGCCCCGCACGTCGGGACGTCCCTGGTTCAGTCGCTCACGTTCGCCACTGCGGCCCGGATTCGGGACAGGTTCGGCCTCCCGACCGAAGTCCAGTTCGGCGCCCTCGACAACGCCCCGTACGCCATCGTGACCGACAAGGAGACCGGGCACCGCTATCAGCGGGCTTACGCGCACGCCCTGGGCGAGGTCGGTATCGCTGACCAGGTCGACAAGCTGTACCGCCCACTGTTCACCGCTCTGTCCGAGCGCCTGAACGTGCCGTACTCCATCGAGACCTACAGCCAGCAGCAGGCGGGCGGCCAATTCCGCCGTACCTGGCTGCGCCTGCTGCCCCGCATGGATGCCGCCCGCTGGTACCTGTCCCCGTCATCGGGCGTCCCGCACGTTCGTGTTCCGTGCCCCCGGCCTGGCTGCGGGTGGGCCGAGAAGTACGCCGAGCGCACCCACGTACGCGACGACGGCTTCGAGCGGGCAACCATCTCGGCCGAGTGTCTGCACCATGGCGAGTACGAGGTCGTCATCGAGCCGACGAGCGGCGGCTACCTGGACCTCGCCACGCTCTACCGGAACCTCGTCAAGGAACTGGCCGTCACCGGAGCGGTCGGCACCTTGCACGTCATGGTGAAGGGTGCCGACTGGATGCCCGGCTGCCTGCTCGTCGACGGTGCCCTACAGGCTGTCGGCCTCACCCGTGGACAGCTGACCGCGCGACTGTTCTGCCCCCAGGTGGTCACGGATACGGGTGCCAAGCTGTCCAAGTCCCTCATCCGGGAAGGCCGGGCCTCCCTGCCCGAAGGGGCAGCCCCGTGGATGCTCGACACCCGAGAATGGCCGGGGTCGTTGACTGAGTACGTCGACCGCCTACTTGCCCTGACCGAGGTATTACTCGCCGACCCTCGCCACTTCTTCCGCTCGTACTCGGCCGGTGAACTCGGCCGGCTCATGTCCACTGCAACAGCAAGGAGCGTTCCCGCCCGATGACGGAAACAGCCGCCGCACGCGTCCGCGAACTGAACCTCTACCGACGGTACTTCGACCTCGTCGCCGCCGGTCAGAAGTCGATCGAAGTGCGGGTGAAGTACCCCCACCTCGAAGACCTGGCCTCCGGAGACGTCATCCGCTTCCGCATCAAGGGCACGGACGAGACCTGCGACGTCCTGGTGAAGCGGGTCACGGAGTACAAGACGTTCGAGGAACTGCTCGACGGGGAGGGTCCGGCGAACGTCAACCCGGCCTCGTCCCGTGAGCAGCAGCTCGCCAACATCCGCGAGATTTACCCAGCGGAGAAGGAAGCGCTCGGCGTGCTCGCCATCGAAATCGAGCTGCTGCCCCAGTAGGCCCGCCGCACGGTCCTCGCTCCCCGAGGGGACGGTGCGGCTTCCTCGGCGCCCCCCGCTCGCCGCTCGCCGCTCGCCGCCCATGCTATGAGCGGCGGGCGCCAACAACAAGAGACCGGACCATCCCTCAGCCTGGACAGCGATCCGGGGTGGTCCGGTCCTGGAATCCCTGGTCAGGACCCCGGTGCCGATGGTACCGGGGCGGTCGGCGTGCTCGAATTCGGGTGCGGCTGCAACCCCGGCTCCCCTTTGTTGAGTTGGAGAGGATCACTGTTGCGGTTCGGTCGGCGAAAACCCCCTTCAGACCTGAGCCACCGAGAGTCAGCCACGGCGGCGGGCGTGCCGAACGAGCACCCGTCACGTGTGTCTCCAGCAACCCCGTACCGGCCTCAACCACGCTTCTTCCATGCGTCACGGGCCGCACCTCGATCCGGCCTGGGCGTTGCCGACGTGGCATGGCAACTGGGCGGTGCCCGGATCTGCGGCACATGCGACTTGGAACGGAGCTCGGTTGGCGTGGCCTCGCTTGGTGAGCGTCGGCCTGGTCCCGGTGCTCGGAGTGGTCTGGTTGCTTCCTTCTCTGGCTGTACGCCTCGGCGATGTTGCGCGCTGAGCGGGTGAGGGCCGCCGGAGCGGTGGCGGAGACATGGAGCGGCGGCGGCCCATGGCCGCCAGCGCGCGCGGCCCGCCGTAGGCGGGCCGCCTTGATCAAGTAAAGAAACTCTGAACAGCTCCGCTGCGCTGGGCCCGTGGCCGGTCGCACGTCCATGCGCTGGCCTCGCCTTCCCATCCGTTCCGCAGCCCTGATGCCATATGAACCAATATTGAGGCATTCATGATGGTTCGTTCTGGCCATCGGCGGAATTTATCCACAGGCTGGGGGTCGCATAGTTCTCGCGATGGACGAAGCATCATCCATCAACTGGCGTTATGAATTCGTGATCAAAGTGGCTGTCACATCAACCGCCCCCTCATTCCCCTTCCCTGGGTAAGTGGGCCGCTTTGAGTTGAGTGACCCAGGTCACGGAAGGAGGTGTCACACCAATAGGGGTGCTCGACACCTGTAGCAGACGAATGAGGGGTTCCGACCGAACGCGGAGCCAGAGACAGAGGAGTGGCGTGGATCACAGAAAGGGGGGTCACACCGACGCAGATTTCTGCACCCCTATAGGTGATCCGCGACGGAGCGAGCGGCGAAACATAGCCGACGATCGCCGGTTAGCCAAACCGGGGATTCTCCGGACCATTGATGCTCCTGGCCGACGACTGGAAGGACGAGTGGCGTGAGCGCACGGAGGCACGAGTTCCCGCCCAACGGGAGGTGCGGGAATCCGAAGGACGGATTCTGCCCGCCCTGCGGGAGTGCAGCGCTGCGCGCCTCCGATGTGTCCGGTCTGGCAGGTAGACCTAGCTCAACAGCCGAGATGACGGCTTGCCGGACGGTACAGGCAAGCCCTGATCCGGCGGTGAATGGCCGCTGGGCAAGCCTTCGGGCAAGCCCTCGGCGGTTGGCTGAACACAGTACGCAACAACGGCACAGCAACGAACGGGTGGCCATGACTGAGCACGAGGCAGCACGTATTGCGGCGCGACTCAAGGAGGTGGAAGAGAAGGTGATGCGACTGGAGGAAATAGCGCGTCGGGTCGCCGAGAAGGTTCCCGCTACTTCTTCGGCCCGGTAGTGCCGCCGAGTTGCTGGAAGACCTGCAACAGGCTGTCGAGTCTGGCGTCTATGGCATCCAGCCGTTCGGACAGCTCGATGTATTCGGGTGTGGGCATTCGCCCGCCGCTTGCCGCCTCGGGAGTGCCGGCCTTCGGGTCGGCCTCTGAGGGCAGGGGATCGGCGACGAAATTGCCCCGACCCGGCATGGAGTAGATCAGCCCTTCATCGCGCAGGATGCGCAGTGCGGACCGCGCGGTCATGTTCGCGATTTCGTAGGTCGCTTCGAGGTCGCGTGAAGAAGGGACCCGCTCGCCCGGCTTGAGGCGCCCAGAGCGGATCTGCCGCCGCAGCTCCTCGGCGACCAGGCGGTACGGCGGAGTGTCGGAATCCTTGGGCAGCTTCATGGTCCGAGGGTAGCGGGCCTAGCCCACCTCGCGCAGTAAGACCCTAATGCACCCCCATAATCACCGCAGAGCTAGCCCACCTCAGGTGCGATGTGCGCTAAGCGCTTGACGTGCCTCGCTCACGTAGTGCACTGTTGATCTCGCCCCGCCGCCCTTGGCGGAGCACCTACCGAAAGGACGTAACACCCATGGCCCGTATCCGTGTTGGTCTGCTTCCCACCGCTTCGTTCTTGGTCGGCACCATGCCGGTGCCGAAGTACGCGGACGCCGAGAAGACCCAGTTCGCCCTGGACCGCGAGACCGGCGAGAAGCTGAAGACGATCACCCTCTTCTTCATGGAGGAGGACCGCGCCGAGGCGCTGAAGATCACCGTTCCGGAGAACGGTCTCCCCAATGGCCTCAAGCCGGGTGTGGCAGTGATGCCGGTGGAGCTGTTCGCCACCCCGTGGGCGCGGATCTTCAACGGTCAGCTCTCGGACGGCATCGCCTACCGCGCCGACCGCCTGGACCTGGTCGGCGGTCTTGCCCCGGCTGCTGAGGCTGAGGCGGCGTGAGCGGCACCGCTTTCCGGTTCGGCGCTGAGCGCAGCTACCCGCTGCCTCACGCCGGGCCGGACCCCCGGTTCAGCGAATCCCTCGTCAACTCGGTGGCGGCCGTGCTCGTCGGCTACGGCTACCCCCGCTTCGCCGCCCTGGAGGACTGGGCGGCCCTCGAATCGGCCCTCGCGGCCTTCCTCTACAACCCTCAGGAGAACGACACATGAAGGATCTCAACGACATGATGGAAGGGGTCTTCGGCTATGGCCCCCTGGTGGTCTGCGTGGTGTTGGCCGTGCTGGTGGGCTGGTCGGTGTGGTGGGTGGTCCGCTACGTGCGCGCCGATGCCATGACCCGGCAGTCCATTCGGCAAGCCGTTCGTGTGCGGCGGACCTGGAAGCGGCTCGCGCAGATGCTGAAGCTGTGTGCCACGGACAAGATGCCGACCGCGCTGGCGTCGCTGTCGAACACGGAGGGCAAGCCGGTCAAGCCCCGCGTCCTGGTCCCCGCGCTGAAGGTCACGCACGACATGTACGGCGTGATCGCGCGGGCGAACTGCCTGCCCGGGGTCGGCCTGGAACAGTTCCAGAAGGCGGCCCCGCACCTGGCGGACGCTTGGAAGTGCACGCGGGTCGCGGTCACCCAGGACAAGCCTGGACAGGTTGTCATCCGGGGTGTGCGGCTCGATCCGCTGAAGTTCGAGACTGAGCACCATCCCACGGGTGAGGTGCCGGAGGAGATCGCCCGGTGGGACCTGGGCTTGGACGAGTACGCACAGCCGGTGTCCGTGGACCTCACGCAGGTGCCCGGCGTGACGGTGGCCGGCCTTCCCGGCTTCGGCAAGACCTCGCTCATCAACCGGCTGATCTGTGACTGGGCGCCCTCGCCCGCGATTCAGTTCGTGTGCGCAGACGGCAAGGTGTCCACCGCCAGGGAGGGCGACTACGCGCACCTCGTGAAGCGGATGTTCGACTTCGTCGGCGATGACCTCGAAGAGGCCAACGCCCTGTTTAGGCGGCTCGTGGAGCTGCGCCGTGCCCGTGTCTCGGCCGCTGAGCGGATCCTCGGGGTGCAGAGCATGTGGGAGGTCGGGCCGTCCGCCGTGTGGCCGCTCGTCGTCGTGATCATCGATGAGGCGCACACCTACTTCCGCGACCACAAGGGCAGCGACCCGAAGACGAAGAAGATCGCCGCGCTCGCCGCCGAGAACGCCCGCCTCGTTGAGGACCTGGTGAAGAAGGGCCGCAGCATGGGCATCCTCGTCATCCTCGCCACCCAGAAGTCCACCGGTGACGCCATCCCGACGTTCATCCGCGACGTGTGCCCCATCGGCCTGTCCTTCGCGCAGAAGACCGCCGAGGCTGCCGTTGCCGCGCTCGGTGAGGACATCCGGGAGTGGCCCGACGCCAACCCGATCAACCTCCAGGACCGCGCCTACGTCGGCGTCGCCTCCATGAACCACCAGTCCCAGCCCGGCTTCACCCGTATCCGCACGCCCTTCGTGTCGGGCAGGGAATCCGCCTACATCGCCGCCCGTACCGCATACCTCACCGCCGACCCTGCCGACCTGCTCACCGCCCAGTTGCCCGGCGTCGGCCTCACCAAGTCCGCCCCGGGCAACACCACCCCGCCCATGGCTGCCTGACTCGTCCTGCCAACTCCTCGCTTCATGAAAGGAGGTGAACACTCATGACTGAGAACCTGATCACTCAGCGCACCATCACCGCCGTGATGATCGTCATCGCCACGCTGGCGTTCGTCTTCTCCTTCGGCAACGTCTGGGCCCTGGCCCTGCGCCTGGGCGTCCCAGCCCCGATCGCGCCGCTCATCGCCCCGATGGTCGACCTGTCGGTGGTCGGGCTCCTGGTGGCCCTGCGCTATCTCTCCCTGCGCGGCGTCCCACCCGAGCAGATGAAGGCGGCCACCCGCCTCATGCACTTCTCCGGACTGCTGACCCTGGCCCTCAACATCGCCGAACCCGTGATCGCCGGGCACTACGGCCGTGCTGCCGTCGACGCCGTGGCCCCGCTGCTGCTCCTCGGCTGGGGTGCGGTCGGGCCGCAACTCCTTCGGTCCTTCCACACAGTCGCCTCCGACGCCACCGCCCCGGCCACGGCTGCCGAGACCGAACCGGCCCAAGAGTCCGCCCTGGCCTCCACCGAGGCAGAACCCGCCTCGACGCCCCTGCCCCCGGTCACCGCTGCGGAACCGGCCCCCGTCCCGGCGCCTGCTCCCTCACAGGCTCGCCCGGCCGCACCCACTACGGCTCCCGTTCCGGCTGCGCCTGCGGTCAAGGTGCCTGAGCCGCTGCTGACCGAAGCACGCTCCATCGCCGCATCGCACCAGGCCGAGCACGGAGAAACGATTACTCCGGCTCAGCTCAAGAGGCGGCTCGGTATCGGCCTGCCCATGGCCACCGCCCTCCACGCCGCTCTGTAGAGCCGCGCTTCCCCCGCCGGCCTTCCCGGCACCCCCCTCCACCCTCGCCCGCCCCTGGGCCCGACCCGTCATGCCTGCGGACAGCAGCCCGAGCGCGGATCGCTGCTGCCCGCAGGTTCCACCCTCGCGCCAGAAGGGAGACCCCGCCACCCATGTGCCGCCCCCTCGACCTGCGCCACGTCATCAGCCCAAGCCTGCGGGACCTGATCGAGCTGGCCAACACCCACGACTTCGACCGCGTCACCGAACAGGTCCGCGACCTGCACGGCTGCACCAGTCCCGTCAACCTCCACGGTTGGACCGTCACCACCGACCAGACCACCAAGCAAGTGGTCCGCTCCTACCGCTCCGAAGACGAACCCTCCGGACGCCTGCTCACCACCTGCGGCAACCGCCGTGCCTCCCGCTGCCCCGCCTGCTCACGGGTGTACGCGGCCGACACCTACCACCTGATCAAGGCCGGATTGTCCGGCGGCAAGGATGTCGCCGAAACCGTCCGCGACCACCCCCGCGCCTTCGTCACCCTCACAGCCCCCTCGTTCGGTCCCGTCCACAACCGCAAGACCGACCACGAGGGCAAGCCCCGTCCCTGCCGCTGCGGCGCCCAACACGCCGAGAATGACCCGGCGTTGGGCACCCCGCTGAACCCGGCCACCTACGACTACCCGGGCGCCGTGCTCTGGAACGCGCACGCCGGGCAACTGTGGGCACGCTTCACCACCTACCTGCGCCGCGCCCTGGCCGAACACCTCGGCATGACGCAGAAGGCACTGAACGCCGCCCTGCGCGTCTCCTTCGCCAAGGTCGCCGAGTACCAAAAGCGCGGCCTGGTCCACTTCCACGCCGTGATCCGCTTCGACGGACCCGACGGCCACACCACCGAGCCCCCGCCCTGGGCCACCTTCGACGCCCTCAACGCCGCCGTGGGCCTGGCCGTCGAGCGTGCCCGGCTCACCATCGAGTCCGACGCCATCGGCGAACGCGTCATCGCCTGGGGTGGCCGGTACAAGGTCGACCCCATCACCGCCCTGGGCGACAGCGAACTCACCGACGCCAGGGTTGCCGAGTACACCGAGAACAAGGTCGCCGGATACGTCGCCAAGTACGCCACGAAGAACGCCGAAGGCGCGGGCACCGTAGACCGCACCCTGATGTGCCGCCCCTGCGCCGGACGCGGCTACGTACGCGGCCCGGACGGCTTCCACGACCGATGCGCCGACTGCGACGGCACCGGACAGGCCGAACCCATCAAGGCCCTGCCCATCCAGCAGCACGTACGGCAGATGATCCGCACCGCATGGGCCCTCGGCCACCTGCCGGAGTTCGCCCACCTCAAGCTCTGGAAGTGGGCCCACATGCTCGGCTTCCGCGGCCACTTCTCCACCAAATCCCGCGCCTACTCCACCACCCTCGGCGCCCTCCGCGACGTACGCCGCGCCTGGCGCCTCGCCCAGGCTGAAGCTGCCCGCGCTCGCGCCGGCCTCCCGGTCAGCGACGAGAACACCACCCTCGTCACCGCCTCCTCTTGGACCTACCTCAGCAGCGGCTACAGCCCAGGCGAAGAGCTCCTCGCCGCCCAGGTCCGCCACGACATCGCCCACGCCGAACGCATCAAGTCCGAAGGAGAACCCTGGCTGTGACCACTCCGACCAAGGCCAAAAGGCAGACGCTGAAGCTGGCCGAAGCTCTGGACGAGATCGGGGTGTCCCGGGCGGCCTTCTACCGAATGCGCGCTCGGGGCAAGGCGCCCAGGCACCTGAAGCTGCCCAACGGTCAGATCCGCATACGCCGGGCCGACCTCGACGCCTGGTTCGACGCCTGCGAGGTGTCGGAAGCATGCTGACCTACGACGTTCAGATCTGGGGCATCCGTAAGCGGCCTGACCGTGCGGCGGCCTATCAGCTCCGATGGCGCGTCGGTCCCCGGCCCTTCTCCAAGAGCTACAAGATCAAGGCTCAGGCCGACGGTCGACGCTCGGAGCTGCTGACCGCACTGCGCAACCGCGAGCAGTTCGACACGGAAACCGGCCTGCCCGCCTCAGAGGTGCAGGCGCTCAACTCCTCCACCTGGTACGCCCACACGCGTGCGTACGCCGAGATGAAGTGGCCGGGCGCCTCGGCCAAGCACCGCGCGAGCATCGCTGACACGCTGGCGACCATCACACCGAAGCTGGTCAAGGACAAGCGCGGGGCTCCGGCCCCCAAGGTGCTACGGATCGCGCTCTACTTGTGGGTCTACCGGTTCGTCCTGGACGACGACGGGACGCTGAAGCCCCGCCTTGACCGCGAAGAACCCCCGGCCGACATCGTGGCCGCGCTGGACTGGATCGCTCGCAAGTCGGTGGACATCACCGGCCTCAACACACCGTCGATGGTGCGGACCGCCCTCGATGCGTTGAAGCTGAAGCAGGACGGCACGGCTGCTGCCGAGAACACGGTGAACCGCAAGCGAACCGTCTTCAGCAACTGCCTGCGCTACGCCGTGGAACGAGAGCTGCTGACGGCGCTGCCCCTCGACAAGGTGGACTGGACAGCGCCCGAGACCGATGACGAGATCGACTTCCGGTTCGTCCCCGGCCCAAAGCTGGCAAAGGCCCTCATCGATGCTGTCACCGAGCAGGGCGAACGCGGGCGGCATCTGACGGCGTTCTTCGGCTGCCTCTACTACGCGGCCAACCGCCCTGGTGAGGCGGTCAGTCTGCGTGAGGACGACTTCACCCTTCCCGAAGAGGGCTGGGGTGAAGTCCTGCTGTCCACGAGCATGCCCCGAGTCGGCTCGGGTTGGACCGATACCGGCGAGTCGTTCGATACGCGCGGCCTGAAGAAACGGGCTCGAAAGGCGACCCGGCCGGTGCCCATTCCGCCCGTTCTCGTCCGCCTGGTCCGCGAGCACATCAAGGAGTTCGGCACGGCCGAAGACGGCCGACTGTTCCGCGCGTCCCAGGGCGGCCACCTCCTGTCCAAGGAGTACGGGGAGGTCTGGAAGGCTGCCCGGCTTGCGGTGCTCACGGAGTCCGAAGCAGCCTCGCCGCTGGCTGACGTGCCGTATTCCTTGCGCCACGCGGGCGTTTCGCTCTGGCTTGAGTCCGGCGTCTCCCCAGCCGAAGTTGCACGCCGGGCCGGACACAGCATCGCGGTTCTGTTCCGCTTCTACGCCAAGGCCATCCACCGCAATCAGCAGCGCTCGAACGAGCAGATCGAGCGGGCCTTGGATGCCGCAGATGAGGAGTAGGCAGGCGGGCCGACAGCAACGCCACACTGTGAGCCGTAAGGTGCGTTGTCCTTACGCAGGCATTTGGGCCCCGTCACACCAAGGTGTTCGGGACCATCGGCGTACCAAGTTGATCTGACTCCACCGGTATGACAAAGGTGACCGGCCGGTTGCGGTCCTTCCTAACTGTCAGGTTCAGGCCAATTTCGCTTCTACAGCGTAGATGTGCCGGTGGAGGAGATGTGAGAGAAGTTGCTGGATGCCGTGTTCAAAGATGTTGGCATCTCGGTTCACGGAGGCCCGAAATGAGCCCTTCCGGAACAGATTTCGCTAGTCCAGAACCTCTCGCCCACCTAGCGTCTCTGCGGTCACAGCAACTCACCTGAACGACAAAGGAGTCTTTGTGAGACGCATGTCTTCCAGTCGCCGCAGAAGATCGCTGCGCACGGCTCTGCTGGCCCTCCCGGCAGCCTTCGGCCTCACCATGGTGGCCGCCACGTCGGCCAACGCCCACTACGTGTACTGGACCGAGCAGGTGTGGGGGAACGCCGACTCGTCCCGGTGCTTATGGAACCGCGCGGAGACCTCGCACGGGTCCACGGGCGGAGGCTACTTCAAGGGAGATTCGACGTCATACGCTGACATCGACCCCAACCCGCTGGATTGCGTCCTGAGCTGGGACCGCAACTCCGGTGAGCTCGCCGAGGGCATGATCGTCTTCAAGTGGTACGTGGACGCCAACGGCGACGGCAGCTGGCTCATCTGCGACCGCACAGATCAGTGGTACTTCAACAGCGAGCCGGCCTGGAAGTTCGAACTGACGTGGACGGCTCCGGCTGAGGGGCTGTGCGGTGCGGGCTACTACGGGATCCGCAACTACGCGGGCATGGTGGACAGCGGTGAGTGGGTGGGACTGAACGCCAACGTCTGGTCCGGCTACCACCTGCTCCCGGACACCAGCTCACTGGCCGCGACGGCCGAGGACGAGCCGGTGGTCCCGGACTGGCTGAAGAACACCGACACGAGCGACGACCCCGCGTCCGTGCCAGTGATCGGCGAGAACGGCGAGCCGGTGAGGAACAGCGACGGCTCGCTGTTCACCGTGTCGCCGAACCTTCCCGAGCCGACGGCTGCTGCGATCGCAACCGCGGCGCAGGACCCGGCAGGAGAGCGGACGTTCACCAAGGACGCCGACGGCAGCGTGACCGAGACGGTGGCCGGGCAGTTGACACGCCCCGCCCCGTAGCCTGCACTGGTCGGCACTGATAGGAGTCGGTTGCCGGTCCCGTGCGGCCGAAGTGGGAGGGTAGGAGACGGTATGAACGCCAGTCGCCCTGCGCAGCGCCTGCTGGAAGGGGCGTGCGCGGTCATCGTGGTGCTGGGCGTGCTCTATGCGGCGCTCTTGCCGCTGATCTCTGATCGTTCCGTACTGTTGAGCACGTACAAGCGCGGTGGACTCACCCCGTTGATCATCATTTTCGCCGGGGCGTGCGTCGGCTGGCTGTGTCTGCGCTTGGCCAGATCACGGAAACGCCCGCCGATCGTGCTGGCCGTCGGAGGTGTGTGCGCCGTCGGTCTCCTGGCCGTCATGTGGTGGACAACCCGCAGCACGGTGGAAGAGCAGCACGTCACGCCTTCCCCGACCAGCGGGCGCTTCCACCAGTCGGCGCCTCCCGACAGCGCCCCGGGCCCGGTGACTCCCCCGGCACCGCCCAGCGCCGGGCCGTAACCAACCCGGCATAATGCCCTCGGCCACCACAACGGTGGCCGAGGGCATTGTCGTGAGACGGCAACTCGCGGGCTACGGGGCTTGATGCTGGCCGGGTCGTGCCCGGCGTCAGACGTGTCGTCGAGACTACGATCCGATGCGTGCATGTGTCGGCGGCCCTGGACGTTCTCCAGGTGTTGGTCCAGGGCCGCTCTGCCTCGGGGGGTAGCCGATTGCGCGTTGCGACCTCCAGTGGACCGCGCACTGTGGAATTCCCCTGACACAGCTCTGAGCTGCGGGTTCTTCCTCATTGTTGGTCCACGCCTGGTCCATACACACTGATCAACAACGCGACAACCCCGGATCAAGGTGAGACAGGCCCCATGCAGAAGGGGTGCCCCTCAGCGAGAGACACCCCTTCTGACCAGCACGTCTCTGACCTGCGGAGGCGGTGGGATTCGAACCCACGGTGACGCTTTCACGTCACTACGGTTTTCAAGACCGTTCCCTTCGGCCGCTCGGGCACACCTCCCCGCACCCCCGTCACCGGCGGCGCGGGATCAAGAGTAACGGGTGGGCACGCGCGCGTGGGGGGCAGGCGTTACTGAACCGGGGAGGTACGTGCGCGTGGGCCCGTGTCGTCAGCTGTCTCCGACGCGGGAGCCCAGGGTGAGGTCCACGGTGCGGGTCTGGCCGCCGCGTTCGTAGGTGATCTTGACCTTGTCGCCGGGCTGGTGGGTCCAGATCTCGCCGATGAGGGTGGGGCCGGAGTCGATCACCCTGTCGTCGAGCTTGGTGATGACGTCGCCGGGCTTGAGGCCGGCCTCTGCGGCGGGGCCGCCGGCCTCGACGGCTTCGGAGCCGCTGGCACCCTGCTCGGTGATCTTCGCCCCGTCCGTGGTGTCCTCCAGGGAGACGGACGCGCCGATCTTCGCGTAGACCGGCTTGCCGGTCTTGATCAGCTGCTGGGCGACGTACTTGGCCTGGTTGATCGGGATGGCGAAGCCCAGCCCTATCGAGCCGGACTGGCTGGTGCCGCCCAGGCCGCCGTTGCTGGTGGACTGGATCGCGGAGTTGATGCCGATGACGTTGCCCTGGGCGTCCAGCAGCGGGCCGCCGGAGTTGCCCGGGTTGATCGAGGCGTCGGTCTGCAGGGCGCTCATGTAGGACGCGTTGCTGCCGGTACCGTCGCTGGAGGCCACGGGGCGGTTCTTGGCGCTGATGATGCCCGTCGTCACCGTGTTGGACAGGCCGAAGGGGGCGCCGATGGCGATGGTGGAGTCGCCGACGGCGACCTTGTCGGAGTCGCCCAGCGTCAGAGGCTTCAGGTTCGACGGAGCGTTCTCGAGCTTGATGACCGCGACGTCGTAGCCCGCCGCATGGCCGACGACCTGGGCGTCGTACTTCTTGCCGTCCGGGAAGGTGGCCGTCAGCTTGCCGCCGTCGACCGCCTCGGCCACCACGTGGTTGTTGGTGACGATGTGGCCCTCTTTGTCGAAGACGAAGCCGGTGCCGGTGCCGCCCTCGCCGCTGGAGGACTCGGCCTGGATGGTGACCGTGCTCGGCAGGGCCTTGTCCGCCACGCCCGCGATGGTGCCCGCGTCGCGCTTGACGGAGCCGCCGCTGTCGGAGGCGGAGACGGTCGTGGAGTCGCCACTGTCGTTGTCCCTGGCCAGGGTGTAGCCGAGGCCGCCGCCCAGACCGCCCGCGACCAGCGCGGCCACCAGGATCGCGGAGACCAGACCACCGCGCCTGCTACGGGGCTTGGGAGCGGGCGGCGGGAAGCCGGCACCCCAGCCGGAGCCCGCACCTCCAGAGCCCCCGTCGGCGTACGAGCCGGCTCCCGAGGCACCTGCGTCCCCGTACGACGGAGTGGCCGGCGGCGGGGGCGGCCAGGAGGCGTCCGGGGCGGAACCGCCGCCCTGGCCCGGGGATCCGGCCGACGCGTAGGCGGGCGCGGTGCGGGCCGGTTCATGGTCCGGGGCGCCCGCGGGCACCGACGGTATGGGAGCCGTCGGCGCGGCCGGCTGCGTGGAGGCTGCGGGAGATTCCACCGGCACGGGAGGTGCGGACGGGGCCGGGGGTACCGCAGTGCCCTCGTTCTCGGTGCTCACAGCTTTTCTCCTCGATCCACGGCTGTACTTCTCGGTCGCACTCGGTCACACGCGCTCACGCTTGTCGTCGGTCCGGCGCGATTCAGCTGTGCTTGTGCTTCTTTTGTCTGCTGACAGCTTTTCCCACGGGCCGTCAGAGCACCATAAGCGGTTGCTGTGGGCGCGGGACCATCCTTTATATAGGACCTTTCGGACGAGGTGGGCGCATCTCGGCGCTCCCGCCCGCCACGCGCGCGTGTCCGACGCAGGGGTATCGCCGTCACGCCTACCCCGTCGCGGTGGCACCATGACGCGGTGACCCCTGCACGGCAGCACCGGATTCAAGTCGTCGCCCACCGCGGGGCCTCCGAAGAGGCTCCCGAGCACACCCTGGCCGCATACAAGAAGGCGATCGAGGACGGTGCGGATGCCCTCGAGTGCGATGTACGGCTGACCGCCGACGGCCATCTCGTCTGTGTCCACGACCGCCGCGTCAACCGCACCTCCAACGGCCGCGGAGCGGTCTCCGCGCTGGAGCTGGCCGAACTGGCTGCCCTGGACTTCGGCTCCTGGAAGCACCGGGACTCCTCGCGGATGCGGGACGAGGAGCCCGACTGGGAGCACCTGCCCGAGGACCCGGAGGACACCTCCGTCCTGACCCTGGAGCGACTGCTCGAACTCATCGCCGACACCGGCCGCCGGATCGAGCTGGCCATCGAGACCAAGCACCCCACCCGCTGGGCGGGCCAGGTCGAGGAGCGGCTGCTGCTGCTCCTGAAGCGCTTCGGGCTGGACGCGCCCGCCACGTCGGCGGAGTCCCAGGTGCGGATCATGAGCTTCTCGGCCCGCTCGCTGCACCGCGTACGAGCCGCCTCGCCGACCCTGCCGACGGTCTATCTGATGCAGTTCGTCTCGCCCCGGCTGCGCGACGGACGGCTGCCCGCGGGTGTCCGGATCGCGGGCCCCTCGATCCGGATCGTGCGCAACCATCCGGCCTATGTCGAGCGCCTGAAGCGAGCCGGCCACCAGGTGCACGTCTGGACCGTGAACGAGCCGCAGGACATCGATCTCTGCGTCGACCTGGGCATCGACGCCATCATCACCAACCGCCCGGGCGAGGTGCTGCGCCGACTCGGTCGGTGAACCATGAAACCAAGCTTGACCCCCGCAGCCCGCTTACAGCATCCTCCGATCTCGGCCACACCGGCGAAATCCAGCCACATGGTTACAGGGAGTGCACCGGCGCGTTCGATCCGTATTCGATCGTTGCGAATGCGTCACCGAACGTTCCCCGGCCGGTTTCCGGTTCAGGCCAATGGGGCATCCACACCGTGGCGTGGGGCAAAGGAGGTCTCGGGGGTGGCGTTGGTGGTGGCACAGGAGGTGCCCACGTCGTCGAGCATGGCCGTACCCCATGGCCCTGCGGGCGTGGGGAAAGCGAGACACCGTATGCGCGCTCAGTTGCGCACGGGTGGTGTGGCGGAATCGGTCATCGACGATGCCGTATTGATTCTTTCCGAACTCTTGAGCAATGCGTGCAAACACGGTCGGCCGCTGGGTGACGCCCTGGCCGGGGACGGCGACGTCCGGGCCGCATGGCGGGTGGACCGGCGCGGCAGACTCACGGTCGAGGTGACGGACGGTGGTGGGCCCACCCGCCCGGCTCCGGCCACGCCCTCGGTCACCGCACACGGCGGCCGCGGGCTGAACATCATCACCGCACTGGCCGACGACTGGGGCGTCCGGGACGACGCCCGCGGCGAGGTCACGGTGTGGGTCGTGGTCCACGACGACGTGCACGACACCGATGCCGGTCGCCGACGCGACGACTTCGCTACGCGTGTCGCCGCTCCGCGGGTGTCCGCGATGGCCGACCTGGACTTCGGACACGCCTTCGACGACCTGGACTGAAGCCCCCGTTGCACCGGGTCGGCCACGTTGTCCACAGGGTTCCCGTCGGCCGTGGTGTGAACGGCTAGGCTCCCGCCGTACGACACGAGCCGTAACCGGGAGAGACCACGATGGCCAAGAAGCGACCCCAGACGAAGGCCCCGCGGCCGCAGCTCACAGACGCTGAGATCCCGGTCGTCGGTGCCCGTGAACCCTGCCCCTGCGGCAGCGGCCGCCGCTACAAGGCGTGCCACGGCCGGGCCGCCGCGCACGCGGTGACCGAGCTGGTGCAGCGCCCGTTCGAGGGCCTGCCGGGCGAGTGCGACTGGGTGGCGCTGCGTGAGCTGGTCCCGGCCGCGACCGTGGAGCTGACGCTCAAGGACGGTCTGCCCAAGGACGTTCCGTCGGTCACGCTCGCCACGGTCCTGCCGATGGCCTGGCCCGCCCTGCGCCGCGACGACGGCTCGGTCCTGCTCGGCCTGCAGAACGACACGGCGTCCGGCGACATCAGCCGCGACCTCGCCGACACCCTCCAGCACGCGCTCACCGCCAAGCCAGGCACGCCCGTGCAGGGGCGCCGGGCGCCCACTGACGGTCCGCGGCTGCAGGATCTGCTCGCCCCGGAAGGTGCGTTCGAGCCAGTCGTGCACTCGGGCTTCGAGTTCTGGGTCCCGGACGCGGACAACGCCACTCCGGAGGTGGCCGCCTCCCTGGAGCGGGCCAACGCGGCGGCCATCCCGACCGTGAAGCTGACCGGCGTGGATGCCGCGTACTGGTGCGAGACTCCGGAGAAGAACCATCTGCGGTGGGTCATGCCGCATCCGGAGGAGCAGCTTCTGGACGCTCTCGCGCGGCTGCACGCGGCCGGGAAGTCAAGCCTCGGGGAGGGCACCCGGCTGGTGGGCTCCTTCCGTGCTCATGGGCTCACCGTCCCGGTCTGGGACCTGCCGAGCGAGGTCACCGCGCAGGACATCGAGAAGCCGGCCGCCGAGTTCGCCGAGCGCCTCGCCACCGCGCTGGCCACGGACGCTCCGCTCACCGCCGACGAGCGCCGCGCGCGCGGCGGCCTCACCAACCGGCAGGTCACGCTCAGCTGACGCACAGCTCCGGCTGACCGGTCGGTCAGCCGGAGCAAGCCTTGACGGAACGACCGGCTCCGACCACAACTCCCCGTTCCGGCAGGCGAGTCGGTGTCCGAATAGCCGAGCAAAACGAGAGATCGAATTTGCGAACAGCCGATCTCTTGTTACCGTTCCAATAGCCCGGTTGCTGGTGCATCCCCCGTCGCCAGCAACCGGGTCTTTCCATGCGGCCGTCTCGCCGAGGGTGCGAAGCAGCGCGCGAAGGAGGACACCCGTCGCGCGTCAACCGCCCGCAGGCGCCCCGGAGTTGCTCCCCGACCGCAGCAGCAGCGGCCCCTCGCCGGCCCGGGACGCGAACTCTGCGACCGCCGTGTAGGCACCCAAGTCGCCCCGCGTCCGCTCCCGCGGCGTCTCGCAGGTGGCCGGCTCGTCGTCGGCGCCGATCGGGCAGCGCATCTGCATGGTGCGGCCACCGGGCCCCATGAGGCTCAGCACCGAGTCCAGCGCGTCCCCGCTCGCATTGCGGTAGTAGGTGCGCGCCCAGGTGTCCTCACCCTGGGTCATCACACAGGTCTGTGCCTCGATGCCGTCGGGCGAGGTGAGTTCGGGGCCGCAGCGGGCGGCGGTGGCCAGGCCCAGGCCGAGCAGCCCAGGGGCGTCGACGGGTTCGGGGGAGGGCGCTTTGGCGTCCGGGTGACGGGACGGTCGTACGGCCTCGGGGTCCTGGTCGCCCACGGGCCCCGCGGACGCAACAGCCAGTGGTAGCGCGATCGCGCATGCCACCACGCCCGCGAGGGCGATCAGGCGAATATTCATGAAGGGGACGATATCGACCTGATTGGGGCGCTCGGTCCGGTGCGCGCCCGACACCCCTACAACTCGGGCGCGCTCACACCCGTACGAGTGAGGGCCTCGACCACGGCGTCCACCACGGCCTCGACGTCGGGCACCCACGGGGAGGCCGAGCCGGGCAGCGGTGCGCGCTCCCAGCGGGTCTGCCCCTGGCCGGTCTCGGACGGCGGCAGCGCCAGATAGCCGCCCTCGCCGTGGAAGCGGAGCGAGCCCGGGACGAAGTCCTGGGCGTACAGCAGTTCGCCCAACTGCTCCATGGAGTACGGCTTCACCAGCAGCGCCCACCGGGTGGGCGAGGCCACCACCGGGCCGAGGCGCATGCCCATGCGGTCGAGGGCGCCCAGGGCACGGGCGGCCGGCAGGGCGGGCAGCGACACCGCGCACGGAGCCTTTCCGCCGGTGGACAGGACGATCGGCGCGGCGGGCCGGTTGGTCCACCACCAGCGCACCATGCGGGCGTCGGTGGTGGCCGTGAGGAGGCCGGGGTCGAAGGGGTGCGCGCCGGGCACCGTGCAGTCCGGGTCCGGGCAGGCGCAGCGGGAGCGCCCCTGGGGGTCCGCCGCCACGCCCGGGAGTACGGGCCACTGCCATTCCGTCGCGAAGGTCAGGGCCGCGCTGATCAAGTCAGGCCCCCCGTCACTGCGCTGGGACAGGAGCCTGCGTCGCCTTCCGAGGATCTCGCGCATGAGCGCTCGTTCCTTTCCGTTGCACCGCTGGCAACACCGTGGACCACATCACACCATGTGTCGATCACTTCACTGTGCGTACCTATTGGCGCATCACACCCCAGCCTCAGGCATGGGGAACCCTATGGGCCGAGCGTTGGAGCATCCGCGGCAGCCTCGTCCATACTGCGTCTATCAAAAGCACGGGCGTGGCGCGGGGTGGCGAAGTCTGGCGTTTTGCTGTCGCGCGTGTTTCTCTTCGCCTCCGCCACGGGAGGATGGGGCACGGTCGTCGGTGGCTAAGACGCCCGGGTCCGTCGCCAGGTTCCGGGTGATTCCCAACCACCCCTGGCCTTCACCGAGTACGTACCCATCACGACCGCTGTGACGCTCCGTGGAGCAAGGCCAGTCGACCGCAATAGGCTGTTACCCGAGGCAGTTTTGAGCCAACTTCGCTTTTACGCAAGAGGTCTACTGAAATCCCACGGACACCAGGAATCCCAGCAGGACAATGCTGGACATCCCCTCACGAGTGCGTGTACATGTGGAGACACTGCTAGCGGCGCAGAATGACATGGGGGTTTGCGATGCTATCGAGCAATACGCACCGGTCGGAAAGCCGGACGCCATGAACGCCCCTCACGCTCCGAAAGTGGCTGGAATCGATTCAACGGTTCCCTCGCCCGCACACACTGTCGCGCCCGCGCCCGCGGCCTCCGAAAACGCAGCCGGCCCAGCCGTCCCCGCCCCGAACGCGCCCGGCGCACTGCTCCAGGACCGCCTGGCCGGCTGGGTCTCGGACCTCACGACTCTCCACGAACTCACCGAACGTCTGGCCCGCACAGCCACACTGGCGGACGCCCTCCAGGAAGTGCTGCGCGCCGGAGCCGCCCTCGTGGGCGCCCGGCGCGGTCTCGTCGCGCT
The DNA here is from genome assembly GCF_030499575.1 of Streptomyces sp. DG2A-72. Lineage (NCBI taxonomy): Bacteria > Bacillati > Actinomycetota > Actinomycetes > Kitasatosporales > Streptomycetaceae > Streptomyces > Streptomyces sp. DG2A-72. Next base: position 4,994,903 of record NZ_JASTLC010000001.1, read on the forward strand.
GGAGCCCGGCGACGGGCTGGGACCGGACACGACCATCGGCCTCGGCCTGGCGCGAGCCGATCTCGGCCACATCGAGACCGTGCCGCGCGGGGCGATGCCCTTCGGCCGGATCCTCGACGGCCTGCCCGGCGCCGAGGACGGCATCGTCCAGCCCGATGTGTTCGCCGAGGACGGCCTCGACCCCCGGCACCGCGAGGTCGCCGCGCGCCTCGGCTACGCCGCCAGCTACACGCTCCCCCTGTCCACGCCCGCCGTCGGCCGCCTCGGTGCCGCCGTATGGCTCTACGACGAGCCCGCCGAGCCGGTCGAGCGGCAGCGCCACCTCGTCGGCCTGTACGTCCGTTACGCCACCGAGCACCTGGCCCGGCTGGTCGAAGTCGAGCGCACGCGCGCGTGCATGGCGACGATGGCCGAGGAACTGCTCCCCTCACGGCTGCCGCGGGTGGCCGGCATGCAGCTCGCCGCCCGGCATCGCACCGGCCCGCGCGGGGGCGGCGACTGGTACGACGCGCTGCCGCTGCCGGACGCCGCGCTCGGCCTGGCCGTGGGCTCGGTGACCGGCTCCGGACCCAGCGCCGTCGCCGCGATGGGCCGGCTGCGGGCGTCCCTGCGGGCGTACGCCGTGATGGAGGGCGAGGACCCGGTCGCCGTCCTGTCCGACCTGGAACTGCTCCTGAGGCTCACCGAACCCGCCCGGTCCGCCACCGCCCTGTTCTCCTACTGCGAGCCCGCGCTGCGCAAGATCACGCTGGCCGGCGCGGGACACACCCCGCCGCTGCTGATCGGCGAGCGGCGCACGGAGTTCGTGGAGACGTCCGTGTCCGCGCCACTGGGGATGCTCGCCTGCTGGGAGGCGCCCAGCGTGGAACTGCAGGCGGAAGCCGGGGAGACGGTGCTGCTGTACACCGACGGGCTGCTGCACCGCACCGGCGACCCCACCGACCGCGCCTTCGCCCGGCTGCACGCCGCGGCGGCCGGCGTACCCCGGAGCCTGCGCCGGGACCCGGACGCGATCGCCGACCACATCCTGCGGACCGTACTGCCGGACGGGCGGGACGAAGCCGACTCCGCGGAGGACGTCGTACTACTGGCCGCTCGCTTCGAGTAGCAGCCGGTAACAGGTCTTCCGGCCCTGGGCCCCCTTCCTCTCGACCGTACGATGGACGGGGTCCAGTGCCGTACCTAGGAGGATGACCGTGGCGGACGAGCTCACCCCGGAGACCCCGGAAGAGACCGAGAAGCCGATCAAGCAGCGGAAGAACGGCCTGTACCCGGGCGTGTCCGACGAGCTGGCCGAGAACATGAAGTCCGGCTGGGCCGACACGGAGCTGCGCGACCTGGAGCCGATCGCCCAGGCCGCCGAGACCGCCGCGCGGCGCGCCGCGCTGTCGGTGCGTTTCCCGGGCGAGCGTCTGGTGATCCCGGCGGGCAACCTGAAGACCCGCTCGAACGACACGGAGTACCCCTTCCGCGCGTCGGTGGAGTACGCGTATCTCACCGGGAACCAGACCGAGGACGGGGTGCTCGTCCTGGAACCGGTCGGCGACGGCCATAAGGCGACGATCTACCTCCTTCCGCGCTCCGACCGCGAGAACGGCGAGTTCTGGCTCTCCGGCCAGGGCGAGCTGTGGGTCGGCCGCCGGCACTCGCTGAGCGAGGCGGAGAAGCTGTACGGCATCCCGGCCGCGGACGTGCGCGAGCTGGCGGACGCGCTGGCGGAGGCCACGGGTCCGGTCCGGGTCGTACGAGGCTACGACGCCGGCATCGAGGCCGCGCTCACCGACAAGGTCACCGCCGAGCGGGACGAAGAGCTGCGGGTCTTCCTGTCCGAGGCGCGACTGGTCAAGGACGCGTTCGAGATCGGCGAACTGCAGAAGGCCGTCGACTCGACCGTGCGTGGCTTCGAGGACGTGGTGAAGGTCCTCGACAAGGCCGAAGCGACCTCCGAGCGCTACATCGAGGGCACGTTCTTCCTCCGCGCGCGTGTCGAGGGCAACGACATCGGCTACGGCTCCATCTGCGCGGCCGGGCCGCACGCCTGCACGCTGCACTGGGTGCGCAATGACGGACCCGTGCGCTCCGGTGAACTGCTGCTGCTGGACGCGGGCGTCGAGACGCACACCCTGTACACCGCCGATGTCACGCGGACACTGCCGATCAACGGGCGGTTCAGCGAGATCCAGAAGAAGATCTACGACGCCGTGTACGAGGCTCAGGAGGCCGGGATCGCGGCGGTGAAGCCGGGTGCGAAGTACCGGGACTTCCATGACGCCGCGCAGCGGGTGCTGACCGAGAAGCTGGTCGAGTGGGGGCTCGTCGAAGGGCCGGTGGAGCGGGTGCTGGAGCTGGGGCTGCAGCGGCGGTGGACGCTGCATGGCACCGGGCACATGCTCGGGCTGGATGTCCATGACTGTGCGGTGGCCCGGACCGAGACGTATGTCGACGGCACGTTGGAGCCGGGGATGTGTCTGACGGTGGAGCCGGGGCTTTACTTCCAGGCCGACGATCTGACGGTGCCGGAGGAGTACCGGGGGATCGGTGTGCGCATCGAGGACGACATTCTGGTGACGGAGAGTGGGAACCGGAATCTGTCGGGTGGGCTTCCTCGGCGGTCTGATGAGGTGGAGGCCTGGATGGCGGGCCTCCAGGGCTGATTCGTCGGCTGCGGGTCGTCTGTGGCTGGTCGCGCCCACGCGGCGGAGCCGCATATGTCACAGCCCCGCGCCCCTGGCGGGGTTGGGGTGGACCTGCACCTGGATGTCATCGCCGCTGAGGGGCGTCGTGCTGGGCTTGAGCGTGCACTGCGCGACGCCGTTCGGGATGGGCGGCTTGCTCCCGGGGCTCGGTTGCCCGCTACTCGGCGGCTCGCTGCTGAGTTGGGGGTTTCGCGGGGGACCGTGAACGCCGCTTACGACCAGCTCGTCGCCGAGGGATATCTCACCGCTCGGCAAGGTGCCGGTACGCGGGTCGCCCCGCTGCCCTCCGGCCGCCGCTTGGCTGCGCGCGGTGCGGCGTGCCATCGCCACGGCGCCCTCCGCGGCGTACGACTACGGGGATCCACGAGGGCGTATCGAACTGCGGACCGCGCTGTCGGGATACCTGGGACGCGCGCGGGGTGTCATCGCGCCGCCGGAGCGGATCGTGATCACCTCCCCGGGTATGTGCAGGGACTCTCGCTGCTGACGCGTGTGCTGGGGGGCGGCACCTTCTGGATGGAGGATCCCGGGCTGCCCTTTCACCGGGAGGTGGTGCGGCGTGGGGGCGGGAGTGTGGTGCCCGTCCCGGTCGATGAACGGGGGGCGTGCGTCGAGGGGTTCGGGGATGCGGCTGCCGTGGTCGTCACGCCGGCGCATCAGTATCCGACCGGCGTGACGCTGCGTCCCGAGCGGCGGCGGGCGCTCACCGAGTGGGCACGCGCGCGTGGCGGGCTGATTGTCGAGGACGACTACGACGGGGAGTTCCGTTACGACCGGCAGCCCGTCGGTGCCCTTCAGGGGATGGCACCGGGGCAGGTGGTCTATCTGGGCACCGCCTCCAAGACGCTGGGGCCCGCGCTGTAGCAGCGCTGTTCGTGCTCAACACCGGGGCGGTGATGGCCTTTCAGGTGCGGACGGCGCGCGGGATCACGGGGCTCACGGCGGCCACGCGCGCGGTGCGGCGGTCGGGCTGGGTGATGCTGGCCGCGTGTGTGGTGTTCGCGCTGTCGGCGGGCGCTTCGTCGTGGGTGGCCGTGGCTGTCCTAGTGATCGGCGCGGTGCTGCAGGTCGTCGCCGAGATGGGGCAGTCGGCGGGGTCCTGGCAGCTGTCGTTCGAGTTCGCGCCGGCCGACCGGGTCGGTGAGTACCAGGGCTTCTTCGGCACCGGCGTGGCCGTCGCCCGCACCGCGGGTCCGCTTGTCCTGACGACGCTGCTCGTGGGGTGGGGGACACAGGGCTGGCTGCTGCTGGGCGCGGCGACGCCGGCGGCGTCGTATGCGATGGGACCGGTGGCCGGGTGGCCACCGGCCGGATGCGTCGTGACGTCAGGCCGCGGCCGGCACGCGTGCGCTGACCGGCAGCGAGTCCAGGAACAGCGCCCCCGCCAGCAGCCCCGCACTCCCCCGCGGGCTCCACGCGCGCGCGTGCAGGTCGGCGTCGAAGGCGGTCAGGGCTTCGCGGCCCGCCTCCGTCGCCGTACCGCCCGCCTCCAGGACACCGCGGGCACCGGCCTGGACGTGGCGCAGCCCCAGCGGGCCCGCCGTGTACAGCAGCTCGGTGTCCTGGAGGGTGGACATCACGGTGAGCAGGGCGTCGAGCTGGGCCTCGCCCTCCGTGGCGCCGGCCGAGCGGGCCGTGGTGAGCGCGTCCAACGCCCGCCGTACGTGCGGGAATCCGGCGCGGGCCTCGCCGCGGGCGCCCGCGGCGCCGTACTTGGCGGACACCGAGGAGCCCCGGGAGGGCCTGCGCGGGACGCGCTTGTCGGGGTGCGCGGCGATGCGCTTGGCGGTCGCGGCCACCTCGCGCGCCCCGGCCCGGGGGTCCAGGGCGGACGCCGCGACCAGCAGACCGAGCGTCCACAGGGCACCACGGTGGCCGCCGCCCGCGAGGCCCAGCGAGTGCTCGGTGCAGCGCCCGATCGCGCCCAGTTCGGTACGTAGTCCGGGCGTGGGCTCGCCGGTGCGGCGGGCCGCCGCGGCCATCGCCGCGAGGCCGGGCGCCAGCGCCTTGGCCGACCAGCGCAGGGCACGGTGGTCCTTGCGCGTGGCGCGGGCGCCCAGGTCACGTGGGTCGGGCAGGCCGGGCTTGGGAGCGAGCGCCAGCTGTCCGGTCAGCGCGGTCACGGCGGCCTGCGCCAGCCTCTCGTCCTCGCGGCTCGTCATCGTCGTACCTACGAGGCCGCGGACGCCGAAGCCGACGGGGCGTCGCTCGGCGGGGTGCCCGTGGGCGGCGTACCGCCCTCGCCGCCACCGCCGCTGCCCGCGCCGGTGTTCTCGGCGTCCGGGTCGACGCCGAGGGTGAGGAAGCCCTTGTAGCCCTGGGAGGGGTCCTTCTTGTGGACGGCCTTGAGGGTGAGCAGTCCGCTGGAGGCGCCGCCGCCGTCGTACACCATGTCGTTGTCGAGGGTGGTGTAGCTGCCGGAGTGCTGGGAGTACGGCTCCAGGGTGAAGATCTCCTGGGCGATCTCGTCGTCGAAGAAGAACTGGCCGGTGTAGTTGACCTTGCCGCCCTCGTAGGTGCCGTCCTCCTTCTCGCCGCCGGTGTGCACCTTCACGTGGATGTGGCAGGTGCGCGGGGTGTACCAGCCCGGGAAGATCGTCTCGAACTTGACGACCCCGTTGGCATTGGCGATCTGGTAGCCGCGCAGGTAGGTCTTGTCATTGGCCGTCGAGCCGTCCTCGCTCTCGGCGGGGGCCGAGCCGCCGGGGTTGGCGGTGGTGTAGCCGGAGTAGTAGCCCCAGGCGTCGCAGTGCCAGATCTCCACGGCCGCGCCGGGGACCGGGGTGCAGCCGTCGGTGGCGTCGACGACGGTGAGGCGCAGGGTCAGCGGGACGCCGCTCTTGCCCTCGGTGATGTCCTTTCGCACCAGGGCACCGTCGAGGTAGTAGGGGCCTTCCGTGACGCTCGACATCAGCGTCATGCAGGCGCTGCTGCTGGTGGCGCTCGCCGAGGCGGTCGCGGTCGCTTCGGCGGTCGTCGTCTCGTCGGCAAAGGCCGTCTGGTAACCGGCGACGGCGAGGCCGCCCGCCGCGACCGTGCCACCGGTCACCGCGAGGGCGCGGCGCCGGGTGATCGTGTTGTTCCTGTGGTTTCCCGTCATGGTCGGGAACGTATGGACGCCGTCCGTCAGGGAGGTTTGGCAGCGCTGTGCTCCGGCTGTGAATGCCGAGGCGCCTGAAGCCTCACAGCCGCGGGTGCTCGTCGTGCAGGATCCGTTGGAACATCCGGTGGTCGCGCCACTGGCCGTCGACGTGGAGGTAGCGCGGGGCGGTGCCGATCGGCTCGAACCCGCACTTCTCCAGCACGCGTTGGGATCCCGTGTTGTCCAGCAGGGTGGTGGCCTCGATCCGGTGCAGTCCGACGCTGTCGCGGGCGATGCGGCACACCTGCTGTACGGCGGCGGTCGCCAGGCCGCGTCTCTGGTGGTCGGCCGCGACCCAGTAGCCGAGATAGGCGCTGCAGAAGGGCCCCAGGGTGATGCCGGTCAGCGTGATCGTCCCGACGATCCGCCCGCCGGATGCCAGCACCCAGGGCACGAGCCGGCCCTCGGCGAACTCCCGCATCCGTGCGTCGATGCGTTCGGCCTGTCCCTCGACGGTGAAGAAGCTCTCCGGGCGGCGCGGCTCCCAGGGAGCGAGGAAGTCCCGGTTCTCGACGTAGGCCTCACAGAGCGCGGCCGCGTCGGACGGCGCGGTGAGCCGGAGTGTCACCCCGCCCGGCAGCTCTTCGGTTCCGATCTCCATCCGCCCACCCTAAGGACCCTGAAGACCGAGGTGACGGGGCTGGGCAGAGCCGCACGTATGAAAAGCGCTACTCCAAGGGGGGTGGGTGCGGTGCGGGTCGGCCGGAGGACTGACCGCCGCTCCTTGATGATCTTGGGCGTCTGCGTGTGACCAGGACTCTGACTAGGAGCAGTAGAATGTCACATAGCACTGTGCGGCCTGCGCCGCGCTCCCGCCTGATCACTTGGCTGGCAGCCCTCGGCGCGATCACGGCCCTGCTACTCGGCTCCCCGACCACGTCGGTCGCCGCCGACGCCCCGAAACCGCCCGCAGGGCCGACCGTCTCGGGCCCCGAGGCCCTGCTCCGCGGAACCCTCCAGCCGGATGCCTCACCGCCGGGGGCGAACGACTGGCAGTGCCGGCCGACCGCCGCCCACCCCCGCCCTGTCGTCCTGCTGCACGCCACCTGGTCGAACGCCAACCTGAACTGGATCATGCTGTCCACCTGGCTGAAGAACGCCGGATACTGCGTCTTCGCGCCGAACTACGGCGGGGAACCGGGAGTTCCGTTCAAGGCCACACGACACATCCCCGACTCCGCCCGCGAGATCGCCCGCTACGTCGACCGGGTGCTCGAAGCCACCGGTGCCCGGCAGGTCGACCTGGTGGGCCACTCCCAGGGCGGGGGTGTGCTGCCCCGCTGGTACCTGCGGTTCGAGGGCGGTACGAACCCGGCGGACAAGGCGCACAACAAGGTCCGCCGGCTCATCGGCCTGGCCCCGTCCAACCACGGCGCCACCGCGTCCGGCTTGGGCACCCTCACCACCGAACTCGGTCTCAACCAGACGGTGTCCCTCGTCGCGGGGCAGGCGTACGCGGACCAGATGGTCGGATCCCAGGTGCACACCACGCTCGACCGGGACGGCGACACGCAGCCGGGCGTCGACTACACGGTGATCACCACGCGATACGACGAGGTCGTCACGCCGTACCACCACCAATTCCTCAAGGCAGGGCCCGGCGCGACCGTACGCAACATCCTTCTCCAGGAGGTCTGTCCCCAGGACGTCTCCGAACATGTGTCGATCGCCTACGACTCCAACGCCCTGCAACTCGTCGGCAACGCCCTCGACCCCGCCCATGCCCAACCCGTGAGCTGCCGCTTCTCGGCGCCCCTCCTCGGCGGCTGACACGCCACACGCGTCACACCGCCACCAGGGGGGCGTCATTCCTCCACTTGAGGATCTTGTCGAAGCTGACCACCGCGCCGCCACGTCCCGGCTTGTTGCCGATCTGGACGTGGTCGGCGAGTTCCCGGATGAGGTACAGGCCGCGGCCGTGCTCGGCTTCGCTGTGGGAGGGGCGCAGACTCTGCCGGCCGGTGAAGCCCGGTCCTGAGTCGGCCACTTCGATACGGCACTTCTCGCCGTCGAGGTAGGCGGTGACGCGGTAGGCCTCCGAGGAGCCGCCGTGCCCGGTGTCGCCGCCGTGCTCCACGGCGTTCGCGCAGGCCTCGGTGAGGGCGACGGAGAGGTCGTAGGAGATGTCGGGGTCGACGCCCGCGCTCTCCATCGTGCCGAGCAGGAGCCGCCGGGCGAGGGGAACGCTCGCAGCCTCGCGCCGCAGATGGAGTGACCACCAGATGCTCATGCTCCAGCCTCCCGGCCCGCGGCTCGACATACCGTTACGTATTGCCGCAAGCGCCCGGACGTAAGCGCATCGTTGACGTGATGCCGCCCATACGGCCGATGTGCCGGAGGCGTTGATCGGTGTATGCGGGGGGGCATCTATGGCCAGGCACACCAGAAGGTGATCTTCCGGTCGTACGCCATCTTGCGGACCTGCCGTATGGGACCCGTAGGGCCAATGCGATGATTGGCCCGCCATGACTGCCCCCCACCAGCGCTGGGCGCGCTCCGGACGGGATCTCCGGGTGTTGCGGGCCGCGGTGTTCGCCGCGGTCTGCGTCGTGCTGGCCGCTGCCGGGCACGCCCTCGCCTCCTGCGCCACGGTGCCGCTGTGGACGCTGGGCGCGGGATTCCTGGGGGTCTTCGGGGTGGCGGCGCCGCTCGCCGGGCGGGCGCGTTCGCTGCCGGGGATCGCGGGACTGCTCACGGTCGGGCAGGTGGTCCTGCACTCGGTGTTCGGACTCGGGCAGCACGCCGCGACGGCCTCGGCCGACTCGACGACGGGCGCCGCCAGTGACGCCTCGCTGGTCGCGCAGGCCGCCCGGCTGCTGTGCGGGTCCGCCGCGGCGGCGATCAGCCCCGCACAGGCCCACCGGATCCTCACCGAGGCACGGATCAACCCCGTCTCGTCGGGTACGCACACCCACCATGCGGACACCGTGTCCGCGGACTCGACCACCGCCCTGTTGCCGTCCCTGCCGATGCTGCTCGGCCATGTCCTCGCGGCGATCGCCGCCGGGTGGCTGCTGCGCCGGGGGGACCTGGCGCTGCTGCGGCTCGTGGAGCTGTCGGCGCACGGGGTCGCCGAGGGGGCGCTCGTACGATCCCTGCGCGGGGCGCTCGCGCTGGCGCGTACCCTGTGCGCCGGGCTGCCCGCCACGCCGGAAGCCGGTCCGCGTCCGACGCGCACCGCACCGCTCGCGCCGCCGCGGCCCCGCACCACCGCACTCCAGCACACGGTGATCAGACGCGGCCCGCCGACCACCACGCTCGCTCTCGCCGCCTGACGCGACGCGCGCCCGCCCCTTCACGACGTACTGAGTTACGGATCCGTAAGAGGCCGCCGTCGCGCGGCACACGCGCGTGCCGGTCGTTCCAGCAGCCCTTGCCCAAGAGGCACCCACGCGCGCGTGTACCCCTCTTCACCACCGGAATCCGCGATGTCTCACTCGAAGTGGAGTGCCCGTATGAAGGCCTCTCGTCTCGCCGCCGCCGGCGCCGTCGCCGCCACGGCCGTCGTCGTCCTGTCCTCCCCCGCGTTCGCGCACGTCACCGTGCAGCCCGAGGGGACCGCCGCCAAGGGCGGTTACGCCGTCGTCGACTTCAAGGTCCCCAACGAGCAGGACGACGCCTCGACCACCAAGCTCGAGGTCAACTTCCCGACCGACCACCCGCTGGCCTCCGTGATGCCGGAACCGGTCAACGGCTGGAGCATCAAGATCACCAAGTCCAAGCTGGACAAGCCGGTCGAGTCGCACGGCGAGAAGCTCTCCGAGGCGGTCACCAAGATCACCTGGACCGCCACCGGCAAGGGCATCGAGCCCGGCTACTTCGAGAAGTTCCCGGTCTCCATGGGCGCACTGCCCGAGGACGCCGACGACCTCACCTTCAAGGCGCTCCAGACCTACTCCAACGGCGATGTCGTCCGCTGGATCGAGGAGCAGCAGGAGGGCCAGGAGGAGCCCGACAACCCGGCTCCGGTGCTGACCCTGTCCGCCGCCGCGGAGGACGGCCACTCGCACGGCGCGGAGGCCGGTGAGGAGCCCGCCGACGACGCCTCGGCGGCTGCCGCGACCACCACGGCCGACGCCGCGACCGACAGCAGCGACACCACCGCCCGCGTACTCGGCATCGTCGGCATCGTCATCGGCGCGGTGGGCGTGGCCTACGGCGTGCTCGCCGGCCGCCGGCGTACCGACAACGCCTGAGCCAACGCCTGAGCCCACCACCCGCGGTGCGCGCCGGGCGCGTACGACTCGTCCGTACGCCCTCCATGGACCCGACCGGTCCGTACGCCCCCGGCGCACGCCGGAGTTCACACATCTGGGACATTTCTCTATGCGCAAGAAGACGTTCGCGGCGGCCGCACTGCTCGCCGCCGCCACCCTGACCCTCTCCGCCTGCAGCAGCAGCGACGGCGGCGACTCGCCCGTCGCCGTGGTCTCCGAGGAGACCGCCACGGACAAGGCCGCCACCATCCTCGACAAACCGTTCGAGAAGCCGGACCTCGTCCTCACCGACACGAACGGCAAGTCGTACGACTTCCGCAAGGAGACCAAAGGCCACCCGACCCTGCTCTACTTCGGCTACACCAACTGCCCCGACGTCTGCCCGCTGACGATGAACAACATCGCCGTCGCCAAGAAGCAGCTGCCCAAGGCCGAACAGGACGAGCTGCGGGTCGTGTTCGTCACCACCGACCCCGACCGGGACACCGCGAAGGCGCTCGGCAAGTGGCTCAAGGGCATCGACACGCAGGTGGTCGGCCTGACCGGCGACTTCGCCACCATCCAGGCCGGCGCCCGCACCCTGGGCATCTCCATCGAGCCGCCGCACAAGGAGAAGGGCAAGATCGTCTCCACGCACGGCACCCAGGTCATCGCCTTCTCCCCGAAGACCGACGGGGGCTACGTCCTCTACGGCGAGGACGCCACCGTCGACAACTACACCGCCGACCTCCCCAAGCTCATCAAGGGTGAGAACCCGTGAAGCGGATCGCCCTGACCGCCACGGCCCTGGTGAGCACGCTGGTCCTGGCCGGCTGCGGCGGCTCGGCCTCCGCGGACGGCGAACCCGAACTGTCCGTCGGCGCCGCCTACATGCCCCAGCCGGTCTCGGACTCCATGGCGGCGGGCTTCCTCACCATCGACAACAAGGGCGGCACGAAGGACGAGCTGACCTCCGTCACCAGCGACGCCGGCACGGTCACCGTCCACGAGACCGTCGGCTCGGCGATGCAGGAAGTCGCCTCCCTCGACGTACCCGCACACGGTCAACTCGTGTTCAAGAGCGGCGGAAACCACCTGATGTTCGAGAAGCTGAAGCGGAAGCCGAAGCAGGGCGAGACGGTCTCCGTCGAACTGCACTTCGCCGAGTCCGGCCCGATCACGGTCGAGATGCCGGTGAAGTCGGCGACGTACAACCCCAAGACCGGGCACTGAGGGAGGGACCCACCTGTGACACAGACCATCGCCCCCCGCGTCCGGACCCTGGTGCTGCTGCTCCTGGCCGCCACCGGTCTGCTCCTCGCCGGAGCCGGACAGGCCTCCGCGCATGCCGCACTGACCGGCAGCGACCCCCAGCAGGGGGCAGTGGTCGACAAGGCTCCGGCGCAGGTGTCGCTGACCTTCTCCGAGCAGGTCTCGATGTCCGACGACTCACTGCGCGTGCTCGACCCCAAGGGCAAGCAGGTCAACAGCGGCACCCCGTCCAACGTGAGCGGCACGACGTACGCCGTGAAGCTGCACAGCGGCCTGCCCGACGGCACGTACACCGTCTCCTACCAGGTCGTCTCCGCGGACAGCCATCCCGTCGCCGGCGCCTACACCTTCTCCATCGGCGCCCCCTCCTCCACCTCCGTCTCGGTGTCCGACGAGACCGGGGGCGGCGGGGTCGTCGGCTGGCTGTACGGGTTCGGGCGGTACATGTCGTACGCCGGTTTCATCGTGCTGGTCGGCGGCGCCGCCTTCGTACTGGCCTGCTGGCAGCGCGGCTCCGGAGTGCGGGCCCTGCAACGGCTCGTCGTCTCCGGATGGATCACGCTCACCGCGGCCACCCTCGGGCTGCTGCTCCTGCGCGGCTCCTACACCAGCCGCGGGAAGGCCGACGAGATCTTCGACCTGGACCTGCTCGGGCAGGTCCTCCAGACCAAGACGGGTGCGGCCCTCGTATCCCGGCTGCTGCTGCTCGCCGCGGCGGCGCTGTTCATCGCGGTGCTGTTCGGGGCCTATGACAAGCGGGAGGAAGAGGAGAAGCGGGACCTGACCTTCGGGCTCGCGGTCGGCGGGGTCGTCGTGGCCGCCGGGCTCGCGGCGAGCTGGGCGATGTCCGAGCACGCCTCCGTCGGTATCCAGGCCGGGATCGCGATGCCGGTCGACATCCTCCACCTGCTCGCCGTCGCCGCCTGGCTCGGCGGACTCACCGCGCTGCTCCTCGCGCTGTACCGGGCGCCCGCGGACAACCCGCTCGACTCCACCGCCGTACGCCGCTTCTCGACCGTCGCCTTCAGCAGCGTCGTCGTGCTGGTCGCGACCGGGACCTACCAGTCCTGGCGCCAGCTCGGCTCCTGGTCGGCGTTCACCGACACGACGTACGGCCAGCTGCTGCTCGTCAAGATCGGGCTCGTGGCGCTGCTCGTCGGCGTCGCGTACCTCTCACGGCGGTGGACCGCCCGGCTGGCGGAGACGGTGCCCGCGGCGGCCGAGGTCGTAGCGAAGGAGCCTGCCGGCGCCGGGCCGGCACCGGCTCGAAGCAGGCCGACGGCGACTCCAAGCGGGCCGCGCAGCTCGCCCGGCAGCAGGCCGCGATGGACGCGGCGCGGCAGAAGCGGTCACGGGACGCCGATCCGAACCGGTTCGGGCTCCGGCGCTCCGTGCTCGCCGAGGCAAGCGTCGCCGTCGTCCTGCTCGCCGTCACCACCGTGCTCACGCAGACCGAGCCGGGACGCACCGAGGAGGACGCCAAGGCCGCGACCTCGTCCGCCGCTTCCTCCTCGGACTCGGCGTCCGGGGCGCTGACCCTGGACATGCCCTTCGACACGGGCGGCGAGGACGGCAAGGGCCTCGTACGGATCGACCTGGACCCCGCGCGCGTGGGCGGCAACGAGATGCACGTCTACGTGCAGCGTCCCAATGGCCGGGCCTTCGACATCCCCGAGGTGAAGGTCGCCTTCACCCTCGAAGCCAAGGACATCGGGCCGCTCCCCGTCACCCCCGACCACATCACCACCGGCCACTGGTCGGCGACCGGGGTGCAGATCCCCATGGCCGGCGAGTGGAAGATCGCCGTGACCGTACGGACCTCCGACATCGACCAAGTGACCGTCGACAAGAACGCGCAGATCGGCTGAACCACCATCATGGCTGACCACACGTCCATCCCTGGGGCCCGTACTCCTGACGCTCCTGACGCGGCTCCTGTCGCTCACGAGGGCATTTCGCGGCGGAAGCTCCTCGGCACCGCCGGTGCCACCGGGCTCGTCCTCGGCGCGGCGGGCGGTGCCGTGGGGTACACGGCGGCGCCCTCCGAGGCCACTCCGCTGACCTCGCTCGGCGCCGGGCAGGCGATGTTTCACGGGAAACATCAGCCCGGCATCACCGAGGGGCTGCAGGCTCGCGGGCACCTGATCGCCTTCGACCTGACGGCGGGGGCGGGGCGCAAGGAAGCCGCCGCGCTGCTGCGGCGCTGGTCGGAGACGGCACAGCGGCTGATGGCGGGGGAGGCGGCGAAGCAGGACGACACGGATGTGGCACGGGACGCCGGGCCGTCCTCGCTGACGGTCACGTTCGGCTTCGGGCACAGCTTCTTCGCCCGTACCGGCCTGGAGAAACAGCGGCCGGTCTCCCTCGACCCGCTGCCCGACTTCTCCTCCGACCACCTCGACAAGAACCGCAGCAACGGCGACCTGTGGGTCCAGATCGGCGCCAACGACGCCCTGGTCGCCTTCCACGCGCTGCGCGCCATCCAGAAGGACGCGGGCAGCGCGGCCCGCATCCGCTGGCAGATGAACGGCTTCAACCGCTCGCCGGGCGCCACCGCCCACCCCATGACGGCACGCAACCTCATGGGCCAGATCGACGGCACCCGCAACCCCAAACCGAGCGAGTCCGACTTCGACCAGCGGATCTTCGTGCCGGCCTCCCCGTCGAACGACCCGCAGTGGATGGCCAACGGCTCCTACGCCGTCGTACGACGGATCCGCATGCTGCTCGACGACTGGGAGCAGCTCTCGGTCAAGGCCCAGGAGGACGTCATCGGGCGCCGCAAGTCCGACGGGGCGCCGCTGTCCGGGGGCGGCGAGACGACCGAGATGGATCTGGAGAAGACGGACGCGCAAGGGAATCTCGTCGTCCCGATCAACGCCCATGCGCGCATCACCCGGCCCGACCAGAACGGCGGGGCAGCGATGCTGCGGCGGCCCTTCTCGTACCACGACGGTTTCGACACGGACGGCGTGCCGGACGCGGGGCTGCTGTTCGTCTGCTGGCAGGCCGATCCGCTGCGCGGCTTCGTGACCGTGCAGCGGAAGCTGGACCGGGGGGACGCGCTGTCGAAGTTCATCCGGCACGAGGCGAGCGGGCTGTTCGCGGTGCCGGGTGGGGCTGCGGAGGGGGAGTACGTGGGGCAGCGGTTGCTGGAGGGGTGAGAGTGGCCGGTCCCAGAGGCTCCGGTGAGATACGTGGGCCGTGTCACCGGGGCCCCATTAGGGTGAGGTCATGCCAGCCAGCTATGCGTATCTCGGCCCTGAAGGCACCTTCACCGAAGTCGCCCTGCGCACCCTTCCCGAGGCGGCCACCCGGGAGCTGATCCCCTACGTGTCCGTGCAGTCCGCGCTCGACGCGGTCCGGGGCGGTGAGGCCGAGGCCGCGTTCGTACCGATCGAGAACTCCGTCGAGGGCGGCATCACGACCACGCTCGACGAGCTGGTCGCGGGCGCCCCGCTGATGATCTACCGCGAGGTGCTGCTGTCCATCACCTTCGCGCTTCTGGTCCGGCCGGGCACGAAGCTGTCGGACATCAAGACGGTCTCCGCGCATCCGGCGGCCCAGCCGCAGGTACGGAACTGGCTGAAGAACAACCTCCCGGACGCGCACTGGGAGTCGGCCGCCTCGAACGCGGACGCCGCACGCCTGGTTCAGGAGGGCCAGTACGACGCCGCCTTCGCCGGCGAGTTCGCCGCCGCCCGGTACGGACTCGAGGCCCTGGAGACCGAGATCCACGACGCCGAGAACGCCCAGACCCGGTTCGTGCTGGTGGGCAGGCCCGCCCGGCCCGCGGCGCCGACCGGCGCGGACAAGACGTCCGTCGTGCTGTGGCAGCGCGACGACCATCCCGGCGGGCTGCGCGATCTGCTGGGCGAGTTCGGCACCCGGGGCATCAACCTGATGCTGCTCCAGTCCCGGCCCACCGGCGCCGGCATCGGCAACTACTGCTTCTGCGTCGACGCCGAGGGCCATATCTCGGACCGCAGGGTCGCCGAGGCCCTGATGGGGCTCAAGCGGATCTGCCTCCAGGTGCGCTTCCTCGGTTCGTATCCGCGTGCCGATGCGCAGCCGGGGGATGTACGAGCTCCGCTGACGGGGACCTCGGACGAGGAGTTCGTGTCGGCGTCGGACTGGGTGGCGCGCTGCCAGGACGGGCGGTTCTGAGCCCGGGTTCCGGGCGGCTGAGCCTCGGTTCCGGGCAGGCAGACGGCACATGACGCGTGGGTTGCGGGCTGGTTTCGGCCGGTCCTACCTGCTGATTTACGTTATCCACAGGAGTTATCCACAGGGCACCATCTCGACCTGGGGACAAGTCGACAACGGAACGCGACTCAGTCGACAAATCTCCGTACAGCGGGCAAGTTCGTCCACAGCCCCTGTGGTCACTCTTCGTCCACCCGTTTCCTTGGGCCAATCCTTTGGGGCGACCCTTTTCCACCCGAAAGTGAGCCTGGGGGTGGTTTGACTCGGGAATTCTTCGGCCGGAGGAGACGATTCGGAATGATCGCTTGCGGCATCCACAGATCTTTCGCACAGCCTGTGGATAACTCTTCGGGGCTGTGGAGCCCTGTGGACAACAGGTCCCTCAAGTCCCGTCCCCCGCAAGGAAATCGAGTCAACCGGACGCCCGGTCGATGACCCGTTCCAGGGAGTGAGACGCCTTTTATTGACACACAGGGCAATTCACTCATAACGCAACGTAAGGATCAGTTCGGACACCGCTCGGAATAGTGAGTCGTGTGCCGTCAGTCCGCACCGGTAGCCTTGGCCGCGTGATTGACCTTCGCCTGCTCCGTGAGGACCCCGACCGTGTGCGTGCGTCGCAGCGCGCCCGTGGAGAGGACGTCGCGCTCGTCGACTCCCTCCTGTCTGCCGACGAGCGGCGCAGGTCGTCCGGCGTCCGCTTCGACGAGCTGCGCGCCGAGCAGAAGGCGCTCGGCAAGCTGATCCCCAAGGCCTCGGGGGACGAGAAGGCCGAGCTGCTGAAGAAGGCGAGCCAGCTCGCCGCCGACGTCAAGGCGGCCGACGCCGAGCGCGACGCCGCCGCCGCCGAGACCCAGGAGCTGCTGCTCCGGCTGGGCAACCTCGTCCACCCCGACGTCCCCGTGGGCGGCGAGGAGGACTTCGTCGAGCTGGAGACGCACGGCACGATCCGCGACTTCGGCGCCGAGGGCTTCGAGCCAAAGGACCACCTGGAGCTCGGCCAGCTGCTCGGCGCGATCGACGTCGAGCGCGGTGCGAAGGTCTCCGGCTCGCGCTTCTACTTCCTGACGGGTGTGGGCGCGCTCCTGGAACTGGCGCTGGTGAACGCGGCGATCGCGCAGGCCACGGCCGCCGGTTTCACACCGATGCTGACCCCGGCGCTGGTCCGCCCGCAGTCGATGGCCGGCACCGGCTTCCTCGGCCAGGCCGCCCAGGACGTCTACCACCTCGCCAACGACGACCTCTACCTGGTCGGCACCTCCGAGGTACCCCTCGCCGCGTACCACATGGACGAGATCATCGACGCCGACCGCCTCCCGCTGCGCTACGCGGGCTTCTCGCCCTGCTTCCGCCGCGAGGCCGGCTCGCACGGCAAGGACACACGGGGCATCTTCCGCGTCCACCAGTTCGACAAGGTCGAGATGTTCTCGTACGTCGCCCCGGAGGACTCGCAGGCCGAGCACCAGCGCCTGCTGGAGTGGGAGAAGCAGTGGCTGACGTCGCTGGAGCTGCCGTTCCGCGTCATCGACGTCGCGACCGGTGACCTGGGCTCCTCGGCCGCCCGCAAGTTCGACTGCGAGGCGTGGATCCCGACCCAGGGCAAGTACCGGGAGCTGACGTCGACCTCGGACTGCACGGAGTTCCAGTCCCGCCGCCTGTCGATCCGCTTCCGTGACGGCAAGCAGGTCAAGCCGCTGGCGACGCTCAACGGCACGCTGTGCGCCGTACCGCGCACGATCGTGGCGATCCTGGAGAACCACCAGCAGGCCGACGGGTCGGTCCACGTGCCCGAGGTGCTGCGCCCCTACCTGGGCGGCCGAGAGGTCCTGGAGCCGGTGGCCAAGTGAGCGCCGGTTTCCCCTATCGGCTCATCGCGACCGACCTCGACGGAACGCTCCTGCGGTCCGACGAGTCGGTCTCCCGGCGCACCCGTGAGGCCCTCGCCGCGGCCACGGAGGCCGGTGCCGCGCACATCGTGGTGACCGGCCGCGCGGTCCCGTGGACACGGCACATCCTCGACGACCTCGGCTACGAGGGCCTCGCGGTCTGCGGCCAGGGGGCGCAGGTGTACGACGCCGGGCAGCACCGTCTGCTGACGTCGGTGACGCTGGACCGGCAGCTGGCCGGGGTGGCCCTGGCGAAGATCGAGGCAGAGGTCGGGCCGCTGTATCTCGCGGCGAGCCGGGACGGGCTGGACGGCGAGGTCCTGGTCGGGCCGGGCTACGCGGTCACGGGGGCGCTGCCGTCGATCCCGTTCACGGAGGCGTCGGATCTGTGGACGGCGCCGCTGAACAAGATCTACATCCAGCACCCTGAGCTGTCGGACGACGAGCTGGCGGAAGCCTCACGGCAGGCCGCGGGGGGATTCGTCACCGTCGCCATGGCCGGCGAGGGCATCGTCGAGTTGCTGCCGCTGGGATTGTCGAAGGCGACGGGGCTGTCGCTGGCCGCGCGCCGCCTGGGTGTGAAGGCCGCGGAAACGATTGCCTTCGGCGACATGCCGAATGACGTGCCGATGTTCGGCTGGGCGTCGTACGGGGTGGCGATGGCCAACGCCCATGCGGAGCTGAAGGCCGTGGCGGATGAGGTGACCGCGTCCAACGAGGAGGACGGGATCGCGGTGGTCCTGGAGCGTCTGCTCGGTTAGCTGACCGCCGTGGGCAGTCGTTCCGCAGGGCGATGGGGTCCCCCCCCCCGCTCGAGCGAAGCCGAGAGTGGAGGAGGGTGGGCACAGCCTGCAGCGCCGGGCGCCTCTCGACGTACTCCGAGCCCTGCACATCGGCCAAGTCACAGTGACAACGTCTCGCGGAGGATGCACGGATCGAACGTGCGCGGGCTTTTCAGGCCCGACCATGGCTTAGCAAGCCAGTGCCTTACCACTCGGCCAATCCTCCGGGAGGGCGGCCCACGCGAGAGCGACATCGCGTGCTCGAAGCGGCCGCCCCGGGCAGCGCCCCGTGCGGAGCGGGTTCGACGGTGGGGTAACTACACCGGAACTCGCCGCGGGCTGCCCTGTCGGGAGCTGTGCGTACTGCCGTGCATGGACATCGCGCAGCTCCTCTCCCAGAACGTGGCGCCGAACTCACCGCCCGGCGTCGTGGACACAACCACTGTGCCCGTACGACGAGTTGGGCGCCACTGAATTTAGAGGCGGCGGTGGGACCGCTACCGGCGCCACCGCCTGCGCCGACGGGACTTGCTGAAGAACCACCCCGCGGGCGGCTCGTCGGAGCGCCACGGCTGGGGCTCGGGCTTCTCCTCGCGCCAACGGGCGGCGAGCATCCGGGCACGGGCGGACGGCTCGGAGGTTTCGGCGGAGCGTATGAAGTCGTCGTCCAGGACCAACTCGTCCCAGGCGTCCCTCGACTCCGGCTGTCCCCCGCCCTGCGTCGACTCTCCTGCCATCCCCGGTGCCTCCCATTCGTGCGTCCCCCGTTGTGCCCAGTGTGCCCCGACAGGGGTGAAGTCCCTGTCAGAAGTCCCTGTCAGAAGTCCCTGTCAATAAGCGGTGCGTCTACTCCTCGCCCGCCAGCGTCAGCGACCGCAGCTTCTGCCCGGCGTACCAGGTGGCGAGTACGGTCACCACGACCAGCAGCACCGTGGCCGTCGTCAGTCCGACGTCCGAGGTCACCATGGATCCGCCGGCGACCTTGTGGGCGACGGCCAGCGACCACTGCTGGACGCTGAGCGTGCGCGCGCCGGAGACCAGGGAGCCGAACAGGGCCTCCCAGACCAGCGCGTAGACGAGTCCGAAGACCACCGCGTGCCGGGACACCGTGCCCAGCAGCAGGAAGAGCGCGGCGTACGCGATGGAGGCGACCAGTGCGGCGACCGTGTAGGCGACGGCGATCTGCTGGCCGTTGCCGTTGAGGATGAAGCCGGCGATCAGGGTCGGCACCGCCGAGAACACCATGGTCACGGCGATCGCGACGATCAGCTTGGTGAAGATGATCGTGGGGCGTTTCACCGGCTTGGACAGCAGATAGACAACGGAGCCGTCGTCGATCTCCGGGCCGATCGCTCCGGTGCCGGCGATGACGCCGATGATCGGCACCATGGTGGCGAGCGCGAGGCCGCCCAGCAGGTCCGCCGCGGTCTGATCGTCCGTGCCGACCAGGACGCGGACGATCACGGAGATCACGATGAGCAGTAGGGGCAGGGCGCCCAGAATGAGGGCCCTGCGACGGCCGAGCAGGGCCCGGTAGGTGAGTCGGGCGACTGTGGGGTCGTACATCTTCGGCCTCCTACGCCGCGACCAGATACGAGAACACGGACTCCAGGGACTCGTCGGACGGCGAGACCGCCAGCAGCCGGATGCCGTGGTCGCGGGCGACCTTGGGCAGCAGCGCGGTGAAGCGGCCGAAGTCGACGGCCTGGATGCGCAACGCGCCTTCCGCCAGGTCGACTTCGATGCCGGACGTCGACGAGTCGGAGATCAGCACGGCCGCGAGCGCGCGGTCGTCGCTGGAGCGCACCAGGTAGCGGTGCGGTCGGTCGGTCATCAGGCGGCGGATCTTGCGGAAGTCGCCGCTGGCCGCGTGCCGTCCGGCGACGACGACCTCGATGTGGCGGGCGAGTTGCTCGACCTCTTCGAGGATGTGGGACGAGAACAGGACCGTGCGGCCCTCGTCGCCCATTTTCCGCAGCAGGTCCATCAGCTGCATGCGCTGACGCGGGTCCATGCCGTTGAAGGGTTCGTCGAGGAGGAGGAGCGAGGGGTTGTGGACCAGGGCGCTGGCCATCTTCACGCGCTGCCGCATGCCCTTGGAGTACGTGGAGATCTTGCGGTCCTGCGCGTACTCCATCTCGACGGTGGCCAGGGCCTTCTGGGCGGCGTTGGCGCCGAGGCCGTGCAATTCGGCGTTGGCGACGACGAATTCGCGGCCGGTGAGGAAGTCGTACATCGCCTCGCGCTCGGGGACGATGCCGATCTGCTTGTAGATCTGCTCGTTGCGCCAGGTCGGCTGGCCGTCGAGGGTGACGGTGCCCGTTGAGGGGGCCAGGAAGCCGGCCATCATGTTGATGAGGGTGGACTTTCCGGCGCCGTTGGGGCCGAGGAGGCCGGTGACGCCGGGGCCGATCGTCATGGTGATGTCGTTGACGGCGACCACGTTGCCGAACCAGCGGGAGACGTGGTCGATGGAGAGCGTGGTCACAGTCCGACCTTTCGGTAGCGGCGCATCAGGAGGCCGTAGCAGGCGGCGATCAGGCCCAGGGTGACGAGGACGTAGACCACGCCCTCGCCATTGGACGGGCCGACGGCACCCGGGAAGGCCGATGAGGCTCCGAGGAACGCCGACTGCACTCCGTCGATGAGCGTGATCGGCGAGAACAGGCCGATCCAGGCGATGGCGTCGGTCGTGCCCTGTGCGTCGGCGATGGCCTGGAGCGTGGAGACGGCGCCGTAGGAGATGGTCAGGACGGCGATCACGGCGGCGATACCGAAGCCGCGGCGCGGGGTGACCGAGGCGATGACGAGGCCGATCCCGGCGAAGAGCAGTGAGAGCAGTGCCACGGCGACGAGTCCCTGGCCGAATCCCTTGGTCTGGTCGGCGAAGTCGAGTTTCGCCAGCAGCGCGCCCACATAGAGCACGATCAGCGGGGCGGCGGTGAGGATGAACATGGCCGAGGCGAGCGCCGCGTACTTGGCGCGTACGTAGTCGGCGGTCTCGATGGGCCGTGAGAAGTACAGCGGTACGGTCTTGAAGCGCAGGTCGCGGGAGACGGACTGGGGTGCCTGCGAGGCGACGTACAGGCTGATGACGGCCTGAAGGAAGATCGCGTATTCCGTGTAGTCGACGGGTAGTTTGCTGGCCTTCGTGGCGACCGCGACGGCGACCATGATGGCCGCGGGCACGCACATCACCACGAACAGCAGCATCGGCAGCACCTTGGACTTCACCGAGCGGCCGAGGCCGTAGGAGCCGCGCAGGGACTGCGAGTAGAGGGAGCGGGTGGCGTAGGAGCGGCCGAGGCGGGGGCCGTCGTAGTTGCGGTAGCCGATGTTGTGGATGCGGGTCTGGTCGCCCGGGGGTGCCGCTACGGGGTGCTCAACTGCCATGGCCGACGGCCTCCTTCCGCTGTGCGTCGGTGTCCTGGGAGGCCTCGTCCGTGAAGACCTCGGAGATGTGGTGCCTGCGCTGTTCCATGCGGACCAGGCCGAGGCCGAGGTCGGCCACCACGTCGCGGACGAGGTCGTAGGTCTCCTCGCCCTGCGCGGTCAGCAGCAGGATGTGACCGGCGCCCGGCAGGCCGCTCGCCGAGTCGAGGAGGTCCACCCCGCGCGCGTGCAGCGCCTCGCGCATCGCGCGGGTGCCGTCCGGGTGTTCGTCGGTGTCGGTGACCTCGACGGCGAGCGTCGTCGTGGTCTGGGTGAAGTCCGTGGTGGAGCTGGAGCGCAGGAGCTTGCCGCCGTCGACCACGACGACGTGGTCGCAGGTGCGCTCCAGTTCGCCCAGCAGGTGCGAGGTGACCAGGACGGAGATGCCGAAGTCGGTGTGGATCCTGCGGATCAGGCCGAGCATCTCGTCGCGGCCGACCGGGTCGAGGCCGTTGGTCGGCTCGTCCAGGAAGACCAGCTGCGGGTCGTGCACCAGGGCCTGGGCCAGCTTCACGCGCTGCTTCATGCCGGTCGAGTAGCCGCCGATGGGGCGGTAGCGCTCCTCGTACAGACCGACATGGCGCAGGGTGTCCGCGGTGCGCTCACGCGCGGCGGCGGGCGGGAGGCCGGACATGCGTGCCATGTGGACGACGAACTCGGTGGCCGAGACGTCCGGCGGCAGACAGTCGTGTTCCGGCATGTAGCCGACTCGCTCGCGGATCGCGGCGCCCTTGGTGGCGACGTCGAGTCCGAGCACTTCGGCACGGCCTTCGGTGGCAGGGGACAGACCCAGCAGGATCTTGATCAGTGTGGACTTGCCGGCTCCATTGGCTCCGACGAGTCCGGTCACACCGGGCCCGACGTCCACGGAGAGCCGGTCAAGCGCGGTCACCCGGGGGAACCGCTTGCTCAGGCTTTCGGTCGCGATCACAGTCACGTCTAAGACGGTAGTGACGCAAACCACTCCGGTCGTCAGACCCGAGAGCCGTCTTGGCGTCCCTCTGGAGTCGTACGGGGCCCTAGGGGTCACCCTGAGGTCGAACAACGCCGGCCGTCTTTTCCACATCGGCGGCGTTGTCCACAGGCGTGGGTGGGCCTATTGACGCAGCCTCCAACAACTGTCACATTCGCCAGTGTCAAGTTACGGACACGTACCGCGGTCAGCGTGGACAGGGTGGGGCGGTGTCGGATGACGACGGCTGTTGCAGATGAACGCGCCGCGGAGCTGCGGAAGTTCCGGACGGTGCAGCGCCTGGCGTACGAGTGCGCGGAGGCGGTCGCGGCCCGGTTGCAGCCGGGGGTGACCGAGCGCGAGGCGGCGCGGATGCAGCGCGAGTGGCTGCGTGAGCGGGGCGTGCGGGACTGGTTCCATCTGCCCTTCGCCTGGTTCGGCGACCGCACGGCGTTCGTGAACTTCCGCATCCCGCTGCAGTTCTTCCCCACCAACCGCCGACTCGAGCCCGGAATGCCGTTCATCCTGGACATGGCCCCGGTCTTCGAGGGCTGCACGGCGGACATCGGCTACTCCGGCTCGCTCGGCCTCAACCCGGTGCAGGACAAGCTGATGGCCGACCTGGAGGCGCACCGTGAGCTGATCCTGCGCGAGGTGCGCGAGCGCCGCCCGCTCAAGGAGATCTACGAGGACGTGGACCGGCTCATGGCCCGCCAGGGCTACGCCAACCGGCACCGCGCCTACCCGTTCGGCGTGATCGCCCACAAGGTGGACCGGGTCAAGGAGCGCCGCTGGTCGCCGCATGTGTTCGGGTTCGGCACGCAGTCCCTGAAGGGCCTGGCGAGCGACGCGCTGCACGGCCACCGCGAGGGCTGGTCGCCGCTGTGGTCGCCGTACCGCTTCTCCGACCACCCGCCGCAGCCGGGGCTGTGGGCGGTCGAACCCCATCTCGGCTTCCGGGGTACGGGCGCGAAGTTCGAGGAGATCCTGGTCGTCACCGACTCCAAGGACCCCGAGCAGAGCGCCTTCTGGCTGGACGACGATCTGCCGCACGTGCGGCGCTGGGCGGAGGACAAGTGACGGTGCTGAAGGGGGCGCGGGAGCGCCGGGTGCGGGTCGGCGGGGTCGAGCTGTGCGTCGCCGAGCTGGGGGACCCGGACCGGCCGACGGTCGTCCTCGTGCACGGCTACCCCGACAGCAAGGAGGTGTGGTCCGAGGTCGCCGCCGGACTCGCCGACCGCTTCCATGTCGTAGCGTACGACGTCCGGGGCCACGGCCGGTCCACGGCACCGCGGCCGCTGCGCGGCGGGTTCACGCTGGAGAAGCTGACGGACGACTTCCTGGCGGTCGTGGACGCGGTCAGCCCGGACCGGCCGGTGCATCTGGTGGGGCACGACTGGGGCTCGGTGCAGTCCTGGGAGTTCGTCACCGTCCAGCGCACCGAGGGGCGGATCGCGTCCTTCACCTCGGTGTCCGGGCCGTCCCTGGACCACTTCGGGCACTGGATCCACGCGCGCGTGAAGCGCCCCACCCCGCGCCGGGTCGGCCAGCTGCTGGGCCAGGGCGCCAAGTCCTGGTACGTGTATCTGCTGCACACGCCGGTCCTGCCCGAACTGGCCTGGCGCGGCCCCCTCGGCAAGAGCTGGCCGCGGATCCTGGAGCGCGTGGAGCGCGTACCCGGCGACGGCTACCCGACCTCCTCGCTCCCCAGGGACGCGGCCCACGGGGCATGGCTGTACCGGGACAACGTACGGCCGAGGCTGCGCAGGCCCCGCACGGACGCCTACGCGCACGCGCCCGTGCAGCTCATCACGCCCCTGGGCGACGCGTTCCTGTCGGAGAAGCTGTACGACGGACTGGAGGAGTGGGTTCCGCAGTTGACCCGCCGTACGCTCCCCGCGAAGCACTGGGTCCCGCGTTCCCGGCCCGACCAACTGACGGCGTGGGTCTCCGAGTTCGTGACCGCCGTCGAGGGCGGCAGACCGCAGATGAGCGCCACGGGCAGGCACGCGGACCGGTTCGGCGGGCAGCTCGTCCTGGTCACCGGCGCGGGCAGCGGCATCGGGCGGGCCACGGCGTTCGCGTTCGCCGAGGCGGGCGCGCGCGTGGTGTCCGTCGACCGGGACGCGGAGGCCGCGGCGCGCACCGCCGAGCTGTCCCGGCTGGTCGGCGCCCCCGAGGCGTGGGCGGAGACCGTCGACGTCTGTGACGAGCAGGCCATGGAGAAGCTCGCCGAGAAGGTCGCCGCCGAGTACGGCGTGGTGGACGTGCTGGTGAACAACGCCGGGATCGGCCTGTCCGGCTCCTTCCTGGACACCACCCCGGAGGACTGGAAGAAGGTCCTCGACGTCAACCTGTGGGGCGTGATCCACGGCTGCCGCCTGTTCGGGAAGCAGATGGCCGAGCGTGGACAGGGCGGCCACATCGTCAACACCGCGTCAGCGGCGGCGTACCAGCCCTCCAAGGCGCTGCCCGCGTACAGCACCTCCAAGGCGGCCGTGCTGATGCTGAGCGAGTGCCTGCGCGCGGAGCTGGCCGGACAGGGCATCGGCGTGACGGCGATATGCCCCGGCTTCATCAACACCAACATCACCTCCACCGCACGCTTCGCCGGGGTCGACGCCGCCGAGGAGAAGCGGCGCCAGAAGAAGTCCGCCCGTCTGTACGGGCTGCGGAACTACCCGCCGGAGAAGGTCGCCGACGCGATCCTGCGGGCGGTGGTGAAGAACCTGGCCGTCGTCCCGGTGACACCCGAGGCGCGCGGCGCGCACCTCATGTCCCGGTTCACGCCCCGCGCGCTGCGGGCCGTCGCCCGGCTGGAGCCACCGCTATGAGCGATCACCGGTACGCCATCACCCCACGCCGCGTGTCCTTCGACTGGACCCGCACACCACTGCACTGGATCCCCGGCGAGCCGACCGCGACCCACGTCATCAACGTGCTGCATCTGCTGCTGCCGGCGGGGGAGCGGTGGTTCGTGAAGGTCTTCAAGGAGGGCCTGCCGCTGGTGCGGGATCCCGAACTCCTGGCGGACGTCAAGGGGTTCATGGGGCAGGAGGCCACACACAGCGTGCAGCACTCGCATGTGCTCGACCACCTCAAGGCACAGCAGCTGGACACGGCGGAGTTCACCAAGTACGTCGACTTCCTCTTCGAGCGGCTGCTCGGCGAGCGCCCACCGCTCGGCGCACCCATACCGCAGCCGGAGTGGCTGCGCTGGCGGCTGGCCGTCGTCGCGGCGATCGAGCAGTTCACGGCGGTACTCGGCGACTGGGTGCTGGCCGCCGACGCCCTGGACCGGGCCGACGCCGACGAGGTCATGCTCGATCTGCTGCGCTGGCACGGCGCTGAGGAGGTCGAGCACCGAGCGGTCGCCTTCGACATGTACCAGCACTGCGGCGGCCCCGGTTCACCCCGCTACGCCCGCCGCCTCGCCGCGATGGCCGTCACCGCGCCGGTGATGCTCTACCTGTGGGTATGGGGCACGGCGTACCTGATACGTCACGATCCACAGCTCGCCGGCCGCCTGCGCTACTCCCTCGCCGAACACAACACGGCGGTCCGCAAGGGTCTGTTGCCTGCGTGGCGGGAGCTGGGTGCCGCGATCCCCCGCTACTTCAAGCGGTCGTACCACCCCTCGCAGGAAGGGTCGCTGAGCCGGGCGGTCGAGTATCTGCGGAGGTCACCGGCGGCGAGGGCGGCGGCATGAGCAAGGAGGGCGCCGGAGCCCGGGGGCCTGGCGCCGCAGCCGGGGCGGGGACCGCGCCCGCCTACCGGATCGAGGACCTCGCGCACCTCAGTGGCGCCACGGTCCGCACCATCCGTGCCTACCAGGACCGCGGCCTGCTCCCCCGCCCCGAGCGCCGTGGCCGGGCGAACGTGTACGGCGACGCGCATCTGGCCCGTCTGCGCCAGATCGCCGATCTCCTGGACCGCGGTTACACCCTGGCCTCCATCAAGGAGCTCCTGGAGGCCTGGGACGCCGGGCGGGGCCTCGGCGGCGTGCTCGGGCTGGTCGCCGAGGTCGACGGTCCGTGGACCGACGAGGAGGCGGTACGGATCTCTCGCGCCGAGCTGGACGAGCGGTTCGGCGGCTCCCCCGACGACGCGGCGGTCGCCGACGCGGTCGAACTCGGTGTGCTGGAGCCGGTGCCGGGCGACGGCGACTCGTTCCTCGTGCCCAGCCCTCAAGAACTCGCCGTGGCCGTCGAGTTGTACGCGGCCGGGGTCCCCCTGTCCGCGATCTCGGGACATCTGCGGGAGTTGAGGGGCCAGGTCGAGCACATCGCGGCCCGTTTCCTGGAGTTCACCACAGAGCACGTCTTCGCCCGCTACCTGGACGGACCGCACCGTCCGACCGACGCGGACGCCGCCGAGGCGGCCTCGCTCGTACGGCGTCTGCGACCCCTCGCCCGCCAGTCCGTGGACGCCGAACTCGCCCGCGCGATGCGCCTGTTCGCGGTGCGGCACCTGCGGCAGCACCTCGGCACGGGCGAGGCTCCGCAAGTGAGCGAGGAGTCACGGTCCGTGACGATTCCGGCGGGGACGATGCGAGCCGTGGAGAAGCTCGTTGGTCCGGGGAAGGCAGCCGAGTTCATCGCCCTGGCCGCCGAACGCGAGGTGCGAGCCCGCGCCTTGGACGATCTTGCCGCAAGTAGGGCCACACCAGTTGATCTTGACGAAACCCCTTGAATCGACGGCTCGTTGTCCACAGAGTCGCCAAATCCCCTGTGGATAACTTGACTTGGTTGTGGATCAAACATCCGGAGTCAACTCATTCGCGTGATCCACGTCTCTCGCGGCACCCTGAAGGCATGGACGAAAGACGCACCGTGAAGGTGTCGAAGTACCTCTCCAAGCATCTGCGCCATCAGCCTGAGCGGATGGGGCTCGTGCTCGACGAGGGCGGCTGGGTCGAGATCGAGACGCTGATGGCCGCGGCAGCCGCGCACGGCTTCCCTTTCACGCGGGACGAACTGGACCAAGTGGTCGCCGCCAACGACAAGAAACGCTTCGCGATCGAAGGCTCGCGGATCCGCGCCAGCCAGGGACACAGCGTCGAGGTCGACCTCGGACTGTCCCCGGCCACCCCGCCGCCGTACCTCTACCACGGGACCGTGGCCCGGAACCTGGACGCGATCCGTACCGAGGGGCTCCACCCGATGAACCGGCACGACGTGCATCTCTCGGCCGACCGCGAGACGGCGACCCGCGTCGGCGCCCGCCGCGGCCGCCCCGTCGTCCTGTCCGTGGACGCCGGTGCCATGCACCGGGACGGCCATGTCTTCCAGGTGAGCGCGAACGGGGTGTGGCTGACGAAGGCCGTACCACCGAAGTACCTGAGGTTTCCGGAGCGGCACTGAACCCTCTTCCGGCATGATCAGTGGTATGGACCACCTCCCCAGCACCGAGGCCGCCGTCACCGCGCTCCGAGAGATCGCCGCCGAGTACGCGTGCGAGATCGAGGTGAGCCATGACATCGGCGCCGACCAGACCTCGCGCCGCACGGCGGCGGGCATAGGCGTCGCCACCGACCCGGACGGCTCTCTGCCCCACGAGGCCTACGTCGAGTTCGGCGGCTCGCCCCGGGTGAGTGTCCGCCTCTACCCCGAGGACGACGCGCTGATCACGGTCGAGGGCGTCGAGTGCCCCGACATCCCGCGCGACGACGTCCCGGCCTTTCTCCGCTCTGTCTTCGGTGGGCTCGCGTACGTCACCGCGCGCCGCTTCCCGCCCGGCTACCGCCTGGTCGTGCCGCTGCCCGGAGACCGTGTGCACAAGGAGTGGACGGAGATGATCTCCCTCACGCCGTGGCTGAGCAGCCGCGTACGGTGACCGTTTCACGTGAAACCCCGTCGGCCGCATACGCTCGACCCATGAGTCTGCGTCTGAGCACTGTGATCCTCCCCTACCGCCGCTGGCACGAAGGCGGCCGTTCGGCATGGCAGCGCGCTGAGCAGCTCGGCTTCCACACCGCGTACACCTACGACCATCTGTCCTGGCGCAGCTTCCGGGACGGCCCCTGGTTCGGTGCCGTGCCGACGCTGACCGCCGCCGCGGCCGTGACCGATCAGCTGCGGCTGGGCACCCTGGTCACCTCGCCGAACTTCCGGCACCCGGTGACTCTCGCCAAGGAGCTGATCTCCCTCGACGACATCTCGGGCGGGCGCGTCACGCTCGGCATCGGCGCCGGCGGTTCCGGTTTCGACGCCACCGCGCTCGGCCAGGAGCCTTGGACGCCGCGCGAGCGCGCCGACCGGTTCGCCGAGTTCGTACCGCTGCTCGACCGGCTGCTGACCGAGGACACGGTGTCGTACGAGGGCGACTTCTACGCGGCGCACGAGGCGCGCAACATCCCGGGCTGTGTGCAGCGGCCCCGGCTGCCGTTCGCGGTGGCCGCCACCGGGCCGCGTGGGCTGCGGCTCGCCGCGCGGCACGGGCAGGCCTGGGTGACCACCGGCGACCCCAAGCTGTACGAGAACGGCACTCCTGAACAGTCGATTCAAGCCCTTCGTGGACAGGCGGAGAAGCTCGCCGACGCATGCGCCGTCCTCGGCCGTGATGTGTCCGGGCTCGACAAGATCCTGCTCACCGGTTTCACTCCGGACCGTGGCCGCCCGCTGCAGTCGCTCGACGCGTTCGTGGACTTCGCGGGCCGGCACCTGGAACTGGGCTTCACCGAGATCGTGATCCACTGGCCGATCCCCGACTCGGACTTCGCCGCCGATGAGAAGGTCTTCGAGCAGATCGCCATGGAGGCGCCTGCACAGCTCAGCTGAACCGTCGCTGCGACGGCGAGGGCTCGTGGGCGCAAGGGTGCAGGTGAGAGCCGTCACCACTCACATGTGCGGAGTCCCGCACGGCCGTGCAGGCATATGCGGGAGAATGGCCGGGTGACCTCAGCGACCAGACAGCCCGAGACCCCGGCCACCACTGTCCCGCCGCGCCTGATCGCGACCGATCTCGACGGCACCCTGTTGCGCGACGACAAGTCGGTCTCCCCGCGTACGGTCGCCGCTCTGGCCGCCGCCGAGGAGGCGGGTATCGAGGTCTTCTTCGTCACGGGCCGTCCGGCCCGCTGGATGGACGTCGTCAGTGACCACGTCCATGGTCACGGGCTGGCGATCTGCGGAAACGGTGCCGCGGTGGTCGACCTGCACGGCGGCCCCGGCGCCCACCGGTTCGTGAAGGTGCGGGAGCTGACGCGGCCCAACGCGCTGGACGCCGTACGACTGCTGCGTGAGGCGGCGCCCGGCACGGTGTACGCGGTCGAGCAGACGTATGGCTTCCACCAGGAGCCGGACTATCCCAAGCTGCACATGGAGGTCCCGGACAACCTGGCGCCGGCCGAGCAGCTGCTGGCCACTGACGGTCCCGGTGCCGATGAGCCGGTCCTCAAGATCCTCGCGTATCACCCCGAGATCGATCCGGACGCCTTCCTGACTCTCGCCCGCCTCGCTGTCGGCGACCGTGCCAACGTCACCCGGTCCAGCCCCAGCGCTCTGCTGGAGCTCAGCGGCCCAGGTGTCTCCAAGGCCAGCACGCTCGCCCTGTGCTGTGCCGAGCGCGGCATCTCCCACGAGGAGGTCGTCGCGTTCGGCGACATGCCGAACGACGTCGAGATGCTCACCTGGGCGGGCCAGTCGTATGCGATGGGCAATGCGCACCCGGATGTGATCGCGGCCGCCTCGGGGCGGACGGTCGCCAACAACGAGGACGGGGTGGCGGTCGTGATCGAACAGATGCTGGCTGAGCGGCTGTAACGGGCGTCGTCCAGGCGCACGCCCCTTAAATGCTGCTGTGGAGAGCCGGCGGATCAGCACTCCGCTAGTGCACGCCGACCAGCAGCTCCGACTCCGCCTCCCGCTCCGCCATCCGCCGCAGCGGCCCTTCCACCACGGCCAGCTCCGCATACGTGCCCCGCTGCGCCACGCACCCCTCCTCCAGCACGATCACCTCGTCCACCGTCTCCAGACCGGCCAGCCGATGCGTGATGAGCAGTGTCGTACGGCCCTCGGTGGCGGCCAGCAGATCGGCGGTGAGCGCATCCGCCGTCGGCAGGTCGAGATGCTCGGCGGGCTCGTCGAGCACCAGCACCGGGAAGTCGGCGAGCAGTGCACGGGCCAGCGCGAGCCGCTGCCGCTGCCCGCCGGACAGCCGCGCCCCGTGCTCGCCGACCAGGGTGTCGAGCCCGTCGGGCAGGCTGTCGGCCCAGTCCAGCAGCCGGGCCCGCTTCAGGGCGTCGCGCAGTTCGCCCTCGGTGGCGTCCTTCCTGGCGAGCAGCAGGTTCTCGCGCACCGAGCTGTCGAAGAGGTGCGCGTCCTGGGCACACAGCCCGACGAGCCGCCGTACGTCGTCGCCGTCCAGCGCGCCCGCGTCCACGCCGCCCAGCGTGTACGAGCCCGCGTCCGCGTCCAGGAAGCGCAGCAGCACCTGCGCGAGCGTCGTCTTGCCGGACCCGGACGGGCCGACCACGGCGACCCGGCGCCCCTCCGCCAGCGTCAGGTCGAGTCCGACGAGGGCGTCACGCTCCTGCCCCGTGTGCCGGGCGGCCAGGCCCCTGACGACAACCGGGAACGGCGACGCGGGCGCCTGCCGGGGCCGCTCCGGCTCTTGTACGGGCTCGGGCGCGTCCAGTACGTCGTACACGCGCTCCGCGCTCCTGCCCACCCGCTGCCGGAACCGGACGGCCAGCGGCATGCCGAGCACGGCCTCGAAGGCGGCCAGCGGGGTGAGGACGACGACGGCCATCGCGATGCCACCCAGGCGGCCGTCGGCGACCGCCTGGGCGCCCACGAGGGCGGTGGCGGCGACGGTCAGGCCGGAGACGAGCGCGGTGAGCCCGTCGCCGAGCGCGGTGGCGGTGGCGGCGCGCGAGGCGATCCGGGTGAGCGTGCCGTCGGCCCGCCGTACCCCGGCGGTACGCGCGGCCAGCGCGCCGGCGACGGTCAACTCGGCGGTGCCGGTGAGCAGATCGGCCACACGGGTTGCCAGCACTCCACGGGCGGGGGCCAGTCTGCGCTCCGCTCGCCGGGCGACGGCTCCGGTGAGCAGCGGGACACCGGCTCCGGCCGCCAGCAGCCCGACGGCGAGCGCGGCACCGGCCTCGGGCAGCAGCCAGGCCGTGAATCCGACCGAGGCGGCGGACACGGCGGCGGCGGCACCGGCGGGCAGCAGCCAGCGCAGCCAGTAGTCCTGCAGGGCGTCCACGTCGGAGACGAGCCGCGACAGCAGGTCGCCCCGCCGGGTCCGGCGCAGTCCCGCGGGCGCCAGCCGCTCCAGCCGCCGGTACACGGCGACCCGCGTATCGGCCAGCATCCGCAGCACGGCGTCGTGCGACACCAGCCGCTCGGCATACCGGAAAACGGCGCGCCCGATACCGAAGGCCCGCGTCGCCGTCACCGCGACCATCAGATACAGCACCGGCGGCTGCTGCGAGGCCCGCGAGATGAGCCACCCAGAGGTGGCCATGAGCCCGACGGCGCTCCCGAGGGCGAGGCTTCCGAGCAGCAGGGCAAGAGCGAGACGTCCGCGGTGGGCGCGGGCCATGGCGCGGACGCGGGCGAGCACACCGCCGGCGGTCGTCGGGACCTCCGTTTCCGGCTCGGCGACGAGGTCGTCCGCCGCTGCTTCCTCGATGCGGTGGGTCGCCGCTCCCTTCGACGCGGCCTCCGCCTCCGCCTCCGCGGGAGCGTAGGCCGTGGCTTCTTCCAGCCGCACCACCCGGTCCGCGACCCCCAGCAACGCCGGCCGATGCACCACGAGCAGCACCGTCCGTCCCACGGCCAGGCGCCGCACCGCCTCCACGACCTCGCCCTCGGTCTCCCCGTCCAGCGCGGCCGTCGGCTCATCGAGCAGGAGCACAGGCCGGTCCGCGAGGAAGGCCCGGGCGAGCGCGAGCCGCTGCCGCTGACCGGCGGAGAGCCCGGCCCCGTCCTCGCCGAGCAGGGTTTCCAGGCCCTGGGGCAGCGCGTCCACGAACTTCAGGGCTCCCGCGTCCCGAAGCGCCTGCCGTACGTCCGTGTCGTCCGCGTCGGGACGCGCCAGCCGTACGTTCTCCGCGATCGTCCCGGCGTACAGATGGGGCCGCTGCGGCACCCAGGCGATCCGCGACCGCCACTCCTCCAGGTCGACCTCGGCGAGATCGACTCCCCCGAGCAACACACGCCCCTCAGTGGGTCGTACGAACCCCAGCAGGACGTGCAGCAACGTCGACTTGCCGGCGCCGCTCGGCCCGACAAGAGCGACCGTCTCCCCGGGCTCGACGGCGAAGGACGCCTCGGACACGGCGTCCATGGACCGGCCGGAGTACCGGACGGTGACGCCCTCGAAACGCACCGGCCCGGTCGGCACGGCAGCGCTTCCCGACGCCGGCACCGGCGTCTCCAGCACCGCAAAGATCTCCTCGGCGGCCGCAAGCCCCTCCGCCGCGGCGTGGTACTGCGCCCCCACTTGTCGCAGCGGCAGATAGGCCTCGGGTGCGAGCACCAGGATGACCAGACCGATGTAGAGGTCCATCTCGCCGTGGACGAGCCGCATGCCGATCGTCACCGCGACCAGGGCCACGGAGATGGTGGCGAGCAGTTCCAGAGCGAAGGAGGAGAGGAACGCGATCCGCAGGGTGCGCATGGTCGCCTGCCGGTACTCGCCGGTGATGCGCCGGATCGAGTCGGCCTGTGCCTTGGCCCGCCCGAACACCTTCAGGGTGGGCAGCCCGGCGACGACGTCCAGGAAGTGTCCGGACAGCCGGGACAGCAGCTGCCATTGACGGTCCATCCGGGCCTGCGTGGCCCAGCCGATCAGCATCATGAAGATCGGGATGAGGGGCAGGGTGCCGACGATGATCGCGGCAGAGACCCAGTCTTCGGTGACGATCCGGGCCAGCACCGCGACAGGAACGACGACCGCCAACCCCAACTGCGGCAGATAGCGCGAGAAGTAGTCGTCGAGGGCGTCGACTCCGCGGGTGGCAAGGGCGACCAGCGAGCCGGTCCGCTGTCCGCTCAGCCAGCCCGGTCCCAACGCCCCGGCCCGTTCCAGCAGCCGCCCCCGCAGCTCCGACTTCACCGCCGCACTCGCCCGATGGGCGGCCAGCTCGGTGAGCCAGGCGACAGTGGCGCGGCCGACGGCGACGGCCACCAACAGCAGCAGGGGAGTGCTGAGTTCACCGACCGACAGCCCGTGCTGGAACGCACCGACCACTACCTCGGCGATGAGCATGGCCTGCGCGATGACCAGCGCCGCTCCGACGGCACCCAGGCCGACGACGGCCAGCAGAAAGAGCCGGGTGGCGCGGGCGTACCGGAGCAGTCTCGGGTCGATCGGTTTCACGTGAAACACACCCTCTTCTCAAGAGGTCTCATGGGGGCATGTTTCACGTGAAACATGCCCCAATTCGGACTCAGTGCACTGCCCCGGCAGCAGCGTCGGCGGCGATGTGCTGCGTACCGATCCGCTTGCGGAACACCCAGTACGTCCACGACTGGTAGAGCACCACGATCGGCGTCGCGATCGCCGCGCACCAGGTCATGATCTTCAGCGTGTACGGGCTCGACGAGGCATTGGTGACCGTGAGGCTCCAGTCCTCATTGAGGGAGGACGGCATGACGTCCGGGAAGAGCGACAGGAAGAGCATCGCCACCGAGGCCACGATCGTGATCCCGGACAGGGCGAACGACCAGCCCTCACGCCCCGCCTGATTCGCCATCAGCGCCCCGACCAGCGAGGCCACCGCCACGATCAGGGCGACCAGGCTCTGACCGTCACCACTGTCGACCTGCGTCCAGAGCAGGAAGATCGACACCAACACAGCGGTGACGAGGCCGACTTGCAGAGCCAGCTTCCGTGCCCGCACCCGGATGTCCCCGACGGTCTTGAGCGCCGTGAACACCGCACCGTGGAAGGTGAACAGCGTCAGGGTCACCAGCCCCCCGAGAAGGGCGTACGGGTTGAGCAGGTCCCAGAAGGTGCCTACGTAGTTGAAGTCCTGGTCGATCTTCACACCCCCCACGATGTTGCCGAAGGCCACACCCCACAGGAACGCCGGGATCAGCGAGGTCCAGAAGATCGCGGTCTCCCAGTTGCGCTGCCAGTTCTCCTCGGGCCGCTTCGCCCGGTACTCGAAGGCAACGCCTCGCACGATCAGGCAGACCAGGATGAGCAGCAGCGGCAGATAGAAGCCGGAGAAGAGCGTGGCGTACCACTCGGGGAAGGCGGCGAAGGTCGCGCCACCCGCCGTGAGCAGCCACACCTCGTTGCCGTCCCAGACGGGCCCGATGGTGTTGATCAGCACCCGCCGCTCGGGCCGGTCCCGCGCCAGCAGCTTGGTGAGGATGCCGACCCCGAAGTCGAACCCCTCCAGGAAGAAGTAGCCGGTCCACAGGACGGCGATGAGGACGAACCAGACGTCGTGAAGTTCCATGACTGTGCAGCTCCCTCGGCCTAGTACGAGAAGGCCATCGGCTTGTCGGCGTCACGGGAGTCGCCGCCGATCTTCGTGGGCGGATTCAGGTCGGCCTCGGTGAGCTCGGGCGGGCCGGCCTTGATGTACTTCGCGAGCAGCTTGACCTCGATGACGGCGAGGATCGCGTACAGGGTGGTGAAGACGATCATCGAGGTGAGGACCTCGCCCTGGGAGACGCCGGGGGAGACCGCGTCACGGGTCTGCAGGACGCCGTAGACGACCCACGGCTGGCGGCCCATCTCGGTGAAGATCCAGCCCCAGGAGTTGGCGATCAGCGGGAAGGCCAGGGTCCAGATGGCGATGCGCCAGTACCACTTGGTGAGCGTCGGGCCGAGCGGCTTCTTCCGGAACAGCACGAGATGCGGCACCTCGTCATCGCCCACCCGCAGATGCCGCGGCAGCAGGAACTTCTTGCGGGTCAGCCAGAGTCCGATCAGGCCGATGGTGAAGGAGGTCATGCCGAACCCGATCATCCAGCGGAAGCCCCAGTAGGCGACCGGGATGTTGGGCCGGTAGTCGCCGGGCCCGAACTTCTCCTGCTCGGCCTTCTGGACGTCGTTGATGCCGGGGACGTACGAGGTGAAGTCGTCCTTGGCCAGGAAGGACAGCAGGCCCGGGATCTCTATGGCGACCTTGTTGTGGCCCTTCTCCACATCGCCGTAGGCGAAGACCGAGAAGGGGGCCGGCGCCTCGCCGTCCCACAGCGCCTCGGCCGCGGCCATCTTCATCGGCTGCTGCTCGTACATGATCTTGCCGAGCGTGTCGCCGCTGATGGCGGTGAGCAGGCCGCCGATCGCGACGGTGACCAGTCCGAGCCGCAGCGAGGTCTTCATCTCACGGATGTGCTTCTTGCGGAGCAGATGGAAGGCGGAGATGCCGACCATGAAGGCACCGCCGGTGAGGAAGGCGGCGGAGAGCGTGTGGAAGGCCTGGGCGAGCGCGGTGTTCTGGGTCAGCACCAGCCAGAAGTCGGTGAGTTCGGCCCGCCCCTTCGCCTCGTTGATCTTGTAGCCGACCGGGTGCTGCATCCATGAGTTGGCAGCCAGGATGAAGTACGCGGACAGGATCGTGCCGATCGACACCATCCACATGCAGGCCAGGTGGAGCTTCTTCGGCAGCTTGTCCCAGCCGAAGATCCACAGGCCGATGAAGGTCGACTCGAAGAAGAACGCGATCAGGGCCTCAAAGGCGAGTGGGGCGCCGAAGACGTCACCGACGAAGCGGGAGTAGTCGGACCAGTTCATGCCGAACTGAAACTCCTGCACGATGCCGGTGACCACCCCCATCGCTATGTTGATCAGGAAGAGCTTTCCCCAGAACTTGGTCGCCCTGAGGTACTTCTCCTTCTCCGTGCGCACCCAGGCGGTCTGCAGTCCGGCCGTGAGGGCGGCCAGCGAGATGGTCAGGGGGACGAACAGGAAGTGGTAGACGGTGGTGATGCCGAACTGCCATCGCGCCAAAGTCTCCGGCGCCAAAGCCAGGTCCACGTCGTCAGTCTCCTTACGTCGCCGTGGTCACAGCGGCGGTTTGCCCCGCTTGTTCCGTATATCTCGGGTGGAACCAGGACACGCTTGTGAACGCGTTCACATTCACAAGCAATTATGACGCACCCACTTTCGATGTCCGCAAGGGGGTCCCCCTCTCGTCGTCTCTGTTCCACGTGAAACATCCACACCCGATCTCACGGGACGACGAGCGCCGCCTTGCAAGCCCGTACCGGACGGTGACCCGTACGCGTGGAGCTGGTCGACGGACAGCAGTCGTTGACTATCTCGTTTGCCCCACCCGCCGGCCTCACGCTTGGATGGCGCCGGTCAAGGCGAGGCCGTTCGAGCCTCGAGCGAGGAGGTCCGGGGGCATGCTCGATCGGCGGTTCGGGTGGCTCTGGGCGTCATTCGCGGTCAGCACCTTCGGAACCTTTTTCGCCTTCGACGCCTTCCGTCTGATCGCCATCCTCGTCCTGGACGCCGGTCCGACGGAGGTGGCGCTGCTGGCCGCCGCGGGGCTGGCCGTGGGGGCGGTCGTCGCGGTCCCGCTCGGTCCCTGGGTGGAGTTCCGCCGCAAACGGCCGGTGATGATCGCGATGGACCTGGTGCGGTTCACTGCGCTGCTGAGCATCCCCGCCGCGTACGCGCTCGGTCTGCTCACCTTCGCCCAGCTCGTGGTGGTGTCGGTCGTCGTCGCAGTGGCCGACATCACCTTCATCTCGGCGAGCGGGGCCTTCCTGAAGAGCCTCGTACAGCCGCGGGACCTGCTGGTCGCGAACGGCCGCTTCGAATCCACGACCTGGACCGCCACCATGCTCGGACCACCGCTCGGCGGGGCCGCGGTGGGCCTGTTCGGGCCGGTGACGACCGTGACGGCCGATGCGGTGAGCTACCTGCTCTCCGCACTGGGGATCCGCGCGGTGGGCGGCAAGGAGCCCCGCCCCGTGCGCGACGAGGGACCGCGGCTGCGCGCGGGCGACCTGCTCGACGGCTGGCGCTACATCCTCGGCCACTCGACGCTGCGCCCACTGTTCTTCAACACGGTCCTGGTCAACAGCCTGATCATGGCGCCGGCACCGCTCCTCGCCGTCCTCATGCTCGGCTCGCTCGGCTTCGCACCGTGGCAGTACGCCCTCGCTTTCGCGGTGCCCTGCACCGGCGGCCTGATCGGCTCACGGCTGGCCCGCCCGTTGGCCGCCCGGTTCGGCCGGCACCGGATGATGCTCACCGCCGGGGCGCTGCGCGCCTGCTGGCCGCTCGGACTGGCCTTCATCGGCCCTGGCACAGCCGGGCTCGTCCTCGTCATGGTCGTCGAGTTCGGGCTGATCATCTGCATCGGGGTGTTCAACCCGGTGGTCGCCACCTACCGGCTCGAGCAGACCCCCAAGGAGCGCGTCGCCCGCACCCTGATGGCGTGGTCGATCACCGGCAAGGCCGCCACCGCGACCATGACCGCCGTATGGGGCCTGCTGGCCGCCGTCACCGGCACCCGCACCGCGATCGCCATCGCCGGTCTCCTGCTGCTGGCCACCCCGCTCCTGCTGCCACGACGCGACGACGCGCAGCAGCTCGAGCCGGACGCGGCGGCCAACACCCGTATCTGACGCGGACACAGCTCTCCGCCTGCGATGCGGCCAGCGCGCCCTGCGTCCCGCTACAACTCCTTGCGGAACCCTTCGGCCACCTTCAGGAAGATGTCGTTTCCCTCGGTCTCCCCGACCGTCACCCGCACGCCCTCGCCCGGGAACGGCCGCACGACGACGCCCGCCTGCTCACACGCCGCCGCGAACGCGACCGTACGCTCCCCCAGCCGCAGCCAGACGAAGTTGGCCTGGGTCTCAGGCACGGTCCAACCCTGGGCCCGCAGCCCGTCGACCACACGCGTGCGCTCGCACACCAGCGAGCCGACCCGGCCGAGCAGTTCGTCCTCGGCACGCAGCGAGGCGATCGCCGCGTCCTGCGC
Organism: Streptomyces sp. DG2A-72; assembly: GCF_030499575.1. NCBI lineage: Bacteria > Bacillati > Actinomycetota > Actinomycetes > Kitasatosporales > Streptomycetaceae > Streptomyces > Streptomyces sp. DG2A-72. Next base: position 5,033,380 of record NZ_JASTLC010000001.1, read on the forward strand.
GAGCTGGCTCACACCGAACGGCACGGCCGTCTTGCGCAGCGCCGCCGCCACCGGCTCATGCGCGATCGCGAACCCGACGCGCAGCCCGGCCAGACCGTACGCCTTCGAGAACGTTCGCAGTACACAGACATTGGGCCGGTCGCGGTACAGCTCCACACCGTCCGGCACCTCGGCGTCACGGATGAACTCCCGGTACGCCTCGTCCAGCACCACGAGCACATCGCTCGGCACCCGTTCCAGGAAACGCTCCAGCTCGGCCCGCCGTACGACCGTGCCCGTCGGGTTGTTGGGGTTGCAGACGAAGACCAGCCGCGTCCGGTCGGTGATCGCGTCCGCCATCGCGTCCAGGTCGTGCACATCGCCCGGCGTGAGCGGCACCTGCACCGAGGTGGCGCCGCTGACCTGCGTGATGATCGGGTACGCCTCGAAGGACCGCCAGGCGTAGATCACCTCGTCGCCGGGGCCGGCGGTGGACTGGATCAGCTGCTGGGCGACGCCGACCGAGCCGGTGCCGGTGGCCAGATGGGTGACGGGGACCGCGAACCGTTCGGACAGCTCGTTCATCAGGCCCGTGCAGGCCATGTCCGGGTAGCGGTTGAACGACGAGGCGGCGGCCGTCACGCTCTCCATCACGCCGGGCAGCGGCGGATAGGGGTTCTCGTTGGAGGACAGCTTGTACGCCACCGGACCGCCGGCGGCAGCGGGCCGCCCCGGCTTGTAGGTGGGGATACCCTCCAGCTCGGCGCGCAGCTTGGGGCTGGTCTCGCTCACCGCAGTCCTCCTCGCGACCACCGGCGGCCCCTGACCGCCGCCGGCTTCCAATGCTTCTCACCTTATGAGGAATCGGCGCTGCTGCGTATGGGGTAGCGGCCACCTCGTGCAGCCGGGAGGAGCCAATCCCATCTGCCCCACTGACATCAGGGGCATCACTGTACGAAGGTGTGCGAATTCTGGGGCGCTCACACATATATCTATGCGCCGGTGGCTCGCGCGGTAGCGCGCATCACCCGTGAAGGTGAGTTGAGACCTCTTCGAAACATCGGCTACTTGGCAGGTATGCACACGCCGACAAGTTACGTGCTGGCGTGAAAGCGCCCAACTTCCTCGTTTTCAAAGGAAATTGACGGCCTATGACCTTGCAGAAACGTGCCTGTCAACGGGTGCATATGCGTCCGCACTACCCCACCGCATGAGCCCTACTATCGGCTCGCCATGACAGCAGCAGGGAAGCACCAGGTGAGCCGCGCGGAAACCTCACGTCGAGGCAGTCGGCCGGGCCGGGCGGGCATCAGAGACGTAGCCGCCGCCGCCGGAGTCTCCATCACGACCGTCTCCGACGCCCTCAACGGCAAGGGCCGGCTCCCGGACGCCACCCGACGCCATGTCCGCGAGGTTGCCGACCGACTGGGTTATCGCCCGTCGGCCGCGGCCCGAACCCTCCGTACCGGCAAGTCAGGGCTTATCGGCCTGACCGTGACGACATACGGGGATGAACCTTTCACCTTCACCGAGTTCGCGTACTTCGCTGAGATGGCCAGAGCCGCCACCTCGGCCGCGCTCGCCCGCGGCTACGCCCTCGTGATCCTCCCCGCGACCTCCCGCCACGACGTGTGGTCGAACGTCGCCCTGGACGGCACGGTCGTGATCGACCCGTCCGACCAGGACCCGGTCGTCAGCGAGCTGGTCCGGCAGGGTTTACCGGTCGTCTCCGACGGCCGCCCGGCGGGGTCACTGCCGGTCACGGCGTGGGTCGACAACGACCACGAGGCCGCGGTCATGGGCATCCTCGACCACCTGGCCGACGCCGGGGCCCGCCGCATCGGCCTGCTGACCGGGACGTCGACGGACACGTACACCCATCTGTCGACCACGGCGTATCTGCGCTGGTGCGAACGGGTCGGACAGGATCCGGTGTACGAGGCCTACCCGGCGCACGATCCATGCGCGGGCGCCGTCGCCGCCGACCGGCTGCTCGCCCGCCCCGACCGGCCCGACGCCGTCTACGGCCTGTTCGACCCGAACGGCACCGACCTGCTCGCCGCCGCCCGGCGCTACGGACTGCGCGTACCGGACGACCTGCTTCTGGTCTGCTGCAGCGAGTCCACGGTGTACGCCAACACCGAGCCGCCCATCACCACGCTCTCCCTGAAGCCGCGCCGCATCGGCACGGCGGTGGTCCAACTCCTCATCGACGCCATCGAGGGGGTCGATTCGGACCAACCGGTCGAGCAGGTGATACCGACCGAGCTGATCGTGCGCACGTCGTCCCAGCGACGGCCGCCGCGGACGACCGTCAGCCCGCCGCGGTCGCCCAAGAAGGAGTAGGACAAGGGCGGTCGCCCGGCGGGCAAAGCCCGGCCCAATCGGGGCGAAAGCCGCGATGAACTGGAGTCTTGCGCTGATTCACCACCCCTGGGTCATCACATGGCGCGATCCGCATTCCTATGATGGGCCCACGACACCGCGGGCCGCTGCGACCAGGCAGTCCGATGCGGTGCAGCTGCGGCGCGATGGTGGAGGGGTCGATGACTCAGGGGGCCGGTCAGGGACCCGAGGTGGAACGGACGGCGACGTTGCGCGACTTCCGGGTACCCGCGTATGTCCACGAGACCGGTCCGTACGTCCACAGCATGCACCCCGGCGAGGCCGTCAGCCCCGTCGAGAAGCCTGTGGACTACCCGGACGGCTACACACCCACGCAGCGCGACCTCCCCGTCATCAACCGCGGTGACACGCTTCAGGTGACCGTCGACCCCGTGTCCGAGCCGGCCCCGCAGTCGACTGCCGGGCCCGGTCCGCTGTATGTCGTCGGAGACGTCCACGGCTATCTCGACGAGTTGGTGGCCGCCCTCCAGGAGAAGGGCCTCATCGACACCGGGGGCAACTGGTGCGCGGGCACCACCCGGCTGTGGTTCCTCGGCGACTTCACCGACCGCGGCCCGGACGGCATCGGCGTCATCGACCTCGTGATGCGGCTGTCCGCCGAGGCCGCCGCGGCGGGCGGCTACTGCAAGGCCCTCATGGGCAACCACGAGCTGCTCCTCATCGGCGCCAAGCGGTTCGGCGACACTCCCGTCAACTCCGGCGCGGGCACTGCCACCTTCCAGGCCGCCTGGCTGCTCAACGGCGGCCAGAAGACCGACATGGACCGTCTTCAGGACCACCACCTGCAGTGGATGGCCCGGCTGGACGCCATGGAAGAGGTCGACGGCCATCTGCTCGTCCACTCGGACACCACCGCCTATCTCGACTACGGTGACTCGATCGAGGCGGTCAACGACACCGTCCGCGAGACGCTCACACGCAATGACGCCGACGAAGTCTGGGATCTCTTCCGCAAGTTCACCAAGCGCTTCTCCTTCCGCGACGAGGGCGGCGCCGACCATGTGCGTTCACTGCTCGATACGTACGGCGGCACCCGCATCGTTCACGGCCACAGCCCCATTCCGTACCTCCTCGGCGAAGTCGGCTCCGAGGACGACGAGGACGAGGCCGGTCCCCATGTCGAGGGACCGCACGTCTACGCCGACGGGCTCGCCATCGCGATGGACGGCGGAGTGACCATGGCCGGAAAGCTGCTGGTCCAGCAACTTCCTCTGGATATCTGAGCGTTCACAGGGCAGGCGTCCCGTCACGGAGGTACTACCGGAGACGGCGCAGGCCAAGGGGCAATTTTTGGAAACCCCCTGTCACCGTGTGCCGTCACCGCTCTACCATCGGCTTATCCGTAGCAGGCTCCCCTCCGTTTCTGCCATACGGCTCGTCAGCGTGCGAGCCCCAAGCCCTACGGAGCATCGGGGGATGCACATGAACAGCGTTCCGCAGCACCTGCTGAGCGAGGACCGCCAGGAATACGAGCGGATCCTCGATGAGGCGCTGCGCTCCGCCCCACACCGCCCTGAACTGACCGCTGTCGGACAGCGGCTCAACCCCGAACAGCTGCGCACCATGGCTCTCAACGCCTCCGCACTCATCACCGCGGCGGCGGCCACCGAGTACCAGCACTACGTGAAGGTCCGCGAGGAACTGCGCCAGCCGGCGCCGTCCACCCCGTCGTCCGTCCGCGAATCCGGTTCCACGGAGCCGGCCGCGAACACGGTGGGGCTCGCCGCCACCATGGGCGAGGTCGCCGAGACCGCCGGCGCGGGCGCCGTCGCCGTCGCCGCGGTCCTGGCACCCGTCCTCGCCGGAACCGCAGCGGCGATCTTCCTGCTCGTGGGCTACATCCTGAAGATGCTGGACCCCGTGCCGGAGTTCGCCCAGACCATGCTGACCACCGGATGGGTGTTCGGCGCCGTGACCGCGATCGCGATCCTTGTCGCCGCAGTCGGGCTGCTGATCACCGCCCTGCGCAACAGGCCCTCGCTCGACACCGGCCCTTACGGCAAGCTGAGCGGGGAGGTGGCCAGGGCCAGGGAAGCCTGGCGCGAGGCCCTGCTGGAACGCGGCATCCTGCCGTTCCTGCGAGACGCACTGGCCGAACCCGGCGCCGCCGCGGCACTGCACCGTACGGCACCACAGGCGACCACCAGCCGCATCCCGCACCTCGGCTACAACCGCCCGGGCTTCAGCAGCCCCGACGACGGCCCCGCCCCGGGCCACCGCCCGAGCTTCAGCAGCCCGGACTACACCAGCCCGGACTTCGGAGGCCCGGAGCACCAGCCGGAGTAGCCCGCTCCGGCATGACGCCCCTCGGCTTGCGCCCCCACGGAGGGGAGCGCAAGCCGAACACGGGGCTACGGACGGCCTGTTCCGGACGCCGACGTCAGTTCGCGATCGGCAGATACACACGGTTGCCCGCGTCAGCGAACTCCTTCGACTTCTGGGCCATACCCTCCTCGATCTCCGACTTGGTGCTGCCGTGCTCACGGCGGATGTCCTGTGAGATCTTCATCGAGCAGAACTTCGGCCCGCACATCGAGCAGAAGTGAGCGGTCTTGGCCGGCTCGGCCGGCAAGGTCTCGTCGTGGAACTCCCGGGCCGTGTCCGGGTCGAGGGCGAGGTTGAACTGGTCCTCCCACCGGAACTCGAAGCGTGCGTCGGACAGCGCGTCGTCCCACTCCTGTGCACCGGGGTGCCCCTTGGCGAGGTCGGCTGCGTGGGCGGCGATCTTGTAGGTGATGACGCCGGTCTTGACGTCGTCACGATTGGGCAGGCCCAAGTGCTCCTTGGGCGTGACATAGCAGAGCATGGCCGTGCCCCACCAGGCGATCATCGCGGCACCAATGCCGGAAGTGATGTGGTCGTACGCCGGCGCGACGTCCGTCGTCAGCGGGCCGAGCGTATAGAACGGAGCTTCATCACAGATCTCCTGCTGAAGGTCGATGTTCTCCTTGATCTTGTGCATCGGGACATGTCCCGGGCCCTCGATCATGGTCTGTACGTTGAAACGCTTCGCGATCTGGTTGAGTTCCCCGAGAGTTCGGAGTTCCGCGAACTGCGCCTCGTCGTTGGCGTCCGCGATCGAGCCGGGCCGCAGTCCGTCGCCGAGCGAGTACGTGACGTCGAACGCGGCGAGGATCTCGCAGAGTTCCTCGAAGTTCTCATAGAGGAACGATTCCTTGTGGTGCGCCAGGCACCACGCCGCCATGATCGAGCCACCGCGCGAGACGATGCCGGTCTTGCGGTTGGCGGTGAGCGGTACGAAAGGCAGGCGGACGCCCGCGTGGACGGTCATGTAGTCCACGCCCTGTTCGGCCTGTTCGATGACCGTGTCCTTGTAGATCTCCCAGGTCAGCTCCTCGGCACGGCCGTCGACCTTCTCCAGGGCCTGGTAGAGGGGGACCGTGCCGATGGGGACGGGGGAGTTGCGCAGCACCCACTCACGGGTCGTGTGGATATTGCGGCCGGTGGACAGGTCCATGACCGTGTCGGCGCCCCATCGGGTCGCCCAGGTCATCTTCTCGACCTCCTCCTCGATGGAGGACGTCACCGCGGAGTTGCCGATGTTGGCGTTGACCTTCACCAGGAATCGCTTGCCGATGATCATCGGCTCGATCTCCGGGTGGTTGACGTTCGCGGGCAGCACGGCCCGGCCCGCCGCGATCTCCTCACGGACCACCTCGGGCGAAACATCCTCCCGGACGGCCACGAACTCCATCTCGGGCGTGATCTCGCCCCGGCGCGCGTAGGCGAGCTGGGTGACGGCCTTGTCGTCGCGGCTGCGGCGCGGCTGACGTGGCCGTCCGGGGAAGACCGCGTCGAGATTGCGCAGGCCGCCGCGCGGCGAGGTGTGCTTGACGCCGTCGTCCTCGGGACGGACGGGACGGCCCGCGTACTCCTCGGTGTCGCCGCGGGCGATGATCCAGTTCTCTCGCAGCGGGACCAGCCCCCGGCGGACGTCGGTGTCGACGAGCGGATCGGTGTACGGGCCGGAAGTGTCGTACAGCGTGACCGACTGCCCGTTGGTGAGATGCACCTGGCGGACCGGCACGCGCAGATCAGAGCGTGAGCCCTCGATGTACGCCTTGTGCCAGCCGATGGACTTGGCGGCCTCCCCGCTGGTTGGAGTCGGCGACGGAACGTCCGTCGCGTTCTGCGTGGAGGCGGGCGTGCGTGTGTCCTTGATGGTCATGAGACCTACTCCCTACGCCGGCATTACCCGGTAACAGGTTCAGCGGTCGACGCAGCGGTTTCCGTCTGCCGGCTTTTCATGGGGAACATCACTCGATTCCGATGACGTTCCACGTGAAACATTGCGAAGACGGAGGTCAGCGCCCTCTCAGCCCGGTGCTCCGAGCTCCCGCGTGTACAAAGGTGCCTACACGCTAGCGTCAATTCGGGCGCGCTGAACAGTGGGCCCCGGTCGTTCTTGCGATGATCGGGCGGTGACCACGACACAACAGTCCCCGTACCCACCGCCCGAGCCGCCCCGCGGCCCCGGCTCCGGAAGCGGCCCCGCGAACGGCAACAGCCGTGGAAACGGGCCTGTTTCCGGCGGCGGTCGCGAGACTGGAGCCGGAACCAGATCCGGCGACTGGCATGAGCACGGGCCCGCCTCCGACGCCGGACCCGACCAGAGTTCGGGTGCCGGTGGCGGCCACGATCACGGCGGCGGGAGCGGACACGGGCCCGGGGGCGGCGGCGGTGGCGGTGGCGGGCATGGCCACTCACACAGTCACGGTCCGGCGGCGCCCGTCTCGCAGCACCTGCGCAAGATCATCGCGGCGATTCTCATCCCGTTCGCCGCGGCCGTGATCGTAGGGCTCGCAGTGCTGTGGCCCGGCGGAGCGCCGCCGCACGAGCGCACCGGGGTCGGCTTCGACCGGCAGACCCAACAAGCCACGGTCACCAAGGTGGTCGAGGTCAGTTGCAAGGACGTCAACGCCTCGGGTGAGACCCCCACCGGTGACACCTCCACCGCGGAGGGTTCCTCGGCGCAACAGCAGGCGAACGGCACCTGCAAGAAGGCGACGATCCGGGTCGACACGGGCAAGGACGAGGGCCGTACGTTCACCGAGATCGTGCAGCCGGACCAGTCGCGGCAGCTGCATGAGGGCCAGAAGGTCGTCGTCGCCTACGAGCCCTCCGCGCCCAAGGACTTGCAGTACTCGGTCACCGATGTGAACCGTCGTCTTCCGATGATGCTGCTCGCCGGGATCTTCGCCCTCGCCGTCGTGGTCGTCGGACGGTTGCGGGGTGTCATGGCACTGGTCGCGCTGGCCATCAGCTTCCTGGTGCTGAACTTCTTCATCCTGCCCGCCATCCTGCAGGGCTCGAACCCGCTGGTCGTGGCGGTGATCGGGGCGAGCGCCATCATGCTGGTCGCCCTGTACCTGTGCCACGGCCTGTCCGCGAGAACCTCGGTGGCGGTGCTCGGCACACTCATCTCGCTGTTGCTGATCGGCATCCTGGGCTCACTGTTCATCGACTGGGCCGCGCTCACCGGCAACACGGATGACAACACCGGTCTGATCCACGGCCTCTATCCGTCGATCGACATGAGTGGTCTGCTGCTCGCCGGCATCATCATCGGCTCGCTCGGTGTGCTCGACGACGTGACGGTCACGCAGACGTCTGCGGTCTGGGAGCTGCACGAGGCCAACCCGACGATGGGCTGGCGCGGGCTGTACCGCGCGGGCATCCGCATCGGCCGCGACCACATCGCATCGGTCGTCAACACGCTCGTCCTCGCCTATGCGGGCGCCGCGCTGCCGCTGCTGCTGCTCTTCTCGATCGCGCAGAGCAGCGTCGGCACCGTCGCCAACAGCGAGTTGGTCGCGGAGGAGATCGTGCGCACGCTGGTGGGCTCGATCGGCCTGGTCGCGTCGGTGCCGGTCACCACCGCACTCGCGGCGCTGATGGTCTCGGCCGACCGCCAGGGAGGAGAGCAGGCCGCTCCGTCCGGGGCGACTGTCGCGGCTCCGACACGAGGCGGGAGGGGGCGGCGCCGCAAGCGGTGAGGGGAGCGGCCACCGGGAGCCGGTCACCACCGGCGACTACTGAGCCCGCAATCGCTCGCCCCGACCCGCCTCGCAAAAGCGTTCCTGCACGGCCGTACAACCCCGGCGAACCGGTGCATAATCGCTCCCCCCGCACCCTTCACCCCGCGCTCTGCTCCTCCGCCAGGATGCGGTCCAGCGCCTCGTCGAGGTGGGCGTCGAAGTCGGCGAGGGCGCCCTCCTGGCCCAGCGGCACCAGCTTGTCGGTGCGGTCGAGAAAGGCCACGAGCGGTGCCGCCGAGGAACGGAACACGGCCTGGTCGCCCCCGACCTGAAGCCGGATCAGGACGTCGCCGAGCGTGTCGTGTTCGGCGGGCGAGACACGAACGTCCCCCTCTCCGCACGGCCGGCCCACCCCGTCGATCAACAGCTCCCGCCCGAACGCCCAGGTCACGGGGGCGTCACCGGGCAGATGGAACGTCAGCCGCACGGCATAGGGATCATCGGTCTCGTAGCGCAACTCCACCGGGATACGGAAGGAGAGCTCCTCGGACACGAGAAAGCTCATCATGACCTCTGCCTGTACGGACTCGCGCATCGCCTGTCCCGTCATTTGCCATCGTCCGGCCGGGTATGGACCCCCGGCACTGAAGGCATCTTGCTGAACGTACACGACAGATCACAAGGAGTGAGTTTTCAGATGCTGATAGAGATCGCCAGCGAGCCCAGGAGCCGCTCGATCTCACCCTGCAACTGACGCACCGCGGGCAGCAGCCGATCGGCTTGATGGGAGGGCAGCGAGATGGCCATCGTCGCGGCCGTGGTGCCCACGGTGATCGGAATCGCCGCGCACACGGTCCCCAGCGCGTACTCCTGTCGCTCCGTCACCGGCTGCGTCCGCCGCGTCCGTTCCAGCCGCCGTAGCAGCGCGTGGTCGTCCCGCACGGTGTACGGGGTGATGGACTGCACGGGATAGCGATCGAGATGGTCGCGGCGGGCGTCCTCGTCAAGTTGGGACAGCAGGCACTGCCCGATGGCGTGCGCATGCCCGGTCTCGCGGAAGTCGGCCCACTCCTCGACCGCCGGATTGCCCGGGGTATCGGAGACACACATGACTTCGATCTCGCCGTCCTGGTACATCGCGTAGTACACGGGTACGCCGATGGCGTCGCGCCAGGTCGCGAGTGTCTCGACGACCATGCTGCGACGTTTCTGCCGGGCACCGCTGCTGCTCAGCCGCTCAGCGGCCTCCCCGAGGAAGAACAGCCCTTTGTCACGGCGCAGATAGCCCTCGTGTACGAGGGTGCGCAGCAGGTGGTATGCCGTGGGCAGCGCCAGGCCGGTCTCGCGGGCCAGCTGCTTGGCGGGGGCGCCGTGCGCATGCTCGGCGACCGATTCGAGGAGGCGCATGGCGCGCTGAACGGATCCGATGAGCGTCGCGGAGTGCGGCTGCTCCTCAGGGGCCGCTGTCTGCTGCCGGGGCTGTCGCTCCCGGGGGCCGGGCTGTTCCGGGGGTCTGATGCGGGTGCCCGGAGGCAGGACGGCTGTGGTGGGGGCGTGGGGGTGGGGGTCTGCCGGTGCGGTGTCAGCCGTGGCCAAGGGTCACTCCCGATGCGAGGGGGCAGCCCGTGCGGGGGGAACACGGGAGGGGGTGTGCGCCGCTCGCGGGGTTCGTACGCCCCGCGTCGAATTCCGGACTTTAACCGTGTGCCACCGCTCACAGTCGGCCCGTCCGGAAAACTTCCCTCGCCCGAGGGAACCGGTGATTCCTGTTACCGCTCACCGGCTCCCCGCGGTGCTCACCAGTCGCTGCGTGAGGACGAGCTCGAAGTGAACTTCCGTACGACGTAGATGAGTCCGCCGACCAGTGCCACGAAGACCAGCAGCTTGAACAGCAGCCCGATGACGAAGCCGACGACGCTGGCTATCAGCCCGCCGAACACGACCAGGGCGATGACAGGCACCGCGATCCACTTCACCCACCACGGCAGTCCCGTGAAGATCTCTCGCATCGCCCTTGTCCTTACTTTCCGCCCGTCGCTGTGCCGGGTCCGTCGATGTCCGGCCCTGTTCGGTACCGGATCCTTCTGATGTCCTGCACTCGATGCTAGGGCCGCGAGGGGGCGCAGCGGGGGCCTCGCAGCCCTTGTCCTCCCCTGATCGATCCCCTAGGGAATCCCGGGGTGCCAGGTCAGCTCTCGGGCGGAGAGAACACCACCAGCACCCGAAGGTCCTCGCTGATGTGGTGGAACTTGTGGGCGACACCGGCCGGCACGTACACCACGCTGCCACGCGCCACCTGCGTGGTCTCCAGGCCGACGGTGATCGCGGCGCGGCCGCTCACAATGAAGTAGACCTCGTCCTGGTTGTGCGGCTTCTGTGGATCATGCTCGCCGGCGTTGAGCGCGTACAGGCCGACCGACATGTTCCGCTCCCGCAGAAACTGCAGGTAGGCGCCCTCATTGGCGGCGCGCTCCGCCTCCAGTTCATCCAGCCGGAATGCCTTCATCGCCCTCGTCCGCCCTTGTCCCACTGCTAGTAACCGATCTCGTCTGCCACGATCAGACACATGAAGAATTTCGTAGTCAAGACGATCGCCAACGCGGGCGCCCTGGCGGTCGCCGTATGGCTGCTCGACAAGATCACCCTGACCGGGGACAGCACGGGCAAGAAGATCTGGACGCTCATCCTCGTCGCCCTGGTCTTCGGCCTGGTGAACTTCCTGGTCAAGCCCGTTGTGAAGCTGTTCAGCCTGCCTCTGCTCATCCTGACGCTCGGCCTGTTCACCCTGGTCGTCAACGCGCTGATGCTGCTGCTCACCTCCTGGCTCGCCGACAAGCTCGATCTGAGCTTCCACGTCGAAGGCTTCTGGACCGCGGTCCTGGGCGGCCTGATCATCTCGGTCGTGTCCTGGGCACTCCACGTGGTCCTGCCCGACGGCAAGGACTGAGTACGGCATGCCCTACCGCGTCTGCTTCGTCTGCACCGGCAACATCTGCCGCTCCCCGATGGCCGAGTCCGTCTTCCACGCGCGCGTGGCGGAGGCAGGGCTGGACGAACTCGTCGAGGTCGACAGCGCCGGCACGGGCGGCTGGCACGAGGGCGACGGAGCCGACCCGCGCACCGTAGCCGTACTCACGGAGCACGGCTACGCCGGCGAGCACACGGCCCGCCAGTTCCAGGCGTCCTGGTTCTCCCGCCTCGACCTCGTCATCGCCCTCGACACCGGCCACCTCAAGGCCCTGCGCCGCCTCGCGCCCACCGAGCAGGACGCGGAGAAGGTGCGGCTGCTGCGCTCGTACGACACCGCTGCGGGCCACGACGTCGACGTCCCGGACCCGTACTACGGGGGGATGGACGGCTTCGAGGAGTGTCTTGAGATGGTGGAGGCAGCGAGCGTGGGGCTGCTCGCCGCGGTCCGCGAGCAGGTGGAGGGAGAGGTGGCATGAGCGATTCCGCGACGGACAAGAGCGGTCCGGGCACCGGCGAGGGCACGCGCGCAGTGCGGGCCGGCCTCCCTGAGCCGGTCAAGTACGAGCCGACGCTGCCCGGTCCTGTCTTCGCCGCGCACTACCATCTGCCGGGCGACCCGACGGGCCCGTACAACTACGGCCGCGACGAGAACCCGACGTGGACGCATCTGGAGCGCGCGATCGGCGAGCTGGAGGCTCCCGGGCAGGACGGCATCGAGACGCTGGTCTTCGCCTCCGGCATGGCCGCCATCTCCTCCGTCGTCTTCTCCCAGCTGCGCTCCGGCGACACGGTCGTCCTGCCCAGCGACGGCTACCAGGCGCTGCCGCTGTTGCGCACGCAACTCGAGTCCTACGGCATCGAGGTGCGCACCGCTCCCACCGGAGGCGACGCCCAACTGGACGTTCTCGACGGCGCCAGGCTGCTGTGGATCGAGACCCCGTCGAACCCCGGGCTGGACGTGTGCGACATCCGGCGGCTCGCCGAGGCGGCACACGCGCGTGGCGCCCTCGTCGCCGTCGACAACACGCTCGCGACGCCGCTCGGGCAGCGTCCGCTGGAGCTGGGCGCCGACTTCTCCGTGGCCAGCGGCACCAAGCAGCTCACCGGGCACGGAGACGTCCTCCTGGGCTACGTCGTCGGCCGCGACGCAGAGGCCATGGCGGCCGTACGCCGTTGGCGCAAGATCGTCGGGGCGATCCCGGGGCCCATGGAGGCCTGGCTCGCGCACCGTTCCGTCGCGACGCTCCAGCTGCGGGTGGACCGGCAGAACGCCACTGCCCTCGCGGTCGCCGAAGCGCTGCGCGACTGGCCCGAGGAGCTCGGGGTGCGCTACCCGGGACTGATGAGCGACCCCTCGTACAAGATCGCCTCACAGCAGATGCATCGCTATGGGTGCGTCGTCTCCTTCTCGCTGCCCACGCGCGCGCGTGCCGACCGTTTTCTCGACGCCCTGCGGCTCGTCGACGACGCGACGAGTTTCGGCGGGGTGCGCTCCACGGCCGAGCGCCGCGGACGCTGGGGTGGGGATGCGGTGCCGGAGGGCTTCATCCGCTTCTCCGTCGGCGCGGAGGATCCCGAGGACCTGGTGGCCGATGTGCTGCGCGCGCTCGACGAGTCGGCCGGCTGACCGTTCGCACCGGCCCGGACGGGGTCCGGATACGGACAACGGACGGTCCGAGCCTCCCCCTCGTGGCTCGGACCGTCCCCGGTTCCACGCGCGAAGAACCGCGCGAACAAGGCTAGTTGACTCTGTGTCAGTGTCCAATCACAGTAGCGACAGCGACCTATCGACTTATTTATAGTTGGGCGCGACCGGGGGGTCAGGGGAAAGCAAAGAAGGGGAGGGTGCGCCATGGATCTGGCCTTGCTGCGCACCTTTGTGACCGTGCACAGGGCCGGCTCCTTCACCCGCGCCGCCGCGCTGCTCGGACTGTCGCAGCCGGCCGTCACCTCCCAGATCCGCACCCTGGAGCGGCAGCTGGGCCGCCCCCTGTTCCTGCGGCAGGCGCGCGGTGTGACGCCGACGACCATCGGCGACGAGCTTGCCCACAAGGCCGCGCCGCATCTCGACGCGCTGGTCGAGATCGCCGAGACGGGGATCGACGACGAGTCCTCCTTACGCACCCTGCATCTCGCCGGACCCCCCGAGTTCACCGCCGAGCGAGCGCTGCCCGTGCTCACCGAGCTGACCGGCGAAGACGGCCAGGGCTTCGCGCTGCGCGCCTCCTTCGGGAATGCCGAGGAAACCTTGGAGGGGCTCGCCGCCGGGCATCACGATCTGGCCATCAGTACGGCACGTCCACGCGGTGCCCTGCTCACGGCGACTGCGCTCTGCGACGAAGAGCACGTCCTGGTCGCCGCCCCGCGCTGGGCCAAGCAGATCGACTCCGGGAAGCTGCGCCGCATGGGGGCGCCCGTCCTGGAGAACCTTCCTGTCGTCGAGGTGCACGAGTCACTGCCCTTCGTCTCCCGCTACTGGGCCTCCGTCTTCGACTCCCGCCCGGCGGCCTCCGGCGCCGTCATCGTTCCCGATCTGCGTGCGGTGCTTGCCTGCGCGTCCGCGGGCGCCGGGCTCGCGGTGCTGCCTCGCTATCTCTGTGCGCTCGCTCTGGAACGCGGGGAGGTCGTGACCCTGCATGAGCCCGCAGTCCCGCCGCTGCGGACGTACTTCCTGGTGGTGCGTACCGGCACGCTGGCGATGCCGCACATCGCACGGGCCCATGAGTGGCTGCAACAGGCCGCCACGGACTGGTGTTGAGACGCCGACCACGCGGCATCACGCCCCGAGCCCATGCGATGACATGCCGCGATGTTTCACGTGGAACATGGCGGGCCACATTTCTCCCATGACCGTCCGACCCGTGGTCAAGCGCACCGCCCGCGCCGTTCTCCTGGACGGTGACGACCTGATCCTCATCAAGCGCACCAAGCCTGGCGTCGATCCCTACTGGATCACCCCCGGTGGTGGGGTGGAACCGGAGGACACGACCGTCGTCGAAGCCTTGCACCGTGAGGTGTACGAGGAACTCGGCGCCAAGATCATCGATGTGGTGCCCTGCTTCGTGGACACCGTGGAGCACATCGGCGAGGACGGCGGCGCGACCGGAGTGAAGGTGCAGCACTTCTTCGTCTGCCGTCTGGGATCCATGGACCCGGCCCTGCGGCACGGACCCGAGGTGGACGAGCCCGCAGGCGAGTACGAGATCGTCCGCGTGCCGTTCACCCGCGTCGGCATCGCCTCCGTGCATCTCGTCCCGCTGTCACTGCGGCACTACCTGGACGGGAACATCGAGGGTGTACGCGCGATGCACGCCCCGGACCTGGGCTGATATCGCGCTGGGGCATCAGTCCCCGGCGGTGACGAGCTCCTCCACCGAGTCATGCCGTATGCGCTCCGACGGGATGCCGACGTCCCTCAGGGCGTCCACACCGCTGCGGATCATTCCGGGAGGGCCCGAGAGATAGGCGTCGTACTCGATCCAGGGCCCGTACTCGCGTACGGCGTCAGGGAGCTGGAGGTGCGCCTGCTGGTCGACGATCGCGCGGACCGAGAGCCAGGGGTGCGACTGCTGGAGTCTGAGCATCGTGTCGATGTCGTACAGGTCGTGATCGGTGCGGGCGCCGTAGAACACCTCGACCGGTCGCCGCTCGCCGTGCTCGGCGACGTCCTCGACGAGAGCCTTGATGGGCGCTATGCCGGTGCCGCCGCCCAGACAGAGCAGCCCGCTGTCCGTCGTGTGGTCCACCGTCATCGAACCGGCGGGCGGCCCGAGCCGGATGATGTCGCCGGGCCGGGCACGGTGCACCAGGGCGTTGGAGACCCAGCCGGCGGGGACGGCCTTCACATGGAACGACAGCAGGCCGTCGGAACGGGGCGCCGAGGCGAAGGAGTAGTGCCGCCATATTCGCGGCCACCACGGTGTCTCCAGGCTCGCGTACTGCCCGGCGAGGAAGGGATAGGGCTGGTCCGGGCGGACGGTGACCACCGCGACGTCCGGCGTCCTGAGATCGTGCGACACGACCTCCGCGTACCACCAGGCCGGGGCGCGCAGTTCGTCCGCGGCCGCCGCGTCGATCATCACCTGAGAGATCGTCGTGTACGTCCGGACCCAGGCCGCCTCCGTCTCCGCGTCCCAGATGGGCTCGGCGTATCGGCTCAAGGCGCCGATGAGGCACTCGCCGACGGCCGGGTAGTGCTCGGGACGGGTGCCGTACTTGCGGTGGCCGCGACCGAGGTTCTGCAGATACTCGACGAGGACCGGGGTGTTGTCGATGTGCTCGGCCGCGGTGAGCAGCGCCTTGAGCAGCCGGTCCCGCTGGGTGTCCATCGCGGCCGGGAACAGCGACCGCAGGTCGGGATGGCGTACGAAGAGCAGCGCGTAGAAGTACGAGG
Organism: Streptomyces sp. DG2A-72; assembly: GCF_030499575.1. Lineage (NCBI taxonomy): Bacteria > Bacillati > Actinomycetota > Actinomycetes > Kitasatosporales > Streptomycetaceae > Streptomyces > Streptomyces sp. DG2A-72. The sequence goes on from NZ_JASTLC010000001.1 coordinate 5,049,127, forward strand.
TGACCTTGTCGGCCACCGGGCCGACCTCGGCCATGGTCCGGCGGACGAGAATGGCGTCCGGCGAGGCGTCGTTCCCGGGCGGCTCCGAGCGCTGGACGGGTACGCGCTGCTCGGAGGGCGGAGGATCGGCCGGGATGGCTTGCGGTGGCGGGGGAGCAGCCGGGCTGCCTGCCGGGGAGGACTGCGGTGCTGCGGGACCTGCCTCGACGTCAGGGGGCGGCGTGGCAGCCCGTGCGAGGGCGGGCGCCGACGGCTCCTCGGTAGCCGTCTCGGGCGTGCCCTCCGGGGCTGTGACGGAGGCGGACCTGCCCATCGGCCGCATTCCGGCCAGGCGGCTGCCCTCCGCCGCGTCCTGCTCGCCGCCCGGAGTCGCCGGCGGCTGCTTGCGCGGCGTGAACCAGCCCCCACCGCCGCCGGAAGTGCCATTGTCGGCCGACGTGGTGGTCGGAGCGTCCATGGTGTGCCTCGCCTCGAACATCTTTCGGTCGGTCTGCGCACTTCCCCGGTCGGAAGGTGCCTGCTTTCCCCCGCAGACGGTTTGCTGTCCCGTTCGGCGCCGCGGCCAATGCGGCCACATTCAACCCGCATTCGTGCTGCGTACGGACAAGTAAGGCGAGAGTGTGACATTGGCCGCAGTGCTGTGACCGCAGCATCCCACCCCGTGTGGAAGCCTCAGCCGTATAACCCTGAATGCGGGTCTTCGATCTCTCCGTCCCGTTAGGCTGCATTGCCCTGCTCTCGGCCCGGACCAAGAGCTGTGTGCCCGCCCCGGAAGCGAACCGGAGTCGACCATACCGGCCGCCGCCCCGATCACAAGTCCCACCTCGCTCCCCCACGAATAGGGCGAGAGGGCGAACCAGCAATTCCCTCAATTACCGGGCGTGTCGCACCAATTCATAGGCTTCCCACAGATCTCTCCCCTTGTAGGAATGCGTCGCGAGACCGGAGAGGACATGGTCCGCGTTGACCGCGACGGAGACCGGCACCACGCCGAACAGAGCCGTGTCCGACGATGAGTCGCCATAGGCGATGCAGTCGCCGCGGGTCACTCCGAACCTCTCGCACAGCATGTCGGCGATCTCGACCTTGGCTGCGGCGCTGAGCACTCCGCCAGGGTCCATGGGCTCGGTGAACGGGAGGGCGGGAAAACGGGATCCATATGCCGCGTGCGCGCCCCAGGCGGTGAGGCGTTCGACGAAGAACGACGGAGAGAGCGAGACAACGGCGCAGTAGTCGCCCTGCGCCGTGATCTCCGCCCAGACGTCACGGATTCGCGTCAGCCACGGTGCACCTTCGAAGGCAGCGGACACATGCGCCTCGGTGAGATCCGCCCACAGCCCATGCGCCCTCGTCGCATACTCCGGCGGCCCGATTCGCCCCGCCGAGATCGCCTGCTCCAGCAGTACCGTCTCGGCCTCGAGTCCGAGTTGCCGTGAGATCTCCATGGGAGCGGAGGTGCCGTGCAGCAATGTGCCGTCGAGGTCGAAGAGATGAAGTCTCGCCATGGGCCTTGAGGCTAATGGGACGCGTATGCGGCACTCTGCGCGAGTACAGTCCGGACGCCGAGTCCGAGCGCCCGATGCCCGCCGTTCGCCCATGTTTCACGTGAAACATCCGGCACACATGGACGCGCTGTGCACGTCGCTATGACATGGCCAAAAGGTCGTACAACTCCCCGGAAACAGGTGGACGCAGAGGGTACCCGTCGGACAGCCTGACCTGCGTGCCGACTCCTTTCCTCACCGCTCTGCCCATCCGCCGTCTGACGCTCCGTGATCTCACCGCCTGCGCCGACTTGTCCGAGGACCGGGGGTGGCCACGCGAGGAGCACAAGTGGAGCTTCCTCCTCACAGCCGGAAAGGGCTACGGCATCGACGACCCCGACGGAGGACTCGTCAGCGCCTGTGTCGTCACCGAGTACGGTCCCCGGGAACGTCCCGACCTCGGCGCCATCGGCATGTTCCTGGTCGCGGAGCGGTACGCCCGCCAGGGCATCGGCCGCCGGTTGATGCGGCATGTCGTGTCCGAACTGGGCACCACGCCGCTGACACTGCACGCCACGCCGAACGGCCGCCCGTTGTACGAGGAAATCGGCTTCAAGGTCACCGGCCGGACCGAGATGCTGCGCGGACACTTCACGCCGGGCGGTCGCATGCCCGAGGTCACCACCCGCGCCGCCACCGCCGAGGACCTCACGGCGATCGTCCGGCTCGACGAGGAGGTGTTCGGCGCCGATCGCACGCACATCATCACCCGGCTGCCTGCCTTCGCCGATCGGCTGTGTGTGGCCGAGGAGCGCGGCCGGATCGTCGGATACGCGGCCGCCTGGCCCAACATGGACACGCATGTCGCGGGCCCGCTGATCGCCCATGACACGGAGACCGCCAAGGCACTCATCGCCTCCCTGGCCGCCCATACGAACCGCCCGCTGCGCACGGACATCGATGTGCGCCATGAGGAGCTGCTGGCGTGGGCGAAGGAGCGGGGTCTGGCCTCCGTTGCCTTCAACGCGGTCATGACGCGCGGCATCTCGGAACTACCCGGCGACTGGACCCGGCGGTTCGCCCCGCTCACGGTGGCCGCCGGCTGAGACCCTCCGACATGCCGACACCGGCCCCGCAGATGGCAGGGACCGGCGTGGCCTTGAGGGCACATCAGTGGTGTACGGCACTCTGCCGCTCGGCGGGCACAGCACCGGCCACAACGGCACTGGGTGCGCTCTCGCGGCGCTCCAGAACGGCTGAAAGCACTGCCAGGACCAGCGCCGCCGCAGCCAGGATGGCGCCCACCCAGTTGGGTGCGGTGTAGCCGAGACCGCCCGCGATGACGAGGCCGCCGAGCCAGGCGGACAACGCGTTGCCGAGGTTGAAGGCGCCGATGTTCACGGCCGAGGCCAGGGTCGGGGCGCCGTGCGCCTGGTCGAGGACACGCTTCTGCAGGGGCGGGACGGTGGCGAAGCCCAGGGCACCGATGAGGGCGATCGTGACAGCCGCGAGGACCTTGTTGTGCGCGGTGAGCGTGAACAGCGCGAGGACAACCGCCAGGGCGCCAAGAGAGACGTACAGCATGGGCATCAGGGCTCGGTCGGCGTACTTGCCGCCGATGAGGTTGCCGCCCACCATGCCGAGGCCGAAGAGGACCAACAGCCAGGTGACAGAGCCGTCGGCGAAGCCGGCGACGTGGGTCATCATCGGCGCGATGTAGGTGATGGCCGCGAAGACGCCGCCGAAGCCGAGGACGGTCATCGCCATGGCGAGCAGGACCTGGGCGTTCTTGAAGGCGGCCAGTTCATGGCGCAGGTGCACGCCTTCGGGCTTGGGCAGGTCGGGGACGAGCTTGGCGATGCCGACCAGGCCGACGACGCCGAGAGCGGCGACGATGCCGAAGGTGACGCGCCAGCCGACGGACTGTCCGACCAGCGTGCCCAGCGGAACGCCGACGACATTGGCGACCGTGAGCCCGGTGAACATCATCGCGATGGCTCCGGCCTTCTTGTCCGGGGCGACCAGGTCGGCCGCGACGACCGAGCCGATGCCGAAGAAGGCGCCGTGGGCGAGCGAGGCGATCACCCGTCCGGCCAGCATGACGCCGAAGCCCGGGGCGAGGGCGGAGAGCAGGTTGCCTGCGATGAACAGGCCCATCAGCAGCATCAGCATCCGCTTGCGGGAGATCTTGGTGCCGAGCACGGTCATCAGCGGTGCGCCGAACATGACGCCGAGCGCGTAGCCCGTCACCAGGAAGCCGGCCGTGGGGATCGAGACGCCGAAGTCTCCGGCGACCTCGGGCAGCAAGCCCATGATCACGAACTCGGTCGTTCCGATCCCGAAGGCCCCGATCGCGAGGGCCAGAAGCGCGAGAGGCATGGGGTGGTACACCTTCCAGACGATTGCAGGAGCGCTTTGCGTACGCTCACAATAATTGCAGACGCCTGATACTTGCAACCGCTGGCTATTGCGAGCCTGGTCTATCCTGGTGTCAGCCGCTCCGGGACGGAGGAACACCCCAATGACAGCGACGGACCCCGCGCTCACCGCCCTCGCCCAGGGCTGGTGCGCGCTCTCCCTGCTGCACGGGAGGATCGAGGCCCACATCGAGCGGGCGCTGCAGGCCAAGCACGACCTGAGCGTGCGCGAGTACTCACTGCTCGACGTCCTGAGCCGTCAGCACGACGGAGACGGAGGCCATCTGCAGATGAAGCAGGTCGCCGACGCCGTCGTTCTCAGCCAGAGCGCCACCACCCGGCTGGTCACACGGCTCGAGGACCGTGGTCTGCTCACTCGCTACCTCTGCCCCACCGACCGCCGCGGCATCTACACCAACGTCACCGAGGCGGGGCTCAAGCTCCTTGCGGATGCGCGGCCGACCAACGACGCCGCCCTGCGCGAGGCCCTGGACGAGGCAGCCAGAAACCCCGAGCTGGTTCCGCTGGTACGTGTCGTGGAGTCGCTGAACGTGCCCGCGTAGGGTGCGGGCATGGGAGATCTTGAAATACGTCCCGCCACCAAGGACGACGTCCCGGCGATCGTGGCCATGCTCGCCGACGACCCCTTGGGCGCCCAGCGCGAGTCCCCAGACGACCTGACCCCTTATCTGACGGCTCTCGAGCGCCTCAGCGCCGATCCGAACCAGCACGTGGTCGTGGCCGTAAGGCAGGGCCGGATCGTCGGGACCCTGCAGCTCACGATCATCCCCGGGTTGTCCCGCAAGGGAGCAACCCGCTCGGTCATCGAGGCCGTACGCATCCACGCGGTCGAGCGCGGCAGCGGTCTCGGCACCCAGCTCATCGAGTGGGCAGTCGACGAATCCCGCCGTCAGGACTGCCAGTTGGTGCAGTTGACCTCCGACGCCTCCCGGACCGACGCGCATCGTTTCTATGAGCGGCTGGGCTTCGAGGCCTCGCATGTGGGCTTCAAGCTCATGCTGTGACGGAGGGTCCTGTTTCACGTGAAACAGGACCCTCACCTGTCGTACGCACCGAGCCGGCCGTTACCGAATGCCCCGCCAGCCCTCCGGATCTACTCCACCAGGCACAGAAGCCGCCTCGTCGTACGGCTGACGCGTGAACACGAACGACGCGAGGTCCAGATGGTCCACCGTCCCGTCCGCCCGCCGTACGGCCCGTAGAAGCTCTCCGGCGTAGTAGCCCTCCAGGCCGGTCCACGTGCCGTCGCCATTCGACCGGAAGTGAGAGCGACGGCCGGTGCCGGACAACGGCTCCAGTGAGACGCCCTCGGCGGCTGTGAGCCGCAGTGCGAAAGCGTGCGTCCCCCAGTACCACTGGCCCGTCAACTCCAGTGCGGACCGGTCGACTTCGGGCAAGGGACGCCACGGTTCGGGAATGCGCGGCTCAGCGTCGGCGACGATGCATACGAGATCGGCGCCGACCGAGCCCAGCAGGGGCCCGGAGGTGCAGTTGGCCAGCACCACCGCCGCGACGTCGTCCTCCACGCTCATGGTGAGATTGGCCAGGAAGCCCGGCAGCGAGCCCGAATGCCCCACGAGCAACCGACCGTCCCGGCTCTGGAGCTGCACGCCGAGACCATAGGTCGCACCGTCCACGACATCCGCGGCATCAGCGGGCGCCGCCGGGGTCCGCATCTCCCGTACCGTCTCCGCACTCAGCACCCGGCTGTCCCCCTTGGCCAGGAAGACAGCGAATCGCGCCAAATCCTCGGTGGTGGACCAGAGTTGACCTGCCGCAGCCATCCGCCCCAGGTCCTCGGTCGGCTCGGGCAGCATCACATCGGCCCAGGGATGCACGGCCCAGCCGCCGGCATGCGGTGCCTGGGGTTGAGCACTCGTGCGGTTCAGGCCCAGGGGTTCGAGCACTTCACGCCGAAGTACGTCCTCCCAAGCAGCCCCCCGCAGCTTCTCCACGAGCGCGCCCAGCATCGTGTAGCCGGGGTTCGAGTAGTGGAAGCGGCGGCCTACGGGATGCACGAAAGGCTGCTTGCCGAGCACGTCGGCGAGTTCGGGCCGCAGGGTCCCCGGCGTCCGCTCCCACCACGGCGCGGGCGACTCGGCGGCCAACCCACCGGTGTGCGCGAGGAGTTCGGCGATGGTGGCCTCCCCCGCGCCCGTACCCGGCAGATGCTTCTCCAGTTGGTCACCGAGGTCGAGCACTCCCTCGTCGCGCAGCCTCAGCACCAGAACGGCCGTGAAGGTCTTGGTGATCGAGCCGATTCTGTACTGCACGTTCTCGTCAGGCGCGTGCCCGTCCACCGAGGTCCGGGCACCGTGCCACACCGTCCGGCCGTCCCGTACAACCGCGGCGACCAGCGACGGCGCACGCCCTTCGGACTGGGCAACCGCGATCCGGTGCAGCAGCGCCCGGCGCGTGCCGGGAAGAAGCTCATCCTGAGTTGTCGTCATGGGCCCCAGTCCATCCGGCGGGACGGCACACGTCGAGCGCATTTCCGCGTGCCCGCCCGTCGGCGTCGGATCAGGTCTGAGCCATGTCCACGAAGCGCGAGTAGTGCCCCTGGAAGGCGACTGTGATCGTCGCCGTCGGGCCGTTACGGTGCTTGGCCACGATCAGATCGGCCTCGCCCGCGCGGGGCGACTCCTTCTCGTAGGCATCTTCGCGGTGCAGCAGGATGACCATGTCGGCGTCCTGCTCGATGGAGCCGGACTCACGCAGGTCGGAGACCATCGGCTTCTTGTCGGTCCGTTGCTCGGGGCCACGGTTCAGCTGAGAGAGCGCGATGACCGGGAGCTCCAGCTCCTTGGCCAGCAGCTTGAGGTTACGGGACATGTCCGAGACCTCCTGCTGACGGCTCTCGGCTCGCTTGGAGCCGCCGGACTGCATCAGCTGGAGGTAGTCGATGACGACCAGCTTGAGGTCGTTGCGCTGCTTCAGTCGACGGCACTTGGCGCGGATCTCCATCATCGACAGGTTCGGAGAGTCGTCGATGTAGAGCGGGGCGGCCGAGACGTCCGGCATCCTGCGGGCCAGCCGCGTCCAGTCCTCGTCGGTCATCGTGCCGGACCGCATGTGGTGCAGGGCGACACGGGCCTCGGCGGACAGCAGGCGCATCGCGATCTCGTTGCGGCCCATTTCCAGGGAGAAGATGACGCTCGGCAGATTGTTCTTGATCGACGCGGCGCGCGCGAAGTCCAGCGCGAGCGTGGACTTACCCATGGCGGGACGCGCGGCGATGACGACCATCTGCCCCGGGTGCAGGCCGTTGGTCAGCGAGTCGAAGTCGGTGAATCCCGTGGGCACACCGGTCATCTCGCCGCTGCGCGAACCGATCGCCTCGATCTCGTCGAGCGCGCCCTCCATGATGTTGCCGAGCGGCAGGTAGTCCTCGCTGGTGCGCTGCTCGGTGACCGCGTAGATCTCGGCCTGGGCGCGGTTGACGATCTCGTCGACGTCGTCGTCGGCCGCATATCCCATCTGGGTGATACGGGTGCCTGCCTCGACCAGGCGGCGCAGCACAGCCCGCTCGTGCACGATCTCGGCGTAGTACTCGGCGTTCGCCGCCGTCGGCACGGTCTGGACGAGGCCGTGCAGATACGACGCGCCGCCGACCTTGTTGATCTCGCCGCGCTTGGTGAGCTCGGCGGCGATGGTGATCGGGTCGGCCGGCTCCCCCTTCGCATAGACATCGAGGATCGCCTGGAAGATCGTTTCGTGCGCGGGCTTGTAGAAGTCGTGGCCCTTGAGGATTTCGACGACGTCTGCGATGGCGTCCTTGGACAGGAGCATGCCGCCGAGGACGGACTGCTCGGCGTCGAGATCCTGCGGCGGTACACGCTCGAAGGACGTGCCCCCGCCGTCCCATGCGCTCTCCCGGCCGCGGTCGTGCTGTTCGTCGCGGCCACGGCCGCCGTCGCCGCGTCGGCGAGACGCGGGGAGACGATCACCTGGGCCGCTGTCGGCCCACGGGTCGTCCAAGGGCTCGGAAATACTCACCGAGCCACCTCCTCCCGTCCGCCCAGCGGACCTCGCCGCGCCCCTCTTTTCTACGGCACGGCACTGACAAATAAGAGGCCCAACTCCGGTTCTGACGCGTCGGATTTGTGATGGTTTCCAAGCCGACGGGCGGGGCAGGCGTCGGACCACCGTAGGCCCCTGGGCACCGTCAGCCAATCTGGTTATCCACAGGCCATGTGGACGACGGTCCCGATGCTGTGGAGAACTCCGCAAAACCTGTGCACGACACGGTGGACAGGCCTGTGAACAAGCCCCCACCTCGGCCCCCGAAACCGGCTTGACCTGCACCTTTCCCATCCACTGGCTGTGCAGAAGAAAAACTTTCCCTGTCGGGCCAAGATCACTTCAATCTGTGTACGAGAGCGCACGGGCCGAGACGGCAAGTAAGGGTCCCACTGCCGTTGCATCTCTTACCTGTGGACGATTAGATTGATGCTCATGACACAGGCTCCCGCGACCTCCAGGGCCGCCCGGCGACAGCACGATCGAGAGATCGTCGCACTGGCCGTCCCGGCCTTTGGCGCACTCGTCGCCGAGCCCCTCTTCGTCATGGCCGACAGCGCGATCGTCGGCCATCTCGGCACGGCGCAGCTCGCCGGACTCGGGGTCGCCTCTGCCCTCCTCATGACAGCCGTCAGCGTCTTCGTCTTCCTGGCCTACGCCACCACGGCGGCCGTTGCCCGACGCGTCGGCGCCAACGACCTCCAGTCCGCCATCCGCCAGGGCGTGGACGGCATCTGGCTCGCTCTACTCCTCGGCGCAGCGGTCGTGGCCGTCGTCCTGCCTACGGCACCGGCCCTCGTAGACCTCTTCGGCGCCTCAGACACCGCGGCACCGTATGCGACCACCTATCTGCGCATCTCGGCCCTCGGCATACCGGCCATGCTCGTCGTACTCGCCGCGACAGGCGTCTTGCGCGGACTGCAGGACACCAAGACGCCTCTGTATGTCGCGATGGCGGGCTTCATCGCCAACGGCGCCCTGAACATGGGACTCGTCTACGGCGCCGACCTCGGCATCGCCGGATCCGCCTGGGGCACCGTCATCGCCCAGTTCGGCATGGCGACGGCCTACCTCGTGGTGGTCGTCCGGGGCGCCCGTAGTCACGGCGCTTCGCTGCGCCCCGACATCGCCGGGATCCGGGCTTCCGCGCAAGCAGGCCTGCCCCTGCTGGTCCGCACGCTCTCCCTGCGAGCGATCCTGGTGATCGCCACGGCTGTAGCAGCCCGCCTCGGCGATGCCGATGTCGCAGCGCACCAGATCATCCTGTCCCTGTGGAGTCTGCTCGCCTTCGCGTTGGATGCCATAGCGATCGCCGGGCAGGCCATCATCGGACGCCATCTGGGCGCCGGAGACACCGAAGGCGCCCGAGCCGCATGCCGACGCATGGTGGAGTGGGGTATCGCCACCGGAGTCGTACTGGGACTGCTGGTGATGCTCACCCGACCGCTGCTCCTGCCACTGTTCACCAGCGACTCCGTGGTGAAGGACGCCGCGTTGCCCGCTCTGCTGATGGTGGCCCTCTCACAGCCGATCTGCGGCATCGTGTTCGTCCTGGACGGCGTCCTGATGGGTGCGGGAGACGGACCCTATCTGGCGTGGGCGATGGTGGTCACCCTCGCAGTCTTCGTCCCCGTCGCGCTTCTCATCCCCACGCTCGGCGGAGGGCTCACCGCGGTCTGGGCCGCCATGACACTGATGATGACCGTCCGGATGCTGACCTTGTGGTTGCGCACCCGCTCAGGCCGCTGGATCGTCACCGGCGCGACGCGCTGAGCGTTTCACGTGAAACATGCGGGGTCGATGGAAGCCTGCCCCGAGCACTGGCTCCTCAGCGCCGTCACCGAAGCTCTAGCCGGCCTCTGACCGACCCATGCGGTTCGCGGTGTTTCACGTGAAACACCGGCAAGCAGAGAGGGGCCGCACCCCGAAGGGTGCGGCCCCTCTCACTGCTCTCGCGAGCGCAACGCTTACGCCGCGACAACCTCGATGTTGACCTTGGCGGCAACCTCGGGGTGTAGACGTACGGACGTCTCGTGCGCGCCGAGGGTCTTGATCGGCGCACCGAGCTCGATACGTCGCTTGTCGACCTCGGGGCCCCCGGAAGCCTTGATCGCGGAGGCGATGTCGGCCGGGGTGACGGAACCGAAGAGACGACCGGCGTCGCCGGAGCGGACGGCCAGACGGACCTTGACGCCTTCGAGCTGGGCCTTCACAGCGTTGGCCTGCTCGATGGTCTGGATCTCGTGGATCTTGCGAGCACGACGGATCTGCTCGACGTCCTTCTCGCCACCCTTGGTCCAACGGATCGCGAAGTTCCGCGGGATCAGGTAGTTGCGAGCGTAACCGTCCTTGACGTCGACGACGTCGCCCGCGGCACCGAGGCCGGAGACCTCGTGGGTGAGGATGATCTTCATATGTCGGTCACCCTTCCCTTATCGCGCGGTGGAGGTGTAGGGCAGCAGCGCCATCTCACGGCTGTTCTTCACGGCCGTGGCGACGTCACGCTGGTGCTGCGTGCAGTTGCCGGTCACGCGGCGGGCACGGATCTTGCCGCGGTCGGAAATGAACTTCCGCAGCATGTTCGTGTCCTTGTAGTCCACGTACGTGACCTTGTCCTTGCAGAAAGCGCAGACCTTCTTCTTAGGCTTGCGCACAGGCGGCTTCGCCATGGTGTATCTCCTGTGTGATCAAGAAGTGTGGGTTCGACCCACCCTCGGCCCTGAGGCCTAGAAGGGGGGCTCGTCCGAGTAGCCGCCGCCCTGCTGACCGCCGCCGGAGCTTCCGCCCCAGCCGCCGCCACCGCCGCCGCCCTGCTGGCCACCGGCGGGAGCGCCGGTCGCCCACGGGTCGTCGGCGGGAGCACCGCCACCGCCCTGCTGACCGCCGCCGGGGCCACCGCCCCAGCCGCCGCCACCCTGGGCGCCACCGCCACCGCCGCCGTAACCACCCTGGCCACCGCGGCCGGCGGTCTTGGTGACCTTGGCCGTGGCGTTGCGCAGGCTGGCGCCGACTTCCTCGACGTCCAGCTCGTAGACCGTGCGCTTGACGCCCTCACGGTCCTCGTAGGACCGCTGCTTCAGCCGGCCCTGCACGATGACGCGCATGCCTCGCTGAAGCGACTCCGCGACGTTCTCCGCCGCCTGACGCCAGACCGAGCAGGTGAGGAAGAGGCTCTCGCCGTCCTTCCACTCGTTCGTCTGGCGGTCGAAGGTGCGGGGAGTGGACGCGACACGGAACTTCGCGACCGCCGCACCGGAGGGGGTGAAGCGCAGCTCGGGGTCGTCGACAAGATTGCCGATGACCGTGATGACGGTCTCGCCTGCCATGGGGGAACCTCTCGGCGGGTTTGCTGCTGCTGGCTGCTTGTGCTGCTACTCAGAGTCCCGAGTTCAGCTGAGCGGAAGAGCTCAGTGAGTCTCGGGGCGGAGGACCTTGGTCCGGAGGACCGACTCGTTCAGGTTCATCTGGCGGTCGAGCTCCTTGACGACCGCAGGCTCGGCCTGCAGGTCGATGACCGAGTAGATGCCCTCGGGCTTCTTCTTGATCTCGTACGAGAGACGACGACGGCCCCAGGTGTCGACCTTCTCGACCTTGCCGTTGCCCTCACGGACGACGGAGAGGAAGTTCTCGATCAGGGGGGCGACAGCGCGCTCCTCCAGATCGGGGTCGAGGATGACCATCACCTCGTAGTGACGCATGTGGAACCCACCTCCTTTGGACTCAACGGCCACGGTCGTTCCGTGGCAGGAGGGTTGTGATGCGTACGCAACGGTATCGGCCGCCACTGACAATCGGGGGTTCCCCTCGGGATTCCGAGCCGTGGCATGGGCAGACACCGGTGCAGAGGGTACAGAGTACCCGCACACCGGCTTCCGGTTGAAATCCGGCCGCCGACACCGACAATCTGTACACATCGGGTGTGTATGGCGCTACGATGCGCCGTCTTCCGCAGGAGGTGCCCTATGGCACAAGCATTGCGACCCAATACCGTCGGAGGCCTCTTCGCCACCGACGGCAAACCCCATCCGCTCCAGGACACGCTTCTCGCGGTGACCCTGGTGCTGGGCATCATCTCCTTCGTCACAGCGATGTTCCACAGCCTGCACCTGCTGAGCTCCTGGACAGGCTTGGTGGGGATCATCACCGGCGCCTACGGGCAGTGGATCTCGGAGACGACCCGAGAACGCTTCGGTCTGATCCTGGGCCTCGGCGCCTCAGGGGTCGGCTTCTTCCTCGGCATGGCGCACGGCGGTCTCTTCGGCGGTGTCTTCTGACGGCACCGCCGCTGTCTCCTCAACACCGCACAACGCCCCGGCGGCCAACAGGCCGGGGCGAAGCTTCCGTACGCCCAGTCGGGGCGCTCGCAAGGCGCAGTAGGCTTCGGCGCTAGAGCCGGAGCCCCTGTACCCATGGGGACACACCAGCCCGAGGAGCGCCCCGAATGAGCCTGACCCTGAGGACGATCAGTCGCGAGCAGCATCTGGCATACATCCAGAGCCTGCCGGCGGCGAGCCACATGCAGGTCCCGGCCTGGGCCGACGTCAAGGCGGAGTGGCGCTCCGAGAGCCTCGGATGGTTCGACGACCGCACCGGTGAGTTGGTCGGCGCGGGGCTCGTCCTCTATCGGCAACTGCCCAAGATCAAGCGCTACTTGGCCTATCTGCCCGAGGGCCCGGTCATCAACTGGTTCGCGCCGAATCTCACCGAGTGGCTGGAACCGATGCTCGCGCACCTCAAGCAGCAGGGTGCCTTCTCCGTGAAGATGGGCCCGCCGGTGATCATCCGGCGCTGGGAAGCCGGCTCCATCAAGCAGGGCATCCAGAACCCGGACGTGAAGCGCCTGCGTGACATCGAGGCCGACTTCATCGAACCGCGCGCCTTCGAGGTCGCCGACAAGCTCCGCCGTATGGGCTGGCAGCAGGGGGAGGACGGGGGCGCCGGCTTCGGTGACGTACAGCCCCGATACGTCTTTCAGGTGCCGCTGGCCAACCGCTCCCTGGAAGACGTCCACAAGAACTTCAACCAGCTCTGGCGCCGCAACATCAAGAAGGCCGAGAAGGCCGGCGTCGAGGTCGTCCAGGGCGGCTATCACGACCTCGAGGAATGGCAGCGGCTGTACGAGATCACCGCTGTGCGCGACCACTTCCGGCCCCGCCCGCTGTCGTACTTCCAGCGCATGTGGACGGCCCTCAACACCGAGGACCCCAACCGCATGCGGCTGTACTTCGCGCGCCACAACGGTGTGAACTTGTCGGCCGCGACCATGCTGATCGTCGGCGGGCACGTCTGGTACTCCTACGGCGCGTCCGACAACATCGGCCGCGAGGTCCGGCCCTCGAACGCGATGCAGTGGACGATGCTGCGCGACGCCTATGCGCTCGGCGCCACCGTCTACGACCTGCGCGGTATCTCCGACTCGCTGGACGAGACCAACCACCTCTTCGGCCTGATCCAGTTCAAGGTGGGCACGGGCGGCCAGGCCGCCGAATACCTCGGTGAGTGGGACTTCCCGCTCAACAAGCTGCTCCACAAGGCGCTCGACATCTACATGTCCCGCCGCTGACGCACCACAATTTGCTTTCACATCTCTGATACACCGCAGCCACGAGAAAGGTTCCAGGTCCGGCCATGGCGCTCACGCTCTACGTCGACACCGCGCGCTGGCGGGCGCACCACAAGCACGTGCAGGAGCAGTTTCCGGGGCTTGTCCCGGTCTGCAAGGGCAACGGCTACGGCTTCGGACACGAGCGGCTCGCCGAGGAGGCGACCCGGCTGGGCTCGGAGGTCCTCGCCGTGGGCACGACGTACGAGGCCGCACGCATCAAGGACTGGTTCGGCGGCGACCTGCTGGTGCTCACGCCGTACCGGCGCGGTGAGGAGCCCGTGCCGCTGCCGGACCGGGTCATCCGCTCGGTGTCGTCGGTGGACGGCGTGTACGGCCTCGTGGGCGCCCGGGTGGTCATCGAGGTGATGTCCTCGATGAAACGGCACGGGGTGAATGAGCAGGACCTGCCGCAGCTGCACGCCGCCATCGAGAACGTCCGCCTGGAGGGCTTCGCCATCCATCTGCCGCTGGACCGCACCGACGGCTCGGACGCCGTCGAGGAAGTCATCGGCTGGATGGACCGGCTGCGCGCGGCCCGTCTGCCGCTGCACACGATGTTCGTCAGCCACCTCAAGGCCGAGGAACTCGCCCGCCTCCAGCAGCAGTTCCCGCAGACCCGCTTCCGCGCCCGCATCGGCACCCGGCTGTGGCTGGGCGACCACGAGGCCACCGAGTACCGGGGTGCGGTCCTGGATGTCACCCGCGTCTCCAAGGGCGACCGCTTCGGCTACCGGCAGCAGAAGGCGGCCTCGGACGGCTACCTGGTGGTCGTGGCGGGCGGTACGTCGCACGGAGTGGGCCTGGAAGCCCCGAAGGCGCTGCACGGCGTCATGCCCCGCGCCAAGGGCGTCGCCCGGGCCGGCCTCGCCACCGTCAACCGGAACCTCTCGCCGTTCGTCTGGGGCGGCAAGCAGCGCTGGTTCGCCGAGCCGCCGCACATGCAGGTCTCCATCCTGTTCGTGCCCGCGGACGCCCCGGAGCCGAAGGTCGGCGACGAACTGGTGGCCCATCTGCGGCACACCACCACACAGTTCGACCGGCTCGTCGATCGCTGAGCAGCGTCGCCGCAGCAGAAAGGCCGTACACGGAAACACCGTGTACGGCCTTTTGCGTAGCCCGCGTCCGCTCCGTTCGCTCAGAGCGAACGCCCCTCGGGCGGCCCGGGGCGTGCGCTGCCCCACTCCACCTGAGCTCCTTCGAACTGAGCCGCGTGCCGCGGCGGATGGGCCGCAGCGCCGAGCACGAAGACGTCCTCAGCACCGTCGAGAACGCCTCCCGAGGGGTCGTCGTCGCCGGCCCTGCGCACCACGTCCCGCTCCGGCATGAGGATGTCGCGCACGATCAACACGCACAGGTACAGCGTCCCCAGCAAGTGCACGCCGATGGCCCAGTGGTAGCCGTCGGTCGGAAGGCCCTTGTGGGCGTCTCCGCTGGTCGTGTAGGCGAGGTACAGCCAGATGCCCAGGAAGTACGCCACCTCGCAGGCCTGCCAGATCAGGAAGTCCCGCCACTTCGGCCGGGCCAGCGCGGCCAGCGGAACCAGCCACAGGACGTACTGCGGCGAGTAGACCTTGTTGGTGAGGATGAAGGCCGCGACGATCAGGAACGCGAGTTGGGCGAAGCGCGGACGGCGCGGTGCGGTCAGCGTGAGCGCCGCAATGCCCGCGCAGCACACCAGCATCAGCAGCGTGGCGAGCGTGTTGACCGTGTCAGTGCTGAGCGGGTTGGACGAGTTCTGGGCCATGATCAGCCAGAAGGAGCCGAAGTCGACGCCTCGCTCCTGGCTGAACTCGTAGAACTTCGACCAGCCTTCGAAGGCGAACAGCATCACGGGCAGGTTCACGACCAGCCAGGCGACGACCGCCCCTCCCAGTGCCGTGCCGAACTCCCGCCATTTGCCCGCGCGCCAGCACAGCACAAGCAGCGGCCCGAGCAGCAGGAAGGGATAGAGCTTGGCGGCCGTGGCAAGCCCCAGGAGGACACCGAAGGCGAGCGAGCGGCCCCGCGACCACATCAGCATCGCCGCGGCCGTCAGAGCGACCGCCAGCAGGTCCCAGTTGATGGTGGCGGTCAGCGCGAAGGCGGGCGCCAGAGCGACCAGCAGACCGTCCCAGGGCCGCCGGGTGTGCGTACGGGTCACACAGACGGCGATGACGACGGCGCACACCATCAGCAGCCCGGAGTTGACCATCCAGTACCACTGCTCCTGGTCCTGGATGCTGCCGCTGCCAGGCGTGAGCCAGGCGGCCACCTCCATGAACACTCCGGTCAGCACCGGGTACTCGAGGTACTGCATATCGCCGGAGAGCTTGTCGAAGTAGGGCACGAGCCCGTCGGCGAACCCGCGCCCCTGGTAGAGGTGCGGGATGTCCGAGTAGCACGCGTGCGTGTACTGCGAGCTGGCGCCGAAGAACCAGGCGCCGTTGTAGCAAGGCGCCTTCTGGACCAGGCCGAGGGCGAACATGCCGATCGCCACCAGCGCGACGACCCGCACGGGGGTCCACCAGGACGTCCCGAGCAGGGCACGTCGGCCGATGGGACCGCCGATCAGCTCACTGCCGGTGGCCGCGACCTCATCGGTCCTGGTCGGCGGTACCGGGTCCGGCTCGTGCACGCTCGCTTGCGTCGATTCTGCGCTGGGCATAGGGCACATCCTGCCGTACCGACCTAGGAATACGCCGAGGGCCGCCGCACCTCGTGGGTGCGGCGGCCCTCGTTTCACGTGAAACATCCAGGGTGTTTCACGTGAAACAGTCACACCGGACGATCCGGTGGCTAACCCGTTGAGCCTCCGAAAAGACCTCCGTTGCCGTTGCCTTGATTTCCGTTCTCGTCGCCCGTATCCGTAGGCGTTGGTGAGGGCGTCACGCCGCCGTCCGTGCCTCCGGAGTCCGCACCGCCATTCTCTGTGCCGCCGTCCTCACAGCCGAAGAAGCCACAGTTCTCGCTCTCCGTGGGCGTAGGCGACGGCAGGGACTCACTGGGCGTCGGAGTCGGTGTCGGGCTCTCCTCCTGCGTTTCCGTGATGGTGGGAGTGGGGGTCGGCGTCGGCTCGTTGACGACCTCGCCGATGGGCTTGGGTGTCGGGAAGTCCATCGGAGGCTGGTCCTTCAGCGCCTGTTCCATGTAGTCGTGCCAGATCTCGGCCGGGAACGAGGCGCCATGGATCTTCTCCTGGCCACCCGTACCGAACATCTTCAGGAACTCGCGGTTCTTCTTGGTCTCATCGTCGTCGTACCGGAACATGGTGATCGACGTGGACAGCTGCGGGGTGTAGCCGACGAACCAGGCGGACTTGTTGCCGTCGGTGGTACCGGTCTTGCCGGCCACATCGCGCCCGGTCAGCTGAGCGCTGGTACCCGTTCCCTTGTCGACGACCGTCTTCAGGACGTCCGTGACGTTGTCGGCGACGTCCTTGGTGAACGCCTCCTTGGTCTGCGTCTCGTGCGTGAAGATCGTGCCGTCCTTGCTCGTGACCTTCTCCACGGAGAACGGTTCACGCTGCTTGCCGCTGGCCGCGAACGTTGCGTACGCACCCGCCATACGGATCGCGCTGGGGTCGGAGGTGCCGATGGAGAACGTCGGGTAGTTGGTGCCGGCCAGGCTGTCCTCCTTGAGGCCGGCGTTCATGGAGGCCTCCTTCACCTTGTCCAGGCCGACGTCCATCCCGAGCTGCACAAAGGCGGAGTTCACCGACTCCCGCATCGCCTCACGGAGGTCGATCTGGTAGTTGGGCGGAGTGCCGTACGACTGGTCGCCGTCATTGACCTGCAGCCACTCCTTGCCCTTCTCGTTCTTCCAGACCTCTCCGCTGTAATCCTTGATCTTCAGCTTGTTCTTGCCGCTGAAGAGGCTCTTCGGGGACACCTGGGTCCGCTCGTCCTGCGCCTGGGTCGGACCCAGATCCGGGTCCCGTACACCCCACGTCATCGCTGCCGCGAGCACGAACGGCTTGAACGTCGAACCGACCTGGGCGCCGGTGACGTCGGCATTGTTGGTGAAGTGCTTGGTCGCGTCCTCACCGCCGTAGATGGCCTTGATCGCACCGGTCTTCGGTTCCACGGAGGCACCGCCGAACTGGACGTGGGTGTCCGTCTCCGGGCGCTTCTTGGAGTCGATGTTGGCCTTCTGGACCTTCTTGACGGAGTCCTCGAGCTCCTTGACCTTCTTCTTGTCGAAGGTCGTGTAGATCGAGTAGCCGCCCTTCTGCAGGTCGTCCTCAGTGATCTTCGTATTGTTGACCAGATACGCCTTGGCCAGGTCGACGAGATAGCCGACCTGGCCGCTCAGCGCGGCGTTCGAACGCGGACTCTGGGTATTGGGAAGATCGGTGTACTTGGCCCGCGTCGCGGCATCCAGATGGCCGTACTCGACCATCTTGTCCAAGGTGTCCTGCATCTGGATCTTTGCGCGCCGCTTGTTCGCCTCGGCACTGGCGCCGACCGGGTCGATGGAGGGCGAACCCGCCGGGTCGTAGTACGTGGCGCCCTTGAGCGTCGCTGCCAGGAAGGCACACTCGCCCTCGTTCAGGTCGACGGCGTCCTTGTTGAAGTACGCGCGCGCGGCCGCCTGGATGCCGTAGGCCCCACGGCCGTAATAGGCGGAGTTCAGGTAGCCGGCCATGATCTCGTCCTTGGAGAGCTTCGCTCCCACCTTGATCGAGACGAAGATCTCCTGGAACTTCCGGGAGACGGTCTGCGACTGGTCGTTGAGCATCGCGTTCTTGACGTACTGCTGGGTGATCGTGGATCCACCCTGCGTCTCGCCGCCCCTGGCCATGTTGAACACGGCACGGCCGATGCCCTTCAGGTCAATGCCGTTGTCGGTGTAGAAGGTCTTGTTCTCCTGGGAGATGACCGCGTACTGCATCGCCTTGGGGATCTGCGAGAGGTTGACGATCTGGCGGTTCGTCTCGCCACCCGTGGAGACCATCTCGCTGCCGTCGGACCAGTAGAAGACGTTGTTCTGCGCCTCGGCAGTCTTCTGGATGTCGGGGATACCCACCATCGCGTAGCCGATGCCCGCCACGGCCACCAGGCTGCCGAAGAAGCCGATGCACAGGCCGGAGACGAGCTTCCAGGAGGGCACCCAGCGGCGCCACCCGTACTTACCGGCCCGGGGGTAGTCGACGAGCCTCGTCCGGCCAGGAGGAGCCGATCGCCCTCTTCCTCGTCCAGGACCGTTCGGACCGCCGGGACCGGCTCCTCGGCCGCTCCGGCCTGGGTCGGCCGCTCTACGGCGGCCGCCTGCGCTTCTCTGGGCCGCACGCCGGGCCTCGGCGCGGCCGCCGTACGGCCTCTCCTCGGCTCCCGACCCGGAACCCGACCCGTACGAGTCGGAAGGAGACCCGGTTGCGCCTCGCGGTGCCGCGCGGCGGCCGGTGGGCAAGCCGGACTGGCCGCGTCGGGCCGCGGCACGTCCGCCTCCCTGCGGCTGCGGCGGTTTGCGACGGTGCTCGCTCATCGAACGACTACTCCTAGGGCAGGCGCACCGTGGCGCGCCTGGAAACGGCGGCAGGTTTCCGGTCCCCCCGAAGTACGGATGTGGTCGGTCCTGCATTCACCCGTACTGCACCGGGGACGAGGACGCCCCCAGACGTCACTCGGTTCCCGGTGGTCTGCATGCCGCACAGACTACGCACCGTCAAAACCCACCTAGCACCGAAGTTCACCCCAAAACAGGCAACTTACTTCCTACGAATCGGTGATGTGATCCCGTTCACCGTCCTCCCTCTTGTCGCATCCGGAAGGCCGTTCTATCGTCGTGATGTATCGAGTCGATACATCAGCTCGACATAAGGCTCGACATAAGGACCGTCAAGGCGCCCGTCGCACGGGCCGCGGCAGAGAGGAGGCGACGATGAGCCGGCGTTCCGGGATCCTCGAGTTCGCCGTACTCGGCCTGCTCCGCGAATCCCCGATGCACGGATACGAGCTGCGCAAACGACTCAACACGTCACTGGGTGTGTTCCGTGCGTTCAGCTACGGGACGCTCTACCCCTGCCTCAAGACGCTGGTCGCCAACGGCTGGTTGATCGAAGAGCCGGGGAACACCACCGAGGACGCCCTCGCCGCGCCCCTCACCGGCCGCCGCGCCAAGATCGTCTACCGGCTGACGGCGGAAGGTAAGGAGCACTTCGAGGAACTGCTCTCGCAGACCGGGCCCGATGTGTACGAGGACGAGCACTTCGCCGCTCGCTTCGCCTTCTTCGGGCAGACGTCGCGCGACGTACGCATGCGCGTACTCGAGGGGCGACGCAGCCGGCTGGAGGAGCGCCTGGAGAAGATGCGCGCCTCTCTGGCGCGCACTCGGGAGCGCCTCGACGACTACACGCTCGAGCTCCAGCGCCACGGGATGGAGTCCGTGGAGCGCGAAGTGCGCTGGCTGAACGAGCTCATCGAAAGTGAGCGGGCGGGCCGGGACCTGAAGGGTCCCGCCCACGGAGAAGCCGCTCGCGACACCACAGAGGGAGCGCCGGGCGTCCTGCCCCGGCCCGGGGACACCCCCGGGCCGGATACGCCCGGCGACACCACCACGTGAGACCCCTGCCAGGGCCTCACTCGTACACACAGGGAGCAACCGGAATGGGTTCGGTTCGCGTAGCCGTCGTCGGCGTGGGCAACTGCGCCGCGTCGCTGGTGCAGGGAGTCGAGTACTACAAGGACGCCGATCCGGCGTCGAAGGTGCCGGGCCTCATGCATGTGCAGTTCGGCGAGTACCACGTCCGTGACGTGGAGTTCGTCGCCGCGTTCGATGTCGATGCCAAGAAGGTCGGCCTCGACCTCGCGGACGCCATCGGCGCCTCCGAGAACAACACCATCAAGATCTGCGACGTGCCGAACACCGGCGTGACCGTCCAGCGCGGCCACACCCTCGACGGCCTCGGCAAGTACTACCGCGAGACCATCGAGGAGTCCGCCGAGACGCCGGTCGACGTCGTCCAGATCCTCAAGGACAAGCAGGTCGACGTCCTCGTCTGCTACCTGCCCGTCGGTTCCGAGGACGCGGCGAAGTTCTACGCCCAGTGCGCCATCGACGCCAAGGTCGCCTTCGTCAACGCCCTCCCGGTCTTCATCGCCGGCACCAAGGAATGGGCGGACAAGTTCACCGAGGCGGGCGTGCCGATCGTCGGCGACGACATCAAGTCGCAGGTAGGCGCCACCATCACGCACCGCGTCATGGCGAAGCTGTTCGAGGACCGCGGCGTCGTCCTCGACCGCACGATGCAGCTGAACGTCGGCGGCAACATGGACTTCAAGAACATGCTCGAGCGCGACCGCCTGGAGTCCAAGAAGATCTCCAAGACGCAGGCCGTCACCTCCCAGATCCCCGACCGGGACATGGGCGAGAAGAACGTCCACATCGGCCCGTCCGACTACGTCGCCTGGCTCGACGACCGCAAGTGGGCGTACGTCCGCCTGGAGGGCCGCGCCTTCGGTGACGTCCCGCTGAACCTGGAGTACAAGCTCGAGGTCTGGGACTCCCCGAACTCCGCCGGCGTCATCATCGACGCCCTGCGCGCCGCGAAGATCGCCAAGGACCGCGGCATCGGCGGCCCGATCCTGTCGGCGTCGAGCTACTTCATGAAGTCCCCGCCGGTCCAGTACTTCGACGACCAGGCCCGGGAGAACGTGGAGAAGTTCATCCAGGGTGAGGTCGAGCGCTGAAGACCCAGGTCTTGCTCGATGGTGAGGGTCCCCGAGGCATTCCGCCCGGGGACCCTTCCCGTATGTGAGGCTGTGCCCCATGGCCGTCGTCCGTGACCTGCGCGTCCTCCTGCGCTTCCAGGGCTTCCGGCGCCTGCTCGCCGTACGCCTGCTGTCCCAGGGAGCCGACGGCATCTACCAGGTCGCACTCGCCTCCTACGTCGTCTTCTCGCCGGAGAAGCAGACGTCGGCCGCCGCGATCGCCTCCGCGATGGCGGTCCTGCTCCTGCCGTACTCCCTGGTCGGCCCCTTCGCCGGCGTCCTGCTGGACCGCTGGCGCCGCCGTCAGGTCCTCCTGTACTGCAGCCTGCTGCGCGCCCTGCTGGCGTCGGCGACGGCCGCCCTGATCGTCAGCGACGTCCCGGACTGGCTCTTCTACGTCTCCGCCCTGTGCGTCACCGCCGTCAACCGCTTCGTCCTGGCAGGGTTGTCCGCCGCGCTGCCCCGCGTGGTCGACGCCGACCGGCTGGTGATCGCCAACTCCCTGTCCCCGACCGCCGGAACGCTCGCCGCGATCGCCGGCGGCGGGCTCGCCTTTCTCGTACGACTGCTGGGCGCCGACTCCGACGCGGCTGTGGTGCTGCTGGGCGCCGTGCTGTATCTGTGCGCCGGGCTGGCTTCGCTGAGCATGGCCCGGGATCTGCTGGGTCCCGACCGGGAACTGGTCAAGCCCCGTCTCACCGCCGCGCTCTCCGGCACCGCACGCGACCTGGCGGCAGGTGTACGTCATCTCGCCGCGCCGCAGCGCCGGGAGGCGACGTGGGCGCTGTGCGCGATGACGATGATGCGGTTCTGCTACGGCGCCCTGACGGTCATGCTGCTGATGCTCTGCCGGTACGCCTTCACGTCCACCTCGGAGGACGGACTCGCCCTGCTGGGACTGGCGTTGGCCACTTCCGGTGCCGGCTTCTTCGCGGCGGCGGTGCTGACGCCCTGGGCGGCGGGACGACTCGGACCCGGCCGCTGGATCGTCGTGTGTGCGGCGGCGGCCGCGGTCCTGGAACTCGTCCTGGGCCTGCCGTTCGCCACGGCTCCCATGCTGGCCGCGGCATTCGTCCTGGGCCTCACCACGCAGGGGGCGAAGATCGCCACGGACACGATCGTGCAGTCCTCGGTCGACGACGGCTTCCGCGGCCGCATCTTCTCCGTCTACGACGTCCTCTTCAACGCCGCCTTCGTCGGTGCCGCCGCGGTGGCCGCCGTGATGCTGCCGCCGGACGGTCGGTCGGTGCCGCTGGTGGTCACGGTGGCCGTTATCTACGGGGCGGTTGCTGCCACTATGGCCCGCTTTGAACGCCAGTAAGTGTCACATAAGTGCCACAGAGCCACTCCCGGATAGGAGTTGTCCGTGGAGGCCGGTAACTTACGTGCATCTTATTTCGACGCCATGTCCGCGTCACGCATCCTTTTCAGGGGGGACCCCAGTGACAACTCCGCCGCCCCAGGGCCAGAACCCATTCGCGCAGGGCCAGAACCCTTACGGCCAGCCGCAGGGCCAGGCTCCGTACCCGCCCCAGGGCGGCTATCCGCAGCAGCCGGGCCAGCCCGGCTTCCCCCAGCAGCCCGGCTTCCCGCAGCAGGGCGGCTCGCCCTACGCGCCGGTCCCGCCGCAGCCGTCGGGCCGCAAGCTCAGCTTTAAGACGATCAAGAACATCGTGATCGGCGTGGCGGTCATCGGCGTGATCATCGTTGGCATCATCGCCAGCCGGGATGACGCCAACACCGCCGCGGTGGGCGACTGCATGCATCGCGGCAGCACCAGCAACAGCAACCCGGACCTCGAGGTCGTCGAGTGCGGCTCTGCGGACGCCGAGTACGTGGTGCTGGCCAAGATCGAAGGCTCGTACACCACTGACGCCGTGGCCAGCTCAAAGTGCGAGGCCAAGGCCAAGGACTTCCAGTACGTGTACACCGAGAGCGGCGACGGCAGCGACTTCCTGCTCTGCCTGAAGGACTACAGCAAGTAGGGCAGACATCGAGAGGGGCGGTGTTTCACGTGAAACACCGCCCCTCTCGTGCGTCCTGCACGGGGTCATGTTTCACGTGAAACATGACCCCGTTCCGCATCCTCAGCCCTACTCGGCCCACCACTCCTTGAGTGCGGCCACCGCGACGTCATGCTCCATCGGCCCGTTCTCCAGCCGAAGCTCCAGCATGTGCTTGTACGCACGCCCGACGGCCGGCCCCGGTCCAACCCCCAGGATCTCCATGATCTGGTTGCCGTCGAGGTCGGGGCGGATCGAGTCCAGCTCCTCCTGCTCCTGGAGTTGAGCGATGCGGTCCTCCAGTCCGTCGTACGCCCGCGCCAGTGCCGCCGCCCTGCGCTTGTTGCGGGTCGTGCAGTCCGAGCGGGTCAGCTTGTGCAGGCGGTCGAGGAGGGGGCCTGCATCGCGGACGTAGCGGCGGACCGCGGAGTCCGTCCACTCGCCGGTGCCGTAGCCGTGGAAGCGGAGGTGGAGCTCGACGAGACGCGAGACGTCCTTCACGAGCTCGTTGGAGTACTTCAGCGCCACCATCCGCTTCTTGGTCATCTTCGCGCCGACCACTTCGTGATGGTGGAAGGAGACCCGGCCATCGCTCTCGAAGCGACGGGTGCGGGGCTTGCCGATGTCGTGCAGCAACGCGGCGAGGCGGAGGGTGAGGTCGGGGCCGTCGTCCTCGAGCGCGATCGCCTGTTCCAGAACGATCAGCGAGTGGTCGTAGACATCCTTGTGCCGGTGGTGCTCGTCGCGCTCCAAGCGGAGTGCCGGGAGCTCGGGCAGCACGTGGTCGGCGAGTCCGGTGTCGACCAGCAGAGTCAGCCCCTTGCGCGGGTGCGCGGAAAGGATCAGCTTGTTCAGCTCGTCCCGGACCCGCTCGGCCGAGACGATCTCAATGCGCCCGGCCATCTCGTTCATCGCCGTGACGACCTCGGGAGCCACCTCGAAGTCGAGCTGCGCGGCGAAGCGCGCGGCCCGCATCATCCGCAGCGGATCGTCCGAGAAGGACTCCTCGGGTGTGCCCGGAGTACGCAGCACACGCTCCGCGAGGTCCTCGACACCACCGTGCGGGTCGATGAACTCCTTCTCCGGAAGCGCGACCGCCATCGCGTTCACCGTGAAGTCGCGCCGGACGAGGTCCTCCTCGATGGAGTCGCCGTACGACACCTCGGGCTTGCGTGAGGTCCGGTCGTACGCCTCGGACCGGTAGGTGGTCACCTCGATCTGAAAGCGTCGATCAGTGTCTTCGACGCGGGCGTCCTTCTGCACGCCGACGGTCCCGAAGGCGATCCCGACCTCCCACACAGCGTCCGCCCACGGGCGCACGATCTTCAGTACGTCCTCGGGGCGGGCATCGGTAGTGAAGTCGAGGTCGTTGCCGAGCCGGCCGAGCAACGCGTCCCTGACCGATCCGCCGACCAGAGCGAGTGAGAACCCGGCTTCCTGGAAGCGGCGGGCGAGGTCGTCGGCGACAGGAGCGATCCGGAGCAGTTCACTCACCGCGCGGTGCTGCACCTGGCTCAGGGCACTGAGGTTGTCTTCGTTGGCGTTCGGCACAACAGAAGAGGGTACGTGGCCCGGGCGACCCGGAGCGCCCTCATTAAAAGGGGGAAGACATCACACCCCAAAGCGGACGGGCACCTCGCCTCCCTGATACGTGCACAAGATCCGTCCTTGCGGCGAGCGGAGACGCTCCTCCTTTATACGGGCACATACAGGGCAGCCCGGCGCCGTGCACCGATCTTGTGGAGCGGTCCGCGGCACTTCCCCTCAGCGCGCATCGTTACCATGCGTGGGCGGACATTCCGACGACCACTGACGACGACGAGGGACGGACGAGCGCGTGGCCGAGGCGGCAGAATTCCAGGGGACCACTCCCTCACCTGCCCGCCGGTGGCTGCGGCGCACGGCAGCACTGCTCGCCGGCGCGCCCCTGCTGACCGGGCTGCTCCAGCTGCCCGCCGCAACGCCCGCGGACGCCGCCGGACAGACCTCGCTGAAGGCCGCCTCCGACTCGAGCACGGTGGCCGTCGCCGTCGACTCGCTCACCCCCGTCGCCCCCGTCGAGGGCGACACCCTGACCGTCTCCGGCACGGTGACCAACAACGGTAAGCAGGCCGTCACCGGCGCCGAGGTCGATCTGCGCATGGGCCCCCGGCTGACCACCCGCTCCGCCATCGACAGCGCCGCCCAGCGCACCGGCTACCAGGAGGGCGCCGACGGCTCACCGGTCGGAGGGGAGTACGTCGAGGGGTTCTCGAAGCTCACGCCGGGCGTCTCCGAGCGCTTCAGCATCTCCGTGCCGGTCGACAAGCTGGATCTCGGCGCGGACGGGGTCTACCAGTTCGCCGTCTCACTCTCCGGCGAGACGTCCGCACAACCGTGGCAGCAGGTGCTCGGCATCCAGCGGACCTTCCTGCCCTGGCAGTCCGGCGAGGCCGACACCAGGACGAAGACGACCGTCCTGTGGCCACTCATCTCCACGGGCCATATGACGGCGGAGACGGGATCGAACGAGCAGCAGACTCCGGTCTTCCTCGATGACGACCTCGCCAAGGAGATCTCCCCGGGCGGCCGGCTGAACCAGCTCCTGGCCCTGGGCAAGAACCTCGACGTCACCTGGGTGATCGACCCGGACCTGCTGGCATCGGTCGACGCCATGACGCGCGGCTACCGGGTGAAGAACGAGGACGGCACCACCACGGCCGGCGCCCATCAGGCGGTCGCACAGAAGTGGCTCGCCTCGCTGCAGGAGGCGGTCGTCGACAAGGAGGTCGTCGCCCTTCCCTTCGCCGACCCGGACCTGGCCTCCATCGCCCACAACGGCACCAGCGTCACCGGCTCGCTGAGCCACCTCAAGGAAGCCACCGACGTCGTCGCCAACACCGTCGAGACGATCCTCCACGTGGAACCGGTCACGGACTTCGCCTGGCCCGTGGACGGCGCCGTCGACCCGTCGATCGTCAAGGTCGCCACCTCGGCCGGAGCGGACAAGGTGATCGCGCGCAGCGACAGCCTGGAGGAGACGGGCGGACTGCCGTACACGCCCTCGGCGGCGCGCCCGATCGGCGGGGGCATCACCGCGGTGGTCGCGGACACACGGCTGTCGACGGCCTTCCAGGGCGATCTGACGAAGGCGTCGGCCTCCACGCTCGCCGTGCAGAAGTTCCTCGCCCAGAGCCTCACGATGAACCTCCAGACGGACAAGCAGCGCAGCGTCGTCGTCGCCCCGCAGCGCATGCCGACGGCACGGCAGGCCCGGGCGATGGCCGAGGCGGTGACAGCGCTCCAGGGCAGCGCCTGGTCCGAGTCCCAGGAGCTCACGGCCGCCGCGGCAGCCGAGCCGGACGAGGGCGCCACCACGGAGGTGCCGTCGAGTTCGGCCTACCCCTCGTCGCTGCGCAAGCAGGAGCTGCCCCGGTCGGCCTTCCAGCAGATCGCGACGACGCAGGACAAGCTCGACAACTTCAAGGTGATCCTCAACGACCAGTCCCGTGTCGTGACCCCCTTCGGGCGGGCCATGAACCGCGAGATGTCCACCTCCTGGCGCGGCCGGACCGCGGAGGCGGCAGGCTTCCGCGAAGACGTGGAGAAATATCTCGACAACCTCGCCGGCCAGGTCACGCTGATCGACAAGTCCGAGACCAAGCTCTCCGGACGCAGCGCCACCATCCCCGTCACCGTGCAGAACAACCTGGTGCAGGGCGTCGACCACCTGGTGCTGCGGCTCACCTCTACAAGCCCGAACCGGCTCCAGATCGGCGGCACTTCCTACGAGGAGCAGCCCGTCACGGTCTCCGGCGGCCACAGCCAGACGGTGAAGTTCACCACCTCGGCCAAGGCCAACGGCCGCGCGACGGTGATCGCCCAGCTGTACACGGAGGACGGTCAGCCGTACGGCCGGGCGGTCACCTTCGACGTGAAGGTCACCGAGTTCACGGCCACGGTCATGCTGGTCATCGGCGGCGGTGTTCTGCTGCTCGTCCTGGCCGGCTTCCGTATGTACACCCAGCGCAAGCGCGCCGCCGCCCGCGAGGCCGACGGAGACGGCTCCGACGAGGCGAGTGAAGGCGACGGCACCCCGCAGAACCCCGAGGGCCCCGAAGACCGTCTCAAGGAGGAGTCCGGCACCCGGACCCGGGCAGGCGACCCGGAGCAGCCGAGTGACCCGGCACCGGACACCCCAGCGGAAAGCGCAGACCCGTCCGGCACGGGTGAGAGAGTGGACCGTTGAGGATGTCGTGGCCGGTGGGCCCGGGACGATGAGGTGGGGTAACCATGAACGCGCCGCACGACGGTGACCGCGGCCAGGCCGCGGGCAACTCGGGGCACCCCGAGGGCCCGCCGCCCGAGCACGGCCAGGTGCCGCCGCAGCCCCCCGCGGACATGTACCTCCAGGACGCCTACGACCAGGATCCCTACCGGGCGCAGGACCTCTCGGCCCAGGACCCGGTCGCCGAAGCGCTCTACGACCGGGCCGCGCACCCCCCGCCGCCCCCCGGCACCTACCCGCCGCCGCAACAGCTCTACGCCCAGCCGCCGCAGTCCCCGTACGCCCCCGACCCGCGCGTCTGGGCCCAGACACCGCCCCCCGAGCCGGACGGCCCGACCCAGTACCTGCCGTACGGCGACGATCCCCGCACCACCCAGTACGTCGGCGTCGACGACCTCGTCACCCACTCCTCCGAGGAGCGCCACGAGCCGGACGCCTTCGCACATCTCTTCCGGGACCAGCAGCAGGGCAGCGGCCATCCGCAGTATGAGCCCGCGTCGGTACCCGGCCAGTACCCGGCGCAGGGACAGTACGGCCAGTACCCCGCGGCAACCCCGCCGCCGCCCGCACCTGAGGCCCCCGCTCCCGCGCCCGCCCCGGCGGCGACCAAGAAGGGCGGCCGGGCGGGCGGTCTGCTGAAGTCGAGCGCAGTAATGGCGGCGGGCACGATGGTGTCCCGCCTCACCGGCTTCATCCGCTCCGCGCTGATCGTCTCGGCGCTGGGCGTCGGCCTCCTCGGCGACACCTTCCAGGTGGCTTACCAGCTGCCGACGATGATCTACATCCTCACCGTCGGTGGCGGCTTGAACTCCGTCTTCGTGCCACAACTCGTGCGGGCGATGAAGGAGGACGCCGACGGTGGCGAGGCGTACGCCAACCGACTGCTGACATTGGTGATGGTGGCGCTGGGCACGCTCACCGTGCTCTCGTTCTTCGGCGCACCACTACTGATCCGGCTGCTGTCCGACTCCGTCGCCAGCGACCCTGCTGCCAACCAGGTCGGCATCACCTTCGTCCAGTACTTCCTGCCCTCGATCTTCTTCATGGGCATCCACGTCGTGATGGGTCAGATCCTCAACGCGCGTGGGAAGTTCGGCGCGATGATGTGGACGCCGGTCCTGAACAACATCGTCATCATCATGACGCTCGGGATGTTCATCTGGGTCTACGGCACCGCCGAACACTCCGGCATGACCGTCACCAACATTCCGCCGGAGGGTCAGCGCCTCCTCGGCATCGGCGTCCTCCTCGGCCTCGTCGTACAGGCGCTGGCGATGATCCCGTATCTGCGGGAGACCGGCTTCCGGCTGCGGCTGCGCTTCGACTGGAAGGGCCACGGCCTCGGCAAAGCCGTCACGCTCGCCAAGTGGACGTTCCTGTTCGTCCTCGCCAACCAGGCCGGCGCCCTCGTCGTCACACAGCTGTCCACCTCGGCGGGCAAGGAATCCCCCCTCGACGGCACCGGCTTCGCCGCCTACGCCAACGCCCAGCTGATCTGGGGCCTGCCACAGGCGATCATCACAGTCTCCCTGATGGCTGCCCTGTTGCCGCGTCTCTCGCGCTCGGCCGCAGAAGACGACAGCGGGGCTGTCCGGGACGACATCTCCCAGGGCCTGCGGACGACGGCCGTGGCCATCGTCCCCATCTCCTTCGGGTTCCTGGCTCTGGGTATCCCCATGTGCACGCTGATGTTCGGCTCCTCGGGCACTAGCGAGGCCACGAACATGGGCTTCATGCTGATGGCCTTCGGCCTCGGCCTGATCCCGTACTCCGTGCAGTACGTCGTCCTGCGTGCCTTCTACGCCTATGAAGACACCCGCACTCCCTTCTACAACACGGTCATCGTGGCGGCCGTCAACGCCGTCGCCTCGGCCGCCTGCTACTTCGTCATCCCGGCCCGCTGGGCCGTGGTCGGCATGGCGGCCTCGTACGGCCTGGCTTACGCGATCGGCGTCGGCGTCGCCTGGAACCGGCTGCGCAAGAAGCTGGGCGGGGACCTCGACGGGACTCGTGTGATGCGGACGTACGCCAGACTGTGCATCGCCTCGGTGCCCGCGGCGCTGCTCAGCGGCGCAGCCTGCTACGGCATCAGCCGCTCGCTCGGCCAGGGCGTCATCGGCTCCTTCGCCGCGCTCCTCGCCGGCGGAGCCGTACTGCTGGGCATCTTCTACGTGGCTGCCCGACGCATGCGCATCGAGGAGCTCAACTCGCTCGTCGGCATGGTCCGCGGGCGTCTGGGTCGCTAGGGCTGGGGTACGCGCACAACCATCGGCCCCCACCGTGTGTCGTGCATAGCGGCGGACTGTGGGCACAATTGGTTTCGGCGTCGGACGGCGCGCACGGCAGTCGAACGGCGCGCAATGGATGGGGAGGCAGGAACGACGGTGGCGGAACGGAGCACGGCTGCCGTCGACGTGGCAGACAACAGCGGCGACGAGCCGCTGACCGCACAGGCGGACCAGTCCACGGCCGACGGGGTGGCCAAGAATCGGGAGCTGGACACGGACATCGACGAGGCACAGGGGAGCGGCGGGACCGAGCGTCCCGGAAAAGCCTCACCGCCCGAGCTGCACAGCGGTCACAAACTCGCCAGACGCTACCGACTCGAGGAATGCGTCACCCGTCTGGACGGATTCAGCAGCTGGCGCGCGGTGGACGAGAAGCTCCGTCGCGCGGTCGGCGTCCACGTCCTGCCCGCGGACCACACCCGGGCGCGTTCCGTCCTGGCAGCGGCCCGCTCCTCCGCCCTGCTCGGCGATCCCCGGTTCGTCCAGGTCCTCGACGCCGTCGAGGAGAACGACCTCGTCTACGTCGTCCACGAGTGGCTGCCCGACGCCGTCGAGCTGACCGCGCTCCTCGCCCCCGGGCCGCTGGAGCCGCACGACGCCTACCAGATGGTCAGCCAGGTGGCCGCCGCGATGGCCGCCGCCCACCGCGAGGGCCTCGCCCATCTGCGCCTGAATCCCAACGCCGTCCTGCGCACCTCGTCCGGTCAGTGGCGTATCCGCGGCCTCGCGGTGAACGCCGCGCTGCGCGGCATCAGTTCCGACACCCCGCAGCGCACCGACACGGAGTCCATCGGCGCCCTGCTGTACGCGGCGCTCACCCAGCGCTGGCCGTACGAGAGCGACGCCTACGGCCTGTCCGGGCTGCCCAAGGACGTCGGTCTGATCGCCCCCGACCAGGTGCGCGCCGGCGTGCACCGCGGTCTGTCCGAACTCGCCATGCGCGCACTCGCCAACGACGGCGCGACCGCCTCCCGCCACGAGTCCCCGTGCACCACGCCGGAGGAGCTGGTGAAGGCGATCGGCGAGATGCCCCGCATCCGCCCGCCGGAGCCGGCGTTCACGGCCCCGCCCGAGTATCAGCGCACGACGTATCAGCAGGGCACGTACGGCCGCCAGGTGCCGCGCCCCGGAGCCCCCCAGCCGGTACAGGCGCCGCCGCCTCCGCTGCAGAGCCGCACCGGCAAGGCGCTGAAGTGGGCCGTCTCGGCCCTCCTGATCGCTGCCCTGGGCCTGGGCAGCTGGCAGCTCGCCGATGCGCTCATGGACCAGGGCAACAAGTCCGAGGACACCAACCAGACGCAGACGGAAGACAACGAAAAGAACGGCGACAAGACCAAGCCGGTCAAGACTCTCCCTATCGAGGGTGCCGAGGAGTACGTGGCCGAGGGCGACGCCCAGCATCCCGGCGACGTGGACCTGACGTACGACAGCAGCACCACGACGGGATGGCGGACCAACAGCTACAACGACGGCCCGAAAATAGTGATCAAGCCCGGTGTCGGCATCGTCTACGACCTCGGCTCCGCCCAGGAGGTGTCGACCGCGACGCTCTCCCTCCGCTACGGCGGCCCTCACACCACCGCCAAGCTGTACGCGACCAACTCACTGGATTCGTCCACACCGCTGAGCTCGATGAAGGAGCTGGGCGAGGCGACCACGAGCGGCACCTCCGCAAAGGTGACGGTCGACAAGCCGGTGAAGAGCCGCTACGTGCTGGTCTGGCTGACAGCGATGCCGTATTCGGGAGAGGATTCCGCCAACTACAGCCGCGCCGGTTACAAGCAGGCCATCACCGACGTGAAGTTCACCGGCTGACAGCTCACCGCATTCCAGGGGAGGGGGTCCGATGGCAGATGGCACCGCATACGGCGACGCAAGCGATCAGGACCTCCTCGCTCGCCATGTGGACGGCGACCCCGACGCCTTCGGCGAGCTCGTACGGCGCCACCGTGACCGGCTCTGGGCCGTGGCTCTGCGGACGCTCGGGGACCGCGAGGAGGCCGCTGACGCGGTCCAGGACGCCCTTGTCTCCGCCTACCGGGCCGCCCACACTTTCCGCGGCCAGTCGGCCGTCACGACATGGCTCCACCGCATCACGGTGAACGCCTGCCTCGACCGTGCCCGCAAGGCGGCCTCGCGCAAGACGTCTCCCGTCGATGACACCGAGCGTCTGGAGCAGCTGCTGGAGCCTCATGAGTCGGCCTCGGCTCCCGCGGAGCGCAATGATCTGAACCGCCAGCTCCTCGAAGCGCTCGGTACGCTTCCGCCCGACCAGCGTGCCGCCCTCGTCCTGGTGGACATGCAGGGCTACCCCGTCGCCGAAGCCGCCCGTGTCCTCGACGTCCCGACCGGCACGGTGAAGAGCCGCTGTGCCCGTGGCAGAGCCCGGCTTCTGCCCCTTGTCTCTCATCTGCGGCCGGAAAACGGCCCGGAAAACGCCGACGACGACAGAGAACCCGGCCGGGGACGGAACCGGGTGCACGGGACATCCGTCCCACCGGCAGCGGATCCGCATGACGCCGGTTCCCGAGATACAGGACCCAGTGATTCAGCTGCTGTGAAGGGCGGAGGTGGGCGAGCGTGACATCCACGACAGACACGGCCGGGCACCCGGACGTCGCCGAGATCTCCGACCTCACCGAGGGCCTGCTGCCTCCGGACAGGACCGCAGACGTACAGCGGCATCTGGACGAGTGCGATCTCTGCGCGGATGTGCACGCATCACTCGAAGAGATCCGGGGCCTCCTGGGCACACTGCCGGGTGGGCAGCGCATGCCCGACGATGTTGCGGGCCGTATCGATGCCGCCCTTGCCGCTGAAGCTCTTCTCCAGGCCACCGCACCCGATACCGGGGGTGACCCGGCACCTGTCGGCGCTTCCACGCCCGACCACCGTGCTCATGTTTCACGTGAAACATCGGTCTCCGCAGCCCGTCCCGCAGGGCACGCCCGCAGCGCGACCACGGGCCCGGGCCGCAAGGAACGCCAGAGGGGCGTAAGCCGCAGGGCCACCGTCCTCGGTGCCGTCTTCGCAGTAGCCGCTCTGGGTCTCGGTTCCGTGCTCGTGGCGTATCTGAACGACGGCAAGCCGTCCGACGATACGAGCACCGCCTCCGACACATTCTCCGAGGCGAAGCTGGAGAACCAGGTCGCCGATCTCCTTGCCGAGAACCAGAGCACCGGGAACGGCTCCCGCGCCCCGCACAGCCTCGGTGGGGGGTCGGCCCCCAACAGCGAGGGCCCTCGGATCTTCAGAGAGCCCGCAGTCCCGCCATGCATCCAGCAGGGCATCGGCACCAACGACACGGCGATCGCGACCCAGGACGGCACCTTCCAGGGGACGGACGCCATGCTCGTCGTGCTGCCCGACCCCGCCGACACCACTCGGGTTGTTGCCTACATCATGGATGCCACCTGTGTCGCCCACCCGTCGTCCGGCACAGCCAAGGTCCTGCTGAAGGATGCCTACACGCGCTCCTGAGCGCGAACGCTTCGTCTCCGTCCTGCGTGGTATCCCGTACGGTGTCCACTCTCCGTGTGCCCGGGTACACCGGGAATGCACGCCCCTTAGGATCCGTTGGGTGGGGTGAGAGTTCCGAGAGGGCTCCACTGGCCGTACTGACGCAGTCCAGAGACGAGGAATCAAGCCGTGAGCGACGTCCGTAACGTGATCATCATCGGCTCCGGGCCCGCCGGCTACACGGCGGCGCTGTACACCGCACGCGCGTCGCTGAAGCCGCTGGTGTTCGAGGGCGCCGTCACCGCGGGTGGTGCCCTGATGAACACCACCGACGTGGAGAACTTCCCGGGCTTCCAGGACGGCATCATGGGCCCCGAGCTCATGGACAACATGCGCGCCCAGGCCGAGCGCTTCGGTGCCGAGCTCGTCCCGGACGATGTGGTGGCCGTCGACCTGTCCGGTGAGATCAAGACCGTCACGGACACCGCGGGCACGGTCCACCAGGCGAAGGCCGTGATCATCGCCACCGGCTCGCAGCACCGCAAGCTGGGCCTGCCGAACGAGGACGCTCTCTCCGGGCGTGGTGTCTCCTGGTGTGCCACGTGCGACGGCTTCTTCTTCAAGGAGCAGGACATCGCAGTGATCGGCGGCGGCGACACCGCCATGGAGGAGGCGACCTTCCTCTCCCGCTTCGCCAAGTCCGTGACGATCGTGCACCGCCGTGACACCCTGCGCGCCTCCAAGGCGATGCAGGAGCGCGCCTTCGCCGACCCGAAGATCAAGTTTGTCTGGGACAGCGAGGTGGCCGAGGTCCAGGGCGACCAGAAGCTGTCCGGTCTGAAGCTGCGCAACGTCAAGACCGGCGAGCTCTCGGACCTGCCGGTGACCGGCCTGTTCATCGCGATCGGCCACGACCCGCGCACCGAGCTCTTCAAGGGCCAGCTCGACCTGGACGAGGAGGGCTACCTGAGGGTCGAGGCCCCCTCGACGCGCACCAACCTGACCGGTGTCTTCGGCGCCGGTGATGTCGTGGACCACACCTACCGCCAGGCGATCACCGCGGCCGGCACCGGCTGCTCCGCCGCTCTCGACGCCGAGCGCTTCCTCTCCGCCCTGGCGGACGAGGAGCAGGCCGAGCCCGAGAAGACCGCTGTCTGACCCCCTTCCGCCCCACGCACCAACCAGTTAAGGAGCCCGCCGTGGCCGGCACCCTGAAGCATGTAACCGACGACTCTTTCGAGCAGGATGTCCTCAAGAGCGACAAGCCCGTTCTGGTGGACTTCTGGGCCGCTTGGTGCGGTCCGTGCCGCCAGATCGCGCCGTCCCTCGAGGCGATCGCCGCCGAGTACGGCGACAAGATCGAGATCGTCAAGCTGAACATCGACGAGAACCCGGGTACGGCCGCCAAGTACGGCGTCATGTCCATCCCGACGCTGAACGTCTACCAGAACGGCGAGGTCGCCAAGACCATCGTCGGCGCGAAGCCGAAGGCCGCGATCGTCCGCGACCTCGAGGACTTCATCGCCGAGTAGGCGATGTTTCACGTGAAACACGAATGGGCCAGCCTCTGAGGAGGCTGGCCCATTCGCTTGCCGGAGAGGTCTTTACAGCGGCCGCAGCACCGGCTCCTTCTGAACCGCCCCCAGCAACCGGTCCAACGCCATCTCCACGTCTTCCTTCCAGGAGAGCGTCGTCCGCAGTTCCAGACGCAGTCGTGGATGTGTGGGGTGAGGCCGGACCGTCTTGAAGCCCACGGCCGTCAAGTGGTCGGCAGGCAGAACACAAGCCGGCTCCGACCAACGAGCGTCCCCGAAGGCCTCGATCGCCTTGAAGCCCCGGCGCAGCAGGTCCTTCGCGACCGTCTGCACCATCACCCGGCCCAGCCCTTGGCCCTGGTAGCCCGGCATGATGAAAGCGGTCATCAGTTGCACGGCGTCAGGCGAGACAGGGCTCGTGGGAAACGCCGTCGATCGGGGGACGTAGGCGGGAGGGGCGTAGAGCACGAAACCCACGGGCACTTCATCGACGTACACCACTCGGCCGCAGGATCCCCAGTCCAGCAGGACGGCGGAAATCCAGGCTTCCTTCTCCAGCGCCGGCGTGCCCGCCTTTACCGCGGCTTCGCCGCTGACTGGGTCCAGTTCCCAGAAGACACACGTGCGACAGCGCTTGGGAAGGTCCTGAAGGTTGTCCAGCGTGAGCGGTACGAGCCGGCGCCCCATGAAGGCTGTTCCTCGCTTCCTTCGCCTGCCGCGTCGCGGGCGGCCGTCAGGGCGCTTCGCTCCCGGAGCAGGCTGCCGACGAATCCGCCGACCGCGCCCAGCCCGAGGCCCGCGCTCACCAGTCCGGTGCGGCTCACCGTTCGCATGGCCTCTGCCTCCCCTGAGAGGTGCTGCCGGGTGGATGCGCCATACCCGAACGCATCGTATCCACGATTGCGATTCGATCGATACTGCCAAAAAGCAAAGAGCGGACCGTGTTCCGGTACACACCGGACACGGCCCGCTCTGCCGCCCAAGGCAGAACGACCGGGCGGCCGAAGGATCAGTCCTCGGAGTCCTCAGCGTCGTCCTCATCCAGAAGGCTCTTCTGCAGGACAGGACCCTCGCCGGGAGCAAGCGAGCCGAGGATGCGCTCAAGATCCTCTATCGAGGCGAACTCGACCGTGATCTTTCCCTTCTTCTGTCCCAGGTCCACCTTCACCCGCGTCTCGAAGCGGTCCGAGAGACGGGACGCCAGATCGGTCAGAGCCGGGGAGACCCGGGCTCCGGCCCGCGGCCCCTTGGAACGCTGGGCCTTCTGCGGGCGGGAGCCCATCAGGGTCACGATCTCTTCGACAGAGCGGACCGAGAGCCCCTCGGCCACGACCCGGTAGGCCAGCCTCTCCTGCTCCTCCGGGTCGTCCACGGAGAGGAGCGCCCGCGCATGCCCGGCGGAGAGCACACCGGCAGCCACCCGGTTCTGGACCTTCGGCGAGAGCTTCAACAGGCGCAGGGTGTTGGAGACCTGAGGGCGGGACCGGCCGATGCGGTCCGCCAGCTGATCGTGCGTGCAGTTGAAGTCCTTCAGCAGCTGATCGTAGGCAGCCGCCTCTTCGATCGGGTTCAGCTGTGCACGGTGCAGGTTCTCCAGGAGGGCGTCCAGGAGGAGCTTCTCATCATCCGTGGCCCGCACGATCGCCGGGATCGCCTCGAGCCCCGCCTCACGGCAGGCCCGCCAGCGCCGCTCGCCCATGATGAGCTCGTAGCGGGCGGGGCCGATCTGGCGTACGACAACCGGCTGAAGGAGACCGACCTCCTTGATGGAGGTGACGAGTTCTTGCAACGCATCTTCGTCGAAGACCTCACGCGGCTGACGCGGGTTCGGCGCGATGGCGTCGAGAGGGATCTCGGCGAAGTGAGCCCCCATGGGAGGCGCTGGCGCCTCCGCCACGCCGTTCACCGACGGCTCCTCGGTTTCATGTGAAACAGGCGGCAGCGTGGCCACCTTGGCCGCGGCCACGCCACGGTCGGTCGTCAGCACCGGTACCGCCGTGGGAGACGCTGCAGCAGCGCCCCCCACCGCTGGAGGCACCGACTTCTCCGTCGGGGCAGCAGGGATCAGTGCGCCGAGACCACGGCCCAACCCCCTCCGTCGCTCGCTCACTGGATCCCCTCCACCATGCTCGGGTCGCTCTGGGCACCAATATGGGCGTGCGTCGCTTCGTAGGTGACGCCCACGCCCTTCAGCGCGATTTCTCGTGCCGCCTCAAGATAGGACAGGGCACCGCTCGATCCGGGATCGTAGGTCAGCACCGTCTGTCCATAGCTCGGCGCCTCGGAGATACGGACCGAGCGAGGAATGCTCGTCCGCAGCACCTCGTCCCCGAAGTGGCTGCGCACCTCGTCCGCGACCTGGGACGCAAGGCGCGTCCGGCCGTCGTACATGGTGAGCAGGATCGTCGATACATGCAGGGTGGGGTTGAGGTGCCCCCGCACCAGGTCGACATTGCGCAGCAGCTGGCCCAGGCCTTCCAGCGCGTAGTACTCGCACTGGATGGGAATGAGGACCTCCGCGCCGGCCACCAGCGCGTTGACCGTCAAGAGGCCTAGCGAGGGCGGGCAGTCGATGAGGATGTAGTCCAGCGGCTGCTCGTAGGCCTGGATGGCTCGCTGCAGCCGGCTTTCTCGGGCCACCAAGGACACCAACTCGATCTCCGCACCGGCGAGATCGATCGTGGCGGGTGCACAGAAGAGGCCCTCGACATCAGGGACCGGCTGAACGACTTCCGAGAGCGGCTTACTCTCGACCAACACGTCGTAGATGGAAGGAACTTCGGCGTGATGGTCGATTCCCAGGGCGGTGGACGCATTGCCCTGGGGGTCGAGGTCGATCACCAGGACACGGCCGCCATGCAGGGCCAGCGAAGCGGCAAGATTGACGGTCGTCGTTGTCTTGCCCACGCCCCCCTTCTGGTTGGCGACCACCATGACCCGGGTCTGCTCAGGCCGTGGCAGGCCCTCGCCGGCGCGGCCCAGAGCCTCCACCGCCAGTTGGGCAGCACGACCGATGGGAGTGTCGTCCATCGGGGGCGGTGTTTCACGTGAAACATCGTCCCCCATCGACTCGGTACGGGGACCGGGGACCGGATCGGTCATCGGTCCCGCGATGTTGGCGTCGGACCGCAAGGATTCACTCTCCTCGACTTCAGGCTCGCAATGAACAGAGCCTCCCATGTCTTCGGGGTCGTGAACCAGTGAGGCCTGTTGTTCTGTGGAGAATTCCACCTCTGTGGACAACTCCGTACCCCCCGAGGGGGACCGAGAGCCGCCGGAATCGGAAGCTGGCGCCTCACCGAGTGATCCGAGAGGCTTTCGGTCGCGAGGTTCGGCCGCGGCGCGGCCGCGACTGATGATGCCGTGCAGCAATGAGCGACGTTTCACGTGAAACACGATGCACAGCAGCCCTGGCCGGAGTGTCGCGACACTCCGGCATGCGTAGGTTTGGCAGCTTGTGTGGAGTACGTGTCGTCGTCAGGACGGATCAGCGGCGCCCCTCACGCGCCCGCTCATCTCAACGGCGTCGACGTGTCCGCCCCGTCCGGGCCGCCTTCGCACGCTTCGCCGCGAAGCGCACGCCTCCCGGGCTCTCCCCGACCTCTACACGGACGACGGTGGACATCGGATCCACCACTCCCTCGCCCACATGGAGGATGGACGTCTCCACGGCTCCGAGCTTGCTCAGCGCCGTGGACGCGCTCTTGAGCTCCTCCTCGGCCGTGTCACCCTTGAGCGCGAGCATCTCGCCGTACGGGCGCAGCAGCGGGATGCCCCACGTGGCCAGTCTGTCCAGTGGCGCCACGGCCCGTGCCGTCACGACATGCACCGGCGTCAGCTTCCCCATGACTTCCTCGGCTCGACCGCGCACCACCGTCACATGATCGAGCCCCAGGAGCTCCACGACCTCGGTCAGGAAGGTGGTTCGGCGCAGCAGCGGCTCCAGCAGCGTGATCTTCAGGTCCTCCCGGACGAGGGCCAGAGGAATGCCGGGCAGGCCGGCGCCCGAGCCGACATCGCACACGGTCACCCCCTCGGGCACGACCTCGGAGAGCACAGCGCAATTCAGCAGGTGCCGCTCCCACAACCGGGGCACCTCGCGCGGGCCGATCAGACCACGCTGCACGCCCGCCTCGGCGAGCAGCTCGGCATAGCGCACGGCATCAGCGAAGCGATCGCCGAACACCTCACGCGCCTGCTCCGGCACAGGGGGAAGCTCCACTGCCTCCGTCACGGGGACCGTCCTTCCGTACCGCCTCGGCGCACCGAACGCCGACCACGAGAACCACCAGAACTATCAGGCTGACAAAGTTCGGCCCCGCCTGCCGGGCAGACGGGGCCGCAGAACCGTAGGGACCGATCAGGCGGGAAGTACAACGACGAACCGCTGCGGCTCCTCGCCCTCGGACTCGCTGCGCAGACCCGCGGCCTTGACCGCGTCGTGCACGACCTTGCGCTCGAAAGGACTCATCGGCTTCAGCTTCATGGGCTCACCGCTGCTCCTGACCTCAGCAGCTGCCTTCGCGCCCAGCTCGGAGAGCTCCGCACGCTTCTTGGCCCGGTAGCCCGCGATGTCCAGCATCAGGCGGCTGCGATCCCCGGTCTCCCGGTGCACGGCCAGGCGCGTGAGCTCCTGGAGCGCCTCCAGCACCTCACCGTCACGGCCGACCAGCTTCTGCAGGTCACGGCTGCCGGAGTCGCTGATGATCGACACAGCCGCGCGGTCCGCCTCGACATCCATGTCGATGTCGCCGTCGAGATCGGCGATGTCCAGCAGACCCTCGAGGTAGTCCGCCGCGATCTCGCCCTCCTGCTCCAGGCGGGTCAGGGTGTCTGCGCCCTCGGCAGCGGCGGAGGTGGTGCCTTCCGTCACGGGATGGACTCCTTCTTACTTCTTGGTCGGGGACTTGGGCCGCTGCGGACCCTTGCGCTGCCCGGACTGGGCCTTGCTGCGGCCACCGCCATCGGGCTTCTGCGCGGCCTTCTTCGCGGCGGGCTTTGCGTCCTCGGGCTCATCGGAATCGGACTTGCTCAGTGACGTCTTCGGTTCGGAGGACTCACCGGCCGCCTTCGCGCCGCCGGCCTGCCGCTGGGACTTGGACTGCCGCTTCGGCTGCTGGCGCTTGGGCGTGGCGGTCGTCGGCGTGCCGTCCTCGGCCTGCACGGCGATCGCGGTCTCGCCCTTCACCACGGTGCCGTCAGCCTGAGCCGCGAGGCCCGCCTTGCTCAGCCCGTTGATGAACTTCCGCTCGTACTCGTTGCGGTCACGGCCCTTGGCCACGATGGCCTTGACGATGGCCTTCTCACCGCGGCCACGCGTCTTGCCGTGGTGCGTGACGTGCTTGTGCAGGCGCTCCAGGTACGCGGCCTGGGCCTTGGAACCCGGAGTCGGGTTGTTGCGGATGACGTACATCTGCTGACCCATGGTCCACACGTTGGTGGTCAGCCAGTAGAGGAGGACACCCACCGGGAAGTTGATGCCGAAGACGGCGAACATGACCGGGAAGATGTACATCAGCATCTTCTGCTGCTGCATGAACGGCGTCTTCACCGTGGTGTCGACGTTCTTCGTCATCAGCTGACGCTGCGTGTAGAACTGCGACGCCGACATCATGACGATCATGACCGCGGTGATGATGCGGACGGTGGTCAGCGAGGCGTCGAGCGCGGCGACGTCAGAAGAGCTGTCGGTGAACTTCGCGGCCAGCGGGGCCCCGAAGATGTGCGCCTTCTGTGCGCTGTCCAGCAGGTTCTGATTGATGGAGCCGATGGTGTCGTTGTTCGCGATG
Source organism: Streptomyces sp. DG2A-72 (assembly GCF_030499575.1). Lineage (NCBI taxonomy): Bacteria > Bacillati > Actinomycetota > Actinomycetes > Kitasatosporales > Streptomycetaceae > Streptomyces > Streptomyces sp. DG2A-72. The sequence continues at coordinate 5,089,703 of NZ_JASTLC010000001.1, forward strand.
CTGTTGAGCACGTGGTACAGAGCAAAGAAGAACGGTGACTGCGCCAGGATGGGAAGGCACGAGGAGAGCGGGTTGGTGCCCGTCTCCTTGTACAGCTTCATCATCTCTTCGGACTGACGCTGTTTGTCGTTCTTGTAGCGCTCCTGAATCTTCTTCATCTCGGGCTGGAGCGTCTGCATCGCCCGAGTGGCCTTGATCTGCTTCACGAAGAGCGGGATCAGGCAGATACGGATCAGGATCACCAAGGACACGATGGACAGGCCCCAGGCCCACCCGGTGTCATCGCCGAAGAGGGCGCCGTACACCGTGTGGAACTGAACGATGACCCAGGAGACAGGTGTCGTGATGAAGCTGAAGAAGCTGGCAATCGTGTCCACTAATCATGCTCCTTGGGCATGGGACGGGGTCTCTGCGGCCGGGCTCGAAGGAATCTGCCCCTCGGTGGCCGTTACGGCGGCGGAGTTCCCGCCCCTGCGTGTGCGCCAGGCGTCACGCAGCATTTCGTGCCACCGCGGGCGCTTGCGCGGCGGGACATGGTCCACACCGCCCAGCGACCACGGATTGCACCGCAGGATGCGCCAGGCGGTGAGTGCCGTTCCCTTGATCGCACCGTGCCGGTCGATGGCCGTATAGCCGTAGTGGGAGCACGACGGGTAGTACTTGCAGACCGGCCCGAGCAGCGGACTGATCGTCCACTGGTAGAGCTTGATCAGAGCCAGTAGCGGGTACTTCATCGTGCGCCCCCTCCCAGCAGCCGCCGCAGAGCAGCATCCAGGTCTTGGGCCAGTTGTCCATGGTCGGCGTCGCCCGCGCCGGGCAACGCTCGTACGACTACCAGGCTACCGGGGGGCAACAGGGCGACTCGCTCCCGCATCAGATGACGGAGTCTGCGTTTCACCTTGTTCCGGACGACCGCGCCGCCCACCGCCTTGCTCACGACGAAACCCGCACGCGTCGGGGGAGCGCTCTCCCCAGGCGCGTGCGGGTCCGTGGCACCGCTTCGAAGGTGGACGACAAGAGTCGGGCGTCCGGCCCTGCGTCCTCGTCGTACCGCGGTCGCGAAGTCCTCGCGCCGCCTCAGCCGGTTCTCGGTGGGCAGCACGACGTCATGACCTGACCGGGATCAGGCGGACAGACGGGCGCGACCCTTGCCACGGCGGGACGCGAGAATCGCGCGGCCGGCACGGGTGCGCATACGCAGCCGGAAGCCGTGGGTCTTCGCGCGACGACGGTTGTTCGGCTGGAAGGTGCGCTTGCTCACTCGGGGGCTCCAGAAATCAATCGGTGGTGGCGGGTGCCGTCCTGGCTGTCACCGTGCGCCCACGAGTAGCTCGCATCACGCCCGAGTGCACCGCTTCCCGATCACCTTCAGCGATCTGTGCCCATCGGAGGCAGGCGGCAGCAGCCATCGACAACTCGACCTGGTCACGGTACGCGGGGCTACGCCATCCGGTCAAACCAGCGGCCCACAGGAGACACTATCCACAGCCTGGGGACAACAACTTGAACCGCACCCGTCGCCCTGACTACCTTGGCTGGACGCCGATTCGCCCGTCCCATCCGATTTGAATCCCAACCTGTCCCAGAACCACACGTTCGTGGGACCCACGAGAGAGCGTGCCCTGTGGCTGACGTACCTGCCGATCTTGCCGCAGTGTGGCCACGAGTACTGGAGCAACTCCTCGGGGAGGGCCGCGGGCAGGGCGTCGAAGCGAAGGACGAGCGCTGGATCCGCCGCTGCCAGCCGTTGGCGCTGGTCGCGGACACTGCCCTGCTCGCCGTGCCGAACGAATTTGCGAAGGGCGTACTGGAGGGCCGTCTCGCACCGATCGTCAGCGAGACACTGAGCCGTGAATGCGGTCGCCCGATCCGCATCGCGATCACCGTCGACGACTCCGTCGGCGAACCCCAGGCCCCGCCCGGGCGCCCCCGGTACGAAGAGCCGGAACTCCCCTCCTCCCAGTACGAGGGCTACGGCCGCCACCGCGCCGACGACCGCGCCGGCACCCCGAGCGACCAGCTGCCCCCGCCCCGCACGGACCAGCTCCCGACGGCCCGCCCCGCGTACCCCTCGGAATACCAGCGCCCCGAACCCGGCGCCTGGCCCCGCGGATCCCAGGACGACTACGGCTGGCAGCAGCAGCGGCTCGGCTTTCCGGAGCGCGACCCGTACGCCTCACCGTCACAGGACTCGTACCGGTCCCAGGACTCCTACGGCTCTCAGGACTCGTACGGATCCAAGGACTCGTACTCCCCGCCGTCCCAGGACTCGTACCACCAGCCCTCCCAGGACTACCGTCCACAGTCCATGGAGCGCCCCTCCTACGACACACAGCGCTCCGACTACGACCAGTCCCGCTCCGACTACGACCAGCGTGACGCCCGCCGGGAGCGGCCCGAGCCGCCGTCCGGGTCCGGACATGTGCATCGCGGCGGACCGGTCGGACCCACGCTCCCCACGACCGGCGCCCCCGGCCCGCTGGCCGCTCAGCCCGCGCCGGCGACCGGCCCCGGCGAACCGACCGCGCGGCTGAACCCGAAGTACCTCTTCGACACGTTCGTCATCGGCGCCTCCAACCGCTTCGCGCACGCCGCCGCCGTGGCCGTCGCCGAGGCACCGGCGAAGGCGTACAACCCCCTCTTCATCTATGGGGAGTCGGGGCTCGGCAAGACGCACCTGCTGCACGCGATCGGGCACTACGCCCGCAGCCTCTACCCGGGCACGCGCGTGCGCTATGTGAGCTCGGAGGAGTTCACCAACGAGTTCATCAACTCCATCCGCGACGGCAAGGGCGACAGCTTTCGCAAGCGGTACCGGGAGATGGACATCCTGCTCGTCGACGACATCCAGTTCCTCGCGGACAAGGAGTCGACGCAGGAGGAGTTCTTCCACACCTTCAACACGCTCCACAACGCCAACAAGCAGATCGTGCTCTCCAGCGACCGGCCGCCGAAGCAGTTGGTGACCCTGGAGGACCGGCTGCGGAACCGTTTCGAGTGGGGCCTGATCACCGACGTCCAGCCGCCCGAGCTGGAGACCCGTATCGCCATCCTCCGTAAGAAGGCGGTGCAGGAGCAGCTCAACGCCCCGCCGGAGGTGCTCGAGTTCATCGCCTCCCGGATCTCACGGAACATCCGCGAGCTGGAGGGCGCGCTGATCCGGGTGACGGCGTTCGCGTCGCTCAACCGGCAGCCGGTGGACCTCGGCCTGACCGAGATCGTCCTCAAGGACCTCATCCCCGGCGGTGAGGACTCGACGCCGGAGATCACCTCGACGGCCATCATGAGCGCGACCGCCGACTACTTCGGTCTCACGGTCGAGGATCTGTGCGGCAGCTCGCGCGGCCGCCAGCTCGTAACGGCCCGCCAGATCGCCATGTACCTGTGCCGCGAGCTCACGGACCTGTCGCTGCCGAAGATCGGCGCGCTGTTCGGCGGCCGCGACCATACGACGGTGATGCACGCCGACCGCAAGATCCGCAATCTGATGGCCGAGCGGCGCTCCATCTACAACCAGGTGACCGAGCTGACGAACCGCATCAAGAACGGCTGACGACCACAGGGTTACGGCATCGAGGGCGCCCTCCGGAGGAGATCCGGAGGGCGCCCTTCGTTATGCCGCAGCCACCCGGTGTTCGATTACGTGCCGCGTTACGGCCACTCTCCACAGATTCGGTGATTTTCTGCCGTCCACACCCTGGGGACTGGGGAGTTGTCCAGATCCTGTCCACAGCTGACCCCGTTGACAGACCATCAAGCCAGCTCAGGTGGTTGTGGATTGGTGGACGAACGATCTCCACAGACTGTGGACAGCGAAAAGATCCACAGGCTGTGCACGAAGTTGTCCACCGGCAACCCACAGGCTGGGGTCGGTTGTCCCCAAGGATGGCCCGCTTCTCCACACCGCTGTCCACTGTTCGGCAACGCGACGCGCCTCCTCACCGGGACGAGTGAAAGGCGTCACATCAGGCTGCCGGGGAGGTCTGTGGGAAAGCCGCCCAAAGCTGGGGACGGCACTGGGGAGAAGTCACCTCAGGCTGTGCATGGGGTGTGCAGAACTTTCCGTTCTCCACAGATTCGCCTGGTTGTCCACCGGTGTCGCCCACAGGGCCCGTGGACAAAATCTTGGCGCTGACCTGGGAAAACAGGGTTATCCACCGTATCCACAGGCCCTACTACTACTCCCAACTAGAGAGAGAGCGGAATTCGCTTCGAAGGAGGTCCTGTGCACAACTCGCTCTTCGGCGCCCGACTGCCCCTCGTCACGACTTGACCCCGAGAGGCACCTACTGTCAGTGCCGTGCGTCAGACTGTTCCCCGGTGTCCTTCCCCTCACAGGGACCGACCACACCGAGACAGACGACGAAGCCAGGCAGGCCGAGAAGCGCCGGCAACAGCAGGAGGCGGCAACAGTGAAGATCCGGGTGGAACGCGACGTACTCGCGGAGGCAGTGGCCTGGGCGGCGCGCAGCCTCCCGGCCCGTCCGCCGGCGCCTGTCCTCGCCGGCCTTCTGCTGAAGGCCGAGGACGGCCAGCTGAGCCTGTCCAGCTTCGACTACGAGGTCTCCGCACGCGTGTCCGTGGAGGCCGAGGTCGAGGAGGAGGGCACGGTCCTCGTCTCCGGCAGGCTGCTCGCCGACATCTCCCGCGCCCTCCCCAACCGCCCGGTGGAGATTTCCACAGACGGTGTACGGGCGACGGTGGTCTGCGGCTCCTCGCGGTTCACACTCCACACACTGCCTGTGGAGGAGTACCCGGCGCTGCCGCAGATGCCGTCGGCGACCGGCACCGTCCCCGGTGAGGTCTTCGCCTCGGCTGCCTCCCAGGTCGCCATCGCCGCCGGCCGTGACGACACGCTGCCCGTCCTCACCGGTGTGCGCATCGAGATCGAGGGCGACCGGGTCACCCTGGCCTCCACCGACCGCTACCGCTTCGCGGTCCGTGAGTTCCTGTGGAAGCCGGAGAACCCGGAGGCGTCCGCGGTCGCCCTGGTCCCCGCCAAGACGCTCCTGGACACCGCCAAGGCGCTGACCAGCGGCGACAGTGTGATCCTGGCGCTGTCCGGTTCGGGCGCGGGTGAGGGCCTGATCGGCTTTGAGGGCGCTGGCCGGCGTACGACGACGCGGCTGCTGGAGGGTGACCTCCCGAAGTACCGCTCGCTGTTCCCGACGGAGTTCAACTCGGTCGCCGTGATCGAGACCGCCCCCTTCGTGGAGGCCGTCAAGCGCGTGGCCCTGGTCGCCGAGCGCAACACTCCTGTGCGGCTGAGCTTCGAGCAGGGTGTGCTGATCCTGGAGGCCGGTTCCAGCGACGATGCACAGGCTGTGGAACGGGTGGACGCCCAGCTGGAGGGCGATGACGTGTCGATCGCCTTCAACCCGACGTTCCTGCTGGACGGCCTGAGCGCCATCGACTCCCCGGTCGCCCAGCTGTCCTTCACGACGTCCACGAAGCCCGCGCTGCTCAGCGGCAAGCCGGCGCTGGACGCCGAGGCGGACGAGGCCTACAAGTACCTGATCATGCCGGTCCGCCTCAGCGGCTGACCGCGGTCGACGAGAACACCGCAGGTCGGGGCATACGTTTGAGCGCGTATGCCCACAGGTGTGCGTGAGAGTCCGGGTTTAGGCTCGGACATGGGTACGAAGGTGCCTCACACGCCACACAGCAACCTAAGGAACAACTGATGGAGCTCGGTCTCGTCGGCCTCGGCAAGATGGGCGGCAACATGCGCGAGCGGATCCGCCGCGCAGGCCACACCGTCATCGGATACGACCGCAACCCGGATCTCGCCGATGTCCACAGCCTGGAAGAGCTTGTGGGCAAGCTCGCGGGCCCGCGCGTCGTGTGGGTGATGGTCCCGGCCGGTGCACCCACCCAGTCGACCATCGACGAGCTGGCCGAGCTGCTGGAGCCCGGTGATGTCGTCGTGGACGGCGGCAACTCGCGCTGGACGGACGACGAGAAGCACGCGGAGGAGCTGGCCGCCAAGGGCATCGGCTTCGTCGACTGCGGTGTCTCCGGCGGCGTCTGGGGCCTGGAGAACGGCTATGCGCTGATGTACGGCGGCGACGCGGAGAACGTCGCCAAGGTGCAGCCGGTCTTCGACGCCCTCAAGCCCGAGGGCGACTTCGGTGCGGTGCACGCCGGCAAGGTCGGCGCGGGCCACTTCGCGAAGATGGTCCACAACGGCATCGAGTACGCGATGATGCAGGCCTACGCCGAGGGCTGGGAGCTGCTGGAGAAGGTCGACTCCGTGACCGACGTCCGGGAGGTGTTCCGTTCCTGGCAGGAGGGCACGGTCATCCGCTCCTGGCTGCTCGACCTCGCGGTGAACGCCCTCGACGAGGACGAGCACCTTCAGAAGCTGCGCGGTTATGCACAGGACTCCGGGGAAGGCCGCTGGACTGTAGAAGCCGCCATCGACAACGCCGTGCCGCTGCCGGCGATCACGGCGTCCCTGTTCGCGCGGTTCGCCTCGCGGCAGGAGGACTCTCCGCAGATGAAGATGATCGCGGCGCTGCGGAACCAGTTCGGTGGCCACGCGGTCGAGAAGAAGTAATCCACAGGGCTGCTGAGCGGTCCACAACACTGGGGGAGGTCGGCGAACGACCATGCACGTCACGCATCTGTCGCTGGCCGACTTCCGCTCGTACGCCCGGGTCGAAGTTCCGCTAGACCCGGGTGTCACCGCCTTCGTCGGCCCCAACGGGCAGGGCAAGACGAACCTCGTCGAGGCGATCGGCTACCTCGCCACCCTCGGCAGTCACCGTGTCGCCTCCGATGCGCCTCTCGTCCGGATGGGCGCCGACCGTGCGGTCATCCGGGCGCAGGTCAAGCAGGGCGAGCGGCAGCAGCTGGTCGAGCTGGAGCTGAACCCCGGCAGGGCGAACCGCGCCCGCATCAACAGGTCTTCGCAGGTCAGACCCCGTGATGTGCTGGGCATCGTACGGACTGTGCTGTTTGCGCCCGAGGATCTCGCTCTGGTCAAGGGGGATCCCGGGGAGCGGCGCCGCTTTCTCGACGAGCTGATCACCGCCCGGTCTCCGCGTATGGCCGGGGTGCGCTCGGACTATGAGCGGGTCCTCAAGCAGCGGAACACCCTGTTGAAGAGTGCTGCGTTGGCGCGTCGGCACGGCGGTCGTTCGATGGATCTGTCGACCCTCGATGTCTGGGATCAGCACCTTGCGGGCGCGGGCGCCGAGTTGCTTGCTCAGCGCCTGGACCTGATAGCCGCGATCCAGCCGTTGGCCGACAAGGCGTACGAGCAACTGGCGCCCGGTGGCGGCCCGGTGGCCCTGGAGTACAAGCCGTCGGCGCCGGGTGAGGCGCACACGCGCGAGGACCTCTACACGCAGGTGATGGCGGCGCTCGCCGATGCGCGCAAGCAGGAGATCGAGCGGGGCGTCACTCTCGTAGGGCCTCATCGAGACGATTTGAATCTCAAACTCGGTCAGCTGCCGGCCAAGGGATACGCGTCCCACGGTGAGTCCTGGTCGTATGCGCTGGCGTTGCGGCTGGCGTCGTACGACCTGCTCAGGGCCGAGGGCAATGAGCCGGTGCTGATCCTCGACGATGTGTTCGCCGAGCTGGACACCCGTCGGCGCGAGCGGCTGGCCGAGCTGGTGGCGCCCGGTGAGCAGGTGCTGGTGACGGCCGCGGTCGACGACGACGTACCGCACGTGCTGACGGGGACGCGGTACACGGTGTCGGACGGGACGGTGGAGCGCGCATGACGACCGACGATCCCAAGAGGGCATCCGAGCCGTCCGGGGTGGACCTCGCGCGCGTGGCGTTGCGCGCGGCGAAGGAACAGGCACGCGCGCGTGGGGATGCCGTGCAGCAGAAGAAGCAGGCGCGCCGCGGTGGCCTGCGCTCCGGCGCGCGTGCCGATGGACGCGACCCCATGGCGCTCGGCGCCGCGATCAACCGCCTGATCACCGAGCGGGGTTGGGAGGCCCCGGCCGCGGTGGGCGGTGTGATGGGCCGCTGGCCGCAGATCGTCGGTGAGGACGTCGCCAAGCACTGTGTGCCGGAGCGCTACGACGAGGACGAGCGTGTGCTGATCGTGCGCTGCGACTCCACGGCCTGGGCGACGAACCTGCGTCTGCTCGCCCCCACGCTGGTCGCCCGGCTGAACGAGGATCTGGGCCATGGCGCAGTGAAGTTGATCAAGGTGAACGGCCCCGGTGGCCCCGCCCGCCGCTACGGCCCGTTGCGTGCTCCGGGCAGCACGGGCCCCGGCGACACCTATGGGTGACGGACATCACGTCGAGGGAAGCGATCAACGCGCGTCGACGTCTGCGAAGTACCGGCGGACGCGGTTGCGAATCGCGACCTGACTCCGAAGTAGCCAAGGGTTGACAGCCGGAAGCGCTGAGTGCCGCTGTGAGCCTCTTGGAGCCCCGCTCCGCATATGGGGACCCGGCGGAGACCGATTCAGGGCGCCACATGAGGACTCAGGTACCGGCAAACCCCCATCACTGTCGGCGCTACCGGTAGACTGGAAGCTAATCCCGCCCCATCCGTGGGGACCGTCCGGGAAAAGCTGAGCAACGCTGATCAAGGCTTACCAACGCAACATGCCGCAGCCGCTCCGGCAACCTGCCGGCGAGCCTGGCTCGTGCTGTGCCAGAAAGGGCGCTTCGTGGCCGATTCCGGCAACCCCAACGAGAACATCCCGTCCACCGACGCCGGCGCCAGCGGCGCGGTGACTTCGTCGAACGGCGAGGTCACCGCCTCGTACGACGCCAGCGCCATCACCGTCCTCGAGGGTCTGGACGCGGTCCGCAAGCGACCCGGTATGTACATCGGCTCGACCGGTGAGCGCGGACTGCACCACCTCGTGTACGAGGTGGTCGACAACTCCGTCGACGAGGCGCTGGCCGGCCACGCGGACACCATCGAGGTGACGATCCTCGCCGACGGCGGCGTGCGCGTGGTCGACAACGGCCGTGGTATCCCGGTGGGCATCGTTCCCTCCGAGGGCAAGCCGGCCCTCGAGGTCGTGCTGACCGTGCTGCACGCGGGCGGCAAGTTCGGCGGCGGCGGCTACGCGGTCTCCGGTGGTCTGCACGGCGTGGGCGTCTCCGTGGTGAACGCGCTGTCGTCGAAGGTCGCCGTCGAGGTCAAGACGGACGGGCGCCGCTGGACGCAGGACTACAAGATGGGCGTCCCCACGGCACCGCTCGCCCAGCACGAGGCCACCGAGGAGACCGGCACGTCGGTCACCTTCTGGGCCGACAGCGACATCTTCGAGACCACGGACTACTCCTTCGAGACCCTCTCGCGGCGCTTCCAGGAGATGGCGTTCCTCAACAAGGGTTTGACCATCAAACTCACTGATGAGCGCGAGTCGGCGAAGGCCACCTCCGGGGCGGACGAGGCCGGCGCGGACGAGACCGCCGAGGTCAAGAAGGTCACGTACCACTACGACGGCGGCATCGTCGACTTCGTGAAGTACCTCAACTCCCGCAAGGGAGACGTGGTGCACCCGACGGTGATCGACCTCGAGGCCGAGGACAAGGACAAGGCCCTCTCCCTCGAAGTCGCCATGCAGTGGAACAGCGGCTACAGCGAGGGCGTGTACTCCTTCGCCAACATCATCCACACCCACGAGGGCGGCACCCACGAAGAGGGCTTCCGCTCGGCGCTGACGAACCTGATCAACAAGTACGCGCGCGACAAGAAGCTGCTCCGTGAGAAGGACGACAACCTCACGGGCGACGACATCCGCGAGGGTCTGACCGCGATCATCTCGGTGAAGCTGAGCGAGCCGCAGTTCGAGGGCCAGACCAAGACCAAGCTGGGCAACACGGAGGCGAAGACCTTCGTCCAGAAGGCGGTCTACGAGCACCTCAACGACTGGCTGGACCGCAACCCGAACGAGGCCGCGGACATCGTCCGCAAGGGCATCCAGGCCGCCACCGCGCGCGTGGCCGCCCGCAAGGCGCGCGATCTCACCCGCCGCAAGGGCCTGCTGGAGTCGGCGTCCCTGCCGGGCAAGCTCTCCGACTGCCAGTCGAACGACCCGATCAAGTGCGAGATCTTCATCGTCGAGGGTGACTCCGCCGGCGGCTCGGCCAAGTCCGGCCGCAACCCGCAGTACCAGGCGATCCTCCCGATCCGAGGCAAGATCCTCAACGTCGAGAAGGCGCGGATCGACAAGATCCTGCAGAACCAGGAGATCCAGGCGCTGATCTCCGCCTTCGGTACCGGAGTCCACGAGGACTTCGACATCGAGAAGCTGCGCTACCACAAGATCATCCTGATGGCGGACGCCGACGTCGACGGCCAGCACATCAACACCCTGCTGCTGACCTTCCTGTTCCGCTTCATGCGGCCGCTGGTCGAGGCCGGGCACGTGTTCCTGTCGCGTCCCCCGCTCTACAAGATCAAGTGGGGCCGGGACGACTTCGAGTACGCGTACTCCGACCGTGAGCGCGACGCGCTGATCGAACTCGGCCGGCAGAACGGCAAGCGCATCCGCGACGACTCGGTCCAGCGCTTCAAGGGTCTCGGCGAGATGAACGCCGAGGAGCTGCGCATCACCACGATGGACCAGGAGCACCGCGTCCTCGGCCAGGTCACCCTCGACGACGCCGCCCAGGCCGACGACCTGTTCTCGGTCCTCATGGGCGAGGACGTCGAGGCGCGCCGCGCGTTCATCCAGCGCAATGCCAAGGACGTCCGCTTCCTCGACATCTGAGTCGGTCTCAGCTGACCGCACCAGGAAGGATCTTCACCAGCAATGGCCGACGAGAACACTCCCTTCACGCCTGAAGAAGGCGGCGACATCGCCCAGCGTGTCGAGCCCGTCGGGCTCGAGACGGAGATGCAGCGCTCGTACCTCGACTACGCGATGTCCGTCATCGTCTCCCGTGCGCTGCCGGACGTCCGGGACGGGCTCAAGCCCGTCCACCGCCGCGTGCTGTACGCCATGTACGACGGCGGCTACCGCCCCGAGCGCGGCTTCTACAAGTGCGCCCGTGTGGTCGGCGACGTCATGGGCAACTACCACCCCCACGGCGACTCCTCGATCTACGACGCCCTGGTCCGCCTCGCCCAGCCGTGGTCGATGCGCATGCCGCTCGTCGACTCCAACGGAAACTTCGGCTCTCCGGGCAACGACCCCGCGGCCGCCATGCGGTACACCGAGTGCAAGATGGCGCCGCTGTCGATGGAGATGGTCCGTGACATCGACGAGGAGACCGTCGACTTCACGGACAACTACGACGGCCGCTCCCAGGAGCCGACCGTCCTGCCCGCCCGCTTCCCGAACCTGCTGATCAACGGCTCGGCCGGTATCGCGGTCGGTATGGCGACCAACATTCCGCCGCACAACCTGCGCGAGGTCGCGTCCGGCGCCCAGTGGTACCTGGAGAACCCGGAGGCGTCGCACGAGGAGCTGCTCGACGCCCTCGTCGAGCGCATCAAGGGCCCGGACTTCCCGACCGGCGCGCTCGTCGTCGGACGCAAGGGCATCGAGGAGGCCTACCGCACCGGCCGTGGCTCCATCACGATGCGCGCGGTCGTCGAGGTCGAGGAGATCCAGGGCCGTCAGTGCCTGGTGGTGACGGAGCTGCCGTACCAGGTCAATCCCGACAACCTGGCGCAGAAGATCGCCGACCTGGTGAAGGACGGCAAGGTCGGCGGTATCGCGGACGTCCGTGACGAGACCTCGTCCCGCACCGGCCAGCGACTGGTCATCGTGCTGAAGCGGGACGCGGTCGCCAAGGTCGTCCTGAACAACCTCTACAAGCACACCGACCTGCAGACCAACTTCGGCGCCAACATGCTGGCCCTGGTCGACGGCGTGCCCCGCACCCTCTCCCTGGACGCGTTCATCCGCCACTGGGTGACGCACCAGATCGAGGTCATCGTCCGCCGGACGCGCTTCCGCCTGCGCAAGGCCGAGGAGCGCGCTCACATCCTCCGCGGCCTCCTCAAGGCCCTGGACGCCATCGACGAGGTCATCGCGCTGATCCGGCGCAGCGACACCGTCGAGATCGCGCGCGGGGGCCTGATGCAGCTCCTGGAGATCGACGAGATCCAGGCCAACGCCATCCTCGAGATGCAGCTGCGCCGCCTCGCCGCCCTGGAGCGCCAGAAGATCGTCCAGGAGCACGACGAACTCCAGGCGAAGATCAACGAGTACAACGAGATCCTCGCCTCGCCGGTCCGTCAGCGCGGCATCGTCAGCGCGGAACTGGCCGCGATCGTCGAGAAGTTCGGCGACGACCGCAAGACCACGCTGGTGCCCTACGACGGTGACATGTCCATCGAGGACCTGATCGCCGAAGAGGACATCGTGGTGACCGTCTCACGTGGCGGTTACGTCAAGCGCACCAAGACCGTCGACTACCGGGCCCAGAAGCGCGGCGGCAAGGGCGTGCGCGGCACGAAGCTCAAGGAAGACGACATCGTCGACCACTTCTTCGTGTCCACCACCCACCACTGGCTGCTGTTCTTCACCAACAAGGGCCGCGTCTACCGGGCGAAGGCGTACGAGCTGCCGGACGCCGGCCGTGACGCGCGCGGCCAGCACGTGGCCAACCTGCTCGCCTTCCAGCCGGACGAGGCGATCGCCGAGATCCTCGCGATCCGCGACTACGAGGCAGCGCCGCACCTGGTGCTCGCCACCAAGGGCGGTCTGGTCAAGAAGACGCCTCTGAAGGATTACGATTCGCCGCGTTCCGGTGGCGTCATCGCGATCAACCTCCGTGAGACAGCGGACGGTTCCGATGACGAACTGATCGGAGCCGAACTCGTATCGCCCGATGACGATCTGCTTCTGATCAGCAAGAAGGCACAATCGATCAGGTTCACTGCCACGGACGACGCCCTGCGTCCCATGGGCCGTGCCACCTCGGGTGTCAAGGGCATGAGTTTCCGCGAGGGCGACGAGCTGCTCTCGATGAATGTTGTTCGACCCGGTACGTTCGTGTTCACTGCCACCGACGGTGGGTACGCGAAGCGGACCGCTGTCGACGAGTACCGCGTCCAGGGACGCGGCGGCCTCGGCATCAAGGCCGCCAAGATCGTGGAGGACCGCGGATCGCTCGTCGGTGCGCTGGTGGTCGAGGAGACCGACGAGATCCTCGCCATCACGCTGTCCGGCGGTGTGATTCGTACGCGAGTCAACGAGGTCAGGGAGACAGGCCGTGACACCATGGGCGTCCAACTGATCAACCTGGGCAAGCGCGATGCCGTCGTCGGCATCGCACGCAACGCCGAGGCGGGACGCGAGGCGGAGGAAGTCGACGGCGACGTGGCCGTGGACGAGACCGCCGAGGGTGTCGCGACCACCGGCACGGACGAGGGTGAGGCGCCCTCGGACGAGTAGCGCGAGGAGTGAGTCATCGTGAGCGGAGCCACGGGCGCCGGACCGACCGGTACGGACACGGACGACGGCGGCCGTGGCTCCGCCGCGCGTGTGACGGACTCGCACACGACCAACCTGCAAGCGATCAAGTCGTCCCCGACCGACTCGCACTCGCCTGACACTCATGGATCCCAGGGGGGAACTGTGACGGACACCCGTGGCTCGCAGACCCAGCAGTACGCGGCTGGGGCGGGCTCGGCCGCTCCGGGCTCCCAGCCCCAGCCGTCGGCCCAGCAAGCCGCCCAGGCGGCGCCGCAGCCGCCGGCCTCTCCGCTGCCGGGAGAGCGCCAGCCCCAGCAGCCCGCCGGCCCGTACCACCCGCCGCAGGCCTACCCGCCGGCTGCGGCGCCCGCCGGTGCCGTACGACGGCCCCGCACGGGCGCGCGTACGACGCCCCGCACCCGCAAGGCCCGGCTGCGCGTGGCGAAGGCCGACCCCTGGTCGGTCATGAAGGTGAGCTTCCTGCTCTCCATCGCCCTGGGCATCTGCACGATCGTCGCGTCGGCGGTGCTGTGGATGGTCATGGACGCGATGGGCGTCTTCTCGACGGTCGGCGGCACGATCTCCGAGGCCACCGGCTCCAACGAGTCGAACGGCTTCGACCTCCAGTCCTTCCTGTCCCTCCCGAACGTCCTGATGTTCACGTCGATCATCGCGGTCATCGACGTCGTCCTCGCGACGGCCCTCGCGACCCTCGGCGCGTTCATCTACAACCTGTCGGCGGGCTTCGTGGGCGGCGTCGAACTGACGCTGGCCGAGGACGAGTGACATTAACCGGCAACGCCGTTTCAAACCTCGGGCGACGGTCCTCTGACTATCGATTTTGGGACTGCCCACGTCGTGCGCTAATCTTCAGGGGTCAGCGCGCGGGACATACACCGCAGAGCGCGGCGGGGCTATAGCTCAGTTGGTTAGAGCGCATCCCTGATAAGGATGAGGCCACAGGTTCAAATCCTGTTAGCCCCACAGCGGCACAGCGCCAGGTGAGAAGCCCGGTAGGTCTCCAGGACCTACCGGGCTTCTGCATGTGTGGATCTGGGCACCCCGCTACTGCCCATAACTTGTCCGTGAGAAAGGCCCGGCCGCTCGAGTCGAGCGGCCGGGCCTTGGTCCGGGCGGTGCTGTACGCAAGTTCGCCGTTTGGGGGATGGGGGAGGAAGGAGCGCGCCGGGGGTCAGCGCTGGAGAGGCGTGAGGGGCTCGGCCGGGTCGCAGAGGGCGGCGGCTTCGAGTGCCGCGTCCGCAACCGTGTCCGTCTGCGGTCGGTGCCGGCAGCCGGGGGACTTGCCGTGGGCCTCGGCGCGGATGCGTTGCTTCATGGTGGGGGGCAGTGAGCGGGACCAGGCCCAGGGGATCGGCGGCGCCGTCACGTGCGTGACGCTGTTGCTCGCGGCCTCGGACTGCGGTACGGCCGCGTTCGCGGTCGTGGTGGCGAATCCGAGCGCCGTGCACAGCGCGAGGAAGGCGGTGACGATGGCGGTCCACAGCTTCATGACCTTGTTGCTGGCCATGGCCCCTCACTTTCGGGTTGGGCGATTTGCGTACTTTCCTCATGATGTTTATGTGGGTCGCGAAGTGGTGGACCGACGCCCTTTGCGCGTCGATGTTCCGATCAACACCACACGAATGGGTGCAGAGGGGATGAAAAGTGGAAGGAGGGTCACAAAGTCGCCGTCCGTGGCGGTGTGATCACCCTCCGATCGGAGGGGTATCGTCCGCTTCTACTGGGGTGTTCCGGACGGGAGTTGGCTGCGGACTCAGGTCACCGATCGATATCGGTCGGTGTGTATAGTCGGGCGCCAGAGGTCCCCTACGTCAACGAAAGACGAGGTCGCGCGGTGAAGAAGCTTCTCCTGGTCGCACTGGCCGCCATCGGCGGGCTCCTCGTGTACCGCCAGATCCAGGCGGATCGCGCCGAGCAGGATCTGTGGACGGAGGCGACTGACTCCGTGCCCACGGGTTCGTGAGTATCGACATCGGATTCTGAAAACCCCGGCCGCCGAGCGGTCGGGGTTTTGTGTTGCGGGACATCTCCGGTTGTGCGAGGGGGTGTGATGTGCCACGAGGTGCCTTCGAGGCGGGCGTTTCGGTCGCTCGTACGGATTGCACGGATGACATACCACCGGGCGGGGGAGGATGGGCCCCGGTCCGGGTCCGGCGACGACGAGGGGTGGCGTGTCATGGGGCGGCGGCGTACGACGTGGGGGCGTGCGAGGGGATGGCCCCGTGGTCTTCTTCGTCCATCGCGGTACGCGCGCGTGGCTGCCATGGCAACCGTCCTGTGGGCGGCGACGGTTCTGCCCGGGGGTGCGGCGCTCGCCGCAGGGGCGACGGCCGGCTCGTACGCCTTCGGAACGCCCGGCTCGTACGCCTTCGACGAGGACGCACGGTCCGTCGAGGGGACGGCAGGCACCACGGAGGCCGACCGGCTGGACGTGGCCACGACGTACCGCAGTTCCCTCCCACAGGGCGGCAGGCTCTTCTACCGCCTCGAACTCGACGCCACCTCGAACGTGTACGTCTCCGTGACCGCCGTCCCGCGCGCGGGCACCACAGTGAGCCCCACCGACAGCCTCAAGGTGTCGGTGCAGGACGCCAACAGCCGCTCCTGTTCGTACGACACCGCCACCTTCGGGAGCCGCAGCCCGCACCCGATCGCCGCCTGGGGAGCACGAGAGGTCGCCGCGAGCGACTCCTCATGCGACGGCGCGGGCACCTACTACGTGGTCGTGGAGCGCGTCGACCGGAGCGGTTCCTCACCCGACGCCTGGGACCTGGAGCTGGCCCCTGTCTCCGAACCACGGCTGAGGCAGACCAGTGCGACCGAGACCGAAGCACCCAAGGACTGGAACTCCGCCTCGCCCACCCCCCTGCTGAGCGAGGCCGAGCACCGCGACGGCGGCGGTGGCTTCACCCGGGCCACATCCATCGGTCAAGGCGTCTGGCGCGACGACCTGCGGCCCGGGCAGACCCTCTTCTACAAGGTGCCGGTCGACTGGGGACAGCAGCTCCACGCCACCGCCGAGCTGGGCAGTACGAGCAGCGACGGCAGCCTCGTGGCCGCCGCCCTGGACATGTCCCTCTACAACCCCGTACGCGCCCATGTCGACGACGTCAGCCTGCACTACAACGGCAGCCAGAAGGCGGCGTCGATCGACCCGCTGCCGCCGGTCGCCTACGTCAACCGCTACGCCAGTCCCTCCGACCCGGTCAGCGGCATGCGGTTCGCCGGCTCGTACTACCTCGTCGTCCATCTCGCGGAGCAGGTGGCCGAACAGTTCGGCGACGGGCCCTTCGGGCTGACGCTGCGGATCCGTGTCAGCGGTGCGGCCGAGGCCGAGCCCGGTTACGCGGGGAAAGCCGAGCCACCGAACCTCTTCGACGTCACGGCACAGGACCAGGAGGCCGTCATCGAGGGCGGCTCCGGCTCATCCGGCAGCGGCGACGCCGCGATGACGGTGGTCGCCGTGGGCGGGATCGGCGCGGGCACGGTGCTGGTGGCGGTGCTGGGAGTGTGGACGCTCGTGGCACGGAGGCGGGCCGGGGCCTGGTAGGGCGGCCGTGCCCGCGGGCTGGGGCTCAGATGCGGGTCAGCGCCCAGAACCCCACCGCGTAGCAGACCAGCGCGAGCAGCAGCAGCGGAACGGCCACCTTCGCCGGCGGGCCGGGGCGGCGGGGTGGGCGGGCCGCCCGGTGGCGCGGCTGCGAAATTGCCTGCGCGGGAGGTGGAACCTGCGGGTCCTGAGCGGTGTACGAAGCAGTAGAGGCATCGGCGCGGTGATGCGACGCCGGCGTCAGGGCCTGAGTGGAGTGGCGCGGCGTGGGCGGCTGGGGGGAGGACAGGACATGAGTGGGGTCGTTGGGGAAGAAGGGGGCGGGGCCGGGGTGGCTGCCCTCGGGTGGCGGGGGCTGCGGATGTGGGTGTGGGTGCAGTTGTGGATGTGGCTGAGCTTGCGCTTGTGGCTGGTGCTGGGGTCGCCGCTGGGCTTGGGCGTCCACCTGCTGCGGCAGAGGAGAGGAGCCGGTGGGCTGAGGGGGCGGCAGATGGAAGCTGCCGGTGTCCGACATGCTGGGCGGCTGAGCCCCCGTCGGCTGCCGGCGATCGGTGCCCCGCCCTGGACCGCCGACCTGCCGCTGAGCATCGGACACCCGCCGCGGATCGCTCTCCTGCCGCAGATCAGCCGGTACGACGGCTGCGCCCGCGCCGGTCGGGCCGGAACCCGTGCCGGAGATGTTCGGCCCGGAGCCCGCATCAGCGCTGTTCGGCCCGGAGTCCGTTTCGCCGCGCCCAGCAGCCGAGCCCGGCTCGCCCCTGGTCGGCTCCACTCCCCTTGCCGGCTTGAGTGGGCCTTCGGGGCCGAACCCCGGGGGAAGCGGGCCGATCTGATCGAAGATCTCGATCAGTTCGTCGTCCGGGCCGCCCTCCGGGAGGAGCTCCGCCGCCGAGGCGAGGGCCTTGCGCGCCCCCGTGGCCGTGCGGAACCGCGCCTGTGGATCCGGCTGCAGCAGCGTGGCCACGACCTGCCACAGCGGCTCGGGAATGCCCTTCGGCGCCCCCGGAGTCCCGTGCTCCGCGAAGTACTGGATGAGGGCCTTGGCATCCGGCTTGGCGCCCTCCAGCAGATACAGCGCCACCAGCCCTACGGCGAACAGGTCCGCGGCGAAGTCCGGCTCCGCGCCCATCATCTGCTCGGGCGCCAGATAGCCGGGCGTGCCCACCACGAGGTTGGTCTCCGTCAACCGCGGCTCGCCCAGGCGCATGGCGATACCGAAGTCGGACAGCCGCAGCCGCGGCCTGCCCGTGCCGGTGGCCTCCAACAGGACGTTGGCGGGCTTGATGTCGCGGTGCACGACGCCTTCCGCGTGTACTGCGGCCAGCCCAGACAGCAGCTGGTCGAGCAGGGTGCAGACGAAGGGCGTCGGCAGGGGGCCGTAGTCCCCGATCAGATGGACCAGCGAACCGCCGGCGACCAGATCCATGGTGAACAGGACCTTGTCGTCGTCAGCGGCCCAGCTGGCCGGCGCGAGCACATGAGGGTGATCGATCCGCAACGCCTGCTCCCGCACGAAGCGCAGCAGCGAGTGCGCGTCGCTCTGTTGCAGCACCTTGGCGGCGACATAGCGACGCCTGCGATGGTCCCAGGCACGCCACACAGCACCTACGCCGCCGCGTCCGATCGGGTCGGCCAGTTCATACCGGCCGGCGAAGACCTCACCCATGGCTGTGCGTCGCTCCTCCCCCTCAGGCTGTCCCCCTTGCTTCCCCCTCGACGAGCGATACGACTCCTGCCGCCCCCTGTGCGATGAGCGATACCCCCGTGGGTCACGGCCCCCGTGTCCGCGAACCCTTGCGCCCATTCCTCAGCCGTCGACCCGGCTACCGAACCCCCTTCGGTGACCGGGGCGCCGGATCAGCTCTGGTGGGACTGGTAGTGCGCGACCGCGTCGGAGGTGCGGCCCGCGCCGTACACCCGGAGGAACTCTGCCAGTTCCGGGTGGGTCGGGGCGAGGGTGTCCGCCGCCTCGATGATGTCTCCCGCCGCCGCCACCGAGCGCAGCAGCGACTGGATCTCGCGGACCACCCGCTTGACCGTGGGCGCCCCCGAACTGCTGGTCGTGGTCGTGGTGTTGCTGAGCACCGAGCCCCCCTGCGACTTCTTGATCTCTTCCATGCGCTCGGTCGCCTCGGCCGCACTCACGCTGCCGTCCGCGACCTGCCCCGCCAGATCCTGCAGCAGCTGCACCCGCTGGACCACGGCGGGATTGCCGATCTTCGCCCGCTGGCCGCTCATCAGCTGCGACAGCATCGGTGCGGACAGGCCCAGTACCCCCGCGAGACGAGCCTGGTTGAGGCCAAGATCGTCTATCAGCTTACGGAAGAGCGCCCCCAGCGGCTCCCCGTACCAGTTCCGCTGCAGTTCCCGCGCTCTTGCGGTGGCTTCCTGCTGTGCGGCGTCCATTGCGTCTCCCCATCGCTTTCCCCAAAACGGCGGTTCGCTGTCGCGAACCACGCCGAGCATCTTACGGAGAGTGGCGGTCCATCGGGACCCCCAATCTTTTTGCGAGATACGGGGGGCGACCCGGTACTCTGGTCTGCGGCGCCCGCCGGTATGTGGTTCTTCCGGTCGGACGCTCATCTTCCGGGGCCTTAGCTCAGTTGGTAGAGCGCTGTCTTTGCATGGCAGATGTCAGGGGTTCGACTCCCCTAGGCTCCACACCTCGGACCGGCCAGGCGCCTCAGCGGCGCCTGGCCGGTCCTTTTGTCGGGCCCGCTTCCAGGGGTGATATGCGTCACGCGGGACGGTCCGATGGCGTTGCAGTTCTTTGCGCAAAGAGGTGGGACGGGTGGAGGCGGTGAAGCGGTCGCCGGCCGTGACCGACGGCGTATGACGGAGCGCGCTCCGGCGTGCAGGCCGTGTGAGCTGGTGTGAACGGTTGTAGGTAGCCAGAGGAATACGTTGCGTTAAGAAAGTCTGTGCCGAACCTGCACACCAGGGCCGTTGCAAACGTCATCGGGAGCGGCGTGTGTAAACGCATGCCCGGGCTCGATGCCTGTTCCACGTGAAACATCACAGTGGGGCGGGGGACCCTCAAGTCTCCCGCCCCACCGCACAGTTGGCGTGACCGGCCGGAACGCTCACCGACCCTCGTCGCGCTTGGCGGCCTCCTCCTCAGCCTCCTTGGCCTGAACCTCGGGATCGAGCACGGACTGACCGCTGCCGTCCACCGAGGTCAGCCGGCCACCCTCGGGAACCTCCGTCGCGGCGGGCGGCTCGACCAGCCAGTCCGGGTTGGCCTGCTTGTCCCACCACTTCCAGGCGGCGAAAGCACCGCCCGCCAACACGCCGGCAACCGCCAGCGCCTTGGCGATCCGGCCGGCCCGAGCACGCCGCTCGTGTCGACGGGCCAACTTCTGGATGTCCTCGGCCGAGACATGGCTGCGCAGCGCAGCCAGCGCGGCAGCACTCCGAGCAGCGGCCTCGTCCTTGACAGGCGCGGCCACAGCCACCGCCTGCTCAAGCCGCGGCTTGGAGTAGTCGGTGGCCTGCCGAGCAGCCTTGCGGGTGCGGACGGCGGCCTCATGGGCGGCCTGGTCGACCTTCGGCGGTACATGTGTGCGGGCCTGCTCCAGACGCGGCACGACATGCGTGCCGTACTGAGCGCGCGCCTGCTCGGCGGCCAGCGACACCTTCGGCGCGAGCCGTACGCGTGCCTCGTGCGCATAGTGCGCGGCCCTGTCCTTGGCCGTGTCGGCGTAGGGCGCCACCACTTCCGCGGCGTGCAGCACGCTGTCCTTCGCCGAGCCGGTCGCGGCGCGCACGCTGTCGATGCGGGTCACGGGATCCTCCTCCTCGGTGGCGTACGGTATTTCGGCTATCCACCCTTTTACGGATCATGCCTGCAAGGAAGCCCCGCGGCATGTGAGGGCGGGCATCCGGGTCATGGATCAAGTGCAATAGCGGATGAATACGGGGCAACAGGAGCTTGTCGTCGACAATGCCACGGATCGCCGCTGCGCGCCCCCGGCCCGAGGCCACTCGTCCGGATTTCTCCCAAGCGACACGCAGGCAAACCGGTGCGGAACAGGGCGACGGGCGACGTACGGCGTGGACCATGCGAGGATCAGGGGGTCACAGGAAGACAACGGAAGGCAGATCGTGGCTGAGCAGCTCTACGCCACCCTGAAGACCAACAGCGGCGACATCGAAGTCCGGCTTCTGCCGAACCACGCGCCCAAGACGGTCCGGAACTTTGTCGAGCTCGCCAAGGGCGAGCGTGAATGGACCGACCCCGCCACCGGCGAGCGGTCCACCAACAAGCTCTACGACGGCACGGTCTTCCACCGGGTGATCAGCGGATTCATGATCCAGGGCGGTGACCCGCTGGGCAACGGCACCGGCGGACCCGGCTACCAGTTCGAGGACGAGTTCCACCCGGACCTCTCCTTCGACAAGCCCTACCTCCTGGCCATGGCCAACGCCGGTCCGGGCACCAACGGCTCGCAGTTCTTCATCACGGTCGCCCCGACGACCTGGCTGAACCGCAAGCACACCATCTTCGGCGAAGTCACCGACGGCGCGAGCCAGAAGATCATCGACGCCATCGCGTCCGCGCAGACCAACCCGCGCACCGACCGCCCGCTCAACGACGTCGTCATCGAGTCGGTCGTCGTCGAGACCCGCGAAGGCTAGGACAGACCCCGGGCCCGAAGGGCCCGGTACCTCCCGCAGGGAACCAAACGCCCCGCTCATCCGTAAGGATGGGCGGGGCGGTTCATCTGCGTACGACACGAGGGGATCCCATGGACCAGGCGCCAGGCAGCCCACAGGGCCCGGAGGACCAGGGCCCCGCGCAAAGCGCACCTGTCTGCTATCGACACCCGGACCGCGAGACCGGTGTGCGCTGCACCCGCTGCGAGCGCCCCATCTGCCCCGAGTGCATGGTCAGCGCCTCCGTCGGCTTCCAATGCCCCAACTGCGTCCGTGAAGGCGCCGGCACCGGCGTCTCGCCCACCGCATCCCGGCCCCGCACCATCGCCGGCGGTACCGTCACCGCCGACCCCCGACTGCTCACCAAGGTCCTCATCGGGATCAACCTCGCGGTCTTCATCGCCGTCCGGTCATCGTCGTCGCTCCTGAACGACCTGGTCCTCATCGGCGAATGGCCCCCCGCCCCCTTCACACCCACCGAAGGCGTCGCCGCGGGCGAGTGGTACCGCCTGTTCACCTCGATGTTCACGCACGAGGCCCCCTGGCACATCGCCTTCAACATGCTCAGCCTCTGGTGGCTCGGCGGCCCCCTCGAAGCCGCCCTCGGCCGCGCCCGCTACATCTCCCTCTACCTGGTCTCGGGCCTGGCGGGCAGCGCCCTGACCTATCTGCTCGAATCCCCGACCACAGCCTCGCTCGGCGCATCCGGCGCCATCTTCGGCCTCTTCGGCGCCACCGCCGTCCTCGTCCGCCGCCTGAACTACGACATGCGGCCGATCATCGCCCTCCTGGTGATCAACCTGATCTTCACCTTCGGCTGGAGCAACATCGCCTGGCAGGCCCACATCGGCGGACTCGTCGGCGGCCTCGTGATCGGCTACGCCATGGTCCACGCCCCCCGCGAGCGGCGGAACCTCGTCCAGTACGGCAGCTGTGTGCTGCTGCTGGTCGTGATCGTCGGAGTGACTCTGTTGAGGACAGCCCAGCTCACTTGATCCCCAGCATTATCCACAGTCTGTGGCGGATCTTGTGCACGCTGTGTGGGAATAGCTGCGCCCCCTGTAACTGACCTGCGTTTCCGCAGGTCAGGCAAGGGGGCGAACGTGCTTTCGATTGCCGGTAGGTCTGTCACACCGGCGTCAACACTCGATGGGTTATCCACAGATCGTCGTTCTTTCCACACTGTGGACGACGCTGTGGATAACTCAGCGGATAGCCCTGGGTAGAGCTGGATTCACCGGGCCGTGGCCGCTACTTCCACTGCGTGGAGACACCGAATCCCGCCGCGATGAAGCCGAAGCCCACGACGATGTTCCAGTTGTCGAAACTGTCGATGGGCAGCGAGCCGTCCGTGACGTAGAACACCACGATCCATGCCAGGCCGATGAGGAACATGGCCAGCATGACCGGCGCGACCCAGGTGCGGCTGGTGAGCTTGATGGCGGTCGCCTGCTTCGCCGGCGGCGGCGTGTAGTCGGCCTTCTTGCGGATACGTGACTTCGGCACGAGGGTCTCTCCTGTCGATGCGCTGCGTGGCCGCGCAGGGAACTGGGGCGGGCTCCGGGGCAGCGTACAAGGGGACTCTTAGTGCTCCCCCGGGCGTCCGTTAGCGTAGTGCTTCCGCGGCGCCGAAGGAGATAAGGGTACGTTGAGTAATTCTGCCGACTCCCCCGGGACGGGATCCAGCCCTGCCCGCGGACGCCGTTTCCGGCCGGTGCGGGTACTCACGGCGGGTGTGTTCGCTCTCGCGGGGCTCATTTTCTTCACCAGTTTCAATACTGCCAAAGGCACCAATATCCGTACGGATGACTCCTTGCTGAAGCTGTCCGACCTGATTCACGAGCGCAGCCACAACAACGGCGAGCTGGATGAGTCCAACGCGGGCCTGCGGGACGACATCGACGCGCTTGCCGAGCGGGGCGACGGCAGCAGCAAGGCCGAGGACGACAGGCTGGCGGGCCTGGAGAAGAAGGCGGGTACGCAGAAGCTCACGGGTGAGGCGATCACGGTCACCCTCAATGACGCTCCGCCGGACGCCACAGCCAAGCTCCCCGGCTATCCCGAGCCGCAGCCCGACTACCTGGTCATCCACCAGCAGGACCTCCAGGCCGTGGTGAACGCCCTCTGGCAGGGCGGCGCCGAGGGCATCAAGGTCATGGACCAGCGGCTGATCTCCACCAGCGCCGTGCGTTGTGTGGGCAACACCCTGATTCTTCAGGGTCGCGTCTATTCGCCGCCGTACAAGATCACGGCGGTCGGGGACCCGGAGAAGCTGCAGAAGGCGCTCACCGCGTCTCCGGCGATCCAGAACTACATGGTGTACGTCAACGTCTACGGGCTCGGCTGGAAAGTCGAGGAGGACGGGGCGGTGACTCTGCCCGGCTACTCGGGCACAGTGGATCTGCAGTACGCCCAGCCCGTGGAGTGAGTCTGTTCAGGAGCTGCCGGTGCGCGTCGTCGTCAGGACTGTCAGCGAACTCTGTATCACCGTGGGCACGTTGATAGTCCTGTTCGTCGTCCATGTGCTGTTCTGGACCGGCGTGAAGGCCGACAATGTCATGGGCGACCAGATCGACCAGCTCGAGGAGCAGTGGGCGCGCGGGGCGGTGCGGCCCGCGCCGTCGGCGGCCCCCGGCGCTTCAGCCACCCCGGCGGAGCCGGCTCCGTATGAGAGTGGCAAGCCTTTCGCGATCATGTACATCCCGCGTCTTGGTTTCACGTGGAACAAGCCCGTGCTCGAAGGCACCGCCACCGGCACCCTCAAGAAGGGCCTCGGTCACTACGCGCGCACTGCCCAGCTCGGTCAGAAGGGCAACTTCTCGGTCGCGGGACATCGGCGCACGTATGGAGACCCGTTCAAGGACTTTCCCGAGCTGAGGGCGGGGGATGCGGTGGTGCTGACGGACGGGGCGACGTGGTTCACGTACAGAATCGACAAAGGGCCCTACAAAACCGTTCCCACCGACGTTGAGGTGATCGATCCTGTGCCACGTAAATCGGGGTACACACGTACGGGGCGCTATCTCACGCTGACCACCTGCGATCCGGAGTGGGGACACAGCCACCGGCTGATCGTCTGGGCTCACCTCGACTCCACCCAGCCTGTGGAGGCCGGGAAACCAGAGGCCCTGCGCCGTTAGTCTGGTGCGGGTACGGCGTGAGTCTGGTGCCGTGGTGCGACGGAAGGGACGGCATGTACGGCTGGATCTGGCGGCATCTGCCGGGGAACGCATGGGTGAAGGCGCTGATCTCGCTCATGCTGGTCGTGGCCGTGGTCTACGTCCTCTTCCAGTACGTCTTCCCGTGGGCTGAACCGCTGCTTCCCTTCAACGATGTGACGGTGGACAACCAGTGAGCGCGCGCATTCTCGTCGTCGACAACTACGACAGCTTCGTCTTCAACCTGGTCCAGTACCTGTACCAGCTGGGCGCCGAGTGCGAGGTCCTGCGCAACGACGAGGTGTCGACGACGCACGCCCAGGACGGTTTCGACGGGGTGCTGCTGTCGCCGGGTCCGGGTACGCCGGAGCACGCCGGGGTCTGTGTGGACATGGTCCGCCACTGCGCCGCCACCGGGGTGCCCGTCTTCGGCGTCTGCCTCGGCATGCAGTCGATGCAGGTGGCGTACGGCGGTGTCGTGGACCGTGCGCCCGAGCTGCTGCACGGCAAGACGTCGCTGGTCGAGCATCGGGGCGAGGGCGTTTTCGCGGGCCTGCCGTCGCCCTTCACGGCGACCCGCTACCACTCCCTGGCGGCCGAGCCGGAGACGGTCCCGGCCGAGCTGGAGGTCACCGCCCGTACGCACGACGGCATCATCATGGGCCTGCGTCACCGTGAACTCCCGGTCGAGGGTGTGCAGTTCCACCCTGAGTCGGTGCTGACCGAGCACGGTCACCGGATGCTGGCCAACTGGCTGGTGGAGTGCGGTGACCAGGGTGCGGTGGCGAGGTCGGCGGGGCTCGCACCGGTGGTGGGCAGGGCCACGGCGTGACCGCCCTGCGCCCCGAGCGCGAGTCCGGCGCGGCCGCTTATGGCAACGCCGGCGACCAGGGCACCTCGTACGGCGAGCAGCCGTACGGGGCGCCGGGTGCGTTCGAGGACTGGCAGGGCGAGGACCGGCGGGGCGAGGACCGGCAGGGCGGGCAGGGAACGTACGGCCAAGGAATGCAGGAGGGGTACGGCCAGGAGCCGCAGGCGTACGGGGCGGAGGAGGCGCATGCCTACGCGGCGCAGGAGCCGTACGCGCCGTCGTATCAGGCTTCCGTCGATGGCGCCTCGTATCGCACGCCCGTCGACGCATCCTCGTATGACACCCCAGTGGACGGACCCTCCATACCGCCGGGCGGTGAGGCCTTCCTGCCTCCCGTCGATGAGGAGACCGTCGCCCTGCGGATACCCGATCTCCCTCCGACAGCCGGCGGCGAGTCCATATCGGCTTCTGGCGCTTCCTCTGCCCCGTCGGCCACCGGACCCGCCCCGGGTGGCCGAGCGGCCCGCAGAAAGGCAGCCAAGGGCCGTCACGGGCGGCATGGCGGGGCGCGGGAGCCGCGGGAGGCGTCGTCGCCGGCCGAGGCGGAGGACGAGCGGCCGCTCTCGCGCGTGGAGGCTCGTCGGCGGGCGCGGGCGAACAAGCCGAGCGCCGGTGTCATGGCCAGCCGGGCGATCGGTGAGGTGTTCATCACCACCGGCGTGCTGATGCTGCTGTTCGTCACCTACCAGCTGTGGTGGACGAACGTCCGGGCGCATGCGCAGGCCGGGAAGGAGGCGAGCAACCTCCAGCAGGACTGGGCGAGCGGGAAGCGCGCCCCGGGGACCTTCGAGCCGGGGCAGGGCTTCGCCCTTCTGTACATCCCGAAGCTGGACGTGGTGGTGCCGATCGCCGAGGGCGTCAGCAACAAGAAGGTGCTCGACAAGGGGATGGTCGGCCACTACGGCGAGGGCGCGCTGAAGACGGCGATGCCCAGTGCGAAGACCGGCAACTTCGGACTGGCGGGGCATCGCAATACGCACGGCGAGCCGTTCCGGTACATCAACAAGCTTCAGCCGGGCGATCCGATCGTCGTCGAGACGCAGGACACGTACTACGTCTACAAGATGGCGTCGATTCTGCCGGTGACCTCGCCGAGCAATGTGAGCGTGCTGGATCCCGTGCCCAAGGACGGCGGTTTCACCGCGCCCGGCCGCTACATCACGCTGACGACGTGCACGCCGGAGTTCACCAGTAAGTACCGGATGATCGTCTGGGGCAAGATGGTCGAGGAACGGCCGCGCAGCAAGGGGAAGCCGGATGCGCTCGTCTCGTAAGGGCGGATGAACGTGGCAGCGACCACTGACGACACCGAGCACGCAGAGCGCACCGACGCGCCCGGATCCGCGCCCGCCCCGCGCCGCCGCGGCCCTGGGCGGATCGCCATGGCGGTCAGTGTCTTCGGTGAGCTCCTCATCACGGCGGGCCTGGTGCTCGGTCTGTTCGTCGTCTACTCGCTGTGGTGGACGAACGTCATCGCGGACCGGGAGGCCGACAAGCAGGCCGACAAGGTCCGCGACACCTGGGCCCGCGACAGCGACTCCGGCCCCGTCGCCTTCGACAGCAAGAACGGCATCGGCTTCCTGCATGTCCCCGCGATGAGCAAGAGCGAGATCCTCGTCGAGAAGGGCACGTCCTCGAAGATCCTCAACGACGGCGTCGCCGGCTACTACGTCGACCCCGTCAAGGCCGCCCTCCCCACCAGCGGCAAGAACGGCAACTTCAGCCTCGCCGCGCACCGTGACGGCCACGGCGCCAAGTTCCACAAGATCGACAAGATCGAGAAGGGCGACCCGATCGTCTTCGAGACGAAGGACAATTGGTACATCTACAAGGTCTACGCCGTCCTGCCCGAGACCTCGAAGTACAACGTCAAGGTGCTTTCGCCCATCCCGAAGGAGTCGGGCAAGGAGAAGGCCGGCAAATACATCACGCTGACGACCTGCACGCCGGTGTTCACGTCTCGGTATCGGTATGTGGTGTGGGGGGAGTTGGAGCGGGTGGAGAAGGTGGATCGGGAGCGGACGCCGCCGGAGGAACTGCGGTAGTGGTGCCGGGGGCCCTCAGGGCGTCAGGGGTGAAGGGGCACGTCGCTACGAATAGGGCCACTTCCGAGGCGTAAAGAACCTTGGCTGCCCCGACGAACTTCTGGACCTCGGAGCTGGTGATGGCGAGGTAGGGCGCGAACCTCTTGCACTGGACGACGAGGCGCCGCCGTCGGCCGTGAGGGCGATGATGTCGACTCCCCGGTCATTCCGACCGCCCTGTACGACGACGTTGGTGCAGCCGTCGCGACGCAGCAGTTCGGCGACGTGTTTCTCGAACTCGCGGCCGTTCATGGCGTCCATGGATGCCATGACTCCGGCGAGGGGCCGGTCCTCGCGCGGGCTCTCCAGTCTTTGCAGTCGGGCGTGGTGCTGTTGCAGTCGCCGCTCGATGCGCTGGACCTCCGTGCGCAGAGCGATCAGCTCCCTGCGGTGCTCACCGGACGTTTCGATCAGCGCGTTGAACATGGGGACGACGGTCTTGCCGAGGATGTGGGTGATGCGCTGGTCGATGCGGTCGTCGAGGGAGACGGCGTCAGCGGGAGCTGGGTTTTCCACAGGCTGTGTGCGCGCCAGGTACTCCATGTCGAGGAGATACGTGCGCACCTGGCGGGCGACTTCACTGTCGCGGAGGAGCATGGCGACGTTGATTGACGGCTCGGCGGGAGTAAATGGTGAGGCTCCGGCGTGCCTGTGGATAACTGCCCAACGAGAGTGACATGTTGTCACTCTCGAATTTCCGCAGGTCAGCACCTCGCAGTACGACCATGCCGTTGACTTCCAACTCTTCGCGGTGGCGCTTGGTCAACTGGCGGATCGCCTCAACAGCGACACCGAAGTACGCCGCCGCCATCGCCGTAGTCACATGCATCCCGTCCGGCAGCAGCGACAGCACCTTCACTCTGTCCAGCACGTCCGTGCGGTCGAGCACGCTGCCGCGCAGGGCCTGCGATTCCAGTAGAGCCTGTTCGCTGATCACGTTCTGCCCTTTCGTCGATCGTGGCCGTACGGCCGGGGCAGAGCTCTGAAACCCCACCCCACCCGATCAACGAGTCGTGAAATAAGAAGACGCGATCGACAGGCGAAATTCTGGTGCGACCACGTCGGCTGGGCTGGAGCGGGGCTGTGGATAGCTGGTCTCACAGGAACTACAGGTCGTGCCCCCGGCGAACTCGCCGGGGGCACGACCTGTGGACGATGAGGCTGTCAGCAGTGCACCGCGAGCGTCACCACTTGCGCCAGCGAAGTGCCGGACGGGTTGTGTATGACCCCGTTCAGCGTGACGCAACGGCTCGCCGCACCCGTGACGGAGCGGGGGCCCGCGTACGACGTGTATCTGCCGGAGTCGGAAGTGTACTGGTCCTGCGAACACGACTGGCCTTCCACGCTTCCAGCGGCACACCGGCCGATGAAGATGGCCATGTGCTTGGTGGTGCTGGTACCGAAGTAAGTGTCCACCGTGACAGCGCAGTTGGTGCCGCCGTTGGCCGTGCTGTAGTAGAGGTAGACCACGCCGTACTTGACACCGCCGCTGGTCTTGACGTCGTAGGTATCGATCAGGTTGCCGGAGCAGCCGTACCCTGCGGCGCTCGCCGTGGGGGCCATGACGAGTCCGCCGATGAACAGCGCCAATGTGGCGAACAGCGTGGACATGGTCTTACGCATGCTGATCTCCTGGAGATGAGCGGGGGTATGTGTGTGACAAGTGCAAGGTGAAGGTATTCGGTGCTCATGATGGCCTGCAAGATCGCCAACCCCGCTGAAAAGTAGACGAGTTGACACATGGCCACCTGTGATCTTCGGCACTGGGCACTCGCCTGAGAACACAGAAGCCCGGCACCCTTCAGGGGTGCCGGGCCGTGCGAGCGTCCCGCTTCCCAGCGGGCCCTACCTGCTACTCGTTGTCGTTCCCCCCGATGAAGCCGCCGTTGCCGTTGTTGCCGCCGTTGCCGAAGCCGACGGTCGTGAGGGTGACCGTCGTGCCGGCGGGGTCGTCGACGCCGGTGTTCTCGTTGGGGTCCTGGTCGATCACGATGGCCGTGTCGCTCTGGTCGCTGCCGTCCGCGAACTGGATGTTCGTGAAGCCGCGTGACTGGAGCAGCTGCCTGGCCTGAGCGACCGTCTGGTTGCGGACGTCCGGGACCTGGGTCTGCTGCTGGGCCTTGCCGATGTTGATCTGGACCGTGGAGCCCTTGTCGAGCGAGGAGCCGGCCGTCGGCGTGGTGTTGATGACCTTGCCGACCAGGTTCGGGTCGGCGGTGTCGACCTCGACGCAGTTGCCGGTGAGGTTGCTCTGCTCCATCCGCGCCTTGGCAGCGTCGCAGGACTCGCCGGTGACGTCCGGGACCGTGGCTTTCTCCTCGGCCTTGGCGACCGTGAGGGTGATCGTGGTGCCCTTCTCGACTTCCTCGCCGAGTTCCGGGTCCTGCTTCAGGACCGTGCCCTCCGTCTCGGTCGAGACCTCTTCCTTCTTCTCGACCTTGAATTGGTACTTGTCGCCTTCGAGCGTTTCCTTGGCCTTGTCGAAGTCCTCGCCGAGGACGCTCGGTACGGCCACCTTCGGCGCCCCCGTGGACACCACGACCTCGACGCTGCTGCCCTTCTTGACCTCAGTCGGGGCCTGGGGGTTCTGGGAGCAGATGGATCCCTTGGGCGTGTTCTCGCACGCCTTGTTCGTGGGGTCGAGGGTCAGCTCCGCGTTCTTGGCCTGCTTCTGGGCGTCTTCCAGCGTCAGATCCACGAAGTTCGGCACCGCCACGGTGTCGTTGCTCGCGCCGCCGGAGCCGTCGACCACCCACTTGCCGATGAGCACCGCACCGACCAGCACCAGCACACCCGCGAGGACCAGCAAGATCGTCGATGTGTTCGACTTCTTCTGGCGTCGCCGGTCCGGGCGGTCGTCGTAGCCGAAGCCGCCGTCGTCCGGGTTCATCGGCGGCAGCATCGAGGTGGCGCCGGCGTCGGCGGAGCGCAGGGCGGTGGTCGGCTGGTCGTCCGGGTAGCCGCCGTAGCCGACGGAACCCATTGCCGCCGTGGCGGCGACGGGCTGGCCGTCGAGGCAGGCCTCGATGTCGGCGCGCATCTCGTCGGCGGACTGGTAGCGGTAGTTGGGGTCCTTGGTCAGCGCCTTCAGGACGATCGCGTCCATTTCGGGCGTGATCTCGGGGTCGAAGACGGAGGGGGCCTGGGGCTCTTCCCGTACGTGCTGGTAGGCGACCGCCACCGGGGAGTCGCCCACGAAGGGCGGGCGGACCGTCAGGAGCTCGTAGAGCAGGCAGCCGGTCGAGTAGAGGTCCGAGCGGGCATCCACCTGCTCGCCCTTCGCCTGCTCCGGCGACAGGTACTGTGCGGTGCCGATGACGGCGGCTGTCTGGGTCATCGTCATGCCGGAGTCGCCCATGGCGCGGGCGATGCCGAAGTCCATCACCTTGACCTGGCCGTTGCGCGTCAGCATGACGTTGGCGGGCTTGATGTCGCGGTGGACGATGCCGTTGCGGTGGGCGTACTCCAGGCCTTGGAGAATGCCGATGGTCATCTCCATGGCGCGTTCCGGCAGCAGCTTGCGGCCGGAGTGCAGCAGCTCACGGAGCGTGGAGCCGTCGACGTACTCCATGACGATGTACGGGATCGACACGTTGTCGATGTAGTCCTCGCCCGTGTCGTAGACCGCCACGATCGCGGGGTGGTTGAGCGAGGCGGCCGACTGGGCCTCCCGGCGGAAGCGGGCCTGGAAGGACGGATCGCGTGCGAGGTCCGCGCGCAGCGTCTTCACTGCCACGGTGCGGCCGAGGCGGGTGTCATGGGCGAGGTAGACCTCCGCCATGCCACCGCGGCCGAGCACCTGGCCCAGCTCATACCGGCCGCCGAGGCGACGCGGCTCTTCCATAAGCTACCTACCAGCCCTCTCCGTCGGTCCCGATCCGCACTCGTGTGCGGATCGGAGGCTGCCGTCCGGGCCTACCGTACCCGGCTCGCTTTGTGTGACCTGGCCAAGCCCGTCAGCCGATACAGGACCGGTATCGCAACGTGCGCTGCGACGTGACGGGGGTCTCACCGCTTGCTGTCGATGACCGCCTCCATCACGCTCTTCGCGATGGGCGCCGCGAGGCCACCACCGGAGATGTCGTCACGGACTGCGTTCTCGTCCTCGATGACCACGGCCACGGCGACCGGTGAGCCCTGGTCGGTCTTGGCGTAGGAGATGAACCAGGCGTACGGGTTCTTGCTGTTGTCGACACCGTGCTGGGCGGTACCGGTCTTGCCGCCCACGGTGACGCCGTCGATCTGTGCGTTCTTGCCGGTGCCGTCGGAGACGACGGTCTCCATCATCGACTGGAGGATCTGCGCGTTCTTCGCCGACAGCGGGCGGCTCATCGGCTCGGGCTCGGTCTTCTCGACGGGGTCGACGTTCGGCGCCTGGAGCTCGTCGACCATGTACGGCTTCATCAGCTCACCGTCGTTGGCTACGGCCGAGGCGACCATGGCCATCTGCAGCGGGCTCGCGGCGGTGTTGAACTGGCCGATGGAGGACAGCGCGGTCTGCGACTTGTTCATGTCGTCGGAGAAGACGGACGCGCTGGTGCGGACCGGCGTGAACTGCTCCTCGGTGAAGCCGAACTTCTTGGCTTCTTCCAGCATCTTCTCGTTCTCGAGGTCGGAACCGATCTTGCCGAAGACGGTGTTGCAGGAGTACTGCAGGGCGACCCGCAGCGTCGCGTTCTTGCAGGGGATGTTCCCCTCGTTCTTCAGCACGGTGGTGGTGCCCGGCATGGTCCACGGCAGTGGCGAGTCCGTCTTGCTGTCGGGGTCCGTGTACAGGCCGTTCTCCAGCGCGGCGGCCGCGGTGACGACCTTGAAGGTGGAGCCGGGCGGGTAGACCTCGCGCAGCGCCCGGTTCAGCATCGGGTCGTCGGGGTTGTCCTTCTTCTGGAGCTTCTTCCACGCTTCTTCGTCCGAGGTGCTGCCGCCGGCGATCGTCGAGGGGTCGTACGACGGGAAGGAGGCCAGCGCCAGGATCTTGCCGGTGGACGGTTCTATGGCGGCCACGGCGCCCTTGCCGCCCTGGGCCTTCAGACCGTCGTACGCGGCCTTCTGCGCGGCGGCGTTGAGGGTGGTGACGACATTGCCGCCCTCCTTCGCCTTGCCGGTGATCATGTCGAGGGTGTTACGGAAGAAGAGCCGGTCGTCGTTGCCGGTGAGGATGCCGTCCTCGATGGACTCCAGCTGGTTGGCACCGTAGGCCTGGGAGACGAAGCCGGTGACGGGCGCCCACATGGCGCCGTCCTTGTAGGTGCGCTTGTACTTGAAGTCGCCCTTTGTCGTGGCGTGGCCGGTGATGGCCTTGCCGTCGACGATGATGTCGCCGCGCGGGGTGGCGTAGCGGGCGATGGCGACGCGGCGGTTCTTGGGGTCTTCCTTGAGGCTGTCGGCCTGGGCGTACTGCAGCCAGTTGTCCCGGATGAGCAGGGTGAGGATCAGCAGTCCGCAGAAGATCGCGATCCGGCGCAGGGGCTTGTTCACGGGCGAACCACCTGGGTCATCTCGGCGTCGGGGTTGGGTGCGGGGGCCGGGGCCGGGCGGCGGGCGGTGTCGCTGATTCTGATCAGGATGCCGATGAGCGCCCAGTTGGCGATGACGGAGGAACCGCCGTACGCCAGGAACGGCATGGTCATACCGGTCAGCGGGATCAGGCCCATGACGCCGCCGGCGACGACGAAGACCTGCAGCGCGAAGGCGCCGGACAGGCCGATGGCGAGCAGCTTGCCGAACGGGTCGCGGGCGGCGAGAGCGGTGCGCACGCCGCGCTCGACGATCAGGCCGTACAGCAGCAGCAGTGCCATGACGCCGGCCAGGCCCAGTTCCTCGCCGAAGGTGGCGAGGATGAAGTCGGAGTTGGCGGCGAACCGGATGAGCTCGGAGTGGCCCTGGCCCCAGCCGGTGCCGAGGGTGCCGCCGGAGCCGAAGGCCCACAGCGCCTGCATCGCCTGCTCGGAGTGGCCGACGACGCCCTCCTGGCTGAGCGTGTACTCGCGCATCGGGTCGAGCCAGGCGTCGACGCGCATCTTGATGTGCGGTTCGAAGGAGGCCACGCCGACGGCGCCGACCGCGGACATCAGCAGACCGAAGACGATCCAGCTGGTCCGCTCGGTGGCGACGTACAGCATGATGATGAACATTCCGAAGAACAGCAGCGACGTACCGAGGTCGGTCTCGAAGACCAGGATGAGGATCGAGATCGCCCAGACGACGAGGATCGGGCCGAGGTCGCGGCCGCGCGGCAGGTACAGGCCCATGAAGCGGCGGCTGGCGAGGGCGAGCGCGTCGCGCTTGACCATCAGGTAGCCGGCGAAGAAGACCGCGAGGACGATCTTCGCGAACTCGCCGGGCTGGATGGTGAAGGAGCCGATCTTGATCCAGATCTTGGCGCCGAAGACGTTCAGTCCCAGGCCCGGGACGAGCGGCAGGAGCAGCAGGATCAGCGCGCCGACCATGGAGATGTAGGTGTAGCGCTGCAGGACCCGGTGGTCCTTGAGGAAGATCATCACGACGGCGAACAGCGCGATGCCCATGGCCGTGTACAGCAGCTGGTTGGTCGCCTTGCCGCCGGCCACGCCGATCTCGTTCAGCAGCTCGGACTGGTCCAGCCGCCAGATCGCGACGAGCCCGAGTCCGTTGAGCAGCGTGGCCAGGGGCAGCATCAGGGGGTCCGCGTACGGTGCGAACTTGCGTACGACGAGATGGGCGACGCCGGCCAGGAGGCCGAGGCCCAGGCCGTAGCTCAGCAGGCCGGCCGGGACCTGGTCGTTGATGGCGAGGCCGACGTTGGCGTAGGCGAAGACCGGGATGAGGACGGCGAACACCAGCAGGGCGAGCTCGGTGTTGCGCCGGCTCGGGGTGCCGATCGAGCCGATCGTGGACGTGTGGTGCGTCGACGTGTTGGGAGAACTGCTCATCGTGTGACGGGGCCTCTCACGGCTTGCCTACTGCGTACCGCACTGCGAGACGACCTTCTGCTCTTCCTCCGAGAGAGTCGGGCCGGGCGTGGGGGTGGGTGCGGTCGGGGACGTGGATGGATTCGGAGCCGTCGACCCCGGCGGATTGGTGGGTGTCGGTGTCGCTTTGGACGTGAAGGAGGAACGGGTGGTTCCCGTGGTGCCTCCGGCCTCGCCCTGGCCGGTCGTGGAGTTGTTCTCGCTCTCGGCCGTCTGCTGCTCGGACCGCTTCTTGCACGCGGACGCCTGCACGGCCAGTTCGTCGATCTTCTTCTGGGCCTGCTTCAGGTCGCCCTCGGCGATCGTGCCCTCGACGAGTTTTTGCTGGTACGGCGGCAGGTACTTGAGTTCGATCTCGGGGTGGTCCTTCTCCACGTCCGACAGCGAGACCCAGGCCAGGTCCTGGCTGATGCCGCGGTACAGGGCGACATGCTCGTCGTTGACGCCGACGAAGTACTGCGTCTGTGTCCAGCGCCAGCCGCCGTAGAGCCCGCCGCCGATGACGGCGAGCGCGAGGGCGCCGTAGAGGGATCTTTTCAGCCACCTGCCGCGCCGCCGCGGTTTGACGAAGTCGTCGTCGGTGTAGTCCCCGAAGCTGCCCTCGGGCATGTAGCCGGTGGTGTCGCCGGAGCCGGGCGGGCCGAACTCGCCGCCGCCCTGGCCGGGGACCTGACGGCCGAGGCCTGAGGCGCGTCCGGCCGGGGTCTGCATGATGCCGTTGTCGTGCAGCTGGTGCTGGTTCTCGGCGACCGCGCCGACCACGACCGGGGTGTCGGAGAGCTGCCCGGCGAGGGTGTCGCCGGTGTCCAGGTCGAGGACGTCGGCGACGATGACGGTGATGTTGTCGGGTCCGCCGCCGCGCAGCGCGAGCTGGATCAGCTCCTGCACGGTCTCCTGGGGGCCCTGGTAGCTGGCGAGGGTGTCCTCGAGCGTCTGGTGGGAGACGACGCCGGACAGGCCGTCGGAGCAGATCAAGTAGCGGTCGCCGGCGCGGACTTCGCGGATGGAGAGGTCGGGCTCCACGTGGTCGCCGCTGCCCAACGCCCGCATCAGCAGGGAGCGTTGGGGGTGGGTGGTGGCTTCCTCTTCGGTGATGCGGCCCTCGTCGACGAGCCGCTGCACCCAGGTGTGGTCCTGCGTGATCTGGGTGAGGACGCCGTCGCGGAGCAGATACGCGCGCGAGTCGCCGACGTGCACGAGCCCGAGCCGCTGCCCGGTCCACAGCAGGGCGGTGAGGGTGGTCCCCATGCCCTCAAGCTGCGGGTCTTCCTCGACCATGGCGCGCAGCTGGTCGTTGGCGCGCTGTACGGCGGTGCCGAGCGAGGTGAGGATGTCGGAGCCGGGGACGTCGTCGTCGAGGGCGACGATCGTGGAGATCGCCTCGGAGGAGGCGACCTCGCCGGCCGCGGCGCCGCCCATGCCGTCGGCGATGGCGAGCAGGCGGGGCCCGGCGTATCCGGAGTCCTCGTTGCCCTCCCGGATCATGCCTTTGTGCGATCCGGCGGCGAAGCGCAGTGACAGACTCATGCGCACCTCGCCCGTCGGCTCCGGGTACATCCGCACGGTGCCCACCCTCCGGTCGGGAGCGCGCCGGGGTCCGGGGTGTGGACCGCCGCTGCGTGCTCGCTCCGCTCGCTCATTGTCGTACTACTTCCGCAGCTCGATGACGGTCTTGCCGATGCGGATCGGCGCGCCCAGCGGGATCGGTGTGGGGGTCGTCAGCCGGGACCGGTCCAGGTACGTGCCGTTGGTGGAGCCCAGGTCCTCGACGATCCACTGGCCGTCGCGGTCCGGGTAGATCCTGGCATGGCGGCTGGAGGCGTAGTCGTCGTCCAGCACGATCGTGCTGTCGTGTGCCCGGCCGAGGGTGATGGTCTGGCCCTGCAGCGCGACGGTCGTGCCGGTGAGGGTGCCCTCGGACACCACGAGCTTCGTCGGGGCGTTACGGCCCCTGCGACCGCCGGCGGCGGGTTGCTGGCGCTGCTGCGGAGGCGCCGCCTGACGGGCGGCGGCCTGCTGCTGCCGGCTCGCGTCCCGCCGTGAGCCGCGCTGCGTGACGCGCGTTCCGAACAGGTCGCTGCGGATGACCTGCACGGCCACGATCACGAACAGCCACAGTACGGCCAGGAAACCCAGCCGCATGACCGTGAGGGTCAGCTCTGACATTGCCCCCGCTTCACCCTTCGGCTTGCCGGTAAATGATGGTGGTGCTGCCCACGACGATCCGCGAGCCGTCGCGGAGCGTAGCGCGGGTGGTGTGCTGCCCGTCCACCACGATGCCGTTGGTGGACCCGAGATCCTGGATCGTCGAGGGCGTTCCGGTCCGGATCTCGCAGTGCCGGCGGGAGACGCCGGGGTCGTCGATCCGCACGTCGGCCTCGGTGCTGCGGCCCAGCACCAGCGTCGCGCGGGAGATCTGATGGCGGGTGCCGTTGATCTCGATCCAGTAGCGGGTACGGCCGCCGGCCGCGGGGGCCGCGGGACGCTGGCCGCCCGCGGGCTGCGGGTACCCGTAACCGCCGGGGCGGCCGCCGGGCGGCGGCGCGGAGGGCATGGGCGGGGCGCCCGCGGGCGCGGCGGGCTGCGGGTAGCCGTACCCGCCGCCGGGTCGTCCGGCGGCGGGCGGGGCCGCGGGGGCGCCTGCCGGGGCCTGCTGGTCGGTGGAGGACGCGAGCGTACGGCTGCGCACCCGGTACAGGCCGGTGTCGAGGTCGTCCGCCTTCTCCAGGTTGACCTTGATGGGGCCCATGAAGGTGTAGCGCTGCTGCTTGGCGTAGTCGCGCACCATGCCGGCGAGCTCGTCGCCGAGCTGGCCGGAGTAGGGGCTGAGCCGCTCGAAGTCCGGCGTGCTCAGCTCCACGATGAAGTCATTGGGTACGACGGTGCGGTCGCGGTTCCAGATGGTGGCGTTGTTGTCGCACTCGCGCTGGAGCGCGCCCGCGATCTCCACGGGCTGCACCTCGGACTTGAAGACCTTGGCAAAGGTGCCGTTGACCAGACCTTCGAGACGCTGCTCGAACTTCTTCAGGACTCCCATGGGGCACCTCCTCCTAGGCTGTCGTCCTGTGTACTGCTTCTTACCTGGTACTGCTTACTGATCGTATCCACGCGCCGGTGAATCGGCTGGTTCCCCCTGTCGGCCCAGTCGGCGGTTGTCGACGCCTGACGAAGTTCCCTCCTCAGGTCCCCTTCGAACTCCCTCGGGGACACAGTCCTGCCAAGGATCGTAGAGGCGGCCGCAGACAAGTGTCCCGCACCTGACTGTGGACCCCGACCGGCTCCTGGGGAGACGGCCGGTACCGGTACGAGGTTGATACGTGAACCGGTACACGTTGATACGTAGCCCGGGGTTCGGAGGTTTGCCGCCCGGTCCGGCCGACGGCACAGACGTCGCTGGTCGGCGGCTTCCCAGGGATAAGGGATGTGAACCCACCCTGGCCGGCGTGCTAATGTTCTGCGTGTCGAAGGGCGCCGAACCCAAGGGGGAAGGGCCCGAGGACACACCCAATGCGCGGGTGGCGGAATAGGCAGACGCGCTGGATTCAGGTTCCAGTGCCCGCAAGGGCGTGGGGGTTCAACTCCCCCCTCGCGCACCGGACAAAAGCCCCGCAGGTCTCGGACCTGCGGGGCTTTTGCGTTCCCCGGACGGGCGGGACGAGGGGCCGCGGGTGAGAGGACAATCACACCGCTGACTCACCCTGTGGACGCCCTCGGAGGCTGTTACGCGGCGAAGCGCTGCGCCAGCTTCTTGGCCTTGGCGGCGGCGTCGTCGAGGGCGCGTTCGCGGGAGGCCTCGAAGAGGGGGACCAGCTCGGCCATCGCCGGGTTGTGCGGGGCCATGGTGAGCTCCGGGACGATGAAGTCGAGGTCCATGGCGAGGGCGTCGGCGAAGATCGCCGACAGGTAGTTCTGCACGTACTCGAAGCCCTCGCGCGGGGTGCCCGGGGCATAGGAGCCGCCGCGGCTGGCGACCACGGTGACCGGGGTGCCCTTGACCTTCGAGTCCTCGCTGGCCGCGGTGCGGCCCATCAGGATCACATGGTCCAGCCAGGCCTTCAGGGTGGACGGGATCGCGTAGTTGTACATCGGGGCGCCGATCAGCACGGCGTCCGCCTGCTCCAGCTCCTCGATCAGCTGCAGGCGCTCCGCGAAGGCGGCCGCCTGCCCGGGGCTGTGCGCGGCCGGGTCGGCGAAGCCGGCGGTGTGGGCGTCGGCGGTGATGTGCGGCACGGGGCTCACGGAGAGATCGCGGTAGATCACCGTGCCCTCGGGGTGCTGTTCCTCCCAGGTCTTGCGGAAGGCGTCCGTGACGGCTCGGGACGCGGAGGCGCCGCTGGGGAACACG
Source organism: Streptomyces sp. DG2A-72 (assembly GCF_030499575.1). NCBI lineage: Bacteria > Bacillati > Actinomycetota > Actinomycetes > Kitasatosporales > Streptomycetaceae > Streptomyces > Streptomyces sp. DG2A-72. The sequence continues at coordinate 5,128,701 of NZ_JASTLC010000001.1, forward strand.
GACGAGTCGATGTGGAGAAGCGTGGCCATGGGGTCTCCAAGGAGAGCGGTGCCCGCACGGGAACGGCGGGCTAATAATTCGTACTCGACTATGGATAGCACAGTCCCTTACTTTTTTTCACCTCCATACGTCGGGGCAGTACCCTGAAACCCATGGCGGGTGAGCGGATTCACGACGAATCGACGTGCAAGCGGGTGGACGGCGGCATCACCCGTGTCTTCCAGCTGCTCGGCAAGCGCTGGACCGGCCCGATCGTGTCCGTGCTGGTGGAACAGCCCGCGCACTTCGCCGATCTGCGCCGGGCCGTCCCCGGGATCAGCGAGCGCATGCTCTCCGACCGGCTCACCGAACTCGGCGCCGCGGGACTCCTGGTGCGCGAGGTCGACACGGGTCCGCCGCTGCGGGTTTCCTACCGGCTGACGGAGGCGGGAGCGGCGCTGGGGCCCGCCCTGCGGGAGCTCGGGGAGTGGGCGGAGAAGCATCTGCCGGAGGGCGAGCGGGACGGCGGCTGTTAGTCCCGGGCGCGGAGGACGGTTTTCCACAGCTGTGGAGTTGTCCACAGGGTCTGACGCGTTCTGGCTGCCGGTTGTACGGTCGGCACGAGTTGATGTTCGTGCGCGTGCGGGGGAGGCGGTCGTTGTGACCCAGGTGGATGCGGGTTCGGCTGAGGCGGTCCAGGGGGCTGTCGTGGAGGCCGGGGCGGTGCGCCGACTGCCGGGCGTGCGGGGTTTCGCGGAGTGGTCCGCTGCGGGGGCTCAGTCGCCGAAGGAAGAGGGCAAGGCGCTGCGCAGGCTGGTGCCGCGGAGCACACACGCCGCGCTCGACCTGGACGGCTCCCGCCCCGACATGGTGAGCGCGGTCGAGGAGTCCAGCCGCGGCCGGCTTCCCGAACTCACGCCGCTGCGGATCGGCCGCATGGCGGCGACGCCCTTCGCCTTCCTGCGCGGCTCCGCGGGCCTGATGGCCTACGATCTGGCCCGCACCCCCATGACCCGGATCCGCGCCCAGATCTGCGGCGACGCCCACGCGGCCAACTTCGGGCTCTACGGCGACGCACGCGGCCGCCTGGTCATCGACCTGAACGACTTCGACGAAACGGTCCACGGCCCCTGGGAGTGGGACCTCAAGCGGCTCGCCGCCTCGCTGGTGCTCGCGGCCCGGGAGGCGGGCGCCGACGAGGACACCGGCCGCAAGGCGGCGCACGACACGGTCGGCTCCTACCGCCGCACCATGCGGCTGCTGGCCAAGCTCCCGGTTCTGGACGCGTGGAACGCCATCGCGGACGAGGAGCTCGTCTCCCACACCGACGCCCATGACCTGCTCGGCACGCTGGAGCGGGTCGCCGAGAAGGCACGGGCCAACACCAGCGGGCGCTTCGCGGAGCGGTCGACGGTGCCGACCGAGGACGGCGGGCGGCGCTTCGTCGACGCCCCTCCGGTGCTGCGGCAGGTGCCGGACGCGGAGGCGGCGGCCGTGGCGGTGTCCCTGGAGGAGTATCTGACGACGCTCTCCGAGGACCGCCTCCCCCTGCTGGCCCGGCACGCGGTGCACGACGTGGCCTTCCGGGTGGTCGGCACGGGCAGCGTGGGCACGCGGTCGTACGTCGTCCTGCTGCTGGACCACCGAGGCGAGCCGCTGGTGCTGCAGGTGAAGGAGGCCAGGCCCTCGGTGCTGGTTCCGCACCTGGTGACGGCGGGGTTCGAGGCACCCCAGGTGGACCACGAGGGCCGCCGTGTGGTGCTGGGCCAGAAGCGGATGCAGGTCGTCAGCGACATCCTGCTGGGCTGGACGACGGTCGACGGCCGCCCCTTCCAGGTACGCCAGTTCCGCAACCGCAAGGGCAGCGTCGACCCCGCCGCCCTCTCCACCGACCAGATAGACGACTACGCCCGTATGACCGGCGCTCTCCTGGCCCGCGCCCACTCCCACAGCGCCGACCCCCGCCTCATCTCCGGCTACTGCGGCAAGAACGAGGAACTGGACGAGGCGATGGCGACCTTCGCGGTGGCCTATGCCGACCGTACGGAGGCGGACCACGCGGAGCTGGTGGCGGCGGTGCGGGCGGGGCGGGTCGCGGCGGAGACGGGGGTGTGACCGGGGATCTGCGGGGCGCGGCGTTCGGCGGCTGATCTTGGGCTTGGTGTGCGCTGGGTCTGGCACTCGGCGGGCTTGACTTTCGATGAGCGTTCGCTGCGCTTGCTTTCAGTGGCGGAGGGCTGTGGACCGTGCGGGCGCTTGGACCGTCGGGGTCGGCCGAGGCGTGGCCTACGCTGGTCGCGTGACGAGGTCGGAAGCTGAGCAGGGTGGCGTCGCCGGAGAGGCGGGGGTGACGCCGCAGGACGGCCTGCCCGAGGCCGAGGAGGGTGCGCCCGGGCTCGACGACGCCGGTGCCGCGTCCGAAGACGCCGCTCCCCGCCCCGAGGAGCGGCTGGAGCGGGCTGTGCGGGCTGCTGAGCAGGCGCTCATCGAGTACGAGATCGCGGTGGAGACCTTCCGGGTGGAGGTGGAGAACTTCTCGCGGCTGCACCACCAAAAGCTCGGCCCGATGTACGCCCGGCTCGACGAACTGGACGCGCAGATCGCCGAGGCCGTGGCCGCCCGCACCGGCGACCCCGAGGACGTGCGCAAGGCGGACGAGGCGCGGGCGCGCGTCATGCCGATGCCGGGCGTCGAGGAGCTGTTCCACGGCTGGATGGACGGGGAGGGGCTGTCCCAGGAGGCCTCCGCGATGCTCACCGAGCAGCCGGTACGGCCTCCGCAGCGGGTGCGCCCCAGCGACGAGGCCCGCAAGCTCTACCGCGAGCTGGCCCGCAAGGCCCACCCCGACCTGGCGCAGGAGGAGGGCGAGCGCAAACGGCGTGAGGAGTTCATCACGCGGGTCAACGCCGCCTACGGCCGTGGCGACGAGGCGCTGCTGCGAGAGCTGGCCGCGGAGTGGGCCGCCGGACCGGTCCCCGAGGAGCGGCACCCGAGCCCCGCCGAGGAGCTCTATGCCCGCCTCGAATGGCTCGCCCAGCGCAAGGAACTGATCGCCGTCGTCGCCCGGGAACTGGAGGAGAGCGCGATCGGCGCCATGCTCCGGCTCGCCCCGGACGACCCCGACCGCCTCCTGGAGGAGGTCGCCGAGCAGCTGCTGGCCCAGGTCGCCGAGCGCGAGGCGAAGCTGGCGGAGCTGCTGCGCTGACCGACCCTGGCGAAGTCGGCTGCGGATCGACAGTGCCGCAAAGGGGCGCGGGGCTGTATCGATTTGCGGCTCCGCCGCGATGGGGGTCCCCCCGCTCGAGCGAAGTCGAGAGTGGGGGAGCGACCAGCCACGCCGGACCCGCAGACGACCGACGACCTCTCGCCGCACTTCCCGCGGAGCGCTCGGCGCCGTCGGGCCGTGCGGACGGTCCGGTAGCGTCGGGGGCATGAGTTTCGGAGCTGGTGTGCCCACGGTCGAGGTCGCAGACCTCAAGGACGGCGACTTCCTGCTGGACGTCCGCGAGGACGACGAGTGGCAGGCGGGTCACGCCGAAGGGGCACTGCACGTCCCCATCAGCGAGTTCGTGGCCCGGTACGGCGAGGTGACCGAGGCGGCGCCGCAGGACGGCCGGGTCCATGTGATCTGCCGTTCCGGCGGACGTTCGGCCCAGGTCACGATGTACCTCGTGCAGCAGGGCGTCGACGCCGTGAACGTCGACGGCGGCATGGAGATGTGGGCGCACGCGGGCCGACCGGTCGTGACGGACCAGGGACAGCCCGGGTACGTCCTCTAGGCCGGCCCGCAGGAACAGGCGCTGGGGCTCCAGGCCCCTCGGCCTCCAGGCCCTCGGGCTCCGTGACGTGGGCGCGGCGGTCGCCCTGGCATCGCTGCTCGGTCGGCGGTCGCCAGGGCTTTGCGGCTCGGGCGGCGGTGTCGGCGTGTCAGCCCAGCGGATGCGCCGCGAGCAGATCGCCCAGCGCTTCCTCGTGTGCCGCCGCCGGGCCGAGCGACAGCTCCAGGTGCTTGGCCCAGGCGTGGTACCGGTGCAGCGGATAGTCGGTGTCGGCACCGAAACCGCCGTGCAGATGCTGCGCGGTCTGCACGATCCGCCGTACGCCGTCCCCCGCCCAGATCTTCGCGACGGCCACGTCCCCGGCGGCAGGCAGCGCCCCCGGTGCCCCCGACGCGATCCGCCATGCGGCCTGCCACAGCGTGGCCTCCATCGCGCGCAGGTCGATATAGCGGTCGGCGGCCTGCACGGCGACCGACTGGAACGTGGCCACCGGGAACCCGAACTGCTCCCGCTTGCCGGTGTATTCGCTGGTCATCCGCAGTACCTGGGAGCCGAGCCCGAGGGCCAGCGCGCAGGTTCCGGTGGCCAGCAGGTCGCGCAGCCACTCCCAGGCGCCATCGGCGTCGATGACATCGCGGGCCGCGATCCGCGCGCGGTCCAGGCGCAGTTCGGCCAGCCGCTCCCCGTTCGTGGAGAACTGCTCGGCGAGCACCACCCCTTCGTGGACCCGGGGCACTACCGCAAGGACGGTCCGGTCGGCGTCCGTCCGGGCCGGTACGAGGACGAAGTCCGCGTTGTACGCCCAGGGCACCGCCGTCTGCATCCCGTCCAGCGTCCAGTGGTCGCCCTCCTGGCGTGCGGTGACGGCGAGTTCGGCGGGGTCGTGCCCGGTACGGCCGGCGGCGGCGACCGTCAGGACCACCTCACCCCGCCCCGCCCGCGTCAGCAGCTCGGACCTCAACTCCTCGCCGCCATAAGCCTGTACGGCCGCAACTGCCGCGCAGCTCTCCAGCAGCGGCACCCTCGCCAGCACCTTCGCCGACTCCCGCAGGACGAGGCACAGCGCGACAGCGTCGAGGCCCGCCCCGCCGTACTCCGGGGCGAGGAGCAGGCTCAATAGATCCGCGTCGGCGAGCCTGGCCCACAGCTCCCGGTCGAAGTCGTCGGCCACGGCCCCCAGGGTCAGCGCCGGGCTCGGCACGGCATCCGGCGCGACCCCGCCGAACACTCCCCGCGCCGCCTCGGCCGCCGCCTGCTGCTCCTCGGTGAAGGTGAAGTCCACAGTCCCTGTCCCTCCGGCGGATCCGCTGACCTGACGGAGCGTCAAGATAGAACAGGTTCTAGGAGAAGGGAACGGGCGGGCGGCGTCGGGTGACGGGTGACGGCCCTGACGAAGGAACGGCCGGGCAGCACCGGGTCACGGAACCAAGTGGGTCGGGCGAAGTCGGCTGCGGTTCGGCAGCGCCCTGAAGGGGCGCGGGGCTGTGTGGATATGCGGCTCTGCCGCGATGGGGGTCTCCCCGCTCGAGCGGAGCCGAGAGTGGGGGAGCGACCAGCCGCGCCGGCGCCGCAGACGGCCGACGGCATATCGCGGCCCCGCGGCGGAGCCGCATATCGACACGGCCGGCGGAGCGCTTAGCGGTCGAAGTCCAGCTCCACCTTCTCCGTCACCGGATGCGACTGGCACGCCAGCACATACCCCGCCTCCGTCTCCTCCGGCTCCAGCGCGAAGTTGCGGTCCATCCGCACCTCGCCGGAGACCAGGAACGCCCGGCATGTCCCGCACACCCCGCCCTTGCAGGCGTAGGGCGCGTCGGCCCGGTTGCGCAGGACCGTCTCCAGCAGGGACTCGCCGTCCTGGACGGGCCAGGTTCCGCCGCGGCCGTCGAGCCGGGCGGTCACGGTGCTGTGGGCGGGGGCCGGGACCGGAGTCACGAGCGCGGTCAAGGGCTCCACGTGGAAGATCTCCTCGTGGATGCGGGTCCGCGCCACTCCGAGTCCGCGCAGGGCCCGCTCGGCCCCTTGCACCAGCCCGAACGGCCCGCACAGGAACCAGCCCGCCACGTCCTCCACCGGCAGCAGCGCCGGCAGCAACCCGGTGAGCCGGTCCTGGTCGAGCCGCCCGGACGGCAGACCCGCCTGCTGCTCCTCCCGGGAGAGCGCCGTCACCAGCTGCAGCCGCTCGGGGTAGCGGTCCTTCAGGTCGGCGACCTCCTCCAGGAACATCGTCGAGGCGGACGTGCGGTCGCTGCGGATCAGACAGAACCGGGCACCGGACTCACGCGCCAGCAGCGTCGAGGCGATCGACAGCACCGGGGTGATGCCACTGCCGCCGACGATCGCGGCATACAGACCGGGCGCGGGCTCCAGCGTGAAACGGCCGGCCGGGGTCATCACCTCCAGCTCGTCACCGACGTCGATCTCCTTGAGCGCGTACGTCGAGAAGGCCCCGCCCTCCACCAGCCGCACCCCGACCCGCAGGGTCCGTGGGCCCTCGGGGCCGGGCGCCGGGGAGCAGATCGAGTAGGTCCGCCGTATCTCCGTGCCGTCGGCCTTGCGGCGCAGCGCGAGATGCTGGCCCGGGGCGTAGCGGTACTCCTCCCGCAGCTCCGGGGGCACGGTGAGGGTGAGGGCCACGGAGTCGTCGGTGAGCCGGTCGACGGCGGCCACCGGGAGCGTGTGGAAGCGGGCCATCACAACTCCTTGAAGTGGTCGAACGGTTCACGGCAGGACAGACACCGACGCAGCGCCTTGCACGCGGTGGAGGAGAACCGGCTGAGCAGCTCGGTGTCCGCCGATCCGCAGTGCGGGCAGAGAACGGGATCCGTGGTGCGGGTCGGGCCCAGCTCGATCGGCACCGGCTCGGACGCCTCCCGCACCCGCGGCGGTGCGATGCCGAACTCCCGCAGTTTGCGGCGCCCTTCGGCCGAGATGTCGTCCGTCGACCAGGCGGGCGAGAGCACCGTGCGGACCGACACCTGCCCTATGCCGTGCTCGTGCAGCGCCCGCTCTATGTCCACGGACATCGCCTCGATCGCCGGGCAGCCGGTGTACGTCGGGGTCAGCTCGACCTCGACCGAGTCCGTGCCGCGGACGTGCACCGCGCGCAGGACGCCCAGCTCCCGGAGGGTGAGCACGGGCAGTTCGGGGTCGGGCACCGCACCGGCGACCTCGAGGAGTTCCGCCTCCAGGGCGGTGAGGGTCACCATGACGCCCCCGGGTGGCTGCGGTGCAGATGCTGCATCTCGGCGAGCATCCGCCCGAAGGGCTCGGTGTGCAGGCCCTGACGGCCCGCCCCGGCGGTCCACGCACCGGACCGCGGCCCTTCCGGGACGGTCAGGGTGGCGCGGTCAAGGACGCTTGACACGGACTTCAGCCAGGCAGCCTGCAATTCGTCCGCGTCCACATCCAGGCCCTCGACCGGCCGGAACATCTCACCGGTGAACCGCCACAGCGCCTCGCACGCGCGCTGCGTCCGCTCATGGCTGACCTCAGTGCCGTCGCCGAGCCGCAGGGTCCACTGCTCGGCGTGGTCGCGGTGGTAGGCGACCTCCTTGACGGCCTTCGCGGCGAGCGGCGCGAAGGGGCCGCCCGCGGTGGCGAGGCGGGCGTAGAGCAGGTGCTGGTAGGTGGAGAAGTACAGCTGGCGGACGATGGTGTGGGCGAAGTCGCCGTTCGGCTGCTCGACCAGCTGGAGGTTGCGGAAGGCGCGCTCTTCGCGCAGATAGGCCAGCTCGTCCTCGTCGCCGACCATCGACAGCAGCACCCGGGCCTGGCCCAGCAGGTCCAGGGCGATATTGGCGAGCGCGACCTCCTCCTCGAGCACGGGCGCGTGGCCCGCCCACTCGCCCAGGCGGTGGGAGAGCACCAGCGCGTCGTCGCCGAGGGCGAGCGCGGCCGTGGTGGGAACGGCGACGGTCACAGGTGCTTCACCCCTTCCGGGATCTCGTAGAACGTCGGGTGCCGGTACGGCTTGTCGGCGGCCGGCTCGAAGAACGGGTCCTTCTCGTCCGGCGAGGACGCCGTGATCGCGGACGACGGCACGACCCAGATCGAGACGCCCTCGCCGCGCCGGGTGTACAGATCGCGCGCGTTGCGCAGGGCGAGCTCCGCGTCCGGCGCGTGCAGGCTGCCGGCGTGGGTGTGCGAGAGGCCGCGGCGGGAGCGTACGAAGACCTCCCACAGGGGCCAGTCGGTGTTCGTCATGCGTGTGCCGCTCCCGTCTCATGGGCGCGCGGGGAAGGAGCCGTGTGCTTGGCCGCGTACGCCGCGGCGGCCGCCCGGACCCATGCGCCCTCGTCGTGCGCCTGCCTGCGCTGGGTGATGCGCTGTTCGTTGCACGGGCCGTTGCCCTTGAGGACTGCCCAGAACTCCGACCAGTCGATCGGGCCGAAGTCGTGCTGCCCCCGCTCCTCGTTCCACCTCAGGTCCGGGTCGGGCAGCGTCAGGCCCAGGGTCTCGGCCTGGGGGACGCAGATGTCGACGAAGCGCTGGCGCAGCTCGTCGTTCGAATGGCGTTTGATCTTCCACGCCATCGACTGCGCGGAGTGCGCGGACTCGTCGTCGGGCGGGCCGAACATCATCAGGGACGGCCACCACCAGCGGTCCACCGCGTCCTGTGCCATGGCGTGCTGCTGCGGGGTGCCGCGGCTGAGGGCGAGCAGCAGCTCGTACCCCTGGCGCTGGTGGAAGGACTCCTCCTTGCAGATGCGGACCATCGCGCGGGCGTACGGGCCGTACGAGCAGCGGCACAGGGGGACCTGGTTGGTGATCGCGGCGCCGTCCACCAGCCAGCCGATCGCGCCGACGTCCGCCCAGGTCAGGGTCGGATAGTTGAAGATCGAGGAGTACTTCTGGCGGCCGGCGTGGAGCTTGTCCAGCAGCTCGTCGCGGCCGGTGCCGAGGGTCTCGGCCGCGCTGTAGAGATACAGGCCGTGCCCCGCTTCGTCCTGGACCTTGGCCATCAGGATGGCCTTGCGGCGCAGGGACGGCGCGCGCGTGATCCAGTTCGCCTCGGGCTGCATGCCGATGATCTCGGAGTGCGCATGCTGGGCGATCTGCCGCACCAGCGTCGCGCGATAGGCGTCCGGCATCCAGTCGCGCGGCTCGATGCGCTCGTCGGCGGCCACCGCGGCGTCGAAGGCGCGCTCGTACGCCGCTGTGTCGACGGTGCCGTCTCCTGCGCCGTACGCCTGTGTGCCGGCCGTCTGCTGCGCGGCTGCTGTCGCCATGGGGCCCCCTCGACCTTGGGCTCTGCCTGGACCTTGCTCCCGACCGATCGTTCGGTTCATGCGATTCCATGGTGTGACGGGCGCCGTAAGGTGTCAACCGCTGTGGATAACCTGCCGGGATCGCCTGTGGGCAACCGGGCGGACGGTCCGATGGGGGTGTGCCGGGCGCGTGGGGCTGAGTACCGTTCCCGTCCAAGCGGCCGGAAGACTGAGCGGAATCGGGAAACGGGGCGGAATGGACGACGCGTACGACGGTGGCTCGAACGCCCCGGACGGGGCGGGCGGGGTGGTCGAGACGGACGGGCGCGAGGCGTCCGACGAACCGGCCGCCGGCCCCCGCAGCGCTGTCGCCGCGCTCTCCCTCCGCTACCAGATCGGCGTCGCGCTCGCGCTCGCCTGCGTCGCGGTCGCCGTCTGCGTCCACATCGGCATGGTGTTCCTGCACGTTGCCCCGTCGAACACGGTCACCAAACAGCACGGCCGCGCGATAGACGACTGGATCTACCCCGAGTTCGAGCAGAACTGGAAGCTCTTCGCGCCCAACCCGCTGCAGCAGAACATCGCCGTCCAGGTCCGCGCCCAGATCGGCAGGCCGGACGGCGGCAGGAAGACCACCGGCTGGTACGACCTGTCCGCGCAGGACGGCCGGGCCATCGACGGCAATCTGCTGCCGAGCCACACCCAGCAGAACGAACTGCGTCGTGCGTGGGACTTCTTCCTCGCCACCCACGACGCCGAGAACCGCCCGTCGGGCCTGCGCGGCGCCCTCTCGGAGACCTATCTGCGCCGGATCGTGCTGCTGCGCCTCGACCGCGACGACGCGGCCGGGCGGGGCGAGACGATCGAGCGGGTCCAGGTGCGCTCCCGCACCACCAACGTCCGCCCGCCCGAGTGGAGCACGGAGCAGGTCTCCGACCAGCCGGTGTTCCGGGTGCTGCCCTGGTGGTCGGTCTCGGCCGGCGACCTCGGGGGAGGCGCCCGGTGAACCGCTTCGCGCCGGCTGTCTCGGGCGGCATCGCCCGTGTCACCGAGGCCGCCCTCGGCCCGTACCAGACCGCCGTGATCCGTATCGGGTTCAGCGCGACCTGGCTGCTCTTCCTGCTGCGGGAGCTGCCCCACCGCCAGGAGCTGTACGGCCCCGACGGTCCCTGGGAATTCGGCCTCGCCGAGCAGCTGATCTCGACGAACGGTGCCTTCACGGCCCTGATGTGGTCGGACGGCCGGCTCTGGTTCGAGGGTGTGTACGCGCTCGCCGTCCTCACGAGCGTCCTGCTGCTGCTGGGCTGGCGCACTCGCACCATGTCCGTGCTCTTCATGGTCGGCGTGCTCTCACTGCAGAACCGCAGCATCTTCATGGGCGACGGCGGCGACAACGTCCTGCACCTGATGTGCCTGTACCTCGTCTTCACGCGCTGCGGCCAGGTGTGGTCGCTGGACGAGCGCCGGGCACGGCGCGTGCGTGCGGCACGCGCGCGTGGAGAGCGCGTGGTGGACCGGGTGGGGCCCGCCCTGTGGGGGGTGCTCGGGCTGGTGCTGGTCGTGGTGACCGCGGCGGGCAAGCTCGACGGCGACCTGACCGTGCCGGTGATCATCTGGGGTGTGTGGGTGGCCCTGGCCGTGTGGTGGGTCGTCGGACGCCTGGCCAGGAGCGACGAGCCGCGGGTCCTGCTCGATGTGGTCGGCAACATCGTCCACAACGGCGCTCTGCTCGTGATCATGGCTGAGGCCTGTCTGATCTACGCGACGGCCGGCTGGTACAAGATCCAGGGCTCCCGCTGGCAGGACGGCACCGCCGTCTACTACCCCCTGCACCTCGACTACTTCTCACCCTGGCCCGCCCTCGCCGACCTGCTGTCGGCCAGCGGCACGGCGGTGATGCTCGTGACATACGGAACCGTGGCCGTCCAGGTCGCCTTCCCGTTCACGCTGTTCCATCGACGCGTCAAGAACGTCCTGCTCGCCGCGATGATCACCGAGCACGCCGTGATCGCCGTCGTCCTCGGACTGCCCTTCTTCTCACTGGCGATGATCGCGGCGGACGCGGTCTTCCTGCCGACGTCGTTCCTGCGCCGGCTGGGCGACTGGGCCGCACGCGCGCGTGGACGCGTGTTCCGGGGCAAGGACGGCCCCAAGGTGCCGGGCCAGCGGACCAGGGACGCGTCAGCCCCGGAGAACCCGGAGAACCCGGAGCACACGCACGTAGGCTTCACGGCATGACCGCCGCCGATCCCGTGACTTCCTGGCACCGGCTCGCCGACGCCTCCGTCCTGCTCGACGGCTTCCACGCCCTCAAGCACGCGGTGCGTTTCGGAGCCGCTGTCCCGGTCGCGGTGGCCGTCGACCGGGCGGCCACGCTCGCCCTCGCCGACGAGTTGGCTCCGGACGTACGAGACACCCTGGACGCCCTGCTCACGGAGGTCCCGGAGCCGACGTACAGGTCCCTCGTGCCGCGCCCGCATCCGACCGCGGTGGCGGCCCTGGCCGTACGACCGCCCCGTGCCGCCAACGTCGAGAAGCTGGCGCACTCTCCCCGCACCGCACCCGTCGTCGTCCTCGACAACCCACGCAACCTCGGCAATGTGGGCGCCGTCATCCGTCTGGCCGCCGGTTTCGGCGCGACCGGAGTGGTCACCACCGGCACCCTCGACCCGTGGCACGCCACGGTCGTTCGCGGCGGAGCGGGCCTGCACTTCGCGACCGCCGTGGAGCGGCTGACCGTCGACGAACTGCCGTCCGGGCCGCTGTTCGCCCTGGACCCCGAGGGCGACGACATCCGGGGCGTGAAGCTCCCGGACGACGCCGTCCTCGCCTTCGGGTCGGAGCGCAGCGGCCTGTCGGCCGAACTACGCGCGCGTACCGACCATTTGCTGTCCCTGCCGATGCGCCCCCAGGTCTCCAGCTACAACTTGGCGACGAGTGTCGGAATGACCCTCTACCACTGGAGCACGGGCACGGAAGCGCCCCTTTAGGGGCGCGGGGAACTGCGCGACAAGCCACAACGCACCGGCAGCCGCGCAATCACCGCACATCCCGAGCTCTTAGGCCTCCCGCCGCACCTCAACAACCCGGAACCGGCTAGCGACAAACGCCCCATCACACAGCGCAGCGTTCGCCGCCGGATTACCCCCCGACCCATGGAAGTCCGAAAACGCGGCCGTCTGGTTCACATACACCCCACCCGTGAGGTTCAGCGACAACTGCGCCGACTCCTCAAGGCAGACGTCGACCACGGCCCCCTCGACCTCCTCGTCAGTGGTGTACGCACCGACGGTCATCGCTCCCTTCTCGCGGATCGTCCGCCGCAGCAACTCCACCGCGTCGGACGCGGAGTCGACCGCGACGGCGAAGGAGACGGGCCCGAAGCACTCGCTCATGTACGCGGCCTCGGCGTCCGGCTTTGCCCCGTCCAGCTTCACGATCACCGGGGTACGGACGACCGCGTCCGGGAACTCCGGGTTGCTGATCTCCCGTGAGGCGAGGGCGACTTCGCCGAGGCCCGCCGCCGCCTCCAGACGAGCCTTCACATCCGGGTTGACGATCGCGCCGAGCAGCGCGTTGGCGCGCGCGTCGTCGCCGAGCAGGCCGTCGACCGCGCGGGCGAGGTCGGCGACGACCTCGTCGAAGGTCCGGGGGCCCTCCTCGGTGCGGATGCCGTCGCGCGGGATGAGCAGGTTCTGCGGGGTGGTGCACATCTGGCCGCTGTACAGGGACAGCGAGAAGGCCAGGTTGGACAGCATCCCCTTGTAGTTGCCGGTCGACTCCACGAGCACCGTGTTGACGCCCGCCTTCTCCGTGTAGACCTGTGCCTGGCGGGCGTTGGCCTCCAGCCAGTCACCGAAGGCCGTCGAACCGGTGTAGTCGATGATCCGGATCTCCGGGCGCACGGCCAGGGTCTTGGCGATGCCCTCGTCCGGGCGCTCGGAGGCCAGCGCCACCAGGTTCGGGTCGAAGCCCGCCTCGGCCAGCACCTGGCGCGCGACCTGCACGGTGAGCGCGAGCGGCAGCACCGCGCGCGGGTGGGGCTTGACCAGGACCGCGTTTCCGGTGGCCAGGGAGGCGAACAGGCCCGGATAGCCGTTCCACGTCGGGAAGGTGTTGCAGCCGATCACCAGGGCGATCCCGCGCGGGACCGGCGTGAACTGCTTGGAGAGCGCGAGCGGGTCGCGCTTGCCCTGGGGCTTGGTCCACTCCGCGGTGTCGGGGGTGCGGACCTGCTCCACATACGCGTACGCCACCGCCTCCAGGCCACGGTCCTGCGCATGCGGGCCGCCCGCCTGGAACGCCATCATGAAGGCCTGGCCGGAGGTGTGCATGACCGCGTGCGCGAACTCGTGCGTCCGGTCGCTGATGCGCCCCAGAATCTCCAGGCAGACCACGGCCCGGATCTCCGCGCCGGCGTCCCGCCACGCGCGCTGACCGGCCTTCATCGCGGGCAGCAGGACATCGATGTCCGCGTGCGGGTAGGTGACGCCCAGCTCGATGCCGTACGGCGAGACCTCGCCGCCCGTGAAGTCGTCCGTGCCGGGCTGGCCGAGGTCGAGGCGAGTGCCCACAAGAGCGTCGAAGGCGGCCTTGCCGGCTGCCGCGTCCAGACTGCCCTGCTCGCCGTAGGCCTTGGGGTGCTCGGGGTGCGGAGACCAGTACGCGCGCGTGCGGATCGCTTCCAGCGCCTGGTCGAGGGTGGGCCGGTGAGCGGCGATCAGCTGGTGCGCGGTGAGTTCGGCGGCCATACGGGACCAACTCCTCGTCTCAAGAACTCTTCTTTGAGCTCATGACCTGGGCGGAAACAGCCGGACAGAGTTAGAGTAACCGAACGATCGGTCGGGACAAGGGGGTCCGCCGCATCTGTGGAAAACCCCGTGCGGGAGGATCGCGCACATGACAGCACTCGACCTCAGCAGCCCTGTGGCCGTCGTCGGCACCGGCACCATGGGCCAGGGCATCGCCCAGGTCGCGCTGGTCGCCGGCCATCCCGTGCGGCTGTACGACACCGTCCCCGGACGGGCCCAGGAGGCGTCCGCCGCGATCGGTGCCCGCCTCGACCGGCTCGTCGAGAAGGACCGGCTCACCGCCGCCGGCCGGGACACGGCACGCGCGCGTCTGCTGCCCGCCGAGAGCCTCACCGACCTCGCGGACTGTGCCCTGGTCGTCGAGGCCGTCCTGGAGCGGCTCGACGTCAAGCAGGACCTCTTCCGCGAGCTGGAAGGCATCGTCGGCGAGGACTGTCTGCTCGCCACCAACACCTCGTCCCTGTCGGTGACGGCCATCGGCGGCGCGCTCGGCAACCCCGGTCGTCTCGTCGGCCTGCACTTCTTCAACCCCGCACCGCTGCTGCCGCTGGTCGAGGTCGTCTCAGGGCACGCCACCGACGTCACGATGGCCACGCGCGCGTACGAGACGGCGCGCGCCTGGGGCAAGATCCCGGTCGCCTGCGCCGACACCCCCGGCTTCATCGTCAACCGCATCGCACGGCCCTTCTACGCCGAGGCCTTCGCGGTCTACGAGGCCCAGGGCGCCGACCCCGCCACCATCGACGCGATCCTGCGCGAGTCCGGCGGCTTCAAGATGGGCGCCTTCGAGCTGACCGACCTCATCGGCCAGGACGTCAACGAGTCGGTCACGCACTCCGTGTGGCAGTCCTTCTTCCAGGACGTGCGCTTCACGCCCTCGCTCGCCCAGCGGCGCCTGGTCGAGTCGGGCCGGCTCGGCCGCAAGGCCGGACAGGGCTGGTACGACTACCGGGAGGACGCCGAGCCCGCCGAGCCGCACACCGCGGAACGCGCCCAGCCGCCCGTGTACGTCGTCGCAGAGGGCGACCTGGGCCCCGCCGCCGAACTGCTCGCGCTGATACGCGAGGCGGGCATCGCCGTCCGCGCGGAGGACGAGGACCACGGCACCCGTCTGGTGCTGCCGGGCGGCGGGCAGCTGGCGCTCGCCGACGGCCAGACCTCCGTGGAGTTCCGGGACGTCGTCTACTTCGACCTCGCGCTCGACTACCGCAGGGCCACCCGTATCGCCCTGTCCGCCTCCCAGGACACCACCTCGCAGACCCTCACCGAGGCGATCGGCCTCTTCCAGGCGCTCGGCAAGGACGTCAGCGTCATCGGCGACGTACCCGGCATGATCGTCGCCCGCACCGTCGCGCGGATCGTCGACCTGGCGCACGACGCCGTGGCCAAGGGGGTGGCCACCGAGGAGGACATCGACACCGCGATGCGGCTGGGCGTGAACTACCCCCTGGGCCCCTTCGAATGGAGCCGCAGGCTCGGCCGCAACTGGGCGTACGCCCTCCTCGACGACCTGCATCTGCGCGACCCCTCGGGACGTTACGCGCCCTCGCTCGCGCTCTACCGCCATGCGTACGCCTCCGACAAGCGGGAGGGCAGCACGTCATGACCACCGCCAAGCGGGACACGTACACCCCGGAGTCGCTGCTCACCGTCGCCGTGCAGGTCTTCAACGAGCGCGGCTACGACGGCACCTCCATGGAGCACCTCTCCAAGGCGGCCGGCATCTCCAAGTCGTCGATCTACCACCACGTCGCCGGCAAGGAGGAGCTGCTGCGCCGCGCGGTGAGCCGGGCGCTGGACGGGCTCTTCGGGATCCTCGACGAGGAGCACGCGCGCGTGGGGCGTGCCGCCGAGCGCCTGGAGTACGTCGTGCGCCGCATGGTCGAGGTGCTGATCGCCGAACTGCCGTATGTGACGCTGCTGCTGCGCGTGCGCGGCAACACGGACACCGAGCGGTGGGCCCTGGAGCAGCGCCGCGACTTCGACCACCGGGTCGCCGAGCTGCTGAGGGCGGCAGCCGCCGACGGGGATGTGCGCGGTGATGTGGAGGTGCGTCTCGCGACCCGGCTGGTCTTCGGGATGATCAACTCGATCGTCGAGTGGTACCGGCCGGACGGGCGCGGCATGAACGAGCGCGAAGTGGCCGACGCGGTCGCGCAGTTGGTGTTCGGGGGACTGCGCAAGTCCTCCTAGACCGTTGCCCGGGTCAGGCCTGCGGCTCCAGGTCCTCCTCCTCGAACACCAGCAGTGTGCGGGTGCTGAGCACCTCGGGGATCGCCTGGATGCGGGTCAGTACCAGCTCCCGCAGCGCCCGGTTGTCGGACGTGTGCACCAGCAGCAGCACGTCGAAGTCTCCGCCCACCAGGGCGATATGGGCTGCTCCGGGGAGCTGCTTGAGCTGCTCGCGCACGGTGCGCCAGGTGTTCTGGACGATCTTCAGCGTGATGTACGCCGATGTCCCCTGGCCCGCGCGCTCATGGTCCACACGGGCCCCGAAGCCGCGGATGACGCCGTCCTCGATGAGGCGGTTGATGCGCGCGTAGGCGTTGGCGCGCGAGACATGGACACGTTCGGCGACCGACCGTATCGACGCGCGCCCGTCCGCCTGGAGCATCTGCAGGATGTCCTGATCAATGGCGTCGAGAGGCCGCGCGGGCGGCAGGGTGCTGCCCTCGGGACCTTCGGCCATTTGTTCAGGTGCCATGTCCCCCCGCCTCTCTACCATGGACGTACTGCGTCCATCTCAGGCTGTGGAGAACCGTTTGTCCACAGCCTGAAGGTGCCTGTAGCCAAAATGTGCCGACGACCGAACAATCGGTAGGTGAGGCGCATCACATCCGACGCGCCTCTCCAAGCCACTCCCACGAGGAGGTGCCGTGATGACGGTCATGGAGCAGCGGGGCGCATATCGGCCAACGCCGCCGCCCGCCTGGCAGCCCCGTACGGACCCCGCGCCGCTGCTGCCCGACGCGGAGCCGTACCGCGTGCTCGGCACGGACGCCGCCGCGAAGGCCGACCCCGCCCTGCTGCGCCGGCTCTACGCCCATCTCGTGCGCGGACGCCGGTACAACGCGCAGGCCACCGCCCTCACCAAGCAGGGCCGTCTCGCCGTGTACCCCTCCAGCACCGGCCAGGAAGCCTGCGAGGTGGCCGCCGCGCTCGCCATCGAGGAGCGCGACTGGCTCTTCCCGAGCTACCGCGACACCCTGGCCGCCGTCGCCCGTGGCGTGGACCCCGTCCAGGCTCTGACCCTTCTGCGCGGCGACTGGCACACCGGCTACGACCCGCACGAGCACCGCGTCGCCCCCCTGTGCACCCCGCTCGCCACCCAGCTCCCGCACGCCGTGGGCCTCGCGCACGCCGCCCGTCTCAAGGGCGACGACGTGGTCGCGCTCGCGCTGGTCGGCGACGGCGGCACCAGCGAGGGCGACTTCCACGAGGCGCTCAACTTCGCCGCCGTATGGCAGGCCCCGGTCGTCTTCCTGGTCCAGAACAACGGCTTCGCGATCTCCGTCCCGCTCGCCAAGCAGACCGCGGCCCCGTCGCTGGCCCACAAGGCCGTCGGCTACGGCATGCCCGGCCGCCTGGTCGACGGCAACGACGCGGCCGCCGTGCACGAGGTCCTCAGCGACGCCGTGCGGCACGCGCGCGCGGGCGGCGGGCCGACGCTGGTCGAGGCCGTGACGTACCGCATCGAGGCCCACACGAACGCCGACGACGACAAGCGCTACCGGGCCGACACCGAGGTCGAGACCTGGCGCGCACACGACCCGATCGCCCTCCTGGAGCGGGAGTTGACCGAGCGGGGCCTGATCGACGAGGACGGCATCCGGCACGCGCGCGAGGACGCCGAGCGGCTCGCCGCCGACCTGCGTGAGCACATGAACCAGGACCCGGCGCTCGACCCCATGGACCTGTTCGCCCACGTGTACGCCGAGCCCACACCCCAACTGCGCGAGCAGCGGGATCAGTTGGCGGCGGAGCTGGAGGCCGAACGGGAAGGGACGCACCGATGACCACCGTCGCCCTCAAGCCCGCCACCATGGCGCAGGCCCTCACGCGCGCGCTGCGCGACGCCATGGCCGACGACCCCGCCGTGCACGTCATGGGCGAGGACGTCGGCACCCTCGGCGGGGTCTTCCGGGTCACCGACGGGCTCGCCAAGGAGTTCGGCGAGGACCGCTGCACGGACACCCCCCTTGCCGAGGCGGGCATCCTCGGCACGGCGGTCGGCATGGCGATGTACGGCCTCAGGCCGGTCGTGGAGATGCAGTTCGACGCTTTCGCCTACCCCGCCTTCGAGCAGCTGATCAGCCATGTGTCGCGGATGCGCAACCGCACGCGCGGGACGATGCCGCTGCCGATCACCATCCGGGTCCCCTACGGCGGAGGCATCGGCGGCGTCGAGCACCACAGCGACTCCTCCGAGGCGTACTACATGGCGACTCCGGGGCTCCATGTCGTCACGCCCGCCACCGTCGCCGACGCCTACGGCCTGCTGCGCGCCGCCATCGCCTCCGACGACCCGGTCGTCGTCCTGGAACCCAAGCGTTTGTACTGGTCCAAGGATTCCTGGAACCCCGAGGAGCCGACGGCCGTTGAACCGATAGGCCGCGCGGTGGTGCGGCGCTCGGGCCGGAGCGCCACGCTCATCACGTACGGGCCGTCCGTACCCGTCTGCCTCGAAGCCGCCGAGGCTGCGCGGGCCGAGGGCTGGGACCTCGAAGTCGTCGACCTGCGCTCCCTGGTGCCGTTCGACGACGAGACGGTCTCCGCTTCGGTACGGCGGACCGGGCGCGCGGTGGTCGTGCACGAGTCGGGCGGGTTCGGCGGCCCGGGCGGGGAGATCGCGGCCCGTGTCACGGAGCGCTGCTTCCACTATCTGGAAGCGCCGGTGCTGCGCGTGGCCGGGTTCGACATCCCCTACCCGCCGCCGATGCTGGAGCGTCACCACCTGCCCGGCGTGGACCGGATCCTGGACGCCGTGGGGCGTCTGCAATGGGAGGCCGAGAGCTGATGGCACAGGTGTTGGAGTTCAAGCTCCCCGACCTCGGCGAGGGGCTCACCGAGGCGGAGATCGTGCGCTGGCTGGTCCAGGTCGGCGACGTCGTCACCGTCGACCAGCCGGTCGTCGAGGTCGAGACGGCCAAGGCGATGGTCGAGGTGCCCTGTCCGTACGGCGGCGTCGTCACGGCCCGCTTCGGCGAGGAGGGCACGGAACTCCCTGTGGGGGCACCGCTGTTGACGGTGGCCGTGGGGGCGGCGGCCTCCGGCGGCCCGGCCACCGGATCGGGCGAAGGCTCGCGCGAGGACGCGCGCGTGGGCTCCGGTGACGGCACGCGCGGCGGCGCGAGTCAGGGCGCGGGGCTGGGCACGAGCGAGCGGGCGCCTGCGGGCTCCGAGGGCTCGCGCGGCGGCTCGGGTACGCGCCCCCACGAGGGCTCAGGCAACGTGCTCGTGGGCTACGGCACCGGTGCCGCCCCGGCCCGCCGCCGGAGGGTACGGCCGACGGCCCGTACGGCTCCGACGGATCCGACCGCTCGTACGGCTCCGACGGATCCGACTGCTCGTACGGCTGCGGGTGCGGCTTCGCCGATTCCCGACGCCCCCGACATCGCCCACGCCACCCCCGACATCGCGCCCGATTCCGGCAACGGCTACCCGGCCGACGGCCCCGTCCCCGTGATCTCGCCCCTGGTGCGGCGGCTCGCCCGGGAGAACGGGCTGGATCTGCGGGAGTTGACGGGCTCGGGACCGGACGGGCTGATCCTGCGGGCCGACGTGGAGTACGCGCTGCGGGCAGCCGCCGCGTCGTCCGCCCGACCCTCGCCGCGTGCCTCCATGCCGTCCGCGACCACACCGTCCTCGGCCGCCCCGACGGCCGCCGCCCCGTCCGCCCCCACCGAGTCCCCGCTCGCCCCGGTCACCCCGCTCGCTCCCACGCCCGCCGAATCCCTCGTCGCCCGCGTGACGCACGCGCCCGCCGGGGCCCCGGTCACCTCCGCGCCCGGCGGCACCCGCATCCCCCTCAAGGGCATCCGGGGCGCAGTCGCCGACAAGCTGTCCCGCAGCCGGCGCGAAATACCGGACGCGACCTGCTGGGTGGACACCGATGCGACGGAGCTGATGCGGGCGCGCGAAGCGATGAACGGCGCCGGAAGGACGAAGATCTCCCTCCTCGCCCTGCTGGCACGTATCTGCACGGCCGCCCTCGCCCGGTTCCCCGAGCTCAACTCCACGGTCGACCTCGAGGCCAGGGAGGTCGTCCAGCTCGACCGAGTCCACCTCGGCTTCGCCGCGCAGACCGAGCGCGGGCTCGTCGTGCCCGTCGTACGGGACGCACACGCGCGGGATGCCGAGTCGCTGACCGCGGAGTTCGCCCGGCTGACCGAGGCGGCCCGGACGGGGACGCTGACGCCCGCGGAACTCACGGGCGGGACCTTCACGTTGAACAACTACGGGGTGTTCGGCGTCGACGGCTCCACGCCGATCATCAACCACCCCGAGGCGGCCATGCTCGGCGTCGGCCGTATCGTCCCCAAGCCCTGGGTGCACCAGGGCGAGCTGGCGGTGCGGCAGGTCGTGCAGCTCTCGCTCACCTTCGACCACCGGGTGTGCGACGGCGGAACGGCCGGCGGCTTCCTGCGCCATGTGGCGGACTGCGTGGAACAGCCGGCGGTGCTGCTGCGCACCATGTGAGAAAGGCGCGCGGCCGTTCCCTCCGATCATGACGGCACGCATACTCGGGGAGTGACCGCGTACGAGCACTCCAGCGATCCCGGCACCGCGTACGACGCCGTCGTCCTCGCCGGCGGCGCCGCGCGTCGGCTCGGCGGTGTGGACAAACCCGGGGTGCGGGTCGGCGGGCGGGCACTGCTCGACCGGGTGCTGACCGCCTGCGCCGGGGCGCGGAGCACCGTCGTCGTCGCCGATCCCCGGCCCACCGCGCGGCCCGTGACCTGGGCCCGCGAGGACCCGCCCGGCGGCGGACCGCTCGCCGCGCTCGACGCCGGGCTGCGCCACACCACGGCCCCGTACGTCGTCGTACTCTCCGCCGACCTGCCGTTCCTCGGCGAGCGGACCGTCGGACGGCTGCTGACGACGCTGTGGGACGGCTCCGCCGACGGCGCGGTCCTGACCGACCCCGACGGCCGCGACCAGCCGCTGGTGGCGGCCTACCAGGCGCGGGCGCTGCGCCGCGGGCTGGCCGCGCTCACTCAGGAGCACGGCAGCCTCACCGGCCTGCCCCTGCGCCGGCTGACCGGCGGGCTCGACCTCACCCGCGTCCCCGACCCCGTCGCGTCCTTCGACTGCAACACCTGGGACGACATCGCCACTGCCAGGGCACGCATCAGGGAGCATGGGCACGTGTTGGATGAATGGATTTCCGCAGTCAAGGACGAACTGGGCCTCCACCTCGACGTCGACACCGGCGTCCTGCTCGACCTCGCGCGCGACGCCGCACATGGAGTGGCCAGGCCCGCGGCGCCGCTGACCACCTTCCTCGTCGGCTACGCGGCGGCGCAGGCCGGGGGAGGCCCCGAAGCCGTCGCGGAGGCCGCCCGCAAGGCCGCCGCGCTGGCGCTGCGCTGGGCCGAAGAGGCCGAGACGGATGCCGCGAAGAACGCCGAGAAGGACGCCGAGAAGGAAGCCGCCAAGCCCGGCATCACCCCGAACGCCGCCAAGCCCGGCAACACCCCGAACGCCGCCGAGCCCGACCGCACCCCGGACGCCGGATGACCGCCCGCTCCGTCCGGACCGGCGACGACGCCGAGGACTTCGACGTCGAGGAGGTGCTGGCCCTCGTGAAGGAAGACAGCGGCCGGGAGGACCACGCCGTGCCCGCCCCGCAGAGCGCCCCGGCATCCTCGGCACACGCCCACCAGGCCACGCCATGGTCCGAGGCACGGGCGATCGCCGAGCGTGCGGGCCGCTCGGGGGCCCGCCGCACCCCCGTCTCCGTCCCTCTCGACGTCGCCCTCGGCCTCACCCTGGCCGCTCCCCTCACCGCCCTCACCGACCTGCCCTCGTTCGACACCTCCGCGATGGACGGCTGGGCGGTCGCCGGACCCGGACCCTGGGACGTACGCGACGAGGGTGTGCTGGCCGGGCACGCGGAGCCCGAACCGCTCACCGACGGCGAGGCCGTCCGGATCGCCACCGGTGCCCGCATTCCCCTGGACACCACCGCCGTCATCCGCAGCGAGCACGGCCGCACGGACACCCAGGGCCGCCTGCACGCGACCCGCGAGGTGGGCCACGGCCAGGACATCCGCCCACGCGGCCAGGAATGCCGTAGCGGCGACCAACTCCTCCCCGTCGGCACCCTGGTGGCCCCGGCCGTGCTCGGACTCGCCGCGGCGGCCGGATACGACACCGTCACCGCGGTCCCCCGACCCCGCGCCGAAGTCCTGATCCTCGGCGACGAGTTGCTCACCGAAGGACTGCCGCACGACGGGCTGATCCGAGACGCGCTCGGCCCGATGCTGCCGCCCTGGCTGCGAGCGCTCGGCGCCGAGGTCATCGCCGTGCGCCGGCTCGGCGACGACGCCAAGGCCCTGCGCAAGACCATCACCTCCTCCGATGCCGACCTCATCGTCACCACCGGCGGCACCGCCTCCGGCCCCGTCGACCACGTCCACCCCACTCTGAGCCGTATCAGCGCGGAGCTGCTGGTCAACGGCGTCAAGGTGCGCCCCGGCCACCCCATGCTGCTGGCCCGCATCAAGGACAACCAGCACCTCGTCGGCCTGCCCGGCAACCCCCTCGCCGCCGTCTCCGGCCTGCTCACGCTCGCCGAGCCACTGCTGCGCACCCTCGCCGCCCGTCCCGCCCCCGAGCCGCTGACGCTGCCGCTCCAGGGCGCGGCGCACGGGCATCCGTACGACACCCGGCTCATCCCCGTGGCGCTGCGCGTCGACAGTGCTGTCCCGCTGCACTACAACGGCCCGGCGATGCTGCGGGGCATCGCGGCGGCCGACGCGCTGGCCGTCGTACCACCGGGCGGTGCCCGGCCGGGGCAGGAGGTCGAACTGCTCGACCTGCCCTGGGCGTTCGCCGGTATCGAGGTGTGTTTCACGTGAAACAACCGGGCCATGACGTGATCGCCCGTCAGGCGGGCGAACATCTCACAACCCATCAGGTGAAACTCCCGCGGAAGGTGGTGGAGCACCCCTTCCGGCAGGTTGCCAAGCGGCTGTCCATGGCCCTGCTGCTCCTCGTGGTGACCTCGCTGATCGTCTATGCCGACCACGAGGGCTACAACGACAACTCCGACGGCTCCATCGACTTCCTGGACGCCTGCTACTACGCGACCGTCACCCTCTCCACCACCGGATACGGCGACATCACCCCGGTCAGCGATGCCGCCCGGCTCACCAATATCTTCGTCGTCACGCCGCTGCGCGTGATGTTCCTGATCATCCTGGTCGGCACCACGCTCGAGGTCCTCACCGAACGGACACGGGACGAATGGCGCCTGACCCGCTGGAGGTCCGCCTTGCGTGATCACACGGTTGTCGTCGGATTCGGGACGAAGGGACGCTCGGCGATCCAGACCGTGTGCGCGTCGGGGCTCAAGGCGGAGCAGGTTGTCGTCGTCGACCCCAGCTCCAAGGCGATCGACGCCGCGACGGCCGAAGGGTATGCGGGGATCGTCGGCGATGCGACGCGCAGCGATGTGCTGAAGCAGGCCGAGGTGCACAAGGCGCGGAAGGTCATCATCGCGACGCAGCGCGATGACACGGCCGTCCTTGTCACTTTGACGGCCCGGCAGCTCAACCGCGGTGCCAAGATCGTGGCCGCGGTGCGGGAGGAGGAGAACGCACCGCTGCTGATGCAGTCCGGCGCCGACGCGGTCATCACCAGCGCCAGCGCGGCCGGCAGGCTGCTCGGCCTCTCCGTGCTCAGCCCCGCCGCCGGCATGGTGATGGAGGACCTCATCCAGCAGGGCAGCGGGCTCGACATAGTCGAACGGCCCGTCATAAAGGCCGAGGTGGGCAAGGGCCCCCGGGAGACGGAGGACCTGGTGGTGAGTGTCGTACGCGGGCATCGGGTGCTCGGATACGACGATCCGGCCGTCGGGAAGCTGGAGCTGACGGACCGGCTGATCACCATTGTGCGGGCGACGCCGGGTACGCAGGTCGCACCCGACGTCCGCCCGCTGCGGCAGGATTGAACCGTCGCTCAGCGCTCCGCTCGAAGTGCCGCGATATGCCGTCGATCGTCTGCGGCGCCGTCGTGGCTGGTCGCGCCCACGCGGCGGAGCCGCATATAGATACAGCCCCGCGCCCCTATAGGGCGCTACCGCACCGCAGTGCACTTCGCCCGACCTGCTGAGAACCGGCTCACTTGCGGTTGTACAGCCGCATCGTGATCGGCCCGAAGACCAGCAGGAACAGGCCCGCCCAGCCCAGCGACCAGGCGACCTCGTCGGCCGGCCAGTCGCCCGCCATCAGTCCGCGCACCGCCGACGAAAGGTGGGTGATGGGGCTGTTGTTGACGAAGGCCTGGAGCCAGCCCGGCATGGTGCTCGGGTCGACGAAGACATTGGACAGGAAGGTCACCGGGAAGATCACCATCATGCTGACGCCCATCACCGACTTCTCGGAGCGCAGCATCAGCCCGAACATCGTCCAGATCCACGAGAACGCGAACGAGAAGGCGACCAGCAGGGCGATCCCGGCGAGCACACCGCCGACCCCGCCGTCCGGCCGGTAGCCGAGGATGATGCCGACGGTGAGCATCACGACGGACGCGATGGTGTAGCGCAGGGCGTCGCCGAGCAGATAGCCGACCATCGTCGACGGCCGCCAGATGGGCAGTGAGCGGAAGCGGTCGAAGACACCCTTTTCGATGTCCGTGTTCACCGAGACGCCCGTGTACATCGTGATCATCACGACCGACATCACCAGGATGCCGGGCAGCAGGAACTGGATGTACTCCTTCGGGGAGCCTGCCAGGGCGCCCCCGAACAGGTACGTGTACATCAGCACCATCATGATCGGGAACGCGGTGACGTCGAAGAGCTGCTCGGGAACGTGCTTGATCTTGAGCATCGCCCGCCAGCCGAAGGTGAGGGAGGCCGACAGGGCGCTGGGCCTCGGCGGCCGTTCGCCGGCGACGAGCAGGGCGGCCAGCGACTCGGCGCTGACGGGGGCGAGTTCCTTGGTCTCGGTGGTGGTCGCGGTGCTCATGCTGACACCTTGTCCTTCGTCTCGTGGGTGTCGTGTCCGGTGAGGGCGAGGAAGACCTCGTCCAGGCTGGGCTGGCCCAGCGAGAAGTTGTCGACGATGACGCCGCCGCGGGCCAGCTCGGCGAGTGCCCGGGCCGCCTGCTCGGCCGCGCCCTGTCCGCCCGCCGCACCGCCGCCCACGCGCGCGGTCAGTGCCACCGGATCGGGCTCCAGCTGCACGTCCGCGTCCAGAGCCAGCCGCAGCACCTGCTCGGCCTGCGGGCGCTGCGCCGCATCCCGCAGGCGCAGATGGACGGACCCGGCGCCGACGGACGCCTTCAGCTCGCCCTTGGTGCCCTCCGCGATCACCTTGCCCTGGTCGATCACGGCGATCCGGGACGCCAGCTGGTCGGCCTCGTCCAGATACTGCGTGGTCAGCAGCACGGTCGTGCCCTGGGAGACCACCGCGCGGATGATGTCCCAGACCTGGTTGCGGCTGCGCGGGTCGAGCCCGGTCGTCGGCTCGTCGAGGAACAGCAGCTCGGGGGTGTTCAGGATGGACGCGGCGATGTCGATACGGCGCCGCATGCCGCCCGAGTAGTTCTTGACCTGCTTCCCGGCCGCGTCCGTCAGCCCGAAGGCCTCCAGAAGCTGCGCGGCACGGTCCCGGGCGGCCTTCTTGTGGTGCCCGAGAAGACGGCCGAGCAGAACCAGGTTCTCGGTGCCGGTGAGGTCCTCGTCCACGGACGCGTACTGACCGGTGAGACTGACCCGGCCGCGCACCTCGTCGGCCTCGTGCACGACATCGTGTCCGAAGACATGGGCCTGGCCGCCGTCGGGCCGCAGGAGGGTGGCGAGCATCTTCACAGTGGTGGTTTTTCCGGCGCCGTTCGGACCGAGGACGCCGTAGACCGTGCCGGCGGGAACGGCGAGGTCGACGCCGTCCACGGCCCTGGTCTCGCCGAACGTCTTCACCAGGCCCGCGGTCTCGATGGCCAGGCCTGAGGTCTGCTGGCTCATGGTGGTTTCCTTCCGCATTCATGGGCTACGCATGGGGAGACCTTTACCGTCCCTCAAACTCATCGGTGCCGCACAGGAATTTCCCGGCGGACCGGTCGAAGGACCGAAGCGGCCCCGCCCAGGGACGTAGGCGGACCGGTCCAGGGACGTAGGGCGGACCGGTCCAGGGACGCAGCGGCATGGACCTGAGACCGAGGAGTAGCGTCCTGCCCATGTATGCGATCACGATTCCCGAACCTGGTGGGCCCGAGGCGCTGGTGTGGAACGAGGTCCCCGATCCGGTGCCCGGCGAGGGCGAGGTGCTGGTCGAGGTGGCGGCCGGCGCGGTCAACCGGGCCGACATCCTGCAGCGCCAGGGCTTCTACAACCCGCCGCCCGGCGCCTCCCCCTACCCCGGCCTCGAATGCTCCGGGCGGATCACGGCGGTCGGCCCCGGCGTCTCCGGCTGGGCGGTCGGCGACGAGGTGTGCGCGCTGCTCGCAGGCGGCGGCTACGCCGAGAAGGTCGCCGTCCCGGCCGGCCAACTGCTGCCCGTGCCGCAGGGCCTCGACCTCGAGCAGGCCGCCGCACTGCCCGAGGTGACCTGCACGGTCTGGTCGAACGTCTTCATGATCTCCCACCTCCGTCCCGGCGAGACCCTCCTCGTGCACGGCGGCTCCAGCGGCATCGGCACCATGGCGATCCAGCTCGCCAAGGCCGTCGGCGCCAAGGTCGCCGTCACCGCGGGCACCGAGGAGAAGCTGCGGCGCTGCGCCGAACTGGGCGCGGACATCCTGGTCAACTACCGCGAGCAGGACTTCGTCGAGGAGGTCAGGAAGGCCACCGACGGGGCGGGTGCGGACGTCATCCTCGACAACATGGGCGCCAAGTATCTCGACCGCAACGTCCAGGCCCTCGCCGTCAACGGCCGGCTCGCGATCATCGGCATGCAGGGCGGGATCAAGGGCGAGCTGAACATCGGCGCACTGCTGGGCAAGCGCGCCGCGATCAGCGCGACCTCGCTGCGCGCCCGCCCGCTCAGCGAGAAGGCGGCGATCGTCGCGGCCGTACGCGAACATGTCTGGCCCCTGCTCGACGCCGGCCACATCCGCCCGGTCGTCGACCGCAAGCTCCCGATGAGCGACGCGGCCGGCGCCCACCGGGTGGTCGAGGAGAGCGGCCACGTCGGAAAGGTGCTGCTGGTCGTGCGGTAGCACCGGTATGCCGGACCGGTTCAGCCCCGCCGCAGCCGCAGCCCGAGAAACGCGAGCCCCAGCCCGAGCCCGATCAGGACCAGCCCGCTGCCGAGCGGCAGGATCCGCAGCACGGGCTCGGCGGGGCTCTCGGCCTCCGCGGCGGCCTGCTCCACCGGCTGCGGCGGCGCGGAGGGCGGCGCGGTGGACTCCGGGGGCTGCCGAGGCTGCCGGGACGCCCGAGGCACCTCCTCCACCGGCTCCGCCACACCCTGCCGTCCCGGCCGCTCCCGCCCCTCACCGGCCCGGCTCCCGGCCCGGGACGGCTCATCGGAAGGGGAGGGCGAGGCGGAGGCGCCGACCTGGATGTCGTACGACGAGACAGCCCCGTACGACAGGACGGCCGCGGACGAGACACTCCCGGACGGCAGCAGAACCACCCCCGCCACCAGCCCCGGAAGTACCCGCCACCACGGAATCACGGAACAAGCCTCACATCGCCGCACTGTTCCGGCACTCCGGGTTCCGCCGACGGGGCGAAAGCGGGCATACCGACAGCCGGCGCACCGAAAGCCGAAGCCGGTGCACCGGAAAACGGTGGATCAGCTGTCACCGGGGGCACCTCAGTGATGAGGTGTACGGGTGCGAGAGAATGGCGGCATGGAGATGCCGAGGAACGAAAGGTCGCCGGAGAACCCGCAGATCCTGGTCGTGGGCCAGGACGGCATGGCGCTCGGTGGCGGCAACGGAGACGAGGACTCCCGAGAGATCCCCGTGACCGAGCAGGTCGAGCAGCCGGCGAAGGTCATGCGGATCGGCAGCATGATCAAGCAGCTGCTCGAGGAAGTTCGCGCCGCTCCTCTGGACGAGGCGAGCCGGGTTCGGTTGAAGGAGATCCACGCCAGCTCGGTGAAGGAACTGGAGGACGGTCTGGCCCCGGAGCTCGTCGAGGAGCTGGAGCGGCTCTCTCTGCCCTTCACGGACGACGGGACTCCGTCCGACGCGGAACTGCGTATCGCGCAGGCTCAGTTGGTCGGCTGGCTGGAGGGCCTCTTCCACGGCATCCAGACCACGCTCTTCGCCCAGCAGATGGCCGCGCGCGCCCAACTGGAGCAGATGCGCCGCGCCCTCCCGCCGGGCGTCGGCGGCCACGAGGACGGCGAGCAGCACCCGGGCGGCCGCTCGGGTGGGCCGTACCTGTAACCCACCTGCCCACGATCAGCGAAGGGCCCGGCAGCCAGTGCTGCCGGGCCCTCGCTTTGTGGTGAGCCCGGCCTTGTTCACCTGGGTGCTGCCGTCGTAGAGCTGAACCTCGACGCCGGCGTGCTTGATGCCGCGGCTGTCCTCCGCGGAGGTGTGCCACGTCTTGGAGGAGCCGCTCCCACCGGTGACGTGGTGCCAGGACCAGTGCTTGACGGTGCTGCCCGTGGGCGAACCCTCTTATGGCACGGACGTCGCGTACGTCACTCCGGGTTGCCCGTCGAGACCTCGAACGTGAACGTCGGCGGGTTCTCCGGATCGAAGTCCGTACGTGTCTCGGGCGTTTGCCGCATGATCGTGCCCTCGCCGTACGTGTTCTCGTTGATGTCGACCTTCTTGTACTTCCACTCCGCCGCGTCGAGGCACTCGACGACCGACGGCCAGTACTTGAACGTCAGGTCCGGCATCTGCACCTGATCGGGGTCGGAATACGACTCCCGCGGCTCGGTGCACTCGGTCGTCTCGACGGTCTTGGAGCTGTCACCTTCCCGGTACCCGGCGGCCTTCGTCAGCGACTCCGAGGCCGTCGGGCCACCGCTGCCGCCGGCGTCGTCGTCGGTGCCGCCGCGGTTCAGCGTCAGGGCCACGATCAGGCCGACCACCGCGACGACGGACACGAGGACCGAGCCGATGACGACCGGCCGGTTGTTCCTGCCGCCGCCCGAAGTGGTCTGCGGCTGGGGCGACATGGTGTACGGCGGCGGGGTCGAGTGGCCCGGCTGCGGGGAGTACGCCGCCGGCTGCGGTGTCTGGTAGCCGGGCTGCTGCGGGTAGCCGTACGCCGGTGAAGGCGTCGACGGCGGCGGGGTGCTGTACGGGTTCGGGGTCTGGGGCTGCTGGTACGGCGTCTGGACGGGGGCCGACAGCGGGGGCGTCTGGCCGACCGGCGGGAACACCGAGGCGCCGACGCCCTGGCCGCTCTGCGTCTGCGCGCCCGGCACGATGCTCGGCGGGGCCGCCTGGAAGGACGCGGCCACGCGCAGGCACTCGTCGCGCATGGACTCGGCGCTGGGGAAACGCTCGTTCGGGTTCTTCTTCAGCGCGCGGGCGACCAGCGCGTCCACGCCCGGAGGCAGCGCGCGGTTGATCGAGGACGGAGCCACCGGCTCCTCCTGCACATGCGCGTACGCGATGGCCAGCGGCGAGTCCGCGTCGAACGGCAGCCGCCCGGTGACCAGTTGGAACAGCATGATGCCGACCGAGTACAGATCGGAGCGGGCGTCCACGGACCGGCCCAGCGCCTGTTCCGGCGAGAGGTACTGCGGGGTGCCGACGACCATGCCGGTCTGTGTCATCGACGTCACACCGGACTGCATGGCGCGCGCGATGCCGAAGTCCATGACCTTGACGACACCGCGCTTGCTCATCATCACGTTGCCCGGCTTGATGTCGCGGTGGACCAGCCCCATCTCATGGCTGATCTCCAGCGCCGCCAGCACATCCGCGGTGATCTTCAGCGCCTTGTCGGCGGGCATCGCGCCGAACTGCCGCACATCCTCGTCGAACACCGAGCTGAGCGGGCGGCCCTCGATGTACTCCATGACGATGTACGGCGTCGTCATGCCGTCGACATCGTCCTCTCCGGTGTCGAAGACCGAGACGATGTTGGTGTGCGTGAGCTTCGCCACGGCCTGGGCCTCGCGACGGAAGCGCTCCCGGAACGCCTGCTCCCGGCCCAGCTCGGTGTGCAGGGTCTTGACCGCGACCTGCCGGTCGAGCACGGAGTCGTACGCCAGGTGCACCGAGGCCATGCCGCCCGTGCCGAGCAAGTCGCGCAGCTGATAGCGGCCACCGGCCAGCGCCCGCCCCGCGTACCGGCCCTGTGCGCCGTCCTGGCTCATGTTCTGCGTCCCCCATCGGCGCCGGCGGCCGGAAGTCGGTGATCCAATGTCCTGTTCCCGGCCCAAGTCTGCCCCGCGGCACTGACAGGTCAAGCGCGGTGCCCGTTCCGTGACCGTACGCGAAAGAAGCGTCGCGGAAGCGTTACAGCGGCCGTACTGCCGGTACACAGAATTTGCACGACACCGTGGAGTGCGGGTTTGATGGCCGGTCCGTCTCGTGCCGGTCCGGGCGCCCGTACCGGACCGGAGGCTTGCGCGGAGGCTGTAGCGTGGCCGACGGAGACCGTAACAACACCGCGCGCACCGCGGGCAGAAACGACGGCGAGGACTGATGGCACAGCAGCAGCGCGCTCAGGGCCCGTCCGACCCCGAGGCGACTGGCGGCGGTATGTCAGATGCGCCGGAGATGTGGGGTAATGGCGGGCTGGTCGGCGATGGCCGGTATCGGCTCACCCGCAGACTCGGCCGGGGCGGCATGGCCGAGGTGTTCGCGGCCGAGGACGTGCGCCTGGGCCGCACGGTGGCGGTGAAGCTGCTCCGCTCCGATCTCGCCGAGGACCCGGTCTCCAAAGCCCGCTTCACGCGCGAGGCCCAGTCGGTGGCCGGGCTCAACCACCACGCGATCGTCGCCGTGTACGACTCCGGCGAGGACTTCGTGGGCGGCCAGTCGGTCCCGTACATCGTGATGGAGATCGTCGAGGGCCGCACCATCCGCGACCTCCTCATCAACGCCGAGGCGCCCGGGCCCGAGCAGGCCCTGATCATCGTCTCCGGCGTCCTGGAGGCGCTCGCCTACTCGCACCAGCACGGCATCGTCCACCGCGACATCAAGCCGGCGAACGTGATCATCACGCACACCGGCGCGGTCAAGGTGATGGACTTCGGCATCGCGCGCGCACTGCACGGCGCGCAGTCGACGATGACGCAGACCGGCATGGTCATGGGCACGCCGCAGTACCTCTCCCCGGAGCAGGCGCTCGGCAAGGCCGTCGACCACCGCTCCGACCTGTACGCGACGGGCTGCCTGCTCTACGAACTCCTCGCGCTGCGGCCCCCGTTCACCGGCGAGACGCCACTGTCGGTGGTCTACCAGCACGTCCAGGACATCCCGACGCCGCCGTCCGAGGCATCCGACGTCTGCCCGCCGGAGCTCGACGGCCTTGTCATGCGCTCGCTGGCCAAGGAGCCGGACGACCGGTTCCAGACGGCCGAGGAGATGCGCGGGCTCGTGCAGTACGGCCTGCAGATGCTGTACGACCAGGGCGGTCACACCGGCACCTGGAACACCGGCCCGGTCACCGCGCACGACGGCCGGCAGACCCCGGCCGCGGGCTTCGCGAGCACCACCGTGATGCAGAACCACGGCAACGGCTCCAGCACCTCGCAGATCCCGCAGCAGATCCTGCCGTCCGGATACGGCGGCGGGGACGACGGCGGCTTCGAGGGGCACGGCAACAAGGGCAACGGCCGCAGCAAGCTGTGGATCCTCGCCGTCCTCGCGGTGATCGCCATCGCCGCGGGCGTCGCGCTGGCGCTCAACGGCGGTGGCGGGGGCGGTGGCGGCGGCGGTGGTGGCAAGGTGTCGCCGACCACCTCGCAGACCACCGAGGACGACAAGGCCAGCCAGACGCCGAGCAACGAGGCGAGCAACGAGCCGACCGACACGGAGACGGACAGCGACTCGGACACGAGCGGCGGTTCGAACTACACGCCGTCGTACGAGCCTTCCTACACGCCGTCGGAGACGGCTTCTTCGGAGCCCTCCTACACGCCGTCCGACGAGCCGACCTCGTCGGGGGAGCCGACGCCGTCCTTCACGCCGTCCGACGAGCCGACGGACCCGGAGACGCAGCCGACGGACACCGGTGACGGCGGCGTCAGCGCGGGCGGCGGGACCGAGAACTGACCGGCACGCCGGAAGACAGCGTTCACGCGCGCGTACGGCCCGCAAACGGGCTGCACGCGCGCGTGCTGCTTTGCGGCGGAGGCCCGCACGTCAGCCGCTGAACGCCTCGCACACCGCGTCGTACTCCCGTGTCCACCACACGGCGAGGGCCGAGGCGGCCGGGAACTGGGGATCCGCGCGCGTGTCGCCCCGCTCGTAGTGCCAGCGCAGCATCCAGAAGTCGTTGAGACGCTCCCACCACACGCGGTGCACGGCTGCCGCGAGCTGGGAGGGCGTGGCGCCGGCCGTGCGCCGGTACGCGCGCGTGTACGCCCGCACCTTGGGCAGGTCGAGGGTGCCGACGGGACGGACGAAGAAGATCGCGGCGGCTCGTACGGCCTCCTCCGCGCGGGGCTGTACGCCGAGCCGGTCCCAGTCGACGATCGCGGCGGGCGCGTCCCCCTGGTAGAGCAGGTTGAACGGGTGGAAGTCGCCGTGCACCCAGCCGACGGAACCTCCGCGCGGCGGGCGCCGGTCCGCGTGCCGCTCCAGGAGCACGCGCCGCTCCAGCAGTCGGTGCCGGGCCAGTTCGTCGAAGGAGTCGGCGGGGCGGTGGCGGCGCACGCGGGCGAGCAGGTCGTCGATGAGGGCGAAGGTGGCGGTGGGGTCGGCGCTGTGGGGAGGCTCTGCACGTCCCCGCCTTCGCACCGGCATCACGCGCTCCAGGCTGGCGTGCACCACCCCTAACAGCGACCCCAGCCGTCCGCACTGCTCCGCGCTGAGCTGGCCGCCGTGCCGGTGCCGTCCCTCGACCCACGGGTGCAGGGCGTACGCGTGGCCGCCGACCACCGCCACCGTGCGCCCGTCGCGGGCGGCCACGGGGGGTGCCACCGGGACGCCGAGGTCGGCGAGGCGCTGGGTGGCGCGGTGCCGGCGTTCGATCGCGGTCGGGTCGGCGGTCTCGGGGTCGAAATGGTGCTTGAGGAAGTAGCGGCCGCGGGTCGTGCGCAGCCGGTAGCCGCGGTTGAGGAGCCCCTCGTCGACGGGTTCGCAGGTGACGGCGGAACCGGCGGCGTACTGACGGAGCAGGGCGCCCAGCGGGGGCGCGTGGGGCACGAGGGGTGGTACACAGGGGCGCGGCACGCGGCAGATGCTAGGGCACCCGCCGAGCCCATGAGCTGGGCGTTGTCACAGCACGTCGTCGGTGGTCGCTTTCGGTCACAGGACGTCCTCGAAGTGGCGTTCCAGGCCCCCGTCCGTGGAGTCCATCCACGCGGCGCGGCGCGGGCCCGAACAGCCGTGGCTCCTCGGCACTCGGCTCATGGGCCGCGCACTCGCCCACGACCCGCACGGACCACGGACTCTCGACGGCCGCGCGAAGCTCAGGTTGTCCGAGCCGTACGCGACGACGCTTCGCTGCCTCGGACGGCCTTCAGGACATACCTCGACGCCGCTGCCGTCCGGGAGACGTACGTCGAGCACCACCAGGTCGGGCCGGGCGGCCGGGATCCACGCCGGCGCGCCGGACGATTTCATGGTCGTCGAGGAGAGAGACACGGATTCTTCGGTCTTCGCGTACTGGGTAAGTCAAACCCGCAAACCCTTCCGGTGACCTGGGTCGGCGGGATAACGTGCCGTTGCTCCGGCCTCCTGCAAGGCTGTGACCAGTACCCCTTCGGGCTCTTCCCGATTTACTTGGAAATCCAAGCAAAATCGCAGGTCAAAGGGGGTTTCACAGAAATGTGGCGCACTGGGTAACGTGATGGTTGCAGGGCGCTCGCCGGGGCACCTGTCACGCCTGTTCCGGCCGAGTGGCACCCACCCCGTGCACGGGTGTCGGACCAGGTGAGCCGCACTGGTCAAACCGGCAACCCCGGGGGCCGGACCGACGGAGGAGCACACGTGACCGTGGAGAGCACTGCCGCGCGCAAGCCGCGACGCAGCGCCGGGAGCAAGAAGTCCCCGAGCACCAAGCCCGAACTGGTTCAACTGCTGACCCCCGAGGGCAAGCGCGTCAAGAACGCCGAGTACGACCCGTACGTCGCCGACATCACCCCCGAAGAGTTGCGCGGCCTGTACCGCGACATGGTGCTCACCCGCCGCTTCGACGCCGAGGCCACTTCCCTGCAGCGCCAGGGCGAGCTGGGCCTGTGGGCCTCGCTGCTCGGCCAGGAGGCCGCCCAGATCGGCTCCGGCCGGGCCACCCGAGAGGACGACTACGTCTTCCCGACCTACCGCGAGCACGGCGTGGCCTGGTGCCGCGGGGTCGACCCGGCCAACCTGCTCGGCATGTTCCGCGGCGTGAACAACGGCGGCTGGGACCCCAACAGCAACAACTTCCAGCTCTACACGATCGTCATCGGCTCGCAGACGCTGCACGCGACCGGCTACGCGATGGGCGTGGCCAAGGACGGCGCCGACAGCGCGGTCATCGCCTACTTCGGTGACGGCGCCAGCAGCCAGGGCGACGTGGCCGAGTCCTTCACCTTCTCCGCGGTCTACAACGCGCCGGTGGTCTTCTTCTGCCAGAACAACCAGTGGGCGATCTCCGAGCCGACCGAGAAGCAGACCCGCGTGCCGCTCTACCAGCGCGCACAGGGCTACGGCTTCCCGGGCGTCCGCGTCGACGGCAACGACGTACTCGCCTGTCTGGCCGTGACGAAGTGGGCGCTGGAGCGGGCCCGCAGCGGTGAGGGTCCGACGCTCGTCGAGGCGTACACGTACCGCATGGGCGCCCACACCACCTCCGACGACCCGACCCGCTACCGGGGCGACGAGGAGCGGCTGGCCTGGGAGGCGAAGGACCCGATCGCCCGCCTCCGCGCGTATCTCGAGGCCTCAAACCACGCGGACGAGCGATTCTTCGCGGAACTTGAAGCGGAGAGCGAAGCGTTGGGCAGGCGAGTGCGTGAGGCGGTCCGTGCCATGCCGGACCCGGACCACTTCGCCATCTTCGAGAACGTGTACGCGGACGGGCATGCGCTCGTCGACGAGGAGCGAGCCCAGTTCGCCGCCTACCAGGCGTCGTTCACGGACGGAGAGGGGGCCTGATCATGGCAGCGGAAAAGTTGGCTCTGGCCAAGGCGATCAACGAGTCGCTGCGGCGCGCCCTGGAGTCCGACCCCAAGGTCCTGATCATGGGCGAGGACGTCGGCAAGCTCGGCGGTGTCTTCCGGGTGACGGACGGCCTGCAGAAGGACTTCGGCGAGAGCCGGGTCATCGACACCCCGCTCGCCGAGTCCGGCATCGTCGGCACGGCGATCGGCCTGGCCCTGCGCGGCTACCGCCCGGTCGTGGAGATCCAGTTCGACGGCTTCGTCTTCCCGGCGTACGACCAGATCGTCACCCAGCTCGCCAAGATGCACGCGCGCGCGCTGGGCAAGGTCAAGCTCCCGGTCGTCGTCCGCATCCCGTACGGCGGCGGGATCGGCGCGGTGGAACACCACTCGGAGTCCCCGGAGGCCCTGTTCGCGCATGTGGCGGGCCTGAAGATCGTCAGCCCGTCAAACGCCTCGGATGCGTTCTGGATGATGCAGCAGGCCATCCAGAGCGACGACCCGGTGATCTTCTTCGAGCCCAAGCGGCGGTACTGGGACAAGGGCGAGGTCAACACCGAAGCGATCCCCGGCCCGCTGCACAAGGCGCGCGTGGTGCGCGAGGGCACGGACCTGACGCTTGCCGCGTACGGCCCGATGGTGAAGCTCTGCCAGGAGGTCGCCGACGCGGCCGCCGAGGAGGGCAAGAACCTCGAGGTCCTCGACCTGCGCTCGGTGTCTCCGCTGGACTTCGACTCCATTCAGACGTCGGTCGAGAAGACCCGCCGCCTGGTCGTCGT
Organism: Streptomyces sp. DG2A-72; assembly: GCF_030499575.1. Taxonomy (NCBI): domain Bacteria; kingdom Bacillati; phylum Actinomycetota; class Actinomycetes; order Kitasatosporales; family Streptomycetaceae; genus Streptomyces; species Streptomyces sp. DG2A-72. The sequence goes on from NZ_JASTLC010000001.1 coordinate 5,164,666, forward strand.
CCACGAGGCGCCGGTGTTCTTCGGCTCGGGCGCCGAGATCGCCGCCCGGATCACGGAGCGCTGCTTCTACCACCTGGAAGCCCCGGTGCTCAGGGTCGGCGGCTACCACGCCCCGTATCCGCCGGCCCGCCTGGAGGAGGAGTACCTGCCGGGCCTGGACCGGGTGCTCGACGCCGTCGACCGCGCCCTGGCGTACTGAGGAGAGGGTCGTGACGACGATGACTGAAGCGTCCGTACGCGAGTTCAAAATGCCAGACGTGGGCGAGGGGCTCACCGAGGCCGAGATCCTCAAGTGGTACGTGCGGCCCGGCGACACGGTGACGGACGGCCAGGTGGTCTGCGAGGTCGAGACGGCCAAGGCCGCGGTCGAGCTCCCCATCCCGTACGACGGCGTGGTCCGCGAACTCCACTTCCCCGAGGGCACGACGGTGGACGTGGGCACGTCGATCATCGCGGTGGACGTGGCGGGCGGGGCAGCACCGTCGGAGGCGGCGCCGGTCGCGCCAACCCCCGCGGAAGTACCCAAGCCGGAGGGCTCGGGCCGCACGCCGGTGCTGGTGGGCTACGGAGTCGCCACATCCTCGACCAAGCGCCGCCCCCGCAAGGGCCCGGAGGTCCCGGTCCAGGCGGCGTCGGCGGCGATCCAGACGGAGCTGAACGGACATGGGGCAGCCGCCCCGCCGCCTGCGGCTCCTGCCCCTGCTGCTCCTTCCTCCGTGGCTCCTTCCTCTGTGGCTCCTCAGGACCGTCCACTGGCGAAGCCGCCGGTGCGCAAGCTGGCGAAGGACCTGGGCGTGGACCTGGCCACGGTCACCCCCTCAGGCCCGGACGGCATCATCACGCGCGAGGACGTCCACGCGGCGGTGGCCCAGCCGAAGGCACCGGAGGAGACGCCCTCGCCCGCTCCGGTGGTCACCCCGCCCTCCGCACCGACATATGACACGTCCCGCGAGACCCGTATCCCCGTCAAGGGCGTCCGCAAGGCGACGGCGGCGGCGATGGTCGCCTCGGCCTTCACGGCGCCGCATGTCACGGAGTTCGTCACGGTCGACGTGACCCGCACGATCAAGCTGGTCGAGGAGCTCAAGCAGGACAAGGAGATGGAGGGCCTGCGGGTCAACACGCTCCTCCTGATCGCCAAGGCCCTGCTGGTCGCGATCAAGCGTCATCCGGAAGTGAACGCGTCCTGGGACGAGGCGGCCCAGGAGATCGTCCAGAAGCACTACGTCAACCTGGGCATCGCCGCGGCCACCCCCCGCGGCCTGATCGTCCCGAACATCAAGGACGCACAGGACAAGACGCTTCCCCAACTGGCCGAGGCGCTTGGCGAGTTGGTGTCGACGGCGAGGGAAGGCAAGACCTCCCCCGCCGCGATGCAGGGCGGCACGGTGACCATCACCAACGTCGGCGTCTTCGGCGTCGACACCGGCACGCCGATCCTCAACCCCGGCGAGTCCGCGATCCTCGCCGTCGGCGCGATCAAACTCCAGCCGTGGGTCCACAAGGGCAAGATCAAGCCGCGCCAGGTGACGACGCTGGCGCTGTCCTTCGATCACCGGCTGGTGGACGGGGAGTTGGGCTCGAAGGTGCTGGCGGATGTGGCGGCGATTCTGGAGCAGCCGAAGAGGTTGATCACCTGGGCGTGATATGAGGGCGGCCCCGAATCGAGCGGGGCCGCCCTGGGTGTTGATCGTCTCCCACGTCTGCACGCGGACATGCAGAAGGGGGCGGCTCAGGCCGTTGCTACTACGGGTCACCTACGCGGCGGCTCCAGCCCCAGTACGCGGTCCTTCAGTGCCGGGAACTGTTCGCGGGTCACGCCCACCTTCCCCGGGTCGAACTCCACCGTGAGGACCTGCTCCCCGGCACCCGCCTCCGCGAGGACTTCCCCCCACGGATCGACCACGATCGAGTGACCGGCCTGCGGAACCCCGGCGTGGGTCCCGGCCGTTCCACAGGCGAGCACGAACGCCTGGTTCTCCACCGCCCGCGCCTGAGCCAGCAGCGTCCAGTGCGCCCGGCGCCGCTCCGGCCAGCCCGCCGGGACGACGAAGGTCTCGGCACCGGCATCGACGAGACCGCGGAAGAGTTCGGGGAAACGGAGGTCGTAGCAGGTGCCCACGCCGATGGTCGTCTCCGGCAGGCGAACCGTCACCAGTTCCTCGCCCGCGCCCATCAGCACCGCCTCGCCCTTGTCGAACCCGAAGCGGTGGATCTTGCGGTAGGCGGCGGCCAGGTCACCGGAGGGAGAGAAGACGAGAGACGTGTTGTAGAGCGGCCCATCCGGGTCCCGCTCCGGAATCGAGCCCGCGTGCAGCCACACGCCGGCGTCGCTCGCGGCCTTCGCCATCACCTCGTACGTCGGCCCTTCGAGCGGCTCGGCCTCGGTGCCGAACTCCTCGTACGCGAAGGCCCCGGTCGTCCACAGCTCCGGCAGTACGACGAGATCCGCGGCGCCCGTCTGCTCCCGTACCAGCGAAGCGATGCGCCGTCGGCGCGATTCGATCGATTCGTCCTCGTTTACTGCGATCTGGAGCAATGAGGCGCGCACGCTACCACCGTCCTGGCATTCGAGCCGTACACACGGCCTACGATCGTCACACGAAAGCACTGCCGGGGTGCCTCACAGCAGCGTAACTTAGCGTTCCAAGACACCCGCCGACAGCAGCCGCCTCCCACTGGCAACGCCGCCACAACCAGCCCTGTACCGACCGCCGAGGGGTCCCGTTCCGTGAGTCTGCATCCCACTCTCCAGCCCTACGCCGACGCCTGGACCCACTCCATCGAAGCGATATCCGAGCTGGTGCAGCCCCTTGTGGAGGGCGAGTGGAACCGGCGGACACCGTGCCCCGGCTGGTCGGTCCGTGACGTCGTCTCCCATGTCATCGGCCTGGACTGCGAGATGCTCGGCGACCCGCGCCCCATCCACACGCTCCCGCGCGACCTCTTCCATGTCACGAACGACCGCCAGCGCTACATGGAGATGCAGGTCGACGTACGCCGCCACCACACGGGGCCAGAGATGACCTCCGAGCTGGAGCTGGTCACGATCCGGCGCAACCGCCAGCTGCGGAACGAGTCCCGCGACCCGGGCACGAAGGTGCGCGGCGCGCTCGGTACCGAGATCACTCTCGAAGAGTCCATGCGCAATCACGCGTTCGACGTCTGGGCCCACGAACAGGACCTCCGCGTCGCCCTCGGCCGCCCCGGCAACCTCGACTCGCCCGGCGCGCACGTGGCCCGTGACGTCCTTCTCGGCGCCCTCCCCGACATCGTCGCGAACAAGGCGAACGCGCCCCGCAGCTCGGCGATCGTCTTCGACGTCCACGGCCCCATCGAGTTCCTGCGCACCATCCGCGTCGACATCCAGGGCCGCGGCACCCTCGAAACAGCCCCCGCCCTCGGCCCCGCCGCCAGCCTCACCCTCGACTGGGAGACCTACATCCGTCTGGCCTTCGGCCGCGTGACGCTGGAGTCGGTCGCCGACCGGATCAAGGCCGAGGGCGATGTGGACCTGACGGCGGCGATTCTGCGGAACTTCACGGTGACGCCGTAGCCGGGCCGACCGGCGTCGGCCGGCAACGCGTCGGAGGCCGTCGGCTCAGCGGTCCTCCGTGACCGTCGTGGCGACGCCGTTCCTTATCTCGACCTTGGCGGAGACGCCCTTCTTCGCGGCGCTCTCCAGCTGGGTCAGGGTGCACTGCGGCGTCTCCTCGGACCGCGGGGTGCCGCAGATGGTGCCGGCGCCGTACACCCGCGTGCTGTCGGAGACGAAGAACGCCTGCTCGACGCCCTTCATGTCGGAGACGGTGAACTTGCCCGGCGCGAGGTAGCCGACGTTGCCGAACCAGGTGCCGTTGACGCCCGTCGTGCCGGTGCCGTTCTCGACGTCGTGGCGCTCCCGTACGACGGTGGCGACGCCGTTCTTGAGTGTCACGTCAGCGGTGACGGCCGCCTTCTTGGTGGCCGTCTCCAGCTGGTCGAGCGTGCAGCTCGGGCGGGCCTCGGACCGCGGGCTCCCGCAGATCGCGCCCGCACCGTAGACCGCGGTGTCGTCGGCGACGAAGAACGCCTGGTCGGTCTTTCCGGCCATGTGGACGGTGTACTTGCCCGGGGCGAGATAGCTGACGGTGCCGCCGGTGACCGTGCCGCTCACGCCCCGCTGGGAGGAGCCCGCGGCGTTCTGCGCGGACGCGGACGAGTTGGAGTGCTTGGAGGTCTTGGACGTGCCGGACTTCTTGGACGACGACTTGTGTTGGGAGCTGCCTGTATTGGCGGAACCGTTGTTCGCGGAGCCGTTCTGACATGCGGTCATCGCGAGTCCGGCAGTGAGCGCGGCGGTGACGACGACGACCCGGCGCAGGTGACGGTTCATCACGGGATTCCCTTCGCAGGCGAGGCTTCGTTCGATCACTATGAGTGCCGGACGACACCACAGGTCACGCTCGTCCCCGCCTCACGACACCGTTGTCACACCCCTATGACACAGCAACACCTCGGCCGTAAAGGTCACTTGTGGTGAACCGTCACGCGGGCACATGCACCGTCTCCACCCGGCTCGCCACCAGCCGCTCCCGCTCCCGCCGGGCCGCCCGCTTCCGCAACCGCAGTATCTGACTCACGCCCAGCGCCTGGAGCACGAACACCGACGAGAACGCCACCGTGTAGTCGTCGCCGGTCGCGTCCAGCAGCACGCCCACCGCGAACAGCGTGGTCATCGAGGCGACGAAGCCGCCCATGTTGGTGATCCCGGACGCCGTGCCCTGCCGCTCCGGCGGGTTCGCCGGCCGGGCGAAGTCGAACCCGAGCATCGAGGCGGGACCGCACGCTCCGAGCACCGCGCACAGCATCACCAGCAACCACATCGGCGCATGCTCCCCGGGATACGCCAGCACGGCCGCCCACATCAGCGCCGTCGCCCCGACGGTCCCCAGTGCCAGCGGCAGCCGCGCCGCGTGATGCCGGGCGACGACCTGGCCGTACACCAGACCCACGAGCATGTTCGACAGCACGACGAGCGTCAGCAGCTCCCCGGCGCTCGCCCGCGACAGCCCCTGCGCCTGGACCAGGAACGGCAGCCCCCACAGCAGCAGGAACACCATCGCCGGGAACTGGGTGGTGAAGTGCACCCACAGCCCCAGCCGTGTCCCCGGCTCCCGCCACGAGGCGGCGATCTGCCGCCGTACGTACGCGGCCCCCTGATGCGGGAAGGGCTCCGGCTCGTGTCCCTCGGGATGGTCCTTCAGGAACAGCAGGAGCAGCACCAGCACCACCACGCCCGCGAGCGCGCTCCCCGCGAAGGCCGTGGTCCAGCCCAAGCCGTGCAGCAGGCGCGCGAGCACCAGCGTCGAGACGAGGTTGCCCGCCATGCCGGCCAGCCCGGCGAGCTGCGCCACCATCGGCCCGCGCCGGGCCGGGAACCAGCGGCTGCCGAGCCGCAGCACGCTGATGAACGTCATCGCGTCACCGCAGCCGAGCAGCGCCCGGGAGGCGAGGGCCATGCCGTACGACGGTGAGAACGCGAACCCGAGTTGCCCGACCGTGAAGAGGACCACGCCGATCGTCAGCACCTTCTTCGTGCCGAGCCGGTCGACCAGCAGGCCCACGGGTATCTGCATGCCCGCGTACACCAGCAGCTGGAGGATCGAGAAGGTGGACAGCGCGGAGGCGCCCACGTCGAACCGCTCGACCGCGTCGAGGCCGGCGACCCCCAGCGACGTACGGAAGATGACGGCGACGAAGTAGACGCAGACGCCGATGCCCCAGACGGCGACGGCACGGCGTCCGCCGGGCGGGTCTCCGGGGAGGGCGACGGCGCTCATCGGACCTCACCCCGCGCGAGGTGTGAGAACCAGCCGACGTGCCGGTGGACGACATCGACGGCCGCCTGCGCGTCCCCGGAGCGCAGCGCCCGAAGGATCTCCTCGTGCTCGGCGAGGGTCTTGGCGATCCGGTCGGGGTGGGAGTGCATCACGGCGACGCCCATGCGCAGTTGCCGGTCGCGGAGTTGGTCGTAGAGCCGGGAGAGGATCTCGTTGCCGCCGCTGCGGACGATCTCGGCGTGGAAGCAGCGGTTGGTGACGGCTGCCGCGGCGAGGTCGCCGGCGGCGGCGTGCGCCTTCTGCTCGGCGAGCAGTTCCTCCAGCCGGGTGATCAACCGCGGACTCGCCGGTACGGCCTTCCGCGCGGCGTGCTCCTCGACCAGCAGCCGGGTCTCCACCACGTCCGCGATCTCCTGCGCGGAGACGGGCAGGACCAGCGCGCCCTTCTTCGGGTAGAGCTTGATCAGCCCCTCGGCCTCCAGGCGGAGCAGCGCCTCGCGCACCGGAGTGCGGGAAACCCCTACAGCCTCGGCGAGTTCGCCCTCGGTGAGGAGGATGCCGCCTTCGTAACGCCGTTCCAGGACGCCCTGCTTGACGTGGGTGTAGACGCGGTCGGCGGCAGGTGGTTGCTTGACGGGTGCGGGCGGGGCTGAGGGCATGCCCACAGCTTAGATACAACACGTACGCATGCGGCCGCTCATTCCAGTATGCGGACGCGCCGGGACCCCGCCCCGCACACCGCACAACCTTCTGTGCTAGTTACATGTCACACGTACGCGGCCTGCCTGCTTTGCCATTCAACTCGGCCGCACCTCAGGGGCATTCGACGTATTCGGGGTATATCAGTTGATAACTGCCACCAAGGGCATTCGTGTCCGCAGAGCCGCAGCCGTCGCCGTCACGGCGGGCGCGATGCTCGCCACCGGGGCCCTCACCGCGGCACCGGCGCAGGCCGCGACGACGCCCAGCATCACCGCCAAGGGCGGATTCCTGATGAACGGCGCCACCGGCGCGACGCTCTACTCCAAGTCCGCAGACACCAAGCGGCTCACCGGCTCGACGACGAAGATCATGACCGCGAAGGTGGTGCTCTCGCAGTCGAATCTGAACCTGAACAGCAAGGTCACGATCAAGAAGGCGTACAGCGACTACATCGTCTCCCAGGGCGCCTCGTCGGCCCGGCTGATCGTCGGTGACAAGGTCACGGTCCGTCAGCTGCTGTTCGGGATGATGCTGCCGTCCGGCTGCGACGCCGCGATGGCCCTCGCCGACAAGTTCGGTTCCGGCTCTACGGTCTCGGCCCGCACCAAGAACTTCATCGGCAAGATGAACACCATGGCCAAGCGGCTGGGCATGACGAACACGCACTTCGACTCGTTCGACGGCATAAGCCGCGGCTCAAACCACTCGACGCCGAAGGACCTCACGAAGCTCGCCCGCAGCGCGATGAAGACCTCCATGTTCCGGGGCGTCGTGAAGACCAAGTCGTACACGGCGAAGACCATCACCAGGACCGGCTCCACCCGCACGATGGCAGCCTGGAAGAACACCAACACCCTGCTCGGCTGGAACGGCACGCTCGGTATCAAGACCGGCTCCGGCACCCAGGCCAAGTACTGCCTCGTCTTCTCCGCGACGAAGAACGGCGAGACGGTGGTCGGCGCCGTGCTCACTGCCTCCTCGGCGGCCAACCGCACAACGGACGTGAAGAAGCTCATCAACTACGGCTACGCACGGATCAGCTGACGCCAACACCTTTGGAGAAGGGGCCCGCCATCACGTCCCGAGCGGACGGGCGGGCCCCTTCGCCGTTCAGCGGTATCCGTCGTTCAGCCGATCAGATGCTGAGGAACCTTCAGATCACCGTGGCCGAACAGGCGGATCAGGGCCGGTGGATCGTCCTTGGCACACGCGTCGGCGACCACGTCGATCAGTTGGTCGTAGTCGGGGCCCGTCCTGCCCTCGTAGGCCGCGGTCATACGGCCCCACTCGTCCCAGGGCAGCGCCTCCCGCTTGCAGAGGGCCGCGAGGTCACGGACCGCGCTGCCGCTGATCTCGTGCGGCCCCCACGCGTGGTCGGTGCCAGCCACTCCGAACATGGCCGGATCGATGGAGCCGTTGCGGTAGTGGACCCACGCCTCACCCCCCGTCAGGAACTCGCCCGGAGCGAGGTCTTCCGGATGATCGACGTAGCTCTTGCCGAGGTGCTCGGTGTCCACCCGCACCCAGCGGCGCCGGGCGTCGTCCCAGTACTCGGTGATCCAGTGATCGACGCCCCGGCCCGGCAGGAAGTACGTACCGAAGCCGCACCGGGCGCGGGACGCGATGCCGCGCGCCCGCAGGATCGCGCAGGCGAGCGTGGCGAAGTGACGGCAGGTGCCGATGACCCGCGTTTCGGGGGGTCGGGCGTGGTGCAGTGGTGCGGGGTCGAGGTCGGTCAGCGCGCTGATCAACTTGCTGACGGGCCGGATGTCCTTTTCCGCGATCCGGCTCTCCGCGATCCCTAATGCCACCACCGCATCTGTCGGCTGGATGACCAGGCTCTGCACCGCCGCGCAGATGGCCACGGGGCTGTCGGGGAGTTCGGCGATGAGCGGGAACTGCGACGCGTTCAGAGTTGTAAAGGGCCCAGGCTGGGAGTAGTCGAGGACGTCATTGGTCATGGCCGGGGATGGTAGGGGACAAGGCCTCGCTCCCGAGCATCTGCTCCGTCCAGATCACCTTCCCACCCCCCGAATACCGCGTCCCCCACCGCTCCGCGAACTGCGCCACCAGGAACAGCCCCCGTCCGCCCTCGTCCGTCGTGGCCGCGCGCCGCAGATGCGGGGCCGTGCTGCTGGCGTCGGAGACCTCGCAGATCAGGGTGCGGTCGCGGATGAGGCGGACGTGGATGGGGGCGGTGGCGTGGCGGAGGGCGTTGGTGACGAGTTCGCTGAGGATCAGCTCGGTGGTGAAGGCCTCGTCCGACAGGCCCCAGGCTTGCAGGGTCCGGGTGGCCGCCGCGCGGACCCGGCCCACTGCTGAGGGGTCGGGCGGTACGTCCCAGGACGCCGTGCGGTCGGCGGCGAGCTTGCGGGTGCGGGCGACGACTAGGGCGATGTCGTCGCGCTGCCGGTCGGGCAGCAGGGCGTCGAGGGTGGCGTCGCAGGTCTCCTCCGGGGTGCGGCCGGGGCCGGTGAGGGCGCGGCGGAGCAGTTCCAGGCCCTCGTCGATGTCGCGGCGCTGGTCCTCCACCAGGCCGTCGGTGTAGAGCACGAGGCCGCTGCCCTCGGGCAGGTGCAGCGTCGTCGTTTCGAAGGGGAGCCCGCCGCCCAGGCCCAGCGGAGGGCCGCCGGGGACGGTGAGGAACTCCGCCTCGCCGTCCGGACGTACGAGCGCCGGTTCGAGATGGCCCGCGCGGGAGATGGTGCAGACGCCGGACGCGGGGTCGTAGACGGCGTACAGGCAGGTCGCCCCGGTCACCGGCGCGCTCTCGTCCTCGCCGCCGTCGCCGTCCCCTTCCTCGTCCTGGTCGATGCGTGCCACCAACTCGTCCATGTGCCACAGGAGTTCGTCGGGCGGGAGGTCCAGCGTGGAGAAGTTGTGGACGGCGGTCCGCAGCCGGCCCATCGTGGCCGCCGCATGCAGTCCGTGCCCCACCACGTCGCCCACGACCAGCGCCACCCGCGCGCCCGGCAGCGGGATGACGTCGAACCAGTCGCCGCCGACGCCGCCCTGCGCGGCCTGTGCGGGCAGATAGCGGTAGGCCACGTCCAGGGCGCTCTGGTCGGGCAGGGCCCGCGGCAGCAGGCTGCGCTGCAGGGTGACGGCCATGTCGTGCTCGCGGGTGTAGCGGCGGGCGTTGTCGATGCTCACGGCGGCGCGGGCCACGAGTTCCTCGGCGAGGGAGATGTCGTCCCGCTCGAAGGGTTCCTGCTGGTCGGCGCGCCAGAAGGTGGCCACGCCCATGATGACGCCGCGGGCGCGCAGCGGCACCGCGAGCATGGAGTGGATGCCGAACGCGACGATGTTCCGGGCCCGTTCGGGATCCTGCACCTGCCATCCGGAGAACGTGGTCAGGTCCTCCTCGAGCACCGGCTCACCGGCGAGGAACCCGGCGGCCTGCGGGGTGGTCGCCGCGAAGTGGATCAGCTTGCCGGGCACGTAGAGCGGGCTGCCCTCCTTCACGCCCTGGAACGCGACGCGCCGCATGTCGGTGGTGCCCGCCTTCGGCTCCCCGCCCCGCAGCACGGGATCGGCCACGTCTACGGTGACGTAGTCGGCGAACCGGGGGACGGCGAAGTTGGCCAGTTCCTGCGAGGTGCGTGTCACGTCGAGGCTGGTGCCGATCTCCAGTCCGGCGTCGTACAGCAGCCGCAGCCGCTGCTGCGCCACCTCCGCCCGGCCGGTGAGGGCCTGCAACTCGGTGGTGTCGCGCAGGGTGGCGACGCTGCCGGGCGGCCCGCCGTCCCGTTCGGTGGACCGCCGGCTGACCGCCAGCAGCAGGCCCCGCGACAGATGCACCTCGTCGGTGGCGTCCCGGCCGGACGCCAGCAGCCGGGCCAGCTCGCGGTCGATGCCCAGGTCCTGGGCGAGCCGGCCCTCCGCGTCCGGACCCAGCCCGAGCAGCCGCCGCGCCTCGTCGTTGGCCAGCGCCAGCCGCCCGTCCCCGTCCATGATCAGCACGCCTTCCCGTACGGAGTGCAGGACCGCGTCGTGATGCTCGTACATCCGGGTCATCTCGGCGGGTCCCAGCCCGTGCGTCTGGTGCCGCAGCCGCCTGCTGACCAGGGCGGTCCCGGCGGTGGCGACGGCGAGGGCGACCGCGGCCGAGGCGAACAGCACGGGCAGCTGGTGCTCGACCACCCCGCCCACGCTGGCCAGGGTCACACCGGCGGCGACCAGGCCGATGACCTTGCCGTCGGCGTCCTGCACGGGGACGACGGCACGCACGGAGGGGCCCAGCGTGCCGGTGAAGGTCTCCCGTACGACTCCGCCCGCCGCGGCCGGGGCGATGTGGCCGATGTAGTGCTTGCCGATCTGGGCGGGGTTGGGGTGGGTGTAGCGGATCCCCTCCGGGGTCATCACGACGATGAAGTCGACGTCGGACGTCTTGCGTGCCGCCTCCGCGCGCGGCTGGAGCACCGCGGACGGGTCCGGCCCCTCCAGGGCCGCCACGACCCCGGGCGCGTTCGCGAACGTCTCGGCCACGGCGAGGGAACGGTTGCGGGCCTCGCGCTCGCTGTCGCCGCGCACCTGCAGCACCACGGCGGTCACCGCGGCGACCACGAGCAGCACGACGATCGCCGCCTGCAGTACGAAGACCTGCCGGGCGACGGTATGGACACTCAGCACCCGGCGCACGCGACCGAGAAATTCGGCCATGACTCTTTTGTCTCACACCGTGCGCCGACACAGCACATTCAGTTCTCCAACGTTCCAGTTCTCCAACGTTCCAGTTCTCTAATGTTCCTCCCGCTCCTTCTCCGCCAGATGGATCACGCACACCGTCACCGCGATCAGCAGCGCCGGATCCGCGTCGCTGCGTACGACGTCGACGCCGTAGGTGTCGCGGATGTGCAGCCACCGCCGCGAGATCACGGCGAGGAGCTCACCGTCGTACTCGACGGCGAATTCACGGTCGAGGATCTTGCCGCTGACGTCGAGCTCGGTGCCGTCGACCAGGGACACCCGGTAGTGGTTGCGCAGCAGCGACAGCCGCTTGCGCTTGATGCGGGCCAGGGGGTCGCCGTTCCGCTCGATCACCATCGTGTCCCGCAGGGCGAGCATCTTCTGGTGGATGTCGATGAGGACGCGCCCCTGGGTGTCCTTCAGCTCGAAGGTGTCCCGCAGCCGCATCGCCTTGCCGTCGACGAGGTACACCTTGTTGCCGCTGTCGTCCTCGATCCAGTAGTCGTCACCGAAGCCGAGGAGCCTGTCGCGTACGAGGAATCTCATGACATCAGGACTTCCACGCGACCGGCCCCGAAACGCCGCCGGTAGGCCGACGGGCTGAGCCCGGTCTCCCGCCGCAGCCGCGCCCGCAGATTGGCGGCGGTGCCCAGGCCGCTGCGCGCGGCGACCACGTCGAGCCGTTCCTCCCCGCGCTCGATCATCCGGCACGCCAGCGCGACCCGCTCCCCGGTCAGCCAGGCCAGCGGGGTCGTCCCCAGCTGGGCGCGGAAGCGGCGGTGCAGGGTGGCCGGGCTGACCGCCGCCCGCGCCGCGAGGTCCGCCACCGACAGCGGCTCGCCCAGCCGCGCCTGCGCCCACGCCAGCAGGGGCCCCAGCGACTCGTCGGGCATGTCCGGCAGCGGCCGTTCCACGAACTGCTTCTGCCCGCCGTCCCGGTGTGCGGCGAACACCAGCCGCCGGGACACGGCATTGGCGATGTCGGCGCCATGGTCACGCCGTACGACATGCAGGCACAGGTCGAGCGCGGCGGCGCTGCCCGCGGCGGTGAGGATGTCGCCCTCGTCGACGAAGAGCACGTCCGGCTCCAGCAGCACCTTCGGATGCAGCTCCCGGAAGGTGTCGGCCCAGCGCCAGTGGGTGGTGGCCCGGCGTCCGTCGAGCAGTCCGGCCTCGGCGAGCGCGAAGCTTCCGGTGCACAGGCTCATGACGCGGGCCCCGCGCGCGTGGGTGCGCCGGATGGCGTCGAGTACGGCTGTGCCGCGCGGTACGACGTTGTCGGGGCGGCCGGGGACGACCAGGGTGTCGGCCGCGTCGACGGCTTCGAGGCCGGGCACGCCGGTGAGGGTGAAGAAGCCGTGGTTCATCCGGACTTCAGGGGTGGGCGTGCACAATGTGACATTGTACAGAGCGCCAGGAAGCCCCAGCTCGGGTCGCGGCAGCCCGAACAGCTCGGTGGCGACGCCGACTTCGAATGGATTGGTGCCCTCGTCGACGATCACGGCGACGCGATGCGGTTGCCGTCTCGGGGGTTGCGAGGATCCTTGCGTCATGTGCGATTCCTAGCACTCGCACGCGCTCCCGGCCACCCGCACGATGGGCGCATGGAACCCATCTCGCTGGAAAAGGCCCTCTCCTCCTTCACGGAAACGTGGAGCCCTCGCATCGTCGCCGCCGTCAACGACTACGACGTCCGCGTGGCCAAGGTCGACGGCGACCACGTCTGGCACGTCCACGACCACACCGACGAGTTCTTCCTGGTCCTCGACGGCGAGCTGCACATCTCGCTGCGGGAGGCACAGGGCGAACGCACGGTCGTCCTGCCCAAGGGCTCCGTCTTCACGGTCCCCCGCGGCACGGAACACAAGCCGTACGCCCCCGCTCCCGCCGCCATCCTGGTCTTCGAGCCCACCGGCACCCTCACCGTGGGCGACCGTCACGGCGAGGTACCGGACCATGTGGACGCGACGACGGGACACGCGCTGGCCTGAGCGTCGTGACGTCGCAACGCTAGGGCGACGGGGTGCTCCGCAGCGAGTCGAGAACCCGTGGTGAGGCCTGCAGTGCCGTGCGCTGCATCAGGTCCACGACACCACGCGTGCCTGCCATCTCCGATCCGCCGCCGGCCCGGCCGGGGCCCCCGTGCTTCAGGGCGGGAAGCGGCGATCCGTGGCCGGTGGTCTGCGCCATGTTCGTCGAGTCCAGCAGGTGCAGTCGCCCGTGCCAGGGTGCCGCCTCCTGGACGAAGGCGGTCGTCCAGGCGAGGTCGTCGCCGACGACGGAGGCCGCGAGGCTGCCTCGGCCACGCGCCACCAGGTCCGTCGCGTGGGCCGTGTCGCGGTAGGCCAACACGGTCGCGGCCGGTCCGAACGGCTCCACCTCGTGAGGTGCGGCGGCGTCCGGGTCGGCGGAGACGAGAAGGGTGTCGAGGAACGCCCCCCGTTCGGAGTCGGCGTCGACCACCCGGACCTTCTCGGGGTCGCCGTGCACGAAGCGTCCGGACTCCGCGATCTTCCGTGCCGCCTGCCGTACGTCGTCGCGCTGGGCGAGGCTGACGACCGGCCCCATCCGCACGCCCTCCGCGGCGGGGTTCCCGATGGTGATCCCGGCGAGCTCGGCGGCGATCGCGTCGAGGGCTGCGGCCTCGTGCTCGCGGGGGACGAGGACGCGGCGGATCGCGGTGCACTTCTGGCCCGCCTTGACGGTCATCTCGGTCACCACCTCGCGCACGAACGCCTCGAACAGCGGGGAACCCGGGGTGACGTCCGGGGCCAGCACGATGGCGTTGACGGAGTCGGCCTCGGCGTTGAAGCGGACGGAACGGGCCACCAAGTTGGGGTGTGTGCGCAGTGTTTCGGCCGTTGCGGCGGAGCCGGTGAAGGAGAGGACGTCCTGCTCGCCGAGCAGACCGAGTGCCGGGCGCACCGAACCGGCAACCATCTGCAGGGCGCCGGGCGGCAGCACGCCGGCGTCGGTGACGATCCGGACGAGGTGCCCGGTGAGGTACGCGGTCGGGGTGGCCGGCTTCACCACGCTGGGCATGCCCGCCAGCACGGCCTGGGCGAGCTTCTCCAGCGGCGCCCACACCGGGAAGTTGAAGGCGTTCACCTGGAGCATCAGGCCTGGGGAGGGGCTGACGAGGTGGACGCCCAGGAAGTCTTCCCCCCGGGCGAGGCGTTCGGCGGGGCCTTCCACGAGGTGGGGCGCGTCCGGCAGCTCGGTGCGGGCGCGGGCCGCGTAGTCGCGCAGGACGCGGATGCCGCCGTCGACGTCGTAGCGGGCGTCGTCGAGGGTGGCGCCGGCGCGGGTCGAGAGGGCGTACAGCTCTTCACGGCGGGCGCGGACGGCCGCGGCGAGCGCGTCCAGGAGGTCGGCCCGCCGGTGGAAGCTCAGCGCGCGCAGCGTGGGGCCGCCGGCGCGGCGCGCGTGGTCGAACGCACCGGCGAGGTCGAGGCCTTGGGAGGAGACGCGGCAGACCGTCTCGCCGGTGACGGCGTCGTGCACGTCGACTGCCGTCGCATCGGCGGCAGACGGCGCGACCCAGGTGTCCTGCAGATAGCTCTCGAGAAGCATGGGATACGGCCCGCTTTCTTTCGGTGGGGTCGGGGGACGCGGAGTCGGACTACGGGACCGGGTGGTGACCCCAGATGTCGGCCGTGTACGTACGGCTGACCCAGGTGCTCTCGTCGACCTGCACGCCGCCCGCGCCGATCTCGATGCCGAAGCCGGCGGGCGACTTCATGTAGAACGAGAACATTCCGTCGTTGGCGTGCTTGCCGAGTGTGGCCATGAGTTCGACGTCGTGCTCGCGCGTGCGGTCGAGGGCGCGGCCGACCTCCTCCGGGGTGGTCACCTCGCACAGGATGTGGTGGGTGCCCTCGTTCTTGTACGAGCGGATGAAGGCGACGCTGTGGTGTCTCGGGTTGCAGCCGAGGAAGTAGAACGTGCCCCAGGGGTAGTCGGCGGTGTCGCTGAGCCGGAAGCCCAGGATGTCGCAGTAGAAGTCGACCGCCTCCTGGACGTGCGGCGTCTTCATCACGACGTGCCCGAGCCCCTGCTCGCCGGTCACGAAGTCGACGCCGAGCGGTGACACGAACTGGCTGGGGGCCAGGCGGCGGCCGCAGAACAGCTCGGTGCGGATGCCGAGCGGGCCGCCGAAGTGCACCATGCGGGTCACCTGGCGGTCCAGACACTCCTCCTCGGTGCCCGCCGTGACGTCGACGCCGGCCTCCTTGAGCCGCACCGTCATCGCGTCGATGGCCGCCCCGTCACGGACCTCCCAGCCGATGACCGTCACACCACCGGTCTCCGCCTCCGTCAGCCACATGCGGAACGGATGCTGGTCCATCCGCAGGCGATAGCGCACGGGCCCCTCGCCCGGGGCGGAGCCGCTGTCGGACGCAGCCCCGGGCTCGACCGCGAGGCCGATCACCGTGCGGGCGTACTCCGCCCACGCTGTCGGATCGGGCGCGCCGATCCCTACGTAACCAAGGCTCTGGATCGTCATGTCGAGGACAATATTTGTTAGACCCTTGACGGTCAAGGCTCTGACGAATACGTTGCCGTCATCGAGCCGAGGAGGACTCCGATGCCGGAGAAGCCCCGCCTGCAGCCCGTCGACGAGGCGGATCTGCAGGAGAAGACACTGGCGTCGCTGGCGCCGTATCGCGATCAGGACGGCCGGATCTACGCGATCTGGGCGACCCTGGCCCACCACGAGGACGCGCTGCGCCGCTACCTCGTCTTCAGCAACCACGTGCTGGGCAAGAACACCCTTCCGCTGAAGTCCCGGGAGCTGATGATCCTGCGGATCGCCGCCCGGGCGCAGGCCGCGTACGAGTGGGACCAGCACGTCCGCATCGCCCGCCGCGCCGGCCTCACCGACGAGACGATCCTGGCCGCCGCGACCGGCGCCTGGGGCGACCTGGACGACCTGGACCAGGTCCTGCTCACCGCCACCGACTCACTCGTCGGCCAGCAGGGCGTCGACGACGAGCTGTGGAACCGGCTGACCGCGCACCTGAGCACCGAGCAGGTCATCGACGTCCTCTACACCGTCGGCCAGTACCTGACCATCGCCACCGTCATCAACACGCTCGGCGTCCGGACGGAGGGCGACCTCGCACTGCCCCTCCCGCAGCCCGACCAGAAGGAAGTGCCCGCATGAAGCTCGCCAACCTCGCCGGCCGTCCCGTCCTCGTGCAGGGCGACCGCGCCCTCGACATCGCGGACGCCGGCAAGGGTGCGATCGAGCCGCGCCTGGAGGTCCTGTCCGACCTCTCCCTCCACGAGGAGCTGCGCGCACTCGCCGAGCATGCCGACGACGCGGACTGGAAGCCGTTCGACCCGCGCGACCTGGGCCGCGTCGCCAAGCCGTACAAGGCGATCGGGGTGGCCCTCAACTACCGTGCGCACGCCGAGGAGTCCAACCTCCCCGTGCCGGACGAGCCGTCGGTGTTCGCGAAGTTCGCCTCGTCCGTCGTCGGTCCCTACGACCGGATCGTGGTCGAGCCGCAGTACGACAAGGTCGACTACGAGGCCGAACTCGTCGTCGTCATGGGCAGGACCGGAAAGAACATCTCCGAGGCGGACGCCTGGTCCTACGTCGCGGGCGTGACCGCCGGGCAGGACATCAGCGACCGCCGCGAGCAGTGGCGCAAGCCGATCAACCAGTTCACGCTGCCGAAGTCGTACGACACCTTCAGCCCGATCGGCCCGTACCTGGTGACCGTCGACGAGTTCGAGGACCCGGACGACATCGAGGTGGCCGGCTGGGTCGACGACCTCGAAGTGCAGCGGGGCCGCACCTCGGACCTGATCTTCCCCGTGCCCGCGTTGATCGCCTGGCTGTCGAAGCGGGTGACGTTCGAGCCGGGCGACCTGATCTTCACCGGCACCCCGGCCGGCTGCGGCGTCCGCCGCACTCCGCGGCTGTACCTGACCGAGGGCAAGATCCTGCGCACCGAGGTCACGGGCGTGGGCACTATGGTCAATCCGGTCGTCGCCGGCTAGGCCGAGGGAAGGGTGGGAGACCGTGACGGACATCGTGCGCGAGACGGGGAGTGCCGGCGCGAGCCGGACCCGGGAGTTCTCGGAGTTGCTGCGCCACCACCATCGTGAGCTGGGCACGACCGATCCCCGGGACCTCGACGCGATCGAGATGGTCACCGACCTCACCCGTCTCGAGGCACGGCTCACCAAGGACTTCGAGAAGCACGTCCACCGCCCGCTGGGCCTGACCTGGGCGGGCTTCAGGATCCTGAACGCCCTGTGGATCTACGGCCCGCTCGGCCAGCAGGACATCGGCCGGGTCTCCGGATCCACCCGCGCCAGCATCTCGAGCGCGCTGGCGACCCTGGAGAGCCGGGGCCTGGTCACCCGCGAGCGGGTCGAGTCCGACCGCCGTCAGCTGTTCGTCGAGCTGACCCCGGAGGGTCGCGAGACGCTGCGGCAGGCCATCGAGGCCCAGACCAGGCGCGAGCGCGCATGGACCGGCGTACTCCGTGACGACCAGCTCAGTGAGCTGGTACATCTGCTGCGTACGCTGGTGAACCAGGAGACCCCGCCCGCGGAGTGACCGGGCCCCGGGGAACCGGCCGTCCACCGACTCGTGCTCGGAGCCGCCGTAGCACGACCGCCGAAAATAGTTAGAACCTTTACCGTCAAACATCTAACAGTAGGTTGGTTTCTCAAGGGAGAGAATCATGGTCCGTCGAGTCGTCACCGGTGTCAGCCCGAGTGGCAAGCCCGTGATCGTCAGTGACGGCGAGCCGCCGCGCACCAGTCGGTCCGTCCACACCCCCGGCTTCGCCCGCTCCCTCGTGTGGAACACGGCCGCTCCCGCCGTCCCGTCGGCCGATCCGACGGCATCCCTTCAGTCCTTCGTGCCCGCGCCGGGCGAGACGGTCGCGCTGACCGTCACCTTCCCGCCGGCCAGTGTCTACGCCGACCCCGGCTGGGACCCCGCAGCCGCGGCGGCCGAGCAGCTGGAGTTCAGCCCCGGTCTCGCCGAGCTCTTCGAACCGGACAACCCGGGCATGCACACGACGCCCACCGTGGACTACGGCGTCGTGCTCTCCGGCGAGCTGGTCCTCGACCTCGACGGCGGCGAGACCGCGGTCCTCAGGCCCGGCGACATCGTCGTGCAGAACGCCACCCGCCACGCCTGGCGCAACAACGGCACCGAGCCCGCTACGGCGTTCTTCGTCCTGATCGGCGCGGGCGGCACGTCATGAGCCCCCTGACGACGGCGGCACCCGGCGCGCCCGTCGTCGAGCTCGACCTGGCCGAGCTGCGCCGCGACCCGTATCCCGCCTACGCCGAGCTGCGCCGCACCGCACCGCTCGCCTGGGTCCCGTCCGTCGGCCGCCACCTGCTGACCCGGTACGAGGACATCGTCCGCGCCGAGAAGCTCCCCGAGGTGTTCAGCTCCCGCGAGGAGGGCTCGCTGCTGCTGCGCACGGTCGGCCCGAACATGCTCCGAGAGGACGACCCGGAGCACCGGCGCCTGCGGGCCGCGGCCGAACCGCCCACCCGCCCCCGCCAGGTCCGCGACCTGTGGGCGGACGCCTTCGAGCGCACCGCGCACGAACTGCTCGACCGCATCGAGGGCCGCGGCGAGGCCGACCTCATCGCCGACTTCGCGGAGCCGCTCGCCGCCGCCAACCTGGCCCTGGTGCTGGGCCTGCGCAACACGAGCGCCGACGACATCGCCGACTGGTCGCGGGCGATGATGGCCGGCAACGGCAACTACGCCGACGACCCCGACCTCTGGCTCCGCGCGGAGCAGGCGACCCAGGCCATCGAGGAAGCGGTGGCCGAGACGGCCGAGGCCGTGCGCAGCGAGCCCGACGGCTCGGTGATCTCCTCCATGGTCCACGCGGCCGAGCCGGTGGAACTCGCCGAGATCCAGAACAACATCAAGGTCATCATCGGCGGAGGCGTCAACGAGCCGCGTGACGTCTTCGGCGTCGGCGCCCACGCGCTGCTGCAACGCCCCGAGACACTGGAGAAGGTGCTCAAGGACCCGGCGTCCTGGAAACGGGTCTTCGAGGAGACCGCCCGCTGGATCTCCCCGATCGGCATGTATCCCCGCCAGCTGACCGAGGACCACGAGATCGCCGGCGTCACCCTGCCCGCCGGCAGCCGCGTCGCCCTCGTCATCGCCTCCGGCAACCGCGACGAGTCGGTCTTCGAGCGGGCCGACGAGTTCGACCCGGACCGACCGCACCGCCCCCACCTCGCCTTCGGCGGCGGACCCCACTTCTGCATGGGCGCGTGGGTCGCGCGCCACGAGGTCAGCGCGATCGCCTGGCCCCTCGTCTTCAGCCGTCTGAAGGGACTGCGCCTCGTCGAAGGCGCGGACGACCGCATGGACGGCTGGGTGTTCCGCGGACTCACCTCGCTGAACGTCACCTGGCAAACCCCCTGAGCCGTCCCCATCGGGAGAACTTCATGCCCACCGTCATCTTCCGGTCGCCCGACGGGACCGAACGCAAGGTCACCGCCGAGTCGGGGACCGTCCTCATGCAGGCAGCCGTCTCGAACGGCGTCGAGGGCATCGTCGCCGAGTGCGGAGGCAACGCCTCCTGCGCCACCTGCCACGTCTACGTCGCCGAGGACCGGTCCGAGCTGGTGGGCCCGCCGGGCAACGTCGAGGACGAGATGCTGGACTTCACCGCCGCCGAACGCCGCCCCACCAGCCGGCTCAGCTGCCAGATCCAGCTCTCCGACGCCCTGGACGGACTAGTCGTCCACGTGCCCGAGGAGCAGGTATGACGAGCCCAGCGGGCGTGGTCGTCGTGGGCGGCGGACAGGCCGGGTTCAGCGTCGTCTCGACGCTGCGCGCATCCGGCTACGACGGTCCCGTCACCGTGTGCGCCGCGGAGCCCCATCTGCCGTACCAGCGGCCGCCGTTGTCGAAGAAGGCGCACACCGAGCCGGACGGCCCGCGCGTCGAACTGGTGCCGGAGTCCTTCTACGGCGAGCGGGACATCGACCTGCGCCTCGGGGACGACGTGATCGCCCTCGACACCGCGGCCCGCACGGTCCTCACCCGGGCCGGCACCCGTCTCTCCTACGACCACCTGGTGCTGGCGACGGGCGCGGACAACCGCCGGTTGCCCGTCCCCGGCGCCGAGTTGTCCGGCGTCCACGCCCTGCGCTCCCTCGACGACGCCCTGACGATCGGCCGGGCGCTGGAGACGGCCCGTGACGTGGTGGTCGTCGGCGGCGGGTTCATCGGGCTGGAGCTGGCCCGGGTCGCCCTGGCCCGCGGCGCCCGCGTGACCGTCGTGGAACTGGCCGACCGGCTGCTGAGCCGGGCCGTGTCACCGGAGCTGGAACCGCGACTGCGGGAGAGGCACGAGCGCGCCGGTGTCCGGGTCCTCACCGGGACTGCCGTACAGGCCCTCGAAGGTACGGGACGGGTCGAGCGGGTCGTCACCTCGCACGGCGTTCTGCCCGCCGACCTCGTGGTCTACGGCATCGGCGCCGTACCCAGGGACGAACTCGCCCGGGAGGCCGGGCTGGAGGTGGCCGACGGCGTGGTCGTGGACGAGCAGTTGCGCTCGGTCACCGATCCGCGGGTCTCCGCCGTCGGCGACTGCGCCCGGCATCCGCATCCGCACGCGGAGGGGCTGGTGCGGCTGGAGTCCGTGCAGAACGCCATCGACCAGGGGGCGTTGGTGGGCCGCCGTATCGCGGGGTCACCTGCCGCGTACGAGAGCCTGCCGTGGTTCTGGAGCGACCAGGGCGACGTCAAGTTGCAGATCGCGGGGCTGCGTTCTGCTTCCGACGACGTGCTGCTGGTGCCGGACGAATCCCCCGAGCGGCTGGCCGCGTACGCCTTCCGCGCGGACCGGCTGGTGGCTGTCGAGACGCTGAACTGGCCCGCCGAGCACCTGGCCGCCCGGCGGCTGCTGGAGCGGCACACGCCGGTGTCGGCCGCCGACCTGGCGGGGACGACCCTCCGCGCGCTCGCCCGCGCCAGACGCACCGCGGAGGTGAGGACATGACCAGCACCTTCGGCGCGCACCTCGCCGTCAGCGCGGCCGAGGCCGGCCACCGTACCGCCCTGGTCTTCGAGGACCGGAGCTGGACCTACGCCGAACTCGACCTCGCGGTACGGCGCACCGTCGCCCGGCTCGACAAGGTCGGGGTGGGCAAGGGCGATCGGGTGGTGATGCAGGGGGCGGCCCGGCCCGAGGCGCTGATCACGCTGTTCGCGGTGACGCGTATGGGGGCGGTGCTCGTACCGCTGCACCCGCAGGCGACCGAGGGCGAACTCGCCGTCGTGTACGAGGAGACCGGCCCGACGGCCCTGGTCGCCGACGAAACGTTTCCTGCCGTCTCCGGTCTCCGCCTGTCCTGGGAGGAACTGCATCCCGAGGACGAAGGACCCGAGGCTGTCGCGCACGCCACCCCGGTCGGCTCCGACATCGCGATCATCGCGTTCACGTCGGGCACCTCCGGCCGTCCCAAGGGCGTCGCACTGACCCACGACAACCTGTACTGGAGCATGGTGGGCGGGCTGGCGCGGCTGCCCTTCGGCGCGGACGACACCGCGCTCGTCTCCACCCCGCTGGCGCATGTCGCCGTACTGGGCGGGCTTCCGCAGTACACGTGGGCGAGGCGCGGGACGGTGGTCCTGGCCCCGCGCTTCGATCCGGACCTGTTCGTCGACCTGGTCCGCGACCACAAGGTCACCTGCGCCTTCGCCGTACCGGCCATGTCCGCCCTGCTGGCCCGCCACCCCAGGTTCGGCAGCCAGGACCTGGACACCCTGCGGTGGATCCTGTCCGGTGGCTCACCCGCCCAGACCGCCACCCGCGAGCAGTTCCGGGCCCGCGGGGTCGGCGTGGTCAACTCCTACGGCCTGACCGAGACCGCGGCCGGGGTGACGTACTCCGCGCCCGACGAGCCGGCCGACTCCACCGGAGCACCCGTCCCGCAGGTCGAGTTGAGGGTCGTGGACACGGCCGGGTCGCCCGTTCCGCCGGACACGCCCGGCGAGATCTGGGTGCGCGGGCCGTCGGTGGCCGCCGACTACTGGACCGCTGCCGGGCCGATGGCCGTGACCGACCGCGAGGGCTGGTTCCACACCGGGGACCGGGGGCTGTTCGACGCGGAGGGCAGGCTCTCGGTGGTCGGGCGGCTCAAGGACACCATCATCACCGGCGGGGAGAACGTCGATCCCGCCGAGGTCGAGAACGCGCTCGCCGACTTCCCCGGTGTCGTCGAAGTCGCGGTCTCCGGGGCGCCGGACCCCGTCTGGGGCGAGCTGGTGACCGCCTTCCTGGTCACCGACTCCGGCAACCCCACCTTGGACGACATCCGCGCCCACCTCGACGGCAGGCTCGCCCGGCACAAGTGGCCCCGCCGGCTGTGCGTCGTACCCGCCCTGCCCCGCGGGGCCACCGGAAAGCTGCAGCGCGCGCGGCTGACGACGCTGCTGGACAACTGACCCACCCTCCACAACTCCCAGAGACCGCGCCACCGTTGGCGCCGTCTCCCCCAGCCGTACCCGAAGCCGAACCCGAAGCCGAACCCGAGGAGACGCCATGAGTGCGACCATGCGAGCCGCGCGGATGCACGCCGTCGGCGAGCCGATGAGGATCGAGGAACTGCCCGTTCCCGAGCCCGGCCCCGGTGACGTCCGCGTGGCCGTCCACGCCGTCAACATCGTTCCGAACCTCGCCAACATCCTGAACATGTGGACGACCTGGTTCCCGCACAGCCCCCTGCCGACCCTGCCGGCCATCTTCGGTCTCGACCCCGCGGGTGTGGTGGAGTCCGTCGGCCCGGGTGTCCAGGCGTTCAAGCCGGGCGACCGGGTGTACGTCAACCCGGGCCGTTCCTGCGGGTCGTGCCGCTCCTGCCGCAACGACGACTCGATCAACTGCGCCAGCTACGCCTTCGCCGGATATTTCGGCTTTTCACCGACCGCCCTGGACCTGCTGGACCGCTACCAGGGCGGCCTCGCCGAGTACATGGTGGCGCCCGCGTACTCCCTGGTGAAGCTGCCGGACGCGCTGTCGTTCAACGCGGCGGCCCGCTTCGGCTACCTCGGCACCATGTACTCCGCCCTCCGCAAGGCCGGGGCCGGACCGGGCAAGACGATCCTGATCAACGGCATCAGCGGCACCCTCGGCATCGGCGCCGCACTCCTCGCCCCCGCCATGGGCCTCACCCACGTCTACGGCACCGGTCGCGACAAGGGCCTGCTCGACCAGGTCGGCAAGCTCGCCGACGGACGCCTGCGGCTGCACGCCCTGGACGACGGCCCGCTCGACGCCTGGGTCCGCGAGGAGACCGACGGCTACGGCGCCGACATCTACATCGACGCGCTCGGCCCGGGCGCCCCGCACGAGACGTTCCTGGCCGGCATGCGGGCGATGGCACGCGGCGGCATCGCGGTGAACATCGGCGCCGTCGCCGGCGATCTGCCCATCGACATCCACCGGATGATGGACCAGCAGCTGCGGCTGATCGGCTCGGCCTGGTTCACCTCCGGCGAGGGCCAGGCCATGGCCGACATGGTGGAGGCCGGTCTGCTGGACCTCGGGCCGCTGGAGCACCAGGTCTTCCCGCTGGACCAGGTCAACGACGCCATCGGCGGTATCGCCCGGCGCAACGGCGGTTTCAGCAACTTCATCATCAGCCCGACCGCCACCTCGTGACCGTCATCAGCCGGACCGCCGCCGCCTCGTGAACGCCCCGGCGGCCTCCCACCAGCCGGGGGCCGCCGGTACTCCCCTGACCGGCGGCCTCCTCACCTCGTAGCTCGTAGCCTTCCGAACCCTGGAGACACCAGATGCACGCCCAGCACGCCCCACGCCCGGCCGACCCTCTCGACCTCGTCGAACTCGACAGCCTGCTGACGCCGGACGAGCGCGCCGTCCGCGATGCCGTCCGTACGTTCTGCGACCGGCGCGTGGAGCCCCACATCGCCGAGTGGTTCGAGCAGGGCGCGATCGACGACATCCGTGGCCTGACCAAGGAACTCGGCGAACTCGGCCTGCTCGGCATGCACCTGGAGGGCTACGGCTGCGCGGGCATGAGCGCCGTCGACTACGGTCTCGCCTGCCTGGAACTGGAGGCGACCGACTCCGGACTGCGCTCCCTGGTATCGGTCCAGGGCTCGCTGGCCATGTACGCGATCCACGCCTTCGGCTCGGAGGAGCAGAAGGAGGAGTGGCTGCCCCGCCTCGCGGCAGGGACCGCCATCGGCTGCTTCGGTCTCACCGAGCCCGACTCCGGCTCCGACCCGGGCAGCATGCGCACCGCGGCCCGCCGCGACGGCGACGACTGGGTCCTCGACGGGCGCAAGATGTGGATCACCAACGGCTCGGTGGCCGATGTGGCCGTCGTCTGGGCCCGTACGGACGACGGCGTGCGCGGCTTCGTCGTCCCGACCGACACCCCGGGCTTCTCGGCGCCCGCGATCAAGCACAAGATGTCCCTGAGGGCCTCGGTGACCAGCGAACTCGTGCTGGACTCGGTACGACTGCCCGGATCCGCCGTGCTGCCGGAGGTAAGGGGTCTTCGCGGGCCGCTGTCCTGCCTCAACGAGGCGCGGTACGGCATCGCGTGGGGAGCGATGGGAGCCGCGCGGTCGGCATTCCGGACCGCCCTGGCCTACGCCGGCGACCGGGTCCAGTTCGACCGCCCGATCAGCTCCTTCCAGCTGACCCAGGCCAAACTCACCGACATGTCCGTGGAGTTGGCCAAGGGCACGCTGCTCGCCTTCCACCTCGGCCGCATCAAGGACGACCGCGGACTGCGCCCCGAGCAGGTCAGCTACGGCAAGCTCAACAACACCCGTTCCGCATTGGAGATCTGCCGCACCGCCCGGACGATCCTCGGCGCCAACGGCATCTCGCTGGAGTACCCGGTGATCCGGCACGCCAACAACCTGGAGTCGATCCTCACCTACGAGGGCACCGTGGAGATGCACACCCTGATGATCGGGCAGGCGCTGACGGGCCAGGCGGCGTTCCGGTGAGCGAGGCGCCAGGGCACGGCATCCGCCGGGTCGGGGTCGTCGGCTGCGGTCTGATGGGCGCGGGCATCGCCGAGGTCTGCGCCCGGGCCGGGCTGGACGTGGTGGTGCACGAGGTGCACGCGGGCGCGGCCGGGGCCGGCCGGTCCCGGATCGCCGCTTCGCTGGAGCGCGGCGTACGGCGCGGCAAGCTCTCCGGAACGGAACGCGACGCCGCCCTCGACCGGATACGGGTCACCACGCACCTTGCGGAACTGGCCGACCGGGACCTGGTGGTGGAGGCGGCGACGGAGGACGAGAAGGTCAAGGCCGAGCTGTTCGCCGAGCTGGACCGGATCGTCACCCGCGAGGACGCGCTGCTCGCCTCGAACACCTCCTCCCTCCCCATCATGAAACTGGGCATGGCCACCGCACGCCCGCACCAGGTGATCGGGGTCCACTTCTTCAACCCGGTACCGGTGCTGGAACTCGTGGAGATCGTCCCTTCACTGCTGACGTCGCCTCAGACGCAGTCCCGCGCCGAGGACTTCGTCACGCAGGTGCTGGGCAAGAAGGTCATCCGCGCCCAGGACCGGGCCGGGTTCGTGGTGAACGCTCTGCTGGTGCCCTATCTGCTCTCCGCGATCCGGATGCTGGAGTCCGGTCACGCCTCCGCGGAGGACATCGACACCGGCATGGTCCTCGGCTGCGCCCACCCCATGGGCCCGCTGAGCCTGACCGACCTGATCGGCCTGGACACCCTCACCGCCATCGCCGAGGCGATGTACGCGGACTTCAAGGACCCGCAGCACGCCCCGCCACCCCTGCTGCTGCGCATGGTGGAGGCCGGTCTGCTCGGCCGGAAATCCGGGCGCGGCTTCCACGACTACTCCGAGAAGGGCAACTGACCCCATGGCACAGGAAGTACGCGGTGTGATCGCACCGGGCAAGGGCGAGCCGGTGCGGGTGGAGACCATCGTCGTGCCCGACCCGGGGCCGGGGGAGGCGGTCGTGCGCGTCCAGGCCTGCGGGGTGTGTCATACCGACCTCCACTACACGCAGGGCGGGATCAGCGACGACTTCCCCTTCCTGCTCGGACATGAGGCCGCCGGAGTGGTGGAGTCGGTCGGCGAGGACGTCACCGACGTCGCGCCCGGAGACTTCGTGATCCTCAACTGGCGTGCGGTCTGCGGCAGTTGCCGGGCGTGTCTGCGCGGCCGGCCGTGGTACTGCTTCAACACCCACAACGCCGGGCAGAAAATGACGCTCGCCGCCACCGGCCAGGAGCTGTCGCCGGCGCTGGGGATCGGGGCGTTCGCGGAGAAGACGCTGGTCGCGGCGGGGCAGTGCACGAAGGTCGACCCTTCGGTCTCACCGCAGGTGGCCGGGCTGCTGGGGTGTGGCGTGATGGCCGGGATCGGTGCGGCGATCAACACCGGGGGTGTCGGCCGCGGGGACAGCGTGGCCGTGATCGGCTGCGGCGGGGTGGGGGACGCGGCGATCGCCGGGGCGAACCTGGCGGGCGCAGCCAGGATCATCGCGGTGGACATCGACGACCGGAAGCTGGCCACCGCGCGTGAGATGGGTGCCACGCACACCGTCAACTCGCGCGAGGGCGATCCGGTGGAGGCGATCCGTGAACTGACCGGCGGCTTCGGCGCGGACGTGGTGATCGAGGCGGTGGGCCGGCCGGAGACGTACCAGCAGGCCTTCTACGCCCGCGATCTGGCCGGCACGGTCGTGCTGGTGGGTGTGCCGACGCCGGAGATGAAGCTGGAGCTGCCGCTGCTGGACGTGTTCGGCCGGGGCGGGGCGCTGAAGTCGTCCTGGTACGGCGACTGCCTGCCGAGCCGCGACTTCCCGATGCTGATCGACCTGCACCTGCAAGGCCGCCTGCCGTTGGACAAGTTTGTCACCGAGACCGTCCAACTCGACGGCGTGGAGAAGGCGTTCGAGCGAATGCACCACGGTGACGTGCTGCGTTCGGTGGTGGTGCTGTGATGACGGCCCGCATCGAACGCCTCGTCACCTCCGGCGCCTTCAGCCTGGACGGCGGCACCTGGGAAGTGGACAACAACGTGTGGATCGTCGGCGACGACCACGAGGTGATCGTCATAGACGCCGCCCTCCCCCAAGGACTCCGACAAGCTCCGTCCTCGGGGGGACCCCCATCGCCGACGCCATCGCCGAGGCCGTCGGCGACCGACGGCTGACGGCCGTCGTGTGCACCCACGCCCACAACGACCACATCGACGCCGCACCCGCCCTCGCCGACCGCACCGGCGCACCGGTCTTCCTGCACCTGGACGACCGGCTGCTGTGGAAACACACCCATCCCGACCGTGACCCCGACGGCTACCTCTCGGACGGCCGCCGCCTCACCGTCGCTGCGACGGAACTCAGGGTCATACACACACCCGGTCACACGCCGGGCGGTATCTGCCTGTACTCGGAGGAACTGACCACGGTCTTCACCGGAGACACCCTCTTCCAGGGCGGCCCCGGGGCCACAGGACGTTCGTACTCGCACTTCCCGACGATCATCCGGTCGATCCGCGACCTCCTGCTGACCTTGCCGCCAGACACCAGCGTGCGGACCGGCCACGGAGACAGCACCACCGTCGGGGCCGAAGCTCCGCACCTCGGCTCATGGATCCAGCGCGGCCACTGACCGGACGCAAGGTGCCAGGAACGAGCGGCGCGGTGTGAGACACCGCCGGTCGGGGCGGATCCCTCCGCCCCGACTCAGATACCGCCATACCTGTCGCGGTGCCGCCCCTCCTCGTCGATGACCGGGGTGGACGGCGGCACCATGACCCGCCGGCGCCGCGCGATGCTGCTGAACGTCGTCACTCCGATCAGCCCGACGATCATCAGGATGACGCCGACCAGGTCGAGGTTGACCCCCTCCATGTGCCAGTCGGTCGCGAAGGTGAGGATGGCTCCCGCGGCGATGAGGATGATGCATCCGCCGAGGCCCATGAGCTGTCGCCTCCCTGTCCGGTCCGGTCGTTCCGGTCTTCCGGTCGGGGGCGGGTACCCGGCGGTGCGTCCGTTACCCCTCGAAGAAGGCCACCGACTACCCCTTGAGGAACGCCACCATCGCGTTCGCCAGCAGATGCGGATCGTCCACCCCGCACAACTCCCGCGCACTGTGCATGGACAGGATCGCCACGCCGATGTCGAGGGTCTTGATGCCGTGCCGGGCCGCGGTGATGGGCCCGATGGTCGTGCCGCACGGCATCGAGTTGTTCGATACGAAGGACTGGAAGGGGACGTCCGCCTTCTCGCAGGCCGCCGCCCACACCGCACGCCCCGAACCGTCCGTCGCGTAGCGGTTGTTGACGTTCACCTTCAGGATCGGCCCGCCGTTGACGCGCGGGTGGTGCGTCGGGTCGTGCCGCTCCGCGTAGTTGGGGTGGACGGCGTGACCGGTGTCGGAGGAGAGACAGACGGTGCCGGCGAAGGCGCGCGCCTTGTCCTCGTACGATCCTCCGCGCGCGAACACCGAACGCTCCAGCACGCTGCCGAGCAGCGGCCCGTCCGCACCCGTGTCGCTCTGCGAGCCGTTCTCCTCGTGGTCGAAGGCGGCCAGCACCGGGATGTACGGCAGCTCACGGCCCGAAACCGCCGCCAGCGCCGCCGTGGCCGCGTGCACGGAGAGCAGGTTGTCCATGCGGGGGCCCGCGACCAGCTCCCTGTCGCGGCCCAGGTACGCGGGCGGTTCCACGGAGTGGACCATCAGGTCCCAGCCGGTGACCTCGCCCGCGGCCAGATTGTTCTCCGACTCCAGGAACGCGATCAGGTCGCCGTCCCGCACGGTGTCGCCCAGGCCCCAGACGGGCTGGAGATGGCGCTGCTTGTCGAGCTTGAGGCCCTCGGAGGAGACCGAGCGGTCGAGGTGGATCGCCAGCTGGGGGACGCGCATGAGCGGGCGGTCGACGTTCACCAGGCGCGTCGAGCCGTCCCTGAGCGTCAGCCGGCCCGCCAGCCCCAGGTCGCGGTCCAGCCAGGAGTTCATGAGCGGGCCGCCGTAGATCTCGACCGCCACCTGCCGCCAGCCGTGCGCCCCGGCGTCCGGCAGCGGCTTGACCCGCAGGTTCGGCGAGTCGGTGTGCGCGCCGACGATCCGGTACGGCGTGTGCGGCGCGGCGCCCTCCGGGACGTACCAGGCGATGATCGCGCCGCCCCGCAGCACGTACTTGCCGCCGTTCGACCCGTCCCAGGCGTCCGTCTCCGCGACCTGCTTGAAGCCGGCCTTCTCCAGCCGCTCGGCGGTGTTCGCCACGGCGTGGTACGGCGTCGGGCTCGCCGCCAGGAAGGTCATGAGGTCGTCGGTGTGGCCGCGGTCGAAGCGGTGGGGTTCGCTCATGGGGTTCACCTTAACGACGTACGAGGGTTCCTTGACGACGTACGAGGGCCCGTCCCCCGGCAGGGGAACGGGCCCTCGCACAAGCGGGTCAGAGCCTTCAGAAAGCGGCCTCGTCCAGCTCCATCAGATCCAGGTCGACGCCTTCCGCGAGCTTGCGCGCGCCGGTGACGCCGGGCAGGACGTTGGCCGCGAAGAACTTCGCCGCCGCAATTTTGCCGGTGTAGAACGCCTTGTCCTTTGCGGACGCGTTCGGCAGCTTCTCGGCGGCGACCGCGGCGCCCTTGAGGAGCAGATAGCCGACGACGACGTCACCGGAGGCCATCAGCAGGCGGGTGGTGTTCAGGCCCACCTTGTAGATGTTCTTGACGTCCTGCTCGGTGGCCGCGAGGTCGGTCAGCATGAGGCCGACGATGGCCTCCAGCTCGACGGCGGCCTTGGCCAGGTGCTCGCGGGCGCCCGCCAGCTCCTCGCCGCCGGTGCCGACGGCCAGGAACTTCTTGATGTCCTCGGCGAGGGAGTTCAGCGCGGCGCCCTGGTTGCGGACGATCTTCCGGAAGAAGAAGTCCTGGCCCTGGATCGCCGTGGTGCCCTCGTAGAGGGTGTCGATCTTGGAGTCGCGGATGTACTGCTCGATCGGGTACTCCTGCAGGAAGCCGGAGCCGCCGAAGGTCTGCAGCGACTGGGCGAGCTGCTCGTAGCCCTTCTCGGAGCCGTAGCCCTTGACGATCGGCAGGAGCAGGTCGTTCAGCGCGTGCTCGGTCTTGGCGTCCTCGCCGGCGGCTTCCTTCACGGCGATCGAGTCCTGCACGGAGGCCGTGTAGAGGACCAGCGCGCGCATGCCCTCGGCGTACGCCTTCTGCGTCATCAGCGAGCGGCGGACGTCCGGGTGGTGCGTGACGGTGACCTTGGGCGCGGCCTTGTCCATGAACTTCGCCAGGTCCGGGCCCTGGACGCGCTCCTTGGCGTACTCCAGGGCGTTGAGGTAGCCCGTCGACAGCGTGGAGATCGCCTTCGTGCCGACCATCATCCGCGCGAACTCGATGATGCGGAACATCTGGCGGATGCCGTCGTGCTTGTCGCCGATCAGCCAGCCCTTGGCGGGGTGCTGGTCGCCGAAGGTCATCTCGCAGGTGTTGGAGGCCTTCAGGCCCATCTTGTGCTCGACGTTGGTGGCGTAGACGCCGTTGCGCTCGCCCAGCTCGCCGGTCTCGAAGTCGAAGAGGTGCTTCGGGACGAGGAAGAGGGACAGGCCCTTGGTGCCGGGGCCGGCACCCTCGGGACGCGCCAGCACGTAGTGAAGGATGTTCTCCTCCATGTCGTGCTCACCGGAGGTGATGAAGCGCTTCACGCCCTCGATGTGCCAGGAGCCGTCCTCCTGCTGGATCGCCTTGGTACGCCCGGCGCCGACGTCCGAACCCGCGTCGGGCTCGGTCAGCACCATGGTGGAGCCCCAGGTCCGCTCGACCGCGATCTGGGCGATCTGCTTCTGGACGTCGTTGCCCTCGTCGAAGAGGATTCCGGCGAAGGCCGGACCGGAGGAGTACATCCACACGGCCGGGTTGGCGCCCAGGATCAGCTCCGCGTACGACCAGATCAGCGACGGGGGAGCAGTGGTGCCACCGATCTCCTCGGGCAGGCCGAGCCGCCAGTACTCGGAGTCCATGAACGCCTTGTAGCTCTTCTTGAAGGACGCGGGCACCGGCGCCGTGTGGGTCTCCGGGTCGAAGACCGGCGGGTTGCGGTCGGCGTCCGCGAAGGACTCCGCCAGGTCGTTCTCCGCGAGGCGGGTCATCTCGTCGAGGATGGATTTCGCGGTCTCGACGTCCATCTCCTCGAACGGGCCCGTGCCGTACAGCTTGTCGCGCCCGAGTACTTCGAAGAGGTTGAACTCGATGTCGCGCAGATTCGACTTGTAGTGCCCCATGGCGACTGGCTCCGTAGAGATCGGCGAGGCACTGGATCCTCGCGCTCGTTCACATACCAACAAGTAGCTACGATGATGCTACCCGTCGGTAATAAGACGCAACCCCGATCCGGTCATCTGTGACAGGTCACACCGGAACCGTCAGAGTCGCCGTGTATCCCTTCGCCACACTGCCCTCGACCGCCGCCAGCTGCTGGTCGTAGCCGTCGCTGAAGATGCTGTCCGACTCCAGGGAGAGCTGGCCGAGGTTCTGCACACTCTGGCTGTAACCGTCCGTCGCGTACACCGTGTCGCAGACGTCCTTCGGGAACGCGAGCTGCGAAGTGTTCGTGATGGAGGTGGCGGCCGTGGCGTCCTCCAGGCTGCCGTAGACCTCGAAGTGGATGTGCGGCCAGCGGCCCGTGTAGCAGGCCGGAAAGATGCTCTTGAACGTGACCTGGCCCTTGTCGTCGGTCTCCTGGACGCCGCGCAGATAGTTCTCCTCGGTGACGCCCTCCGAGTACAGGGAATACCGGCCCTCCCGGTCGCACTGCCAGACATAGACCGCAGCCCCCGCCTTGGGCGTCCCGCAGCCGGAGGCGGCGTCCACGACCGTGAGCGTGACGGTCAGGGGCACGCCCTCGGCGGTGCCGCCGGCGGAGTCGCCGAAGCTCTTCGTGATGTCGCTGCGGACGACCCCGCTCTCCTTGAGGACGTTCACGCCGTTGGAGCCGTCGCCGGGGAAGGGGCCCGCGGTCTCCTCCGGCACGGTCGCGCACTCCGCGGGGGCAGAAGCGCTCCCGGAAGAAGCGCTGCCGGAGGAGGCGGCCGTCGGTGTCTCCCCCTCGGAGCTGCAGCCCACCAGCGGTATCAGTCCCGCCCCCGCCATCAGCCGGATCATCCGCCGGCGGGCGAGGACGGGGAGGTCGTAGGAGAGTCCCCGGTCGTGCTCGTGGATCTCGTCGTCATGATGGTGTCCGCCCATGGCCGAAACCTAAGCGCGTCTCCCCGCGGAACGACAGGGTTCCGCGCCTGTCAACACCCTGTCGGTTCCGTACCGGCCCGCCCGGCCCCCCGCTCTCGGTACGCTTGCGCTCATGTACGGCTACGACCAGAACGCCGGTGCCCAGCAGGGCTACGTCCCGCCGCAGCAGCCCATGCCCGGCGGGTACGGCCAGCAGCCGCCGCTGTACCCCGAGCCGTCCCCGCCCTCGGTCGCGGACGCGGTGCGGGCCTTCACCACCGGGCAGATGTCCGCGGAGGACTTCCAGCAGGTCTTCGCCACGTCGAAGGTCTACTGCCCGCGCGGTGACAACCCCGGCTTCCTCGCCCTGCACAACACCCAGCAGCCGGTGATCCCGATGTTCACCTCGCTGAAGGAGCTGCGCCGGTACGCGGGCAAGGAGTCCAAGTACTTCGTGATCACCGGCGCCGAGGTGATCGACCTGCTGCCGACCGGGTACGGCTTCGTCCTGGACATGGAGGGCGAGCACCGGATGGTGTTCGACGCGAAGGCGGTCGAGCAGATGGTGGAGTTCGCGATGCGGCGGATGTACGGCTAGACGCCACCCGTCGGCCGGAAACCCCCGCCGCGAAATCTCCACTCGATTGTCACAGCCATGCCATAGAGTGGGCCCCTGGCAGCCGCGCCCCGCACGTCACCGCTTCGGCGGTTCGCGTCCGGATGCCGCGCGGCGCTCTCAGCTCCCGGCGACCCCGGGATTCCTCGTGGGGGTTTCATCACTGTGCGCATGCGCAGCACCTCGGCCGCGACGGCATTCGCGGTCCTCTTCAGCTCGGTGGCGCTGAGCGTCGCCGCGGCCGGTACCGCGTCGGCCGAGTCCGCCAGGCGCCAAGCTCGCGGTCACCCGCACCGACCTCGTCCGGCGACACCGTGAACTCGACGACGTACGGGGCCTGGAAGTACCTGTACTTCAGCGACTGACGCGGGCTGCGGCCCGCACGGCGAAGCCCGGAGGGAATGTCCTTCGGGCTTTCGTCGTTCCGGGTGGCAGGAAGTTCAATGCTCAACTAAACTGGCCGCACAAGGAGGTACCGACATGCCTGCAGTGACCGTCGAGAACCCGCTGACCCTGCCCCGCGTGGCCGCGCCGGCCGACGCCGTGGCACGTCCCGTGCTCGCTGTCACGACCGCGCCGAGCGGTTTCGAGGGCGAGGGCTTCCCGGTGCGCCGGGCGTTCGCCGGGATCAACTACCGCCACCTCGACCCGTTCATCATGATGGACCAGATGGGCGAGGTGGACTACGCGCCGGGTGAGCCCAAGGGCACCCCCTGGCACCCGCACCGCGGCTTCGAGACCGTCACCTACATCATCGACGGGATCTTCGACCACCAGGACTCCAACGGCGGTGGCGGCACCATCACCAACGGCGACACCCAGTGGATGACCGCGGGCGCCGGTCTGCTGCACATCGAGGCCCCGCCGGAGCACCTGGTGGTGTCCGGCGGTCTCTTCCACGGCCTCCAGCTGTGGGTGAACCTCCCGGCCAAGGACAAGATGATGCCCCCGCGCTACCAGGACATCCGCGGCGGCAACGTCCAGCTGCTCACCTCCCCCGACGGCGGCGCACTGCTGCGCGTCATCGCCGGTGAGCTGGACGGCCACGCCGGTCCTGGCATCACGCACACGCCGATCACGATGATCCACGCGACGCTGGCGCCGGGCGCGGAGATCACCCTGCCCTGGCGCGAGGACTTCAACGGGCTGGCGTACGTGCTGGCGGGCAAGGGCGCGGTGGGCCCCGAGCGCCGACCGGTCCAGCTGGGCCAGACCGCCGTCTTCGGCGCGGGCTCCGCGCTGACCGTCCGCGCGGACGAGCAGCAGGACTCGCACACGCCGGACCTGGAGGTCGTCCTCCTCGGCGGGCAGCCCATCCGTGAGCCCATGGCCCACTACGGGCCCTTCGTGATGAACACCCGCGAAGAACTCCAGCAGGCCTTCGAGGACTTCCAGAAGGGCCGGCTCGGGACCATCCCGGCCGTGCACGGCATGACCGAAGAGGGCCCTGACGCCTGACCGAGCAGGCCCCGACGCCTGACGC
This sequence comes from Streptomyces sp. DG2A-72, assembly GCF_030499575.1. Taxonomy (NCBI): domain Bacteria; kingdom Bacillati; phylum Actinomycetota; class Actinomycetes; order Kitasatosporales; family Streptomycetaceae; genus Streptomyces; species Streptomyces sp. DG2A-72. The sequence continues at coordinate 5,199,198 of NZ_JASTLC010000001.1, forward strand.
TCCGTCACCCGGGCGGGCTGTCCGCACAGGACAGCCCGCCCTGTGCGTGATCCGCTGGACGCGTGCAGCTGCTCCCCGACCCCGTGCGCCGGTTCGCCGCCTGGTGTGCCGTCATTCTGCTGACGGCGGGTGTGGTCTACGTCGGGATCCGGCTGGCCGTGGAGTTCCGTACGGCCGTCGTGCCGGTGCTGCTGGCGCTGCTCGGGACCGCGCTGCTCGGGCCGATGCACCGGCGGCTGGTGAAGGCGCGGGTCAACCGGTCCATCGCCGCCGCGGTGACCTGCGTCGCGGTCGTGGCCGTCGTCGGCGGGGCCGTGTACATCGTGGTCGCCGCGCTCATCGACACCGGGGACCAGATCGTCGCCTCGCTGAAGCAGGCGGCCGAGTCGCTCGCCGAGCACTTCGGGGCGGCCGGGACCTCGCTGGACGACGTCGCGTCCAACGCGAAGGAACTGCTCGCCAAGTTCGGCGGGACCGCCGCGTCCGGTGTGATCAGCGGGGTCAGTGTGGTGGGCGAGGCGATCGCCATGGCCGTACTGGCGCTGCTGCTCGTCTTCTTCTTTCTGCGGGACTCCGACAAGGCCGCGGACACGGTGCACGCCGTCGTGCCGGGCGGGGCCGCCGACACCGTCGAGGCCATGGCGCGGCGGGCCTTCGAGGCGGTCGAGGGGTTCATGCGCGGGACGACCTTCATCGCGCTGATCGACGCTCTGTGCATCACGGTCGGACTGCTGGTCCTGGACGTGCCGGGCGCGGTGGGGCTGGGCGCCCTCGTCTTCGTCGGCGCCTACATCCCCTACCTCGGCGCCTTCCTCTCCGGCGCCGTCGCCGTGCTGGTGGCGCTGGCCGACCGCGGGTTCGTCATCGCGCTGTGGGCGCTGGGCGTCGTGCTCGCCGTGCAGGTGCTGGAGGGGCATGTCCTCCAGCCGGTGATCCAGAGCCGGACCGTGCAGATGCACCCGGCGCTGGTGATGGTGGCGATCACCGCGGGTGCGTCCGTGGCCGGCGTCCTCGGGATGCTGCTGGCGGTACCGCTGACCGCGGCGGCCTTCGGGGTCGTCCAGGAACTGCGGACGCGGTACGGGAGTGCCGAGCCGTCGGATGCGTAGGGGCCGGCGCTACTCCGCCGCGCCCTCCTCCTCGTACAGCTCGAACCAGATGCTCTTGCCCTCGCCCCGCGGATCCACGCCCCACGCGTTCGCCAGCAGCTCGATGAGCATCAACCCGCGTCCGGAGGAGGCCAGTTCGCCGGGGCGGCGTTTGTGGGGGAGGTCGTCGCTGGTGTCGGTGACCTCGACATGGAGGCGGCGGATGCCGGCCTCGCCGGTGACCTGGGCGAGGAGGAGGGCGTCGGCGTCGGTGTGGACGAGGACGTTGGTGAGCATCTCGGACAGGAGCAGGACGGCGGAGTCGACCTGGTCGGGGGAGGCCCAGTCGTGGAGGAGTTCGCGGAGTTGCTGGCGGGCGGTGGCGACCCGCTCGGGCTCCGCCTGGGCCACCGAGAGCATGGTGCGCCGTACCGCGCGACGTTCGACGACCGCCGTGTCCTCGCAGCCGCAGCCCTCCCCCTGCCGGCACAGCAGCAGCACCGCGATGTCGTCCTCGCGGCGGTCGGCCAGCGGGCCGGTGGTGTGGTGGGAGGAGGGGCCGTGCACCGCCTGGACCAGGGAGTCGGCGAGTTCCTCCAGGTTGCCCTTGTGTTCTTCGAGGGTGGTGCGGATCCGCAGCCAGCCGGTCTCCAGGTCGTGCCCGCCGGTCTCGATCAGGCCGTCCGTGCAGATCATCATGGTCTCGCCGGGTTCCAGGGTGAACCGGGTCGTCGGGTAGTCGGCGTCCGGGTCGATGCCGAGCGGCAGGCCGCCCGCCGTGGGCCGTGCCATGACCGTGCCGTCCGACATCCGGATCGCCGGGTCGGGGTGCCCGGCGCGGGCGATGTCCAGGGTCCCGGTCACGGGGTCGGCCTCGGCGTACAGGCAGGTCGCGAAGCGCAGGTCGTCGCCGTCCGAGGTGATGCCGTGCAGAAAGCGGGAGGCGCGGGAGAGCACCGCGTCCGGGCGGTGGCCCTCGGAGGCGTACGCCCTGAGCGCTATCCGGAGCTGCCCCATCAGGCCCGCCGCCCGCACATCGTGGCCCTGGACGTCGCCGATGACGAACGCGAACCGGCCGGAGGGCAGCGGGATCATGTCGTACCAGTCGCCGCCCACCTGCAGGCCGCCGCCGGTCGGCACATAGCGTGCGGCGACGCTCATGCCCGGTATCTCGGGGCCGAGCGTGGGCAGCATCGAGCGCTGGAGGCCGTCCGTCAGCTCCCGCTCCGACTCGGCGAGCCCGGCCCGGGACAGGGCCTGCGCGAGCATGCGGGCCACCGTCGTCAGCACGGACCGCTCGTCCGGCGTGAACGCGACGGGATACGTGAAGGCCGCCATCCAGGCGCCCATCGTCCGCCCGGCCACGGTCAGCGGCAGGAACGCCCACGACTGACGGCCGAAGTGCTGGGCCAGCGACCAGGTGACCGGGTAGCGGGACTTGTACTGCTCGGGGGTGGACAGATAGACGGCCCGGCCGGTGCGAACCACCTCCGCCGCCGGGTAGTCGGTGTCCAGCGCCATGTGCGAGAAGGGGCTCTCGTCGCCCCCCTGGTGACCATGGTGGCCGATGATCGTCAGGCGATCGCCCGAGGTCCCGAACACGGCGAGACCGTCCGGTGAGAACCCCGGCATCGACAGCCCGGCCGCGACCCGCAGCACCTCCTCCGTCGACCGCGCCTCGGCCAGCGCCCGGCCCGCGTCCAGCAGGAACGCCTCCCGGGAGCGCCGCCAGTCCCCGGTCACCGTACGGCGCCCCGCGGCGGTACCCGGCGAGGGGTCGGTGACCTCCTGGAGGGAGCCCGTCACCTCGTACGAACGCTTCTCGCGGTCGAAGGACGCGTGGAAGCGGCTGCGACCGACCCGGATGATCTGGCCCCGCTCATCCATGATCCGCACCCGCACCTCGCCGAGCGTGCCCTCGGCGACGGCGAGCTGGATCACTCCGCTGATCTCGTTCCAGTCCACCGGGTGCAGGCGGGCGCGCACCTGGGCCTGGCTGAGGGTGCACTGCTCGGCGGGCAGCCCGAGCAGCCGTGCCGTCTCCGCGTCGACCGTGACCAGCCGTGTGGCGGTGTTCCAGTGCCACAGTCCCGTCGCGAGGGCGGCGAGAACCTCCCCCACGGCCGGCAGGGGCTCACCAGTGCGCATTGCCCCACTGTAGGGAGAGGTGATCGGTGACGGCCACCGAAGCTGTTCATCGTTGAATGGGTGTGAGGCGATTAATGGGTGGGAGGCGATCTTGGGGTGCCCGGTAGGCTTGGTGGAGTTTCACGTGAAACAGCCCCCGATCCGCGAAGACTGGATGAACGACGATGCATCGGTACAGGTCCCACACCTGCGGCGAGCTCCGCGCCTCTGACGTCGGCACCGACGTCCGGCTGAGCGGCTGGCTGCATAATCGGCGCGACCTGGGCGGCATCCTCTTCATCGATCTGCGTGATCACTACGGCATCACCCAGCTGGTCGCCCGGCCGGGCACGCCCGCGTACGACGCCCTGGACAAGCTGTCCAAGGAGTCCACCGTCCGCGTCGACGGCCAGGTCGTCTCCCGCGGCACCGAGAACATCAACCCCGATCTGCCGACCGGCGAGATCGAGGTCGAGGTCTCCGAGGTCGAGCTGCTCGGCGCGGCTGCCCCGCTGCCGTTCACGATCAACACCGAGGACGGGGTCAACGAGGAGCGGCGCCTGGAGTACCGCTTCCTGGACCTGCGCCGCGAGCGTATGCACCGCAACATCCTGCTGCGTACGGCGGTCATCTCGGCGATCCGGCACAAGATGACGGCGCTGGGCTTCAACGAGATGGCGACGCCGATCCTGTCGGCCACCTCCCCCGAGGGCGCCCGCGACTTCGTCGTGCCGTCCCGTCTGCACCCGGGCAGGTTCTACGCCCTCCCCCAGGCGCCGCAGCAGTTCAAGCAGCTGCTGATGATCTCCGGCTTCGACCGCTACTTCCAGATCGCGCCCTGCTTCCGCGACGAGGACGCGCGTGCGGACCGCTCGCCGGGCGAGTTCTACCAGCTCGACATCGAGATGTCCTTCGTCGAGCAGGAGGACGTCTTCCGGCCCGTCGAGAAGCTGATGACGGAGCTGTTCGAGGAGTTCGGGGGCGGCCGCCACGTCACCTCGCCGTTCCCGCGGATCCCGTTCCGCGAGGCGATGCTGAAGTACGGCTCCGACAAGCCGGACCTGCGTGCGCAGCTGGAACTGGTCGACATCACCGACATCTTCGAAGGCTCGGAGTTCAAGGCCTTCGCGGGCAAGCATGTACGGGCCCTGCCGGTGCCGGACGTCTCCGCGCAGCCCCGGAAGTTCTTCGACCAGCTCGGTGACTTCGCCGTCTCGCAGGGCGCCAAGGGCCTGGCGTGGGTGCGGGTCGCCGAAGACGGTTCGCTGACGGGCCCGATCGCGAAGTTCCTGACGGAGGAGAACGTCGCGGAGCTGACGAAGCGCCTGTCGCTGTCGGCCGGCCACGCGGTCTTCTTCGGCGCGGGCGAGTTCGACGAGGTCTCGAAGATCATGGGCGCGGTGCGGGTCGAGGCCGCCAAGCGCGCCGGGCACTTCGAGGAGGACGTCTTCCGCTTCTGCTGGATCGTCGACTTCCCGATGTACGAGAAGGACGAGGAGACCGGCACGATCGACTTCTCGCACAACCCGTTCTCCATGCCGCAGGGTGGTCTGGAGGCCCTCCAGACCCAGGACCCGCTGGACATCCTGGGCTGGCAGTACGACATCGTCTGCAACGGCGTCGAGCTGTCCTCCGGCGCGATCCGGAACCACGAGCCCGAGATCATGCTGAAGGCCTTCGAGATCGCGGGCTACGACCGCGAGACCGTCGAGGAGAAGTTCGCCGGCATGCTGCGCGCCTTCCGCTTCGGCGCCCCGCCGCACGGCGGCATCGCACCGGGCGTCGACCGCATCGTCATGCTGCTGGCCGACGAGCCCAACATCCGCGAGACCATCGCCTTCCCGCTCAACGGCAACGCCCAGGACCTGATGATGGGCGCGCCGACGGAGCTGGAGGAGGCGCGGCTGAAGGAACTGCACCTGTCGGTGCGGAAGCCGCAGCCGAAGTAGGCGTCTGCCCTGAAGGGGCCCGGAACCGGTCACCGGTTCCGGGCCCCTCAGCATCAGGTGACCTGACCTGACCTGACTCGGCACACTGGCCGCGATGGCGAACGCCGGCCAGAGCGGAAAGGGCGCCGCGGCAGCTGCGTCCGCGACCTCCACCTCGGCGGAGGCGTGCTACAAGCTCACCTCCGAAACCACCGAGGGCCCCTACTACCTCGACGCGGACAAGCTCCGGGGTCGCTGCGTCCACATCCACACCACGGTCCACGTGGACGGCGAGTGGACCGACGCCGGTTACGAGGGTGGCACCACGTGCCACACCGGCCAGTTCTTCTTCGACGAGGAGTCCGTCCTCGCCTCTGCCGGGGTCGAGCCGTACTCCACGTCCACGACCGAGCGCACCACGCTCACCGAGGACACCATCTACGACCAGTCCGGCTCGACCGGCGGTCTCCTCAAGCTGAAGTACGACAAGGACAACATCGCCAAGGGCGTCCAGGCCTCCATCACGGTGGGCGTGGACCTGGAGGCGACGAACGAGGGCACGTCGATGTAACTCCGCACGTGCGGACATGAGAGCGCCCGGGACCATCGAGTCCCGGGCGCGTGCTTGGTCATGTGACGCCACGTCAGCACACTCGGTCTAGATCACCCAAAGCAGCCCGTTGCCGCCGAGGAGTGTGCCGTGCTGCTGCGTGAGGCCGATGGACGGTGCCGTGATCACCTTGCTGCCGGTGCCCGTCGGGCGGGTGGAGCCGCCGGGGAGGACGAATTCGGCGCCCGTCGAGTTGTTCTCCCCGGAGGCGCCGACGAAGAGCTCCGGCTTGCCATCCCTGTTGATGTCGCCGGCGGAGACCGCGGTCCCGAAGAAGTCGTCGGTCTCCGAGACGCTGGGGACACCCGAGGTGTCCTGGGTGAAGCTGTACGAGCCGGTGCCGAGGGCGCCCGAGGCGCGGCCGGGGATCACCGTGACCGCACCGGCCCGCTTCGTGCTGCCGACGTTCTCGTACGGTGCGCCGACGACGATGTCCGCCAGCTTGTCCCGGTTGACGTCGGTCACGGCCAAGGCGCCGCCGAAGGCGTCACCCTTCTCGCTCCCGCCAGGCACGCCTGAGGTGTTCTGCGTGATCTGTACCGGTTTCGCGTTGCTCGCGATACCGCTCGCCGAGCCGTACCAGACCAGCACCCGTCCGCCCAACATGCCGTCGGTGCCCGCCACTTCGGGCTCGTCCGGATCGCCGACCACGAGGTCGGCGTAGCCGTCGCCGTTGAGGTCGCCGGTGGCGGAGATGAGCCCGTTGCCCTGCTGGAAGGCATTCTCGTACGCGGGGTTCGTGTAGATCTCGCCGCCGCTGAGCCCGCTCATCCGGACGGTGACGAGTACCCGGTCCGGTGTGGTGTCGCCGTTGAGGTCGCCGAGCGCGACGGATTCCGGGGACGGGGTGTCCTGGTTGAGCGTGGCGGAGCCGAAGGTGCCGGTGCGGCTGAACGATCCGGTGAAGAGTACGGATCCGTCGAGCCCGCCGACCAGCACCCGCGTTTTCGTCCCCGCCCCGCCGCTCAGCGCCGCGAGGTCGACTCCGAAGTGCTCGGGATCGCTGGACGGCGACGGCAGATCGGTGCCACTCGTCAGCCCGCTCCTGCTGCCCCACACCACGGTCACCGCACCCGAGTTGGCACCCTTGGCGGTGTCCTCGTAGGGAGACGAGATCACGAGGTCGGCGTACCCGTCCCGGTTCAGGTCTTCCGTGGCGGTGGCGGCGCCGAACCGGTCGTATGCCTCGGCCGTCCCGGGAATCCCGGTCGTGTTCTGCGTGAGGGTCTTGCGCCGGGCGGTCGCCAGCCCCGATGACGACCCGTACAGCACGACCACGGCCCCGGCCGCCTCCTTGCCCGCCACGTTCGCGCCGGGCGCGGGCAGGACGGCGTCGCGGTAGCCGTCCCCGTTGAAGTCACCCGGAACACCGCCGTGCACGGCGGCCGCCGGACCGACGGGGAGCACCATGCTCCCGACGAGAGCCGCCGCGATCACGGCGGCGGCTCTCCAGCCCCCCTTGGACACACTGCTTCCCATCCCAGCCCCTCCACCCCCGGGCGCACCGTCCGTGCACCCGCATTCCGCCGGAATTGTAAAGCCGGGCCGGTCCGGGTGCCCCACGGCGTTTGAGCTCGAGTGGCTCCCCTTACTTCGCCACGAAGTGGGTGAGGATCGCCTGGACTTCGTAGATGTCGACGCCCTTGGTGAAGGTCTTCTCGATCGGGGTCGGGGAGCCGGAGATCCAGATCTTCAGCTCGGCGTCGAGGTCGAAGGTGCCGGCGGTCTCCACGGCGAAGTGGGTGATGCTGCGGTACGGGACGGAGTGGTACTCCACCTTCTTCCCGGTGATGCCCTGCTTGTCGACCAGGATCAGACGCCGGTCGGTGAGCAGGATGGTGTCGCGGATCAGCATGTACGCGGCGTGCACCTGCTCGTTCTGGCCCAGCAGACGGGCGTAGTCCTGCTGTGCCGTCGCCGGGTCCACGGTGTGCGCGTTGCCGAACAGTGCCATGGATGGAACCCCCCACTCGATTGACCGTGTCGCCCTGTGGTGGACGCGCATGGTGGACCGGGGGTTCCGCGGATGCGCTCAGGTGTCGTACAAGCCGTCCCAAGGCGGGCCGAAACCCAGGTGGTCCGGGTACAACTCGGCCCAGGGCTCGCCCTCGTCGTCTCCGGTGAGCAGGCCGAACAGGACACCGTCTGCGGTGAGTTGGAAGGGGCGGACGGCGATGTCGGTGTAGGTGCGGCGGGGCAGGGCCCTGAGGAGTGTCGCGAGGTGTGCCCGGGCCCGGGCCAGGACCGAGTCCGGGCCGTGCGGGGCGCCCTGCTGCTCGGCCCAGGTGCCCGCACACCAGATCTCCGAGTGGCGGTGGCGCCCCTCGGCGTCGAACAGGTGCAGCGCCGAGTAGAGGCGCTTGTGTTTCTCCCAGTCGTCGTCGGGGCGGAACCCGGCGGGGAAGGCATAGGTGACCGACCCCAGGAACTGTCCGTCCGCGTAGCGACCGATGGCCTCTGTACGGCCGTGCGGCTCGTAGGCGATCGGGATGACCTCAGGCACTGCCATGGCGCAAACCATACGTTTGTCCCGTGGCATTATCGGCTTCCCGCCCATGAGTTGACCATCGGACCACCGAAAAATTCACGGCAGCCTTTTCGATCTCCACAACCACGGATGAGCCGGAAGCCCGTTCACGCTGGTCCGCCCGAAGCACGCGCCCCCACTGTACGTAAGGACTCCTCTACTAGGGTCCGTCTCCGACCCCACGCCGAGGATCATCAAGATCAAGGGCACGATCGACGCGAACACGAACGCCGGGGGCAAGAAGCTGCCCCGTGCCGACTACGCCTCCGGCACGGGGTGCTCGCTCGCCGCCTGTTCACAGGGATGTGAATCCACGCGAGACGACGGTCTACGGCTCCCTCCTCCACGAGGACACCCAGCGCCAGCGAAGAGTCCGGGTGGAACTGCGCCCCAAGGACATCGACAAGGCCACCGAAGCCTGGCGACGCGACTGGGAGGTGGCGGTCACGGGTGACCTCGAACCGCGCGGCACCAGTGGGCGGATGCGCAGGGTGACGGCGTTCGCGGGTGCGGCGGAGGTACTCGTGGGTTTCGATCTCAAGGGCTTCACCGGCTGATTGGAGGCGAGTGGTGTCGTCAGGGCGGGGGAAACCTCGAAGACGACGGAAGGCGTGTAGCGGGAGGTCACGGGTCTGGTGTGAGTGACGACTCGGGTACTCGTGCCGGTCGGTGGCCGATGACCATGGTGTAGATCATCGGACAGGTCCGGTTCCGGCGGGATGCCGGGTTCGGCTGCGCCCGTGATCGACCCCCGCCTACGATCCGTCAGCAGGGCGGCACGCCACGAGACCGTGGGAGGCTGCGGGGATGCAGGAGCGGCAGTGGATCACCCCTCGCCGGAGCGAACTGGACGCCCTCGCCGAGCAGTTGGCCAAACAGCTTTCAGGAAGTCCAGGTCGAGCGGGACGAACTGGCGATCGCGGATCAGCGACTGCGCTGGTGCGGGCCCTGCTGGTGCTGACGAAGCGGGAATTCGCCCGCTGACGGACGACCTTGTCGGTGGACTACCGCCCCCGGACCTGCCCGAGCCTCCCGACGCCTACGCACACCAGGCCGACTGACGTGCAGTCTTCACGATGCACCGGGCTCAGTGCCGTGTAGTTGGGCGTGGGGCCGGCGCCAAGCGGTGTGAAGCACAGGCGGAAGCGAGATCGGCCTGAGCCATGCCGAGGCGGATCTGTGCGTGGAGGCGTCGGCGGTACAGGGGCGACGAGGCATGGTGCACGGCGACGGACGCGTGAGTGGCCGTGTCGTCGCGTGGCGTTGGACGGCCAATCGCTGAGAGCCACACCATCGGCACGAAACCCCGCTGGAGCCGTCTCAGCCGTTCAACTCCAGGAGGAGCGTGAACGTGACGTTTCCCATAGAGAAATCACAAGGCTGAGGGCAACTGCACCTTTCACCATGATTCGCTGCCTTCGGACTGGTAATGGTCGGGCAATGCTCAGGTAATGGTCAGAATCCACCCACGGCGGGCGTCTGCGCTCCCCTTCGCGCGGACTTACGATCAACCCCTGCCGCGCCGCGTGCCCCCACCACCGCGACGGCCTCTGGTCTTCTTCTCTTCCGCAGATAGAGGTCTCATGAAGTTTCGCCGTGCCCTGGTGGCGGTCGCGACGACCGCTGCCGTTGCCCCTGCCGCGTTGACAATGGCAACCGTGGCCTACGCCGATGACGGCTCGACATCGGCACCCCCCACCGCGAGTGCCAGCCCCTCCGCCACCGCGAGTGCCACGGCATCCGCGTCCGCGAGCGCCACGGCTTCCCCGTCCGCGAGCGCGTCCGCATCCGTCGGTGCCTCGGCTCCGGTTGCCTCCCCCTCGGCCGTGCCGAGCAGCACGCCGTCCGTGGAGCCGACCGATCTCGCGTTCTGCGAAGACCAGAACCCGAACTACAAGGCCACCCTGCGGATCGCGCTGAGCGGCCTGCCTGGCAAGATCGTGAGGGGCAGCGGTTGGCACCCGTTCAAGATGACGGTGACCAACCCGTCGAAGAACGCCATCACGGACATCGCGCTCGCCGCGGGTGTCGGTCCGCTGGAGAGCGACGACCCGTTCACGCTCAAGCAGGCCGTACTCCAGGCGTACGACCCGGACGCGAAGCAGTGGTTCAACGTTACGGACGACGGCAAGTACGCCCTCGGCTCCCTGGGCCCGGGGGACCTGCCCGGCAACACCACGGTCGACCTCAGCTTCCGGCTGAACGTCACGGCCAAGGCCCCGGTCGGTAAGGCCCTCACCATCGGCCTGGGCGTCTACCCGGACACACAGAACAACTGCGAGGCGACGGGCTCCGCCGTCTACAAGGTCGACATCGTCAAGCCGGGTACCAAGACCACCGGCTCCAAGCCGGTCCCGCAGACCGGCGGCGAGGCCCCGCTGCCGTCCAAGGCCCCGGCCAAGAGCGGCACTTCCCACGTCGTCCCGGTGTCGGACACGACTGCGGCCAGCGGCTCGCTGGCCCACACCGGTGCCTCCTCTGCGCTCCCGCTGATCGCCGGCATCGGTGGTGCGACCGTGGTGGTCGGCGCCGGCGCCATGTTCGTCGTGCGTCGCCGCAAGTCGGGCGGCGCCGCGGCCTGATGCCGTAACGAGGCCGCGAACCAACCGGGGGCCCGCATCCGCAAGTCGGTGCGGGCCCCTTCCGTAACCGGGCCGGCTTGTCCAGCGCCCTGAACACCGCCCGCAGTTCCTCGTCCCGACCGTCACTCTCCAGGGAGGACAAGGCGATGAGGTGGCTGGGAGCGGCCTCCCTGTCCGTCCCATATACCTGAACCGCATCCGCGAGGGATTCTCCGCACTCGGACGGTGACTTTCCCGTCACCCCTGTCCCGCGCCTGACTGAAGACATAGGCAGCGAAAGGGCCCGGAACCATTCGGTTCCAGGCCCTTCTGCCGTATGTGCCTTACGCAGCCGACTCCCCGCCGAAGCGCTCCTTGTACGCCAGCAGGTCCTCGTCCGTGAGCTTGGCGAAGAGGACCGGGGGGACGGTGAAGGGCGTGCCGGCGGGGACCGTGGTGAGGGACCTCGCCTCGTCGGGGCTCACCCACGTCGCGGTGTCGTCGCCGAGCGAGAAGGCCCCTCGCATCGTCTTCGCCGACGTCGGGATGAAGGGCTCCGAGACCACCGAGTAGAGGTGGATCAGGTTCATCGCGGTGCGCAGGGTCAGGGCCGCCCCCTCCTTGTCGGTCTTGATCTCCAGCCAGGGGGCCTTCTCCTCGAGGTACGAGTTGCCGGCCGACCACAGGGCACGGAGGGCGGCCGTCGCCTTGCGGAACTGGATGGCCTCCATCTGCTCCTCGTACTCGGTGAGCAGGCGGGCGATCTCCTCGCCGAGCTTCGCCTCCGCCTCGCCGGGCTCCGCGCCCGCCGGGACCTCGTCGCCGAAGCGCTTCTTCGAGAAGGAGAGGACTCGGTTGACGAAGTTGCCGAGGGTGTCCGCCAGGTCCTTGTTCACCGTGGCCGTGAAGTGCTCCCAGGTGAAGGACGAGTCGTCCGACTCCGGGGCGTTGGCCATCATGAAGTAGCGCCAGTAGTCGGCGGGGAGGATCTCCAGGGCGTCGTGCGTGAAGACGCCTCGCCGCTGCGACGTGGAGAACTTGCCGCCGTAGTAGTTCAGCCAGTTGAAGGCCTTGATCACGTCGACCTTCTTCCACGGCGCGCGGGTGCCCAGCAGGGTTGCCGGGAACATCACGCTGTGGAAGGGGACGTTGTCCTTGCCCATGAACTGCGTGTACTGGACGTCCGCGTCCGACTTCCACCACCAGGAGCGCCAGTCGCGGTTCTCCGGGTCCTGGTCCGCCCACTCCTTCGTCGAGCCGATGTACTCGATCGGGGCGTCGAACCAGACGTAGAAGACCTTGCCGTCGGCGGCCAGCTCCGGCCAGGTGTCGGCCGGGACCGGGACGCCCCAGTCGAGGTCGCGGGTGATCGCGCGGTCGTGCAGACCCTCCGTGAGCCACTTGCGGGCGATGGAGGACGCCAGGATCGGCCAGTTGTCGGCGCGCTCGTCGACCCATGCCTCGACCTCGCCGGCCAGGGCCGACTGGAGGAGGAACAGGTGCTTGGTCTCGCGGATCTCCAGGTCGCTGCTGCCGCTGATCGCGGAGCGCGGGTCGATCAGGTCGGTCGGGTCCAGGACGCGGGTGCAGTTCTCGCACTGGTCGCCGCGGGCCTTGTCGTAGCCGCAGTGCGGGCAGGTGCCGATGATGTAGCGGTCCGGGAGGAAACGGCCGTCCGTGTTCGAGTACACCTGGCGGATGGCTCGTTCCTCGATGAAGCCGTTCGCCTTCAGCTCGCGGGCGATCTCCTGGGTGATCTCGCGGTTCTGGGGGGAGGAGCTGCGGCCGAAGTAGTCGAAGGCCAGCTGGAAGCCGTCGTAGATCGCCTTCTGCTGGTCGTGTGCCCGCGCGCAGAACTCGTCGACCGGGAGGCCCTCCTCCTTGGCGGCCAGCTCGGCGGGGGTGCCGTGTTCGTCCGTCGCGCAGATGTAGAGGACGTCGTGGCCGCGCTGGCGCAGGTAGCGGGAGTAGACGTCCGCCGGGAGCATGGACCCCACCATGTTGCCCAGGTGCTTGATCCCGTTGATGTACGGAAGGGCGCTGGTGATGAGGTGTCGAGCCATTGCGGGCTGCTCCCGGGTCGCTACATGGAGTGACGGTTTCGGTGCGTTTCGACCGTCTACGAACCTTGAAATCGTAGCTGACTGATATGGGGCGCCCGCCTCCCGTTTTACGGGGTGACGGGCACCCCGTGGGATGCCGGGTGCGGTGCCGCCGTTACGGGCGCCAGTTCGCCAGTACGCCCTCGTAGAACTCCGTGTCCGTGAGTTCCTTCGGGGTGGGTCCCGCGTGGAAGAAGGCCGTGTTCTCGGTCTTCAGTTTGCGGAGGTAGTCGAAGGCCTTGTTGTCGTGCTCCCCGAAGGCGACGAAGGAGAAGAAGAGGGCGGGGTGGGTCTTCGCCGCTTCGGTGAGGGACTGGGTGGCCGGGGTTTTCGCGTCCGGGGCGCCGTCGGTCTGGAAGATGACGAGGGCGGGGAGGGTGGTGCCGGACTTGGTGTAGTGGGTGGTGATTTCTTCTACTGCGGCGTGGTAGCTCGTACGGCCCATGCGGCCGAGGGACGCGTGCAGGTCGTCGATCTTGGTGGTGTGGTCGGGGAGGGTGAGGTCGCCGGTGCCGTCCACTTCCGTGGAGAAGAAGGTGACGTGGACGGTGGCGTCCGGGTCGAGGTGGGCGGCGAGGGCGAGGGTCTGGTCGCCGAGGGCCTGGGCGGAGCCGTCCTTGTAGTACGGGCGCATGGAGGCGGAGCGGTCGAGGACGAGGTAGATCTTGGCCTGGGTGGTGGTGAGGTTGTGGTGGGTGAGGGTGGTTGCGGCTGCGGTGTAGGCCGTCTGCAGGGTGGTGGGCACGACGGCCTCCGGCTGCGGTTGCGGCTCCGGCTCGGCCTCGGCTTCGCCTTCGGCCGCGTCGTTCCCACCCGCACCACCCGTGCTGCTCTCGTCGTCGGCTGCGGGTGGCCCCTGTGGGGCGTCCTCGCCGTCGGCGGCGAGCGGTTCGTCCACCGCGGCAGCCACGGGCTCCGGCTCCTCGGCGACCGGCTCGTCCACGGTCGGCTCGGGGGCCTTCTCTTCGGCGGCCGGCTCTTCGGCTACCGCCTCTTCAGTCGGCTCCGGCTCCGCCACCGGCTCCACCGTCGGCTCATCAGCGACCGCCACCGGTTCCTCGGCCACCGGCTCGTCAGCCACGGGCTCCTCGACAACCGGCGGCTGCTCCACCACCGCTTCCTCGGCCGCCGGGGTCTCGATAACCGGCTCCTCGGCTACCGGCGTCTCAGTCACCGGCTCCTCGACAACCGACGCCTCATCCCCCGCCTCATCGACCGCCGTCTCCCCCATCGGCTCCGCCGGCCTCGGCACCGTCACGTTGTCGAAAGCGGCCGAGACCAGGTCGTGCTCGGAGTCGTCCGACGTGGAAGGGCGGGGTTCCGGGATGGAGGCGGTGGGGGGTGGGGTGGGGGTCGGTTCGGGGGAGGGGGAGGGGACCGTCGGTTCCGGTGTCTGCGAAGGTGTCGCACCCTCTGCTTCGGCTGTGCGGGCCTTTCGGCTGCGGCCGAACGCGTTCCGCAGGAGAGTGAGAATGCCCATGTACGCAACCCTTCGCGTGAGTTGATGCCCGCTAATCCCTGGCCAGGACGGACACGTAAGGTTAGCGGCCCCGGGTGGCGATCTTGGGGAGGGGCCGGGTCGGCGGGATGTCTTGAGTCAAGGGCCGGATCGGTCAAACATCCGCCGTGACCGCAACGGACGGACAGGCGCCTCCAGTTCACCTTTAGTTCACCGTGTCGCCCTGCTCCCGCACAAACATGCGCCTACCGTCCGTCACGCTGGTTTCAAGGGGAAGCAAGGGGAAAACAAAGTGCGCATTCCGCTGCCGCTCGTCAGAACGCCGTCCGATTCGCATCCCGGTGGCCGGTCGGCCATGACCTGTTTGTACCGGTGTGGGAACGCCTGCTTCCACGAGGTGCCCAACACCACCACCAACGAATACGTCGGCGACGTCATCCAGGGCGCCCTCAGCCGCCGTTCGGTGATGCAGGCCGCCGCCGTCGTCACGGTGGCCGCCGCCGCGGGCACCGCCGTCACCGGCGCCGTCGCTCCGGAGGCCGCAGCCGCCACCCAGGCCAAGAGGCACGGCTCCTTCTCCAAGGGTGCGCGCGGGCTTCGTTTCACCGCCGTCGCCCCCAACACCAACGACGTGGTGACCGTTCCTGACGGCTACGCCCAGAACGTCGTCATCCGCTGGGGCGAGCCCATCCTGCGCGGCGCCCCCGCCTTCGACCCGGACAACCAGACCGCCAAGGCCCAGGCCGGTCAGTTCGGGTACAACTGCGACTTCCTCGCGCTGCTGCCCCTCCCGGGCGAGTGGAACCGGCAGATCCTCGTCGCCAACCATGAGTACACCGACGAGGTGCTCATGTTCCGTGGCTACGACGCCGCCAACCCGACCAAGGAGCAGGTCGAGATCGCCTGGGCCGCGCACGGGCTCTCCGCCGTCGTCGTCGAGGGCGACCGGAAGACCGGCAAGCTCAAGCCCGTGCCCCGGCACCCGCTCAACCGTCGCGTCACCGCCACCACCGAGTTCAAGATCACCGGTCCCGCCGCTGGTTCCGACCTGCTGAAGACCTCCGCCGACCCGACCGGCACCAAGGCGCTCGGCACCCTCAACAACTGCGCCGGCGGCACCACCCCGTGGGGCACCACGCTGCACGGCGAGGAGAACTTCAACCAGTACTTCGCCAACTCCAGCCGTGCCACCGACAAGCGGTACGGCATCGGCACCACCGCCTCCGAGCGCAAGTGGGAGCTCTTCGACAAGCGCTTCGACGTCGCCCAGGAGCCCAACGAGGTGCACCGCTTCGGCTACGTCGTCGAGCTCGACCCGTACGACCCCACCTCCAAGCCGCGCAAGCACACCGCCCTCGGCCGCTTCAAGCACGAGGGCGCGACCGTGCGGCTCACGGAGGACGGCCGTCCGGTCGTGTACTCCGGTGACGACGAGCGCTTCGACTACTTCTACAAGTTCGTCGGCAGCAAGCGGATGAAGAAGGGGTCGAGCAGGGCGGTGCGCGAGCACAACCTCTCGCTGCTCGACGAGGGCACGCTGTACGTCGCCAAGCTCAGCGGCGACTCGCCCGCCATCGAGATCGACGGCACCGGCAAGCTCCCCAGCGACGGCGAGTTCGACGGCTCCGGCGTGTGGATTCCGCTGGCGACGGCCACCGCCGACGGGGCCGAGAGCCACGTCGAGGGCATGACCGCCGAGGAGGTCTTCGTCTTCACGCGGCTCGCCGGTGACAAGGTCGGCGCCACCAAGATGGACCGGCCCGAGGACATCGAGCCCAACCCGCACACCGGCAAGGTGTACGTGGCGCTCACCAACAACTCCAACCGCGGTACCGGCACGAACGCCAAGGCGGACGAGGCCAACCCGCGCAACGCCAACAAGCACGGCCACGTCCTGGAGCTGACCGAGCGCTGGAACCGTGCCGACAGCACCAGGTTCGCCTGGTCGCTGTTCCTCGTCGCGGGCGACCCGAACGACCCGGCCACCTACTTCGCCGGGTTCCCGAAGAACAAGGTCAGCCCGATCTCGTGCCCGGACAACGTCGCCTTCGACAGGTACGGCAACCTGTGGATCTCCACCGACGGCGCCCAGCTCGGCTACCACGACGGTCTCTTCGGCGTAGCTACGCGCGGTGACCGGCGCGGTGAGCTGAAGCAGTTCGCGACGATGCCGATCGGCGCGGAGACCTGCGGTCCGGTCATCCAGGACCGGCGCGTTCTGGTCGCCGTACAGCACCCGGGCGAGAAGGACGGCGCCAGCGTGGAGAAGCCGGCCAGCACCTGGCCCGACGGACCCGGCAAGCTCGTCCGCCCGTCGGTCGTGGCGGTGTGGCGCAAGGACGGCTGCGACATCGGCGTCTGAGGAGCCTGAAGCGTCTGAGGCGCCTGGCGCCTGATCGCACCCGTACGCATACGTATGCGGGCCGCTCTCTTCACGAGAGCGGCCCGCATCCGTCTGTCCGTACAGCTCAGGGAGCCGTCACGCAGTTCACGGCCGGAAGCTCGGCCGGGGCCGCGAGGCCGGTGGGGTCGAGCAGGGCGGCCGGGTCGACGAGTCCGGTGACGGCGCCCGGGGCCTCGGTGAGGCAGGTGACGGCGGCCGACGGGTCCGGCACGGCGGTGGCGGCCGGGGCCGCGGCTCCGGCGAGGGCCAGGGTGCCGAGGAGGACGGAGGCGGTGCGACGCATGGAAAATCCCCTTATCGGGAGGGCGGTTGAACAGGATTGATCATTACCTGTACGCGCCCCTGAACTCGCCCTGCGTCACTCGCACGAGAACGACGTAACGATTCACCGCCTGCACGGAGTTGACCAGGCCGGTGTCACGGCAGCGCCGGGACCGGTGGCCGGCCCGCGCCGTCGCGTTCCAGCCACTCCCGGTACGTCGGTGCCTCCCGCGCCGCCTCCCGGTACGCCTGCTCCAGCGCGGGATACACGCCGTCGAGGTCCGTCTCGGTGCGGGCCGCGAGCATCAGCCGTACGCCGAGCGGGTCGCCGTACAGCCGTCGTACCGCCATCCCGGGGCGGGGCAGACAGGTCGGCTGGCAGACCGTGACGACCTCGCCGGTCGCGACCAGGGCGGCGGCCGTGTGGTAGTCGCCGTGCAGGACACGCGGGTTGACCCCGGCGGCGCGGAACATGCGCTGGACGGCATCCCATTCGCCGTCGACGGTGGGGTCG
Organism: Streptomyces sp. DG2A-72; assembly: GCF_030499575.1. Classification (NCBI taxonomy): domain Bacteria; kingdom Bacillati; phylum Actinomycetota; class Actinomycetes; order Kitasatosporales; family Streptomycetaceae; genus Streptomyces; species Streptomyces sp. DG2A-72. The sequence goes on from NZ_JASTLC010000001.1 coordinate 5,216,779, forward strand.
ATCATCCAGCGGTCCCCGGACAGGTCGGTCAGATGGACGACCGGGTGCGCGGTCGCGGGATGATCGGCGGGCAGGGACACGAACTGCGGTTCGCGGGGGATCAGGACGCGCAGGCGCAGTTGCTCGGGGATGCGCAGCGGGCAGCCCTCGACCTCGTGGACGAAGGCGACGTCCAGCTGGCCGTCGGCGACCATGCGCAGCAGGGCGTTCGGGGAGACGTCCATGTGGAGGGTCGGTTCCTGGCCATGTGCGCGCAGCCGGCGCAGCCAGCCCGCCAGGGCCGCGCTCGCGGTGGAGCCCACGCGCAGCTGCGGTCCGCCGGTGGCGGCGGCGCGCGCATCGGCGACCAGGGAGCGCATGTCGGCCACGACCGGGCGGGCACGGCTGAGCACCAGCCGGCCCAGCGGGGTGGGCCGGCAGCCGCTGCGTTCCCGGGTGAACAGCGTGCCGCCCAGCTCCTGCTCGATCCGGCGCAGCTGGGTGCTGAGCGACGGCTGGGCGACGCCGAGCTGGCGGGCGGCCCGGTGCAGACTGCCGGTGTCGGCGATGGCGCACAGCGCGCGTAGATGTCTCACCTCGAGCTCCATGCCCTGGGAGACTAAGGCGGGAACACAGGTTCCACCAGACGCACAAATGGCTGCTGACGTACGCGAATTGGGCGCGGGGCAGGGTGCGCGATAGGACGGTGCTATCGCCGGTTGCCATCATCACAGCCGCGCCACAGGCGCCGAGACTCACCGATGACGACTCACCCCCCACCAAGGAGTCATCGATGCGTATCCGTACGTCTGTCATGGCCGCGGCAGCTTTCGGCCTCAGTGTCGCAACGGTCGGTCTGGGCACGGCGGTTCCGGCCGCCGCGGCCCCGGCCACCACCGCGGTCCCCGCCCACACCGGCTACACCGCGGCGTCCGCCGACGCCGACGCGAGCCGGGCCTTCTTCGAAGCCGTGCTGAAGTCGGTAGCCGAGAAGCGCGCCGCGCAGCCGAACGCCGCCGCGGCCGTCACCTACGACGCCTCCGCAGCGCCGACGTTCAGCTCCCAGATAGCCCGCAGCACGGAGATCTGGAACGGCGCGGTGTCCAACGTCCAGCTGCAGGAGGGCTCGAACGCCGACTTCACCTACCGGGAGGGCAACGACCCGCGCGGCTCGTACGCCTCGACCGACGGGCACGGCGGCGGCTACATCTTCCTCGACTACGCGCAGAACGAGGAGTACGACTCGACTCGCGTCACCGCGCATGAGACAGGGCACGTCCTTGGCCTGCCCGACCATTACGAGGGTCCGTGCAGTGAGCTGATGTCGGGGGGCGGGCCCGGGCCGTCCTGCACGAATGCCGTGCCGGATGCGAATGAGCGTGCGCGCGTGGAGCAGTTGTGGGCGAACGGGCTTGCTGCGGCGCTGGAGACGGCGATGAGTGACAAGTCCTTGAGCAAGTCCCGCTAGACGCTGTGCGGCTGCCGCGATAGGCCGTTGATCGTCTGCGGGTCTGTTGTGGCTGGTCGCGCAGTTCCCCGCGCCCCTTCGGGGCGCTGCCGAACCCACCCCCCACATGGGTGCGGGGCCGCTCTCCTGCACAGGGCGGTCCCGCACCCACCTGGGTCAGTGTGGGGAGGCGATGGCCCTGGCTGCCGCCACCTCCTGGCGCAGTGGCTCCAGGACGCTTCCCGAGGGTCCGGTCAGGTCTGTGCGGACCTCGTACAGGACGTCGATCTTTCGCAGGCCCTCGGCCAGCTCCCTCAGTTGCAGGGTCACTTGACCGACCTCGGTGGCCGACGGAGGGGCCGCTCCGTGCTTCACGCGCACCCGTGCCGCCGTCGTCACGTCGACGATCCGTTCCACGGCGACGACCAGTGGCCACCAGGCGGCGGCACGGCGGCCGGTGGGCGGGGGTTCGGTCAGGGCGCGCTGGAACTCCGTGCGGATGACGGAGAGGTCGCGGTAGAGGCGGCGGCGCATACGGGCGCGGGCGGCGGGGTCCTCGCTCTTCCCGAAGGCCGCCTCCACATACGTCGCCGTGTCCGCCACCGCGTCCGCGAGACGGTCGCCCACGCGCACGTGCCAGCTCTCCGGCCAGAGCAGATAGCCCGCGACCAGCGCGATCGCGCAGCCCATGAGGGAGTCGACGAGGCGGGGCAGCAGCAGGCCCGTTCCCTGGCGGTTGAGGACGTCGGAGAGGAGAAGGATCACCGGGGTGATGGCGGCGGTCTGATAGCCGTAGCCGCGTGGGGTGAGGGCGGGGATCAGCGGGGCGAGCAGCAGCATCACCGGTACGTCCCACCAGCCCCGCGGCACCTGGGAGAGCACCGCTGCCGCGACGACGAGTCCGGCGACCGTGCCGAGGGCCCGCAGCAGCGCCCGTGAGAAGACCGATCCGAAGTCGGGCTTGAGGACGAAGGTGATGGTGAGCGCCACCCAGTAGGAGCGCGGCACCGTGATGATCGACACCAGGACCTGGGCGAGGCCGATGCACAGGGCAAGGCGCAGGCCGTAGCGCCAGGAGTTGGCGGACAGGATCACGTTCCGTCCGGCCTGGGCGGCGCGGATGCGGAGGGCGGCCGGGCGGCCGAGGCGGTCGTCGATGCCGTGCGGGTCGATGTCCGGGGAGGTGACGACGGAGGCCGCGTGGCGCACGGCGTGGTTCATGGCGCGGTTCGTCTCGCTCACGGCCACCGGCAGGTCGAGCCCTATCGGGCCGGTGTAGCCGGTGTCGATGGCCTCCGCGACGTGACGGACCGCTGACGGAATCTCGGGCGGGAGCGGCTTTCCGGTCAGATGGGCCGCGGGGGCGGCCTCCACGACCGGCGTGATGGCGTTCAACTGGGCGAGCAGCCGGGCGAGTTCGGGGCTGCGGCCGTGGTGGCGGGTGCGCCGGGCGAGGACGAGGTCGTACGACTGGTTCAGCGACTGGGTGACGGAGTGGCGGGCGTCGTCGTATGCGTCGGGATCACCGGTCGCCGCCAGCAGTTCGGCCACCGTCCGGTACGTGTCCGCGACCGCCGTCCGCTCCGGCACCCCGCCCCGCAGCGGCCAGGCCAGCAGCGCGAGCAGCAGCACGAGGAGCCCGCCGCCGGACACCAGCGCCGGCGCCAGCCACCACTCGCCCGGCATCGGCAGACCGGCGCCCACCACGGAGTTGAGGAGCAGCAGCAGTCCCGATACGGAGGCGACCGCGCCGATCGTCGAGATCATCCCGGAGACGAGCGCGACGCCGGTGACGGCGGCGACCGCGAGCCAGCCGTGCCCGTGGACCAGCGAGCCGAGGGTGATGCCGACGGCGCCGAAGAGCTGGGGGACGGCGATGTTGAGGATCCGCATCCGGTAGGCGTCGGCGGTGTCGCCGATGACACCGGACAGCGCGCCCATGGAGGCGAGGGCGCCGTAGGCGGGCCGGTCGACGGCGAGGCCGATGGCGAGGGGCAGGGCCATGGCGAGGGCGGCGCGGGCGACGGCGGCCCAGTTGACGGGCGCCGGTTCGGACCGGAGGTTCCGGACCAGCCAGTCGGGGGGCGTCAGGCCGATGGGGAACTCTCGGGACATGGCCCCATTATGTTCGCCCCTGACATCCTCATCCCCGCTGGTGGAGCGTGATGTCGACCAGCAGCGACCGGTGGTCGGTGCCGGCGAGGTCCAGGAAGCGGGCCGTGCGCGCGGAGAAGTCCCGGGACAGCAGCACATGGTCGATCTGTGCGCCGAACGTCGGTGTCGTCCGGGTCGGCCAGCTGGGCGTGCGGTCGTCGCCGGTGAGCCGGGCCGCGTCGCGCAGCCCGGCGTCCAGGATGCGGCGGAAGGCGGCGTGGTCCTGGGAGGCGTTGAAGTCGCCGGCCAGGACGGTCGGGGTCTGCTCGTCGGCGCTCACGTAGTCGCGCAGGGCGCCCAGCTCCCGGCGCCATACGTCCGTCTGTCCGGGCAGCGGCGGCATCGGGTGCGCGAGCTGGAGCCGTACGTCGTGCCCGCGCACGTCGGCGACGGCGCCGGGCATCGCCATGGTGCCGGGCACCCCGTCGGTGCCCCTGAGCGGGAAGCGGCTGAGGATGACCGATCCCTCGGAGCCTCCGGCGATCACGGCCTCGCGGTGCGGATAGCCGTCGGCGAGGTCGCGCTTGAGCACCGCGTCGCAGGCGAAGTCGCACTCCTCCACGAACACGATGTCCGGCTTGTCGCGTCGTACGGTCTCGACGAGGGCGCCGGTGGCCTGCCCGAACTCGACGTTCGAGGTGAGCACGCGGAACGAGGCGAGGACGGGCCCGGCCGGCTGGGCGCTCTTGCCGTACGGCTCGATGAACCACGCCAGCAGACCCAGCAGGACGACGCCCCACACTGCCCCGACCCACCACCGCGTGAGCACGGTGAGCAGTAGCCCGAGACCCGTGGGCACGAGCAGCCAGGGCAGGAAGGCGAGGAACTGCGGGACAGGCGTGATGCCGTCGGTGTCGGCGACCCGGCAGCCCACGACGACACTGACTCCGGCGAACAGCAGCACGGCGAACCAGACGCCGGGACGCCGGGCGCCTCGTCGCTCGCTTCCGTCACGGTTGACCGTCCACTCGGCAGCCGCTGTGTCCAACGCCCGGCCTTCCGCTCGCGGATGGGATGCCCGAATCCTCCCTCAAAGACGGGGGCCGTGGGTGGAAGGTTGCGCCGAGTGGGAGGGGTCCCGGAGGTGCGGGCGCATGATGTGGCGCCGGTCATCGAGTGGAAGAGGGAGCTCCGACATGACGCCCGTACAGGTCGACTGGTTGACCCTGCTGCTTGCGCCTTTCGCCCTCGTCGGGCTGTTGGTCGCCTTCCCGGCCATACGTTCGGCGATCAAGAGCGGTGAGCCGGCGCCGGGCTGGGCGAAGGCCGTCCAGGGGGTGGCGATCACATGCGCGCTGCTCATCGCCCTTCTGAACGTGACGAGGAGCTCGTGACGCCCGGGAGGCGTCAGGAGGTCGCGCAGTCGTGATCACTCGAAGTGGGCTCGTCTGCTTCTGGATCGGCGCAGGGTTGATCCTGTGCTGCACGACGGCGTCGCTGTGGGTGGCCCAGACGCAGCTCGGCCGATACCCGACCTGGCAGGTGGCTGTCGGCTTCGGCGTCGGCTCGTTCGTCCTGTGCCTGATCCTGCTGGCGAACAGGTATCGGGGCCAACGACAACTCATGGCGGGTGTGTGGCAGTCGATATCCCTCATCGATGTCACCGTCATGCTCGCCCTGCTGGCCAACTGGGGTTTCGTCGCGCTTCAACTGGTCGGGGAGCACGGCCGGGCCTGGCATGCGGTACCGATCGGCCTGTACTTCGTCGGCATCACGCTCATCTACATGTTGGGCGACTATCCGCCCGGCTGAGCATCCATCAGCCGTCCACCGACACCACCCGGGTCAGCAGCGTGCACAGCAGCCCGGGCCCCGTGGGCACGAGCAGTCAGGGCCGACATGCGAGGAACTGCGGGACCGGGGTGATGCCATCGGTGTCGGCGAGCCGGCAGCCGACGACGACGCTGACTCTGGTCTGTCGCTCGCGTCCGTCTCCGAAAACGGTCCACTCGGCAGCCTTGGTGTCCAATGCCCGGCCTTCCGTACGCGGGTGGGGTGGCCGATTGCTCCCTCAAAGTCGGGAGCTGTGAGGGGAAGGTTGCAGTCGGACCGGGCCTCGGTGCGCTCGCTTCTAGTGCCGCATCAGGCAACGTTCGCCCTGTTCACGACCTCGCGGAGGCGTTGGCCGGAGGCGTATTTGTTCCGCCAGATGATGTAGCGGCGGATCACGCTTCCCTGCTCCTTGTGGCTGGCGTGGTCGGTGCCATCAAGAGCGAAGTAGCGCAGGGCGGTGAACTGGGCCTCGATCCGGTTGCGCCAGGAGCTGTTGGTCGGGGTGTAGACGATCTCCACGTTGTTCGCCGCCGTCCAGGTCGCGACCCGCTGGCACCGCTTCGTCGTCAGGTGCGGGGAGTAGTTGTAGCAGACGATCGCAGCGCGTACGTCCATCGGGTGCAGCGAGCGCAGGAAGGTGCGGGCGGGTGTAGGTCGCCCGGCGTCGGGGCCTCGGCTCGCGGTCGGGGTCCTTGTGCCGTCCGCCGCGTCCGGCCCATTGCCGGCCGGGGTGGGGCTGAAGGTTGAGTGGCCCGAACTCGTCCAGGTCAGTTCGACGTTGTCGTGGTCGCCACGAGGAAGACCCCAAGCCCGGCCATGGTCGCGCCTCCTGTAGCCGTGACCACCTCGAGACGACGAGGCGAGCGGGAGAACCACGAGCGGGCGCTGCTGGACAGCAGGCTCCAGGCCGAGTGGCAGACCACGGCGATGACGGCGAAAGCGAACCCAAAGACGATCATTTGTAGCGGCACATGCCCGCTGGTTCGGTCCACGAACTGAGGCAGTGCCGAACTGAAGAAGATCACATTCTTCGGATTCGTCACCCCGACGACGAACCCGTCCCGCGCGGCAGGCAACGCTCTGCCGGGAGTCGCAGCTGCTCCGAAGCCAACGTGGCTGCGCCGCTGCCGGAACGCCTTCACCCCGAGATGCACCAGGTATGCGGCACCGATGAGCTTGATCACGCTGAACAACAGCGCCGACTGCTCCAGGAGCGCACCCAGGCCCAGCGCCACCCCGACCGCCTGGACGAAGGTCCCCATATCGTTGCCGACCACCCCGGCCAGCGCCGCCCGGCGGCCTTGCGCCAGCGCCCTGCCGATGACGAACAGCACACTCGGACCCGGAATTAGCGTGATCAGAAGAGCCGCGACAGAGAATGCAACAAGGCGATCTAACGGAACCACGAGCGGATCCTACGTCAGCCTCACATGCTCCGAGCTGAGTTGAGCGATGTATGGCGGGCGCACGCGTCCGGCTCGCTCGTCCCTGATACCGCCCGGTCGGCCGAAGTACTCGGTGGCTGATCGAGAGACTCGGCGCAGAAGGCTTCATGGCCGATCTCCGGGACTCCATCCTCCTTCGGATCGGGCTGCCCGTTGTTCGCTGGCTACAGTGGCGTATGGGACAGCGTGACGGTGTTTGCAACGGATCCTCGTCGGCGCCCCGGAAGACACCGTGGGGAATCAGCAGTAAGGGCTCGCAGAAGAACAACATGCAGGCGAGCGGCGCGTTGACCTAGGAGGTCGAGGCCCAGATCCACCAAGTTAATTATCTGCGATCCCTAACGCACTTGGGAGGGAAGGGACGGCAGTGCGGAGAGTCCGTTCGGCGTTATCCTCGATCTACCGGTCTCCGGTTCTACTGCTGTGTTTGGCCGCAGCTGGCTGGTCGGGCAACTTCGTGGTCGGACGGCTGATCCAAAGCACCGTCCCTCCGGTGAACCTGGCGTTCTTCCGCTGGCTCACCGCCACCGTCGTACTGCTCCCCTTCGGGATCCCCCGGCTCCGCCGCGACCTGCCGGTGCTGGTCCACCACAAGGGAACAGTGCTGCTGCTGGCGGCCGCTGGTGTGGCCGCCTACAACACGCTGATCTACGAGGGACTGCAAACCACCACGGCGATCAGCGCGCTGCTCATGCAATCGATCATGCCTGTGCTCATCCTGGCATTCGTCTTCGCCCTCTTCCGCGAGCGTCCCCAGATTTTCCAGCTGCTCGGACTCACGCTGTCCCTGGCCGGTGTGTGGGTGGTGGTGACCGAAGGCAGCCCCTTCGCCATCGACGCGCTCGCGCTGGGCGGAGGTCACGGATGGATCCTGCTGGGCGTGATCAGCTACGCGCTCTACACCACACTGCTGCGCCGGCGTCCGCCGGTGCACCCGCTGAGCCTGCTGACCGCCACGTTCGGCCTGGGCGCCCTCATGCTGGCGCCCCTGGCCGCCGCCGAAGCAGCCTCCGGGCGCTCCCTGCCCCTGACAACCGGCTCCCTCGCCGCAGTGCTATACGTCGCCCTGATCCCCTCCCTGCTGTGCTACTTCTGCTACAACCGGGGTGCCGAGTTGCTTGGCGCAGCCCGAGCTGGGCAGTTCCTGCATCTGATGCCGGTCTTCGGCGCTGCCCTTGCCTTTTTCTTCCTCGGCGAGCACATCCACGGTTTCCACCTCGCGGGCGCGGCTCTCATTGGCGCCGGCCTTACGATCGCCGCAGCCAAGCAACGCCCGAGCCACCACCGGCCTCCACTGGAGGAGAGCGACGCGGAAGGGCAGCCCGCACGGCACATCCGGTGACCGGCGCTCTGCCGTTCAGCCGCTGATGATCGCCTCCGAGCACCGAGAGGGGCGTCCGATGGCGATGCGCAGGCAGTCGGCTGGGAGGCCAGCGGCCCTCTTGCAGGACCGCGAAGAACATAGCGGGGGAAAGCCATCGAGGTCGAGGATGTCGTGGGCGGCGGCCGGGCTAGGGACTGACTTAGCTGACCCCGGCGCTTGAGCATGTGCGGCCGGTCGACGGCGTCGACTACGACCAGGTCGTCACCGAGCGGCTTCAGCCCTCGCCATTTCCTCCTCGTCGTAGACCAGCCAGGGCACCGCCCCCGGAGCCTTCAGCCACCCGCCCCCAACGCGGTAGGCAGATCACTCGGATGTCACGAGGAGCTGCGTCCAACTCCGTTGCGCTCCTCCGTCGTTCGGATGCGTAAGGAGTAACGGCTAGACCAAGCAGGTGATGTGCACACCTCCAGCGTGTCGCCCCGTAGTCCGGTCAACGCCTTGGTGCCGCCCGGCGCAGCAACCCAGTGATGTCACGACAGGGCGAACGTTGCCTGATGCGGCCCTAGGCCCCAGCTCCTGGGCGGCTGGGTGACGACGATCCGCCAGACCACCGAGCTGACCGCTGAGAACTTCCACGTCGAGCCATGCATATTGGTGTGCGGTATCTGGGCGGTGAACACGCCGCTCCCGTCACCGCACTGAGACCCGGCGGCGGTCTTTTCGGCGGCGTTGATGTTGAACCTGGAGGGGCCGGCGCATGTCCACATCACCGTGATGGATGAGGATTTCCCCGCGGACGCGGGCACCCCGCCCGCACCGCGCCCCGACCCCTTGTACAGCGTCTTCGACCCGACAGAGATCGGAGACTGGACCGGATCGGGAAGGCGGTGCGGGCTTGTCGGCGTCTGCCCCGGAGAGGCGGTCGCTCCGGTCCCCGTCGTGGCTTTCGCCGGAGGCGGCGTCGCCCGTGGTGGCGTTCGCCCGGGGGTGAGTGCCACCGGAACAGGCCGACACGAGCACCAGGGCCGACAAGCCAACGGTCGGCAGGGAAGGGCTTGATCCTCGGTTACCTGATGATGGTCAGGATGTGCAGGACTGCCTCACGCAGGGACGCGTGCACGCACCAAGAGTGTTCCCAGTTTTTTCGGGTCTGGGGCCTTGATGACCTGGGCGTCGATATCGGCGAAGCCGTGCTGCTTGAGGATGTCCGTCCACGTCTGGGGGGTGTACTGCCAGCGCAGTACGGTCAGTTCGCGCGTCCGGCCTTCGAGCCACTTGCCCCGCATTCGCTGGGGGCCGTAGGAGCCGGCGACCGGTTCGGCCTGTGAGAACGCGAAGACACCGCCCGGGGCCAGCCGCTTGAAGACGCACGGAAACAGGTCTTCGGGGTCCGTGAACCACACCGCGCCCCATACCGAATAGATCGCGTCGTACTCCGCAGGGGCAGACGAGAGGTAGGCGCATGCCTCGCCCTGGACGAAGGACAGCCCAGGAGTGCCGTTCCACCAGGCGCGGGCCCGTCCGACCTGGACGGGGGAGAAGTCGACGCCGGTCACCTCGACGCCGTGGCGGGCCAGGTGGGCGGCTTCCTTGCCCTCCGCCGGTCCGAGCTCCAGCGCTCGCCGCGGGCTGCCGAGGACTTCGCCCCCGGGCCCGTGCCCGGGGTACTGGGTCCAGTCGAACCGGTCGACCTGCGGCGCCGGTTGGGGGCCCTCGCCCTTGTAGGGCTTGTACTTGTCCCAGTACTCGGCCGGTGTCTTGGGCGCGTGGGACATGAAGCTCCTCGGGAGGGTGGAGTGACCGGTGTCCGTTGAGCTGGACACCGTATCGGGGCTCCCTCCCACGTGAGGGCGAATGACACCGTACTCACCCGGACACGCACGCGAAGGGGCCCGGGAGCGTCGTGACGCCCTCGGGCCCGACCGTTTTGGATCAGTGGCAGTTCGATCCCGGACTGCACGGCCCGCACTTGCCGTAGTCCCTCTCCCAGAGCTTCCAGTCCACGTCGAAGCCCGCGTCCGCGATGATCTGGGCGGTGCGCTCCACCGAGCCGTCGAACTTGAACTCGATCTCCGGGATGTGCTCCAGGAACCTTCCGTCGAAGTGCTCCGCGCAGAACTCGCGGTAGTTCTTCGTGTCCAGGATGAAGACGTGGACGGCCAGGTCGACCAGGCGGCCACAGCACATAGAGAGCGGGCACGTGACCGCACGCATCCTTGAGATTCGTGTACTGCTGGATGCGTACGGCGTTGATGATTCCGAAGTCCGCCACAGGCTGGAGGACTTGGCGAAGCGGTCCAATAACCGCGGCTGGTGGCTCGAACATGCAGAGCAGCTGCGGGCGGACTACCTCGATCACATTTCGCTGGAGGACGACGCGACCCACATTCGGGTGTGGGCACAGGCGCTGGTGCCAGGCTTGCTGCAAACGCCTGCCTATGCGCAGTCCGTCATCACGGCCAGTTCGATCTACGTTCCCCCGGAACGCGTGGGGCAGCTGGTCAAGGTGCGCGAGGCGCGGCAGGCGAAGATCGAAGAGGGCGGGGCGGCGTTCACGGCCATCATCTGGGAACCCGTGATCATTCACCCCCTGATGCCTGCCGAGATCCACCGAGAGCAGCTTGCGCGCATCCTTGAGGTCGGCGACAGGAAGAACACAACTGTTCAGGTTCTGCCTTTGAGCGCTGGAACACTCGCGGGAGAGATCTCCGCGTTCGCATCCTTCAGTTTCGACGCGGGGCCGATCGTGGAAGCGGTGACGTTGGAGAACCTTCGTGGCACGTCGATCCTTGAGGCGCCCGAGGATCTTGCGGCTTACACGCTTGCCTATGACCAACTACGATCGGCAGCGCTGGCACCGGAAGCGAGTGTGCAGCTCATTAGGCGCGCACTGCAAAGAAGCAAGGACGATGCATCGTGACTCCTGAGTCCATAGGCCCCTTCCGGAAGTCTTCGTACTCCGGGGCACAGGGCGACTGCGTCGAGGTCGCCGCGACCGCCACCGGCGGCCGTGCCGTACGGGACAGCAAGAACCAAAGCGGCCCCCACCTGCTCGTCGGCACCGACAGTTGGCACGCCTTCCTCACCGGCGTGAAGGACAGTCACTAGCAATCCAGCGCGTCGACCCGGGTCAGGAACTCCCGCAACGCCTCGTTGAATTCCGTCGGCCGCTCCAGGTTCGGCATATGGGCCGCCCCCTCCACGACCTTGAGCGTCGAGTCCGGCAGTGCCGCGTGCATCGCCTCCGCGTCCGCGACCGGCGTGTACTCGTCGTCGGCGCCGACCACCACCAGCGTCGGGACGGTGACGCGGGTCAGCAGGGTGCGGTAGTCGGGGCGTTCGGCCCGGCCGCGCAGGGCTGCTGCGGCGCCTTCCGGGGGCGTGGCCGTCATCATGCGGTGGACGTGGGTCTTGACCTGCGGTGCGGCGTACGGCGCGACCATCTTCTCCAGGACCTCGTCGGCGTATCCGCGCATGCCCTCGGCCAGCAGCCGGTCCGCCATCTCGTTGCGGACGGCCTTGCCCGCCGCCGTCTCCGCCGCCGGGAAGGTGTCCGCGAGGACGAGACCCCGGATGCGTTCGCCGAAGAGGCGGTAGCACTCCATCGCGATCTGGCCGCCCATCGAGAGGCCGGCCAGGACGAACTCCCGCACCTTCAGCTCGTCGAGCAGCGCCTCGATGTCGCGGGCGAAGTCGGAGAGCGGGGTGAGGCCGGGGACGACCGGGGAGGCGCCGTAGCCGCGCAGGTCGGGGGCGATGACCCGGCGGGAGGCGGAGAACGCCTCGGTCTGCGGGGTCCACATCGTGCGGTCGAAGGGGTGGCCGTGGACGAGGACGAGGGGGAGCAGGGAGGTATCCGCGCCTTTGTCCTCGTATGCAAGGAAGGGTGCCATGTGAATGACCCTAGATCCGGTCAACTCCTCGGTGCAATAAGATCTTTGCCCTCGGTGCAATCCTGGGAGGGGCCTGATGGACGACTACCGGCGTCTCGCCGACCGCATCGCCGACGACATCGCCGCCGGCCGCCTCCGTCCCGGCGAACGGCTGCCTCCGCAGCGCGTGTTCGCGCGCCGTCGCGGGATCGCCGGGTCCACGGCCGGGCGGATGTACGGGGAACTCGTGCGCCGGGGTCTGGTCGTCGGGGAGGTCGGGCGGGGTACGTTCGTCCGGGCGGCGCCTGTCATGTCGTACGGCCGTCAGCTCGTGGAGGCGGCGACCGCCGCGCCCGTGAATCTGGAGCTCAACTACCCCTCCGCGACCGGCCAGTCGGAGCTGCTCGCCCTCGCCCTCGCCCCGCTGCTGCGCCCCGATGTTCTGACGGAGGCCCTGCGTCCGGCGGCGGCCACCGGTACGGCTCCGGGACGGGAGGCGGCGGTCGGCCTGCTCGCCACCCCGGACTGGCGGCCTGACCCTGCTCGACTGCTCTTCACGGGCAACGCCCGTCAGGCCATCGCCGCCGCTCTTGCCTCGCTGGTCCGGCCCGGTGGTCGGGTCGGTGTCGAGCCGTTGACGTATCCGCTGGTCAAGGAGATCGCGGGACGGCTCGGCGTCACCCTGGTGCCGCTCGCCGCCGACGAACGCGGCCCGCTCCCCCAGTCGATCGCCGCCGCCCATCGCACGGCCCGCCTGTCCGCGCTCTATCTGCAGCCGACGCTGCACAACCCGACGTCGGTGACGATGGATGAGGCACGCAGGCGCGAACTCGCCGGTGTGGTGACCGACTTGGGCATTCCTGTCGTGGAGGACCGCATCTGGTCCTTCCTCAGCGATGCCGAGCCGTTCGCCGTGTACGTCCCCGAGCTGGCCCACGTCGTCGACGGCCTGTCCAAACGGGTCGCGCCCGGGCTCACCGTGGGATTTCTCGTCGTACCGCCGGAGCGGGTGGAGGCTGTGGCCGCCGCGATCCGGTCCGGGGGGTGGAGTGCGGGGCGGTTCGCGCTGGAGGCGGCCGAGCGGTGGTGCGCGGACGGGACGGTGGCGCGGCTGGTCGAGGGGAAGCGGGAGGACGCCGCGCGGAGGCAGCGGCTTGTCGCCCGGCACCTCGACGGGTTCGACATACGGTCCGATTCTCGCGCGTATTACGCCTGGTGGGAGTTGCCCTTGCCCTGGCGTGCGGACACCTTCACCGCCGCCGCGGCGGAGCACGGGATCGCGGTCACTCCCGGGCCCGCGTTCGCCGTGGACCCGGCGCGGACGCCGGACGCGGTCAGGCTCGGGCTCGCGTCCGTTCCTGAGCCCGATCTGGAGCGGGCGTTGGGGACGCTCGCCGACGTCGTACGAGGTGGCATGCGAGGGCCACGGTGAGGCCTAGGGCGACCAGGAGCCAGGAGACCGTGCGCAGGGTGGTGGTGAGGGCGTCGTAGACGGTGCCCGCGGCCGGGCGGTGGGCGTCCTCGGGCAGGTCGGCGAGGGTGAGGCGGCGGCCGATCTCGACGGTCAGGGCGAGGAACGCGCCGCCGAGTGCCGTGCCGAGGGCGGTCGCGGTGAGTGCGCGGCGGCGGCAGGCGGCGACTGCGATGCCGGTGATGGCGGACATTGCGGCGGTCATGGGGAGCCAGAAGGCTGCGACTTGGATCACGTGGAACACCTCGTCTGCGGGTTCGTCGTGGCTGGTCGCGCAGTTCCCCGCGCCCCTTTGGGGCGCTGCCGTGGGCGCACATCTTCAGACAAGGGCCTTCCGGCCGGGTGCGCGACCTCGCCGACTCCATACGGGGGCGCTCTCCGGTGGAGGGTTCACCCGATCGGGTGTCTCATGGTTCTGGGGAGAAGGAGGCCGATCATGCGCACCACCCCGGCCCTGCGGACCCTGGCCGTAGCCCTGCTGACCGGCGGAAGCCTCGCCGTCTCGACGGCGGGCGGCACGGCACACGCCGGCAGCGGAGGATCCTCCGGTCCGGTCTGGGGCACTGTCGTCTCCGCGACCAAGCTTGACCTGAGGCAGTCGCCGACCGTCCACTCGCACGTCGTCGCCCGGCTGGCACCGGGCAGTCAGGTCCGTATCGAGTGCAGGGTCGTCGGACAGAGCGTCAACGGAAACCCGTACTGGTACCGGCTCGTCGGCGTCCAGGCGTGGGCGAGCGCCGCCTTCGTCGACACCAACTGGTGACCGGGACCAACTGGTGACCGGGGGAAGGGAAACAGGGGAGCGCGTGGGCTCCGGCCGGCCGTGCCGGGGCCCGCGCGTGCGCAGATCGGGTCAGCGGGGGAGGGGGTTTCCCTCGGCGTCCTCGTGTGTGTAGTAGCGGTAGAAGAACACCGTGAAGATGGCGGCCGTGATGAGCAGGCTCATCACCGTGGAGCGCAGCACGCTCGCCCCCGACTGGCTGTAGAGGAACCCGAATGCCGCGCCGGCGAAGGCGGACTTCGTCATCGAGTGCAGTTCCCGCTTCAGCCGCGGGGCCAGTGTCGCCACGGCGATGCAGAGCACGATGAACGCGAGCGCGGTGGCGAAGCCGAACAGGATGTTCCAGCCGGTGATCTCGCCGCCGGAGCGCCGGTTGGCCGCGGCCCAGTAGCCGTAGACGAGCCCGAGGACCACGGGAATCGCATACCTCGCGACCTTGTGGGTGCGCTCGCTGAAGACGTCGGGTGTGGGGAGCCGCGTGGCCGGTCCCCTGGGCGTGGGTGCCGCATGAGCCATGAGAGGACTCCTCTCTTGTCGCCCCTGTCCTCCAGAGCACACCTGGGCGGGTTCTCTGGCAAGTCGGTGGGAAACCCGCTTGGCCCCGGTCCGGATGCGGCCCGCGGTCGGCCGTGCTTCGCTGGGCGTCATGAGCGGGCGCGGACTGAGGCCGGTGGGCGGTCGGCGCCCGCTCGTACGACTGCCGGACAGACTGCCGGAGGCCGTGCCCCGGGATGTGCTGCAACGCCACCAGATGCTGCGGGTCCGGGACCGGAGCGTCGCCTGGGTGCCGCCGATGCTGGTGCTCGCCGGCATCCTGATCGTCGACTGGAACACCACCCGGGACTTCCGGATCATCACCTGGATCGTGCTGGTGCCGGGTATCGCCGCCGCGATCTGCGGGGTGTGGGGCACGGCCGCGTACGCGGTGCTCGCGACCCTGGTCTACCCCGTCGCGGACAGCGCCTGGCCGAACGAGTACCAGGCCGGACCGGCCGACTTCTACCTCGTCGCCGTCGGCGGTGTGCTGGCGGTGCTGGCCTGCATGGTCCGGGTGCGCGGCGAGCGCCGCATGCTGCACATGCGGGACGTGGCCGAGACCACCCGCCGTACCGTGCTGCGTCCGCTGCCGCCGGGCTGGGGCGGCCTGGAGCATGCGGCGGTGTATCTGTCCGCCGATGTCGAGGCCCGTGTCGGCGGCGACTTCTACGACATCCAGCCCGGCCCGCACGGCACGCGCGTCCTCGTCGGCGACGTGCAGGGCAAGGGCCTGGGCGCGGTCGAGGCGGCGGCCGCGCTGCTGTGCACGTTCCGCGAGGCCGGCTACCACGAGCCGGATCTGGCGACGGTCGCCGACCGCCTGGAGGTACGGATGCTGCGGCACGGCGGACATGTCACGGCGCTCGGCCGCGACGACGGCGACCGCTTCGCCACCGCCGTCCTGCTGGGCTTCGAGGACCGGGAACCCGACGCCGTCCGGTCGGTCGTCTTCGCCCATGAGCCGCCGCTCCTCGTCGGCCCCGACGGCGTACGCTCCCTGCCGTCCGGCGACACCCTCCCCCTCGGCCTGAGCACCCTCGCCCCCGCCCAGGGCCCGCCGCCCGTCCAGCGGGTGACCCTCGCGCCCGGCGAGACGCTGCTGCTGACCACGGACGGGGTCACCGAGGCCCGTGACACCGACGGCGTCTTCTACCCGCTCGCCACCGAGGTCGCCCGCGCCGTCGCCGCCGACCCGCGCACCGTCGAACCCCGCCGTCTGGTCGCCTTCGTACGGGAGGGCGTGCTGCGGCACTGCGGGGGACGGCTGGCCGACGACACGACGGTGTTCGCCGTACGGCGGCTTGTGCCCGTTGATGCGCGGCACGGTTTGCGGTCCTGACACCCACCTTTGCAGCCGCAGCGGTTACGGTGCTGCGGTAAGTGATCGCCGGGGGATTGGGAGGGACGATGCCCGGAACCGTGCTGCTGCTGGCGGCGTCGCCGCTGGGCAAGGGGCGAATGGTGGACGCCGCGTCCGTGCTTCCCGTCCTCGCGGCCGTCCCGCCCGCCGTCCTGTCCGGCACGGACACCGCGAACGTCGTCGAACTCGCCGACCCGCTTGAGCCACAGGCCGTCCTCACCCGGCTGCGCGCCGCCGCGGGTGCCCCCGGTCCGCTCACCGTCTTCGTCACCGGTCAGCTCCAACTCGACCGCCGGCAGTACCTGCCCCACCTGGCGCTGGCGCGGACGACGCCGTCGACGGTGCGGTACACGGCGTTCCCGTGGCACTGGGTGCGGGAGGAACTGCGGCTGCGGGCGGCGGGGACCACGACCCTCGTCCTCGATCTGCACGCGGACGCGGAGACCTGGGACCATCTGCGGACCCGGCCCTTCGACTCGGGCGGCAACAACGCCGTCTACGGCCGTATCGCGCCGCCGCCTCCCCGGCGGACGGTGGCGGTGCCGTCGTACATGAAGGCCGTGGCGACGATTCTGCGCAGTGGGCACCGGCCGCCGCTGGAGCAGTTGCATCAGCTGGCGTTGAGCCGTATCGCCAATGAGGGTTCGTACGGTGACCTGGTGCTGACGCCGTCGGCGGTGCCCATGCCGGTGCCGGTGCCGCGCCCGCAGCATCCGCCGGAGGTCGCCGATCCGCACTCCGCGATCAGCGCCGCCGTGCAGGCGGAGCGGCACGACGACGCCGACGCGCTCGCCGCGCATCAGGAGCAGGCCGCGGTGCGGGCGTACGGTCCCGGTTCCGAACAGGCCCTGCACTGGGCCGAAGTCCGCGCGGATCTGGCCATGTTCGCCGGGGACCCCGTCCGCAGCTGTCGTACCTGGCTGGGCGTCGCCTCCGCCCGTCTGGCGGCCGGGCAGGCGCCGTCCGACCCGGCCGTCGAGGCCG